>NZ_JAOTNX010000005.1:0-425706 GCF_036346475.1 Pseudomonas sp. AM8
GGTACGCCTAGGCGGATGAGCTGTTGAGTATCTTCAAGGGCAGCTGCCGTATCACCGTACCCGTCGAGAGGGAACTCACTTCAGAGTGCCGTTGGGGAATTCAATGCAAAGTGTTTCTGCATTTTTGGTATGGTGCAGCACATTTCCCAAGGACTGATCTTTCATCGCAGGATGCGGCGTCGACCTTCTTCAACGAGATGCTGTAGAAATGCCTGAACCGATACCGATTAAAGATCACGAAAAAGAAAACCGCCTGGTCAACAAGCGCCTGCTCGCTTGTGCGTTGTTGGTGATAGGCATTACGTGTGCCCTGGTGGGGCGTATGTATTTCCTTCAAGTCGTACAGTTCGACTACCACTCCACGATTTCTGAAAACAACCGCGTCCACGTGCTGCCCATCACTCCTACGCGCGGCCTTATCTATGACCGTAATGGCGTGGTGCTGGCCGATAACCGACCCAGCTACAACCTGACCATCACCCGCGAGCGCACCACTGACCTCAAGGGCGAACTCGACGCCATCGTCAACTTGCTGCACCTGCCTGTCGAAGACCGTGCGTTGTTCGACAAGGCCCTGAAGCAGGCACGGCACCCCTTCGTCCCCGTGACGTTGTTTTACGAGTTGACCGAAGAGCAAGTCGCATTGCTGGCGGTGAATGAGTTCCGCCTGCCAGGAGTAGATGTAGAGCCGCAATTCGTCCGTCACTACCCGCTGGGTGCGCATTTTGCCCACTCCATCGGCTATGTGGGGCGGATCAATGAGAAAGAATCCAAAGCCCTCGACTCGGTGGAGTACCGTGGCACGCAGTCCATCGGCAAAACCGGTATCGAGCGTTTCTACGAATCCGAACTGCATGGTCATGTCGGCTACGAAGAGGTCGAGACCAATGCCCAAGGCCGCGTACTCCGTGTGCTCAAGCACACCGACCCGATTCCTGGCAAAAATATCGTCCTGAGCCTCGACGTGAAGCTCCAGGAAGCTGCGGAAGAAGCCCTGGGTGATCGCCGTGGCTCAGTGGTTGCCCTCGATCCGCAAACCGGCGAAGTACTGGCCATGGTCAGTAAGCCGAGTTTTGATCCGAACCTGTTCGTCACCGGCATCAGTTTCAAGGAATATGCCGCCCTGCACGACTCCATTGACCGGCCGCTCTTCAACCGTGTCCTCCGGGGGCTCTATGCGCCGGGCTCGACCATCAAGCCGGAAGTGGCCATCGCTGGCCTCGACAGCGGTGTCGTCACCCCACAGACCCGTGTATTCGACCCCGGTTACTACCAGCTCCCCGACTTTGACCACAAATACCGCAATTGGAACCACAGCGGCGACGGCTGGGTAGACATGGACGCTGCCATCATGCGTTCCAACGACACTTACTTTTACGACCTTGCTCACAAACTCGGCATCGACCGTCTGCACGACTACCTGGCGGAGTTTGGCCTGGGCCAGAAAGTCTCCCTGGACATGTTCGAAGAGTCCGCTGGCTTGATGCCATCCCAGGCTTGGAAGCGCGCCACGCGGCGCCAACCCTGGTTCCCGGGCGAAACCGTGATCCTCGGCATTGGCCAGGGGTATATGCAAGTCACTCCGCTGCAATTGGCCCAGGCCACGGCGTTGATCGCCAACAAGGGTGTGTGGAATCGCCCGCACCTGGCCAAGACGATCAATGGTGAGCCGCCGGTGGACCAGAATCCAATGCCCAACGTCGTCCTCAAGGATCCGCGTGATTGGGAGCAGGTCAATCACGGTATGCAGTTGGTGATGCATGACCCGCGAGGTATCGCCCGGGCTGCCGCACAAGGCGCGCAATACCGCATTGCCGGCAAGAGCGGTACTGCGCAAGTGGTTGCGATCAAGCAAGGTGAGCGTTACAACCGCGAAAAAACCCTGGAGCGCCATCGCGACAACGCGTTGTTCGTTGGCTTCGCTCCGGCCGAACATCCGAAGATCGTGATTTCGGTGATGATCGAAAACGGTGAGGCCGGTGGTCGCGTCGCGGGTCCGGTGGTGCGGCAAATCATGGATGCGTGGCTACTCGACCAGGACGGTCACCTGAAGCCGCAATATGCGACGCCGGCAAAAGCGCCAGGTGACCCCCACGTCTAAATCATGCCTTCCACTCGTCCCATTGCTCTATGCCTTCATGGTCAAGCCAGGGCACATCATGGGCCATCCAGATGTGCGAGGTGGGCCTGACGCCCGGATCATCGTCCAGCGTCGCCACCCGCACGATCACATGGGGCTGATGCCCACGTTCTGCTATCAGATGTGAGCCACAGCGCGAGCAGAAATGCCTGAGCTTGCCCGGCGAAGATTCAAAGGACGCCAACAGTTCCGCCCCCAGCGTCCAGCGAAAATGCTCGCGCATTACTCCTGCGGTGGCGACAAACGGTGCCGCATGTATTTTGCGGCAGCTTGCGCAGTGGCAGTGGCTGATAGGCATGTCCAACTGGTCCACCTGATAGCGGACACCTTTGCAGAAGCAACTTCCATTCAATGGGTCAGTCATAAACGTATTGCCGGTTCAAGGACGGGGTCATCATGATTGCTTACAACCTGAGGTTGCGCATTATTTGGTGTCGCCTACTGTCAATGGAGGAGGTGACTTATGCACGTATTAGATCGCATTGAGCGAAAAGTTCTGCTGAACGCTTCACGTAAACAGGTCTGGGAAGCGCTCACCAATGCCGAGCAATTCGGTAATTGGTTTGGCATCGCCCTCAAGGGCAAAGCCTTTGTGGCAGGGGAAACCATAGAGGCGCCGATTACCTACCCAGGTTACGAACACGTGATCTGGAAAGCCAAAATCGAACGCATCCTGCCGCAAACGTTGTTCTCTTTCTGGTGGCACCCCTTCGCGGTAGAAAAGGGCGTCGACTACGACAAGGAAACCCCGACACTGGTTGAATTCACCATTGAGGATCGGGCGCCGGGCATTTTGCTGCGGGTGGTTGAATCCGGTTTCGACGCGGTGCCGGAGGCTCGTCGGCAAAAAGCCTTCAAGATGAATTCCCGTGGCTGGGACGAGCAGATGGGCAATATCGAAAACTATTTGAGCAAAACACGTCGGGCGTGAGCTGGAGAAATGGCACCATTGCGGTGCCCGCTTTCGCCGCCTTTAGAAGTCCACCGCTTGCGTGCGCGTTTACCTGCCGCGTTTGCGCAGATGCCGCGTAGAATCAACGCCTGAAAGCTATTCCAGAGGTGCGGTACGGTGGATTTACAGCAGGGTTTTGTCCTGACCCGGCATTGGCGCGACACCCCGGCGGGCACGGAGGTCAGTTTCTGGCTGGCCACAGATCAAGGACCACGGTTTATCCGCCTACCCGTGCAGACCTCGGTGATGTTTATTCCCGAGGTCCATCGCAAGCCGCTGGATTGGTTGCTCAAGGGCGAACGCGATATCGAATTGCGCCCGCTGCAACTCTGCGATTTCCATCACCGCCCGGTCCTGGGCCTTTACACGCGCCAGCACCGCCAGTTGATGGACGTGGAAAAGCGCCTGCGCGCCGCCGGTGTCGACGTCTACGAAGCCGATGTACGCCCGCCCGAGCGCTACATGATGGAGCGTTTCATCACCGCTCCGGTCTGGTTCGGGGGTACAGCGGATGCCGGTGGCGCCCTGTGCGACGCGCAGATGAAGCCCGCGCCCGACTACCGCCCGCCGCTCAAGCTGGTGTCCCTGGACATCGAGACCACCGCCCAGGGCGACCTCTACTCCATCGCCCTCGAAGGCTGCGGCGAACGCCAGGTGTACATGCTCGGCCCGCCGAACAAGACTGACGCGGTGGATTTCAAGCTCGACTACTGCGACACCCGCGTCCAACTGCTCGAGTGCCTCAACCAATGGCTCGCCACCCATGACCCCGATGCAATCATCGGTTGGAATGTGGTGCAGTTCGACCTGCGCGTACTCCACGAACATGCCCAGCGCCTCAACGTACCGTTGATGCTCGGTCGCGGCGATGAGCCCATGGCCTGGCGCGAACACGGCAGCCGCAACCATTACTTCGCCGCAGCGGCGGGGCGTCTGATCATCGACGGTATCGAGGCCCTGCGTTCGGCCACCTGGAGCTTCGAATCCTTCAGCCTGGAAAACGTCGCGCAAACCCTGCTCGGCGAGGGCAAGGACATCTCCACACCGTATCAACGCATGGACGAAATCAACCGCATGTTCGCCGAGGACAAGCCCGCCCTGGCGCGTTACAACCTCAAGGACTGCGAGCTGGTCACGCGGATTTTCGAGAAGACCGAACTGCTCAAGTTCCTGCTCGAACGCGCCAGCGTCACCGGGTTGCCGGCCGACCGCAACGGCGGCTCGGTGGCGGCGTTTACCCACCTGTACATGCCGCTGATGCACCGCCAGGGCTTCGTCGCGCCGAACCTGGGCGACAAACCACCCCAGGCCAGCCCCGGCGGGTTTGTCATGGATTCGCGTCCTGGCCTCTACGAATCGGTGCTGGTGCTCGATTACAAAAGCCTTTACCCGTCGATCATCCGCAGCTTCCTGATCGACCCGGTGGGCCTGATCGAAGGCCTCAAGCACCCCGACGACAGCGACTCCGTCGAAGGCTTTCGCGGTGCACGCTTTTCTCGCACCCGGCACTGCCTGCCGGCCATCGTTGCGCGTGTCTCCGAAGGTCGCGAAGAGGCCAAGCGTGAGCACAACGCGCCGCTGTCCCAGGCGCTGAAAATCATCATGAATGCGTTCTACGGCGTACTCGGTTCCAGCGGTTGCCGCTTTTTCGATACACGACTGGCTTCGTCGATCACGATGCGCGGCCACCAGATCATGCGCCAGACCCGCGAACTGGTTGAAGCCCAGGGGTATGAGGTGATCTACGGCGACACCGACTCCACCTTCGTGTGGCTCGGCAGCGCGCATTCCCAGGACGACGCCAGCCGTATCGGCCAGGCGCTGGTCAAGCACGTCAACACCTGGTGGCGTGAGCACCTGCACAGCGCGTTCGGCCTGCAAAGTGCCCTGGAGCTGCAATACGAAACCCACTTCAGCCGCTTCCTGATGCCGACCATTCGCGGCGCGGAGGAGGGCAGCAAGAAGCGCTACGCCGGCCTGGTGGTACGTGCCGACGGCAGCGAAGAGATGATCTACAAAGGCCTGGAGACCGTACGCAGCGACTGGTCGCCCCTGGCCCGCCGGTTCCAGCAGGAACTCTACCAGCGCATCTTCCACCGCCAGCCCCATCAGGACTACATACGCGACTACGTGCGCCGCACCTTGAGCGGCGAGTTCGATGAACTGCTGATCTACCGCAAACGTCTGCGCCGTCAACTGGATGACTACGAGCGCAACGTGCCGCCCCATGTACGCGCGGCGCGCCTGGCCGATGAATACAACGACCGCCTGGGGCGCCCGCGCCAGTACCAGCGCGGCGGCTGGATCCGCTATGTGATCAGCGTCAACGGCCCCGAACCGCTGGAAGTACGCCAGGCGCCGATTGATTACGACCACTACGTCACCCGGCAATTGCAACCGGTCGCAGATGCCATCCTGCCGTTCGTGAGTGACGATTTCAGCACCCTGGTCGGCGGGCAAATGGGCTTGTTCTAAAATTCTTGATTCATCCAATGGAGGAAAGGCTATGTACACACTCTATGGCATCGACGAATCCGGCTCCTGCATGATTGAAATCGCCCTGCAACGGTGCGCGGTACCATGGCGACGGGTGGACGCCGCCTCCTGGGCCGACGGCGAGGGCAGTGATGAGCTTGCCCGTATCAACCCGCTCAAACAGGTGCCCACCCTGGTTATCCCCGATGGACAGGTGCTGACGGAAAGTGCCGCGATCCTGATCCACCTGGGCCTGGCGTTTCCCGATGCGCATCTGCTGGGCGGCGACCGTGACCAGATCATCCGCGGCCTGGTGTACATCGCGGCCAATTGCTATTCGGCGATTGGCATCATTGACTACCCGCAACGCTGGGTGGGCAATGCCGATGAAGCGGTGCAGGCGCAATTGGTCGCGGGCACGCGTCGCTATCTGCATCAGGCCTGGGTGGTGTTTGCCGAACAGTTTGCCGGCCAACTGTTCGCGTCCAACGGCGAACCGAATGCGCTGGGCATCATGGCGGCGGCGGTGTCGCGCTGGGATGAGGCGCGTGAGGCCTTGACTGCCCTGGCGCCAGGCTTTGCCCAGACCCTGGCGCAGGTGGATGCCGACCCGATCGTGGCGCCTGTCTTTGCCCGCCATTGGCCGGGCTGGAAGGTCTCGTAATGTTTGTGCAATCAAGGGAAACAATGCCGCATGTCGCCGCCAAGCCCTTGCGGAGCGGGCGTCCTGACCTACGCTTTCTGAACGCGGTGTAGGAATCATCCTTGAATTTGACTGTCGCAGACATGAAACTCAAGAACCCTGCATGGAATTCAAAGGAGGTGCGCATGCTCATCCGGTCGCTGACCCTGGCTACCTTGATGGCTTTTACGGGGCCGCTGTTGGCTGCTGATGATATCAACCCGCTCAAGCAGGACCTGGGCAAAGCCCGGCCACTGGTGGTGGTGGAGCTTGATTCCGGCAACGACACACTGGCGACCCTCAAGAAACAACTGGACGAGCCTGCCACCAAGCAGTCCTTTGAAGAGCGCAGCATGGTGTTCTACACCGTGAAGTTTGGCAGCATCGGTGCCGAAGGGGAGAAGTTCGCCAAGGACCCCAAGGACAACAAGAAGCTCACGCCGCCCGAGACCAATGCGCTGATCCGCGCCCTCAAACTGGGTGCCGGCAGCGGCACCAAAGTGATCCTGGTGGGCAAGGATGGCGAGAAGAAAGTCGAGAAGACCGTGCCGCCGGATACCCTCGATTTGAAAGAGTTTTTCAGCGCCATCGACCAGATGCCGATGGCCGAGAAAGAAACCGCCGCCGCCCCGGAACCCGAGCCCGTTGCACCGGCTCCGGCCAAGGGCGCCAAGCCGGCGAAACACGCCGGCAAGCCCGCCGCGCAACAACTGGATGACTGAACCCGATACCCGGTAGGAGCACGCTCGCTCCTACCGTTATCTGGCAGCCTTGCGCAGCGGAAATGGAAAGTAGAAAAACCGCAGGAATGCCACCCGCTTGATCACTTCCCCGATCAACAACGGCACCACTACCGCCACCACAAAACCGATGCAGGCCGCGACAAACGCGTGCAGCCCCAGACGCTCCATCAAATCGAATGTCTTGTGCTGGATCTCCCCATGGAAGATCAGCAGGATCAGGGTCGACTGGCCGATGTAGGTCATGACCCGGGTGATCAGGGCCGACGCCATCAGCACCCGCGCCAACGCCCAGCACAGGTACACCCCAATCACCGCCAGCAGGCTGGTCCACAGCCAGTGGTCGTAGCGACGCTGCGCCAGGTCCATGGTATCGCCCCGGTAGAGGAACACCGCCGCGAACAGCGCCACCGACACCAGCAGGGTCAGCAGTGACCCCGCATGGGTACGCAGCCAGTCACGCAGCAGGTAGCCGTAGACGAAACACGCACTGCTGATCAGGGTGATATCCAGGCTGAAGGGCAAGCCGGGCAGCACCCAGGTTTGCCCGCCGAGAGTCACCGGCAGTTGCCAGAACCACGGCAGCATCCAGATGCCGATCAGCAGCGGCACCAGCATCACTGCACAGCTCACCGCCAGCGGCAGGCGCTGAATCAGCCGCAGTACCGCCCAACTGAAGAGGATCGCCACCCAGAAGTGCGGCAAAAACCACAGCGCCTGCCAGGGGATGGTGTCCACCGAGGCGTACAGCACGCCGCCGATATCCGGCAGCAGCGGTTGGCCGCGCAGCACATCGCGCACGATCACATACACCAGCATGGTGAAGAAAAACGGCTTGAGCAGGCCGTCGGCCTTACGCACCGCCATCTCGACAAACGGCTGTTCAGGTTTGAAAAACACCCCCGACAGAAAGAAGAACAACGGCAGTACGAACGACGCCAGGATCGGGTACATCAAGTCCGGCGACGTGGCGACAAACCAACTGTGGGCGTACACGATCACCAGGATGCCGATGCCCTTGGCGATATCCATTTGAATCCAGCGATTTTTCACCTGAGTGCTCCCGATCTATAAACTCCACCGCCCCTGTAGGAGCTGGCTTGCCAGCGAAGAACGCAAGTGCACCACGTGCATCCAGAATGCCCGCGTTATCGTTGACGATTTTCGCTGGCAAGCCAGCTCCTACAATAAGCGTCATGCCTTGCGCCACGGCTTGAGCCACAGCCCCATGCCGAGCAGCACCACGGCGCCCGCCAGGGTGCTCAGCCCCAGTTGCAGCCACACGCCCTCAATACCAAACAGCATCAGCGCCGCCAGCCCCATCAGCAGTGCACTGAGCAGCCAGTGCCGGGCCCAGGGCAGGGCGTCGAGCAAGGCCTGGCGCTGCATCAGCAACAGTGCGGTGCAGAGCACGCCGGCCAGTGCGGCCAAGGGGATGCCGGCCAGGCCGAACACCCAGGGCAGCGCTCCCAGCAACAACACGTTGACCAGGCTGCCGAGCAACTCGCAGCGCAGCGGCTGGCGCGTATCGCCGGCGGCGTAGGCATAGCGCGCGAGCAAGGCGTTCCAGGCGCCGAACACCAACGGCACGGCAAACCAGGCCAGCAGCAGCGGCAACGGCGAATCCGCCGATTGCCTGGGCAGCAGCAGCGCCACTAGGCTCGGGGCTGCCGCCACCAGGCCGACACCGGCAGGCAGGGTCAGTACGCTGGCGGTTTCCAGGCCGCGCTTGAGCAGGGCCAGGCGCTCATCGCCCTGACGGCGGCTCATCATGCCCAGCAGTACCTGGTTGAGACTCATCAGCGCAATCAGCGGCAGGTTCATCAGCTTGCGCGCCAGGTTGACCCAGGTCACCGCGCCTTCGCCCAGCAGCGATG
Source organism: Pseudomonas sp. AM8 (assembly GCF_036346475.1). Classification (NCBI taxonomy): domain Bacteria; kingdom Pseudomonadati; phylum Pseudomonadota; class Gammaproteobacteria; order Pseudomonadales; family Pseudomonadaceae; genus Pseudomonas; species Pseudomonas sp. AM8. The sequence continues at coordinate 8,867 of NZ_JAOTNX010000005.1, forward strand.
CCACCAGCCGCTCGATCAGCGCCAACCCCTGGCTGGCGCCATTGCTCAGCAACAGCGGGCCGATGCGTTGGCCCAGCTCCCGCAGGGGCGCGAAGGACAGTTGCCAGTGCCACGGCCGCCAGCCTTGGCGCCACACCGAGGGCAACAGCGCCAGCGGCATCAACAGGCTGCCGGCCAGGCAGGCCAGGGCCAGCGCGTGCGGTTGGCTGGTAGTGCCCGCGAGGGCGAGGTACGTCACCGGTGGCAGGTTGAACAGCAACGAGCCCAGCCCCGCGAGGACAAAACGTTCGCCGGCCTGCAAGGGAATGCTGAACAGCCCATGCAACATCAAGCCCGGCACACACCAGGCGACGATCTGCAGGTTGCTGCTGGCCAAGACTGTGGCGGTGTCGGCCAACCCCGGGCCGAGCATTTGCACCAGCCACGGCGCCAACAGCGTCAGCAGCAGGCTGATGACCAGCGCGATCAGCAGCAACGCCGGGAACAGCACCGCCAGCCACTCCAGGCGTTCGCCATGCTTGCGTTGCAGGTACAAGGGCAGCGCGGCGGCGCTCAGCACACCGCCGGCCAACGACATGCGCAGCGCTTCCGGCAAAAACAGCGCGATCAGGAAGGCATCGCTGCGCTCTCCGGCGCCCCAGGCCGCCACCAGCAACCATTCACGGGCAAATCCCAGGCACAGGCCCACCAGGGTCGCCAGGGTCAGCCAGGCGGCGGAGCCGAGCATCAGGGCCGTGCCCCATCAGGCAAGTGTTTGCGGTAGGCCACGGTCTTCACTTGCGGCAGCCGCGCCGGAAACAACCGCCGCGCCTCCAGTACATTGATGCCCACCATCAGCCAGAACAACGCCACCATCACCACCGCAAAACTGAAGTAGTGGTCGAACAGGCCGCTGACCAGCGCCGACAGAATCCCGCCGGTGGTGCCCAGCCACAGGGCATTGTCCTTGGTCAGGCGGATCGGGCCTTTTTGCGGACGCGCCTCACGCCACCAGCGCACGGTCACCGCCACAAAGAACAGCATGCCGACGATGCCGGTCTTGTAGATGAAGTTCAGCCACAGGTTGGAGATCCCCAGCAGGTGGGTACCCGGTACCGGCGGGTCAACCTTGAAGCCGATCCCGAACGGATAGGACACCACCGCCTGCGGGAACATGCGGTACTCGTCGAACCGCACTTCGGTACTGGCGTTGTCCGACGAGAAAATCGTCGCCAGGCGTTCCTGTAACGGTGGGTAGGCCATTACCAGTGCCACGGTCAGCGCCGCGCCGATCATCAGCAGGCGCCCGGTGTAGGGCACGCGGCGCGTAGCCATCCACACCAGCACCAACGCCAGGCTGACCATCGCGCCGCGGCTGCTGGCCAACAGCAACGCGGCCGCGCCCAGGCAGGCGACGCCCAGGCCCAGCGCACGTTTCCAGCCCTGTTCGGTCACGCCGAAGCAGAAGGCCAGGGGCAGCAGCAATGCCATGATCCCGCCGATGGCATTCGGGTGCATCCACGGCGAACCCATGCGCGAAGACATGGCCTCCAGGCCGAATTTCAACATGTCGAAGTTGCCGTAGTTGAACAACGCCAGAATCGGCGCAATGCCAGCCCCGGAGCGCGTGCGCACGAACACCGCAATCGACAGCACCAGCATCGCCAGGCTGCCCAGCAACAGGGCGATGACCAAGGATTCACGCTGCTTGCGGTCCACCAGCAACCTGGCGCAGAGAAACACTGCCGACAGGCTCAGCAACCAGCGCAGCCAGTTGGCCACGCCGCTGCTGTCGGCGTGGACGGTGACCTGGCCGACGATGAACGGGAACACGCTGAACAGCATCAGCCACAGCAGCATCTGGTCGGTGGGACGGCGGGTCAGGCTGGGCGTATCGGGCAGGCGGGCCAGGAAGTTGTGCCACAGCACCGCGCCCCAGGTCAGGGCCAGGATCGCTTCGCTGACGGTGCTGCGGATCCCCAGGTTGATAGTCGAGTACGGCATGAACGTGGCGATCATGGCGAACAACAACAGCCCCCACAACGGAAAGCGCAGGATGGTCACTGCCCCCGCCAGGCCGACCACGGCCAGGAACGCCTTGGCCGGCGACAGCAACAGGGCGAGGGCGCCAAACAGCAGGCCGAAGAGGATCGCGACGAGGCTTGCCAGGTTCACTCTCACTGAAGTTCCTCGATCAGTTCGGTCAGGCGCTGGCGATAGGCATGATGGTTGAAACGTTGCGCCCACAGGCGCCGTTGCTCGGCGCAGTCTTCATCCGGCCGCGCGCCCAGGCTGAGCATCAATTGCACCAGCGCCGGGCCATCGATGGGCGAAAAGCGCGGGGCCGACGGCGGGGTGATTTCATCCAGCGAAGTGCCGCTCGCCACCGCCACCGGCGTACCGACGCTCAGGGCCTCGATCACCGGCAGGCCAAAGCCTTCGGCATAGGACGGCTGCCACAGGCGTGACGCCTGGCGGTAAAGCGCCTGCAACTCGGCGTCCGACACGCCGCTCAGCGCACGAATCCCCGGCAATGTGCGCTGGGCTTCGGGCAAGTGTTCCAAACTGCCCACCAGCACCAACTCCGGCACCGAAGGGGATTGGCGCCGCGCCTGCTGCCAGGCGTCCACCAAAAACGGCACGTTCTTGCGCAACTCACGGGTGCCCACCAGCAGCCAGTAGTGCTCGGGCAATTGATGCCGGCTCATGTCCGCCACCAGCCCGGCAAAGCCATCGACCTGATTGGGCAGCACACGAATCTTGCCCACCGCCTTGGGAAACAGCCGCGCGGTTTCATCGGCGCTGTACTGCGACGGCGTCCACACGCGGTCGGCGCTGTGCACCGCGTAGGCAATCGACAGGCGATCGCTGGTCTTGTAGATCAGCGCCTTCAAGCGGTTGGCATGGTAGTTGTCCAGGGTGATCTGGAACAGGTCATGCAGCAGTACCACGGTGCGCAAGCCTTTCGGTTTGGGCGGCAAGGGGAGGCCCATGTTGAAGGTGCTGATGTACAGGTCGATACGCTCCTCGCGCAAGGCGCGGGGCAGAAAACCGGCCTCAAAGCGCAGACGATTCTGCGGCTGGTGCATGGCGGTCTTGGCACAGCCCCACGCCGGGCAGTGGGCCTGCAGGCGCGTTTCATCGCCCAGTGGTGCCACGGTAAACCGTTCAAGTTCAATGCCCGGCAAGGTGTGCAGGGCGCTTTCCAGTGCATACACCTGGCGGCTGATGCCCGATTGCGGCGAGGTGCCGACGGTGCGGTAATCCAGGCCTATACGCATGCGGGCTCCCTCTGGCTCAGCGGTACGAGGGTGGCGTACACCTGCTCCAATTGGCTGGCGGCGACGCTCCAGTCATGGGCGCGGCGTACGTAGGCGCGGCCCGCCTCACCCATGGGCGCGGCGGCTTCAGGGCATTGCAGCAGGCGCACCACGGCATCGGCCAGGTCGTCGGCGCTTTGCCCACCGAGGTAGTCCAGGCCTTCCACCAGGTCCAACCCCGACACGCCTTGTTCGGTGCTGGCCAGCGGCAGGCCGGCGGCCAGGGCTTCGAGCACCTTGAGCTTGGAGCCGCCGCCGTGGCGCAACGGCGCCAGGAACACCGAACAGCTCGATTGCAGGTCGAGCAGGTTGGGCACGAAGCCTTGCCACTCGATACGCGGGTCTTTCCAACGCTCGCGCCAGCTGCCGGGCATGCCGAAGCCGCACACGCTCATGCGCGCATCCGCACAGCGCGCCCAGACCTTGGGCAGGATTTCATCCAGGGCCCATTCGATGGCGTCCACGTTCGGCGCGTATTCATAGTTGCCGAGGAACAGCACGCGGCGTGTCGACGGGTCGGGATGGGCGGCGGCGAAGTGATCGCAGTCCACGCCATTGACCACCACCGGTACGGGTTTGCCGGCGATTTTTTCCAGGACGTGCGCATCGTTTTGAGTGACCGCCACCACCTGCGCGGCCTGGCGCATCACCCGGCGTTCCCAGCGGGCATAGCGCCATTGATCGTAGCGAATGAACGGCAGCGACCAACGCGGCAAACGGTCGTAGGTGGCCGCGCCCAGGGCCGACTCCACATTGTGTTCGGTCAGCACAAAGGGCTGTGATTTACGCGCCAGCGCATCTTCGTAAGGCTGGAAACTGTAGCTGTGCTCGATCTGCACCACGTCCCACTGCTCACCCAGCAACCAGTTGAAGGTGTCCTGCAACTCGCCCGCCAGCCCATTCACGCTGGCCAGCAGCGGGTAGGGTGCAAACAGCCCCGCCACCAGGGTCTTGAGGCTGCGCAACGGCCGGCGCGGCAGGATGATCAACTGTTCGACAAACGCTTCCAGCACCTGGCGGTCGGCAAGGGACACCGGATGCTTGTCATGCAGCAGCAAGGTGAGCCGATGCCCCCGCGCCGCCAGGCTGCGCAGCAGGTGGAACTGGCGCGTCTTGCCGCCGCTGGTGGCGGGCCAGGGCGAGTAGGGCAGGATCCATAAAATGCGCATGGCGGGCCTCACTCCCATAACAGAATTTGCAGGTTCGGCTTGACCATGACGGTCAGCCCGTGGGTGCCGCTTACCGGGGTTTGCGTACCGCGCAGCGGGTCATACAGGGTGGCGCTGGCCAGGTTGGGCAGGTGTGCGTTGCCGCCCCCGGCCGCCCAGAAGAACCATAGCTTGCGCCCGTCGGCGCGGGTCCAGCCGATGCTGAACAGGCCGTCGGGCAACTGATCGGCGCTGGGCGGGTCGCCGGGGGTGAGCGTCGGACCGCTGACGTCGAGGAAATTTTTCAGCGCGGTGTAGACCGGCTTGGGGTTGGCGTCGATGTCGAGCAAACCGTAAGACTGATCACGCACACTGGCGCGCTGGTCCAGATCACTGAGGGTAAACAGGAAGATCCGGTCGTAATCCAGCGCACTCATCAGCGCCAGGCGGCGCACCACGTAATCGGCCTGGGCCTGTGGGGTGATGATGTCCTGGGCGTCTTTGGGACCTGTGTAGGTCGACCAGCCCCACTCGGTGCTCCACAGGGTCTGCACGCCGCCGTTGCGCAGGGCCTGGTTGAGCGCGGTGGTCCTGGCGATAAAGTCCAGGTTGGCCGGGTCGTTGCCTTCGGGCAATTGGGTATAAGGGTGGTACGAGACGACGGTATTGAGGCTGGCCACGCCCAGGGCGCCGAGGGCATCGAACATGCTCTGGCCGTTGGGCATTTCGCTGAAGAATGCCATGCCGGCGGCCACCACCGGTTTGCTCGGGCTCATTGCGCGCAACGCGGCGGCGGTGGTGGTCAGCAGTGCGGCGTAGCCGGCCGGGTCGGCTGCCGGGCGCCAGAAGCCCAGCAGGTTCGGTTCGTTCCACACCTGCCAGGCGTCGACACTGGGGTAGCGCTGTGCCAACAGCGCCATGCGGTTGGCGAACACGTTCGGGTCTTTCGGCGGGTACTGGTCCTGATACGGCGCACCCACCGGCGCAGTGGTGGCGAACGGCGCCGACCCCACCAGGTAGAACACCGACTTGAGCTGGTTGTCCTGCAGTTTGCCTACCAACTGATCCAACGTCGCAACCTGGTATTGCCCTGGGACCGGCTCCAGCTGGTCCCAATGCAAATCCAGGCGTACCCACTCCAGGCCCAGCGCCTTGAGACGGTCTATCTGCTTCTGATAGCGCTCAGGGGCGAACCACAGGAACTGCGCGTTCACCCCGAGGAAATCCTTCCACACCACGGTTTTGTTGCCCTTGAGCACATGGCTCTCGGCATCGGCCTGGCGCCCCCACAAAAACGCGGTCAGGCCCAAGGCGGCGACCACGACCAGGGTGGCGACGTACGTGCGTTTACGCGCCATGGCGGCTGCCCTCGATGGCTTGCTCAAACAGCGCCTTGAACTTCTGCGCGGTCAACGGCCACAAGCGTTCGCGGCCGATTTCGCCGGCGCGTTCGGCCCAGTCCCGGGCCAGCAGCGGCGTGCGTGCCAGGCGCAGCAGTTGCTCGCTGAGGGCATCCACATCGCCTTCGGGGTAGATAGCGCCATTGCCGCTGGCGACTTCCTCGGCAAACGCGCGAGCGTCAGACGTGATCGCCCCACGCCCGCAGGCGGCAGCCCAGGACAGCGCGCCACTGGTCCCGCGCTGGCGCCCGAGCAGGCCGAGTTTTTTCGATTCGCGATAGGGCAGCACCATCACATGGTGGGCCTGGATGGTCTGGGCAATCTCTTCAGCCGGCAGGTTCAGCCGCCAGTCGATGGCATCCGCCAGGCCGAGTTCAGCGATCTGGCGGTTCAACTGCTCCAGGTAGTTGCCGCCTGCGCCAAACGCCATTTCGGCGGCGGTGCCACCGGCCAGGGTCAGGCGCACACGCTCACGCAATTCGGGGGCCTGCTTGAACACGCCGGCCAGGGCCTCTAACAGGTCTTCGATGCCTTTACCCCGGTATATAAACCCGAAGTACAGCAGGCGCAGCGTATCCAGGGGCGGCAACGGCGCCGATGGAATCGCCAGGTTTGCATGGTTGATCACCGCGACTTTCCCCGTCGGCAGTTGCATGCGTTGGCCCAGGCACTCGGCGCCCAGGCGGGTGAGGGTGATCAAACGGGTCAACCCGGCGGCGACCTGGCGCTCTTCACGCAAGGTCAGTGGATCCGCCAGCACCACTGCCGCCTGTGGCATCGGGCTGGGCAAGCGCTCCAGCAGGTTCAACGGGAATGGCAAGCGCTCACGCCGCCAGACGATGCGTTCCGGATCATGCACCGTGGCGGTCAAGGGCAGTGCCGGGTAGGCCTTGCGCAATTCGCGCAGGGCCAGGAACTCCCCCAGCCGTCCACCGCCCAGCTCGGCGTGGACCAGGTCCACGCTGTGCCAGTCGAACCCACCGATGGCCTGTTTGATTGCCTCGCTGTTGCCCGCCACCCCGGCCAACGGCGTCAGCACCGTCACCTCCAGTTGTTCCAGTGCCGTGCGGAAATGGTTCGCGTAGTCGGCGATGCCATTTTTCTCCGGTGGCAACGGGGCGAGCAGGGCGACGCGCATCAGAACGCCCCCCGGTACTTGGCGATGGTTTTCAGCACCTTGGCCGGCACTTCGAATTTGCGCCGGTTGATGATGATGCCGTCGACCTTGCCGAACGCGGTGTTGAGGATCGACAGCGCGTGCTCCACCACCGGCACCGTGCTCTTCTGCGCTTCCACCACCAGCCCGATCAGGTCTGCCCGACGCAGGTTGATAAACGCATCGCGGTTATCCAGCAGCGCCGAGGCGTCCAGCAGCACCACTTCACCTGGCGCCGCCGGTTCGGCGCCGCCCACACGCACGTTGATACTGTTTTCCTGCAGCAACTGACGCAGTTGTTCCACCACAAAGGTCACCCCTTCGCCGTGCCGTGCCGAGGTCAGGCCAAGAGTCAGGCCCTGCTCGGCGATGCGCTCCAACTGCAGCAACCCGTACAGCCGGTAGATGCTCGCATTGAATGCGTTGGTGCTTTGGGCGGTGCTGGTGTCCAGCTCGGGCAAGGTGGTCCACAGCGGGAGGCCGAACTTGCGTTCCGCCAGGCCGCCATCGTGGATGCGCTGGTCGAGCAGGTAGCACAGGTAGATCACCAGCAGGCCGACGACGAGGGCGAATGGGACCGCCAGCACCAGCATCACCAGGGTTTTGGGGAAGATACGGCCGGGGTTCAGGGTGGCCTCTTCGATCACCGCGATGTTGCTGATCTGGCTGTTATCCAGTTCGCGGTCAATGCGTGATTTTTCCAGGTTGTCCACATACAACGCGTAGTTGCGTTCGGCGGCGCCCAGCTCCCGGGCGAGGCGTGTCAGTTCCGGTTCGATCTCCAGGGCTTGCTTGCGCTGGGCTTCGAGGTTGGCCAGTTGTTTCTGTTGTTGTGTCAGTTGGGTACGCAGCGCGAGGTTGTTGCTCGACTCATCCAGCAGTACTCGCTGCAAGTGGATTTCCAGGGTATTGGGCGCGCGGTTTTCCGAGCTTTGCACGGTGTTGCTTTCACTCGCGACATGGGCCTGCATTGCGCGGATCGATGCATCCAGGGCTTTGACCGGCGGCGCGTTGTCCGTGTAGGTGCGCATCATGTCGGCCTTTTCCAGCAGCTTCTGGTTCAGCAGGCGGCGCAGGTCCTGCTGCTGGGGGTTCAGTGCGATCTGGCGCACCGTGGTGACTTCCTTGGGCTGGCTCTTGAGCTGGGTGCGGGTGCTCTGGATGGCGCTGTCGGAGGAGGCGATCAGGCGCGTGGTGTTGAACGTTTCGCCCCGCAGTACGTTGATGCGCTCGGACAAGTCTTCCAGGCGATCGGTGATGCTCGCCGCGCCGATCTGGTTCAGGTGCGTGAGGATCTGTTGCTTGTAGCTCTGGATCTCGGTGGCGCTGGTGGCGACCTGGCCTTCATAGAAGACGTACAGGCTCTTGCGCCCCAGGGCCTGGGTGCGTTCGTTGACATAGGTCTCGACCCAATCCTTGACCACCGCCTGGGCTATCTCCGGGTCGCCCCAGGTAAAGGTGATGTCCATCACCGTGGAGCCGGCCGCGTGGCTCACCTCGAAGTTCTTTTCCAGGCCCGCCGCCAGGCGCTCCACCGGTGTGGTTTTTTCCACCACGCCGACAGTTTCCAGTACCACGCGGATGCCATCGAACACCGCGCCTATACCACTCTTGACGTAGTACTTGGTGCGCTTCCAGAAGCCTTCCGGTGGCGGTGCGTTACTGATCACTTCCAGGTAGTGCTCGGCCACCGCCCGCACAATCGGGCGCCCGGTGAGCAGCCGCTCCTCGTCGACAATCGGGTCGCGCTGGGTGCTGGGCATCACCAGCGCCTGGCGGTTGCTGATCTCGATGGGCAAGGTCGAATCACGCCCCGGCTTGACCAGCAGGCGCGCCGTGGATTCGTACTTGGCCGGCAGCAGGAAAGCCCCCAGCAGAATGATCACCAGCGCCGCAATGGCGGCCAGTTTGAACTCGTGGCGGAAGATGAAGAACAGGCGTAGCAGATCACGAAAAGAACGGATCTCGATCATGGGATGTCGCTCCTTTAATTACTGCCGCCGCTGGTTCGCGTGTAGTTGTAGCCGACCCCGATGGACTTGGTGAACGGGATCAGTTGGTTCATGTAGGTGTCCACGCCCTGGATGCGCTCGCCGACGTTGGACTTGGGCACGAACACCACGTCGCCGCGTTGCAGGCGCACCGGCTTGCGCCCGTTTGCACCGGTCTTGAGGAGCTGGCTGAAGTCCAGGAAGTAAGCACGATAGGCGCCCTGGGCATCTTCGCGCAGCAGCGCAACCATGCTCGCGTTGCCCGCCGGGCTGACCCCGCCGGCGCCGACAATCGCCTGCTCCAGGGTGTTGGCCGTGGCGATCTGCACCGCCGTGGGGTTATTCACCGCACCGCCGACGATCACCGAGTTGCTCGGCGCCTGGTTGATGTTCACCGTCACCCGGGGTTCGCGGTAGGTCGCCGCGAGCTCGTGGGTCAACTGGGTGGCCAGCTCCGATGGCTGGCGCCCGGCAACCTGGATCGGCCCCAGGAACGGGTAGTTGATCTTGCCGTCGGTCTGCACCGTGTACAGCGTCAGCTCGTAGATGGTGCTGACGTTGAACGCCGACAGCGTCGGCATCTCGCCGGCATCGCGGACGATGCGCAACTGGTCGCCGATACGGATGCGTTCCACCGCCGGTGGCAGCTGGGCCAGTTGGTCGAGGGCGCGCTTGCCGTCCTCGACGGTCTTGCTGTCCGGTGGCTCGATACGCGCCGGGGTGTTGCAGGCGGCCAGGGCCAGCATGGCCAGGGCGAGCACGCTTCGCTTCATCAAGGGGGACTTCCTGTGGGTCATGCTGCTCACCTCCAATAACCGGGAAACATGCTGATGCGCCGCTTGAGGGCGAGCGGCAGGCGGCGTTCAAGATGGCCCAGGCGGTAACCGAGCAGTTTGAACACGCTGCGCACCAGCACCTCGGGCACGCGGTGCAAGGCGCCGGCTTTGCGCAGCGCCGCGAGTTCGGCCAGCACATAGCGTTTGCCCTCGCCACCCGCGTCGCCAAAGGCCTGCTTGATCCACGGCTCGCGGCCGTAGAACACGCCAATGTCGAAGTAGCGGTGAAACTCGTCCATGAGTTTGTAATCGTGGGAGTGATGCACCAGCGCGGTGGCGGCGTAGCGCACCTTGTAGCCGTCGAGCAGCATGCGTGCGGCCACAAAGGCGTCTTCGCTGCCGATCACGTCGGCAGGGAAGCCACCGACGGCCTGCAACACACTGCGCCGGTATACCGAAAACGAGTCGGAGCTGAAGCAGGTCTTGATCCCAAGCTCCGGTGCATCGGCCAGGCTTTTGCTGCGGCTGTGTTCCGGGTAGTTGAAGTGCCGCGATTGCGCGCCCAGCACGCCCGCATCGGGATGGGGCAATTGCCGCCCGTAGGCGACGCCGTTGAGCGGGTCCTGCTGCAATTCATCGAGCAGGTTGGCAAAGGTCTCGGGGGTGGCGGGGATGGCGTCCTGGGTCATCACGATCAGTGCGTCGCCACCCACCTGTTCGCTGGCCCAGCGGCGGGTGCCGCCGTGGTTGAAGTCACGGGCGTCGATCACCTCGACCCGCGCGCCGAACGCTCGAAAGCGCGCCACGGTGTCATCGCTGGAGGCGCTGTCCACCACCAGCATCTCGTCAGGTTGCAGGGTTTGCATCTTCAGCGCGGGCAGCAGGCGTGCCAGGTGGTTGGAGGCGTTACGGGTGGGGATGATCAATGAAGTGCGCATGTCATTTTTTCGCCTCGGCAGGCGCGCGGCCGTAGATGTCGTCGAAGCGCACGATGTCGTCTTCGCCCAGGTACTCGCCGCTCTGCACTTCGATCATCACCAGGTCGATGATGCCGGGGTTGGTCAGCCGGTGTTTGTGCCCGGCGGGAATGTAGGTGGACTCGTTGGCGTTGATCAGGAATTCGCGGTCGCCATTGGTGATCTGTGCCGCGCCGCTGACCACCACCCAGTGTTCGCTGCGGTGGTGGTGCATCTGCAACGACAGCGAGGCCAGGGGCTTGACCACGATGCGCTTGATCTTGAAGCGACTGCTTTCCTCCAGCACGGTGTAGGTGCCCCACGGCCGGGTCACCGTGCGGTGCAGGCTGTACGCCGGATGATTCTGGCGCTTGAGCTCGGCGACGATGTAGCGCACATCCTGGCTGCGGTGGGCGTCGGCGATCAGCAGCGCGTCGGGGGTGTCGACGATGATCAGGTCGTGCACCCCAACGGCGCCCAACACGCGCTTGGGCGAGTCGATGTAGCAGTTGTGCACGTCATGCAAAATCGCTTCGCCATTGACCTGGTTGCCATGGGCATCGCTGGGGGTGAGCTGGCGCAGCGCTTCCCAGGACCCGATGTCGCTCCAGCCAATGTCACAGGGCACCACGGCCACTTGCCGGGACTTTTCCATCAAGGCCACGTCGATGGAAATATCCGGCGCACTGCCGAACGCATCCGCATCCAGTTCACGTTGGCGCGAGGTTGTGTTCTGCAGACTCTGGCTGTGCTCCAGCGCGGCGCGTGCGGCCTCCAGCACGTCAGGTGCATGGGTGGCGAGCTCATCCACCAGGGTGCTGGCCTTGAAGCAGAACATGCCGGCGTTCCACAGGTGCTTGCCGCCGTCCAGATAGGCCTGGGCGGTGGCCAGGTCGGGTTTCTCGACGAAGCGTTTGACCCGGTAGCCCTGGCTCAGCGCCTCGCCTTGCTCGATATAGCCAAAACCGGTTTCCGGGTGGTCGGGCTGGATGCCGAACGTCACCAGGTAGCCGGCTTCGGCCAGGTCGCGGGCCTGGGTCACGGCCTCGGCGAACGCCACTTCATTGAGGATCAGGTGGTCGGCGGGCATCACGAGCAACTGTGCGTCGCCGCCGAAATGCTCCTGCACATGCAGGGCCGCCACGGCGATGGCCGCCGCCGTGTTGCGCCCGAACGGTTCCAGCAGTAGGTCCAGGGGCAGGCGGGCGTTGTTCACTCCGCGGTAGTCATCGAGGGTACGAAACAACAGGTCGCGGTTGGTCACCGTGAGCACGCTTTCCACGCCGGGCAGTTTGGCCGCGCGCAGGAAGGTTTTTTGCAGCAGGCTCTGACCATCGCGCATGCGCATGAAGGGCTTGGGCATGTTCTGCCGCGACACCGGCCACAGTCGAGTGCCCGAACCACCGGAAACGATGCAGGGAATTAATCCGTTGAGGGTCTTCATCAATAGACTTCCTTGGTGGAAAGGACGGCCGGGACCGTCATGAAAACGATGTACAGGTCAAACCACACCGACCACTTGGAGATGTACTCCAGGTCGTACTCGACACGTTTCTGGATCTTGAACAGGGTGTCGGTCTCACCCCGGTAACCGTTGATCTGCGCCCAGCCGGTGATCCCCGGTTTCACGCGGTGGCGCGAGCTGTACTCGCTCACCGCCACTTCGAAGGGTATGCCGGCGGCCTTGGTCGCCGTGGCATGGGGGCGCGGGCCGACCATGGACATGTTGCCCAGCAGCACGTTGAACAACTGCGGCAGCTCGTCGATGCTGGTCTTGCGGATGATGCGCCCCACCCGGGTAATGCGCGGGTCTGCGCGGGTGGTCTGGCGTTCGGCGGTGAAGTCGCTCTGGTCGGTGTACATCGAGCGGAACTTGAACACGCGGATTTCGTTGTCGTTGTAGCCAAAGCGGTTCTGGCGAAACAGGATCGGCCCTTTGGAGTCGAGCTTGATCGCAATCGCCGTCGCCACCATCACAGGGGACAGCGCCACCAGGGCCAGGCTGGCCAGCAGCACATCCTCCAGGCGCTTGATCACCGGCGACCAGCCACGCAACGGCAATTGCGAGGTGTTGAACATCAGGATCCCGCCCACGTCGGTGATGCGGCTATGGCCGTAGCGCAGCGCGGCCATGTCGGGCACCAGCATCACGTTCACCGACATCTGCCGCAGGCGGTTGACCAACCCATGGATGCGCTGCTCGGCGGCCCAGGGCAGGCAGATCATCACTTGGTTGACCTGCTCGGCGCGGATGAGTTTTTCCAGCTCACGGGTGTTGCCCAGCAGGGGCAGGTTGCTCAATTCCTTGGGGATCCGCTCGGTGCGATCGTCGATAAAGCCGATCAGGCCGGAGCGGATATCACCGTTGCGTTGCAGGTGGTCGGCGACGTGCATGGCGGTGTCGGTAAAGCCCAGGATCACCGTACGTTGCAGGTATTTGCCCTTGCGCATCAGGCTGCGGTACAGGCGCAGCATCAGCAGGCGCTCAAGGCAGAACAACCCGAGGCTGGCGAAGTACCAGGCCACCAGGTTGCGCGGGGTCAATTGCGGGAAAAACTGCAGGATCTGGTACATGAACAACAGGATGCAAAACGCCGCCGACCAGGCCTTGACCTTGGTTTTCAGGCGCAGCCGGTTGCTGAACAGTTCTTCGGAATAGATGCCCAGGGCCTGGAACAGAATGATCGTCAGGACCGCGAAAAATACCAGCAGACCGAGGAAGTGCCCGCGCAGTTCAGGGTCCATCGGGTCGATGAACATCACCAGGATCAGCGGGGGCAAAATGGCACTCAGGCCATGTATGAACTTGACGAAAACAACAAAGAACTCAACAAAGCCGGCGCGCGTTAAAAACAGGCTGTCGACGGACGACTTCTCTCGCATAAAACATCCCTCATTGCACGCCAGAGCTATTGTTTGGATGTTTGTTCAATAAAGCAGCGAACTGCTTTAGAGGGCACTTCCAACTACGGCTACTCTGGGTAATACGCAACTATCAATTCAAATGCAGCTATCCATTTGAAGGGAATTTGCGGGGGTAGTGACTACAGGAGTGTTCCCTTAATCAACTTGTCAATGAATTGACGATGGTGCGGAGGTGGCAGGGCAGACAGGTTTATCAGTGTTTTGTTCGGCATTTTATTGACATTCCTTGTCCGGGTACGCGGTGATTGGGTGTGTTTTTGAGTGTAGAAACAAATGCAGGATTTTTCCTGCATAAAGGAAAAACCTTTTTTCAAGGCGGTAGGAAGGGGGGACAAAGAGGGGGTGGCAGGGCGCACGAAGTGCCCTGCCTGCGGGACTTTCGCCAGATCAGAAGTTGCCTTTCAAACTCACCGTAAAATTTCGCGGCTCGCCATAAAAGTTACCCCAGGAGGCTGTACCCACCGTGTTGTAGTAACTTTTATCGAACAGATTGTTGCCGTTGAGTGCGACGGTCCAAGTGTCGTCGATACGGTACGCCACACGGGCACTCCAGGTTGCGTAACCGGCCTGTTCGAGCTTGATGGTCTGCACGCGGTAATTGCTGCTCTGGGCGTTGACGCCGGTGCCCACGCTCCATTTCGACAGGGCGCCGTCGAGCTGGTAGTCGCCCCACATGCGCAGCATGTGTCGAGGTACGTAGGTGTTGGACGTGCCGCCTTCCAGGGCGGTATCGATGTTCTTCAGGGACTTGGTCTGGGTGTAGGTGTAGCCGCCGGATACCTGCAGGCGCTCGAGGACTTCACCGCTGATTTCCGCCTCCACGCCCTGGGCGCGCACCTTGCCGCTGTCGGTGTAGCAATAGCCGTCGGCGGAGGTCGGGCACTGGGCGATGTAATCGGATTCGGCCGCGTTTTTCTCGACGGCGCGGAACAGCGCCAGGGAGCTGTTCAGGCGCCCGTCGAACCATTCGCCCTTGATACCCAGCTCGTAGTTGTCACCGATCTTCGGCTTGAGCGCGGCGCCATCGAGCGTGGCATAGGAACTTTGCGGCTGGAAGATATCCGCGTAGCTGGCGTACACCGACAGGTGCTCATTGAGGTCGTAGATCAGTGCGGCAAACGGCGTCACTTCACCGGTTTCCCGGGTGCGGGCATCCTGCAAGGCCCACTCGCCCCAGGCCAGGTTGTTGGACTGGCGACGGTTCTCGTACCAGCTCACGCGGCTGCCTACGATAAACATCAACGGCTCGGCCAGGCGCAGGCGCAAGGTGGTGTAGGCGCCGTACTGGGTCGCGGTTTCCTTCACCGTGCCGCCGCGATACATGTTCGGCCAGAAAGTGCTGTTGGCCGGCTCCGGGAAATGGTGGTCGGGTTGGTAGATGCCCTGGCGCCTGGGCAGGTTCTGGATCGCGTACACATCGTCCTGGGTACCACGGCTGCCATTGGCACCGAGGATCAGTTCGTGTTCCAGCCCGAAGGCTTCGAACTTGCCGTCCACATAGGCATCGAGGCCGAAGTCCTTGTGGTCGTAGTCCATCAGCGCCGCATAGGAGTTGGCCGTAGGCGTCGGGTTGCCGTAGGCAATGGTGCCTTCGCTGGCGGCGTATTTGGTGTCTTGCAGGTTGCGGCTGTGCACGGCCGCAACCTTGAGTTTCCAGTCATCGTTGAAGTGATGGGTGAGGTCGGCGAAGAAGGTGGTGCGCCGGCTTTGCCAGTCGTTCCAGGATTGGCCCAGGCAGGTGGAGCGGCTGAGGTGGGCGCTTTTGCCGTCGGCGTAGCGCGGCAGGCCGCCCCAGCACGGTGTGGCGTCGACGTCTTCATGGCTGGCGCCGAAGCCCAGGGTGGTGTCGGCGCTGAGATCGACATCCAGGGCGCCATAGAACGCCTGGTCCTGGCGCTTGGAAATGTCCATGTAGGAACCGCGATTCTGTTGGCTGATCGCCGCGCGGCCGCGCACCGTACCGCTGTCATTCAGCGGGCCGCCGGTGTCGACGTCGGCGCGGTAGTTGTCCCAGGTGCCGGCGGACAGCGACAGGCTGGTGGTGGGCTTGGCCTGGGGCCGCTTGCGCACGAAGTTCACCGCGCCGCTGGCGGTGCCGGCGCCCTTGAGCATGCCGGCCGCGCCCTTGAGCACTTCCACGCGGTCGTAGATCGCCATGTTCGCGCTGAAGCTGTCGGCCTGCACGTAGTCCTTGCCCATGTCCAGGGGCACGCCATCGTACTGGTACTGGCCGAGCATCTTGAAACCACGGGAATAAAAATATTTGCCGCCCATGGGCGATTCGTAGGTGGTGATCCCGGGCGTGCGTTCCATCACGTCATCGATGGTGGTGAGGTTCTGGTCATCCATCAATTGGCGGGTCATCACACTCACCGATTGCGGCGTTTCCCGCAGGCTGTGTTCGCCCTTGCCGATCGTCACCGCGCCCGTGGTGTAGGCCCCGGTGCCATCGGTGGTGGCGCCCAACCGCTCACCAGTGACTGTGGTGGCGCCCAGGTTCAGCGCGCCGCTGTCGGCCACTTGCGGCAACAGCAGCCAGGTACTGTTGCCCTGGCGCTGGGCTTGCAGGCCCTGGCCACGCAGCAACCGGTCGAGCGCCTGCTCGCGGTCCAGGCGACCACTCAGGCCCGGGCTGGTCTTGCCGGCGACGCTGGTGGCGTCGTACGACAGGCTGATGCCGGCCTGACGGGCGAACTGGTCCAGTGCCGTGGCCAGGGAACCGGCTGCAATGTTCCAGTCGCGGGCCTGGGTGTCGCTGGCCGGCGTTTCGGCCCATGCGAACGGCGGCGCGGCTGCGCAGCTCAGGCAGGCGCCGAGCAAGGCGGCGTGCACCGCGTGCTTGAGGGGGGAACGTGGGGAGGGGAACGCTTGCATGACCGCGGGATGCTCCTGAAGGAAGTGAACAGAACCGGCCTGTTGATCGGCCTTTCCTTACAGGTCGAGCGGCAATGAGAATTCACCTCATTTATTTTCGAGAATGTTAAACGCGGGCGGTGACGGTCACCCAGTAGCGGCTGCGGTAAGTGACATCGAGCTTGAGTGAGTGCGCTACCAGGCCCAGCACTTGATCGGTGTCGTCCAACTGATAAGTGCCCGACACCCGCAACCCGGCCACCGCTTCGCTGCAGCGCAGCAGGCCGTTGCGGTAGCGGCCCAGTTCGGCGAGGAAAGCATCCAGGCGCATGTCCCGGGCGCTGATCACGCCTTCGCTCCAGGCCCAAGGGTCCAGGCCATTGGCGGCGAGAGAACGAATGCCACTGCGGTCGAACAGCACCTGTTCGCCGGGGTTGATCACTTGGCGCGCGCCGGCGGCGTGGTTGTCGGCAAACACCGCCACCGTGCCCTGCTGCACGGCGAGCATGGTGCCTTGGGCGTCTTCGCGCACCAGGAAGCGCGTGCCGAGGGCGCGCAGGTAACCGTCACGGGTCTGTACCCAGAAGGGCCGCGTGTCGGCACCGGTATTGACCAGTATTTCACCCTGGCGCAACTGCACCAGGCGCCGCTCCTGAGTCAATACCGCGTCGAATGCGCTGGCGCTGTTCAGTTGGATGCGGCTGCCGTCGTTCAACGCCACCCAACGCCGTTCGCCGGTGGCAGTGCGGTAGTCGGCCATCAAGGCGGGCAGCGGGGTGTAGTCGCGGCCAAACCAGGTCAGGCCGGCCGCACCGGCCACCAGGCCGAGCAGCTTCAACCCTTCGCGACGGCTGATACGTCGACGCGCCCCGTGCAGGGCGTGGCGGCCGACCTGCGCGGGCAGGTGGCTGAACTCATCATTCATCGTCGCCACCCGTTGCCAGACCTGCTGGTGTTCGGCGCTGGTGTGCAGCCAGCGCTCGAACGCAGCGGTGCTGGCGTCGTCGGCGACGTTGAAGCGCAGCTTGATCATCCACTGGATGGCCTGGTCGACCAGGCGCGGGTCAGAGGTCGGCATAGCGCAACCGATAGCAGGCGTGCAGCGCCTTGGACAGGTCACGCTCCACCGTAGCCTTGGACACCCCGAGGCGCAGGGCGATCTGCGCACAGGTCAGGCCGTCCAGTTGCGCCAGCAGGAACGCTTCACGCACCCGCGGCTTGAGCTGGTCGAGCAGGCGGTCGATGCGTTCGAGGCTGTCGAGAATCAGCAGGCGGGTTTCTTCCGACGGCACGTCGGCATGGGGAAAATGCGCAAGGCTTTCGAGGTAGGCGCGCTCCAGTTCACGGCGCCGGTATTGGTCGATCATCAAGCTGCGGGCGATGCTGCTCAGGTACGCGCGCGGCTGCAGCACGGCCTGCTGCTTACGTGCGTTGAGCAGGCGCACAAAGGTTTCCTGCGCCAGGTCGGCGGCACGTTCACGGCAACCGGTGCGTCGGCTCAACCAGCCGCGCAGCCAGGAGTGATGGGTGTGGTAAAGCTGGCCGATGGCGGCATGGTCCAGTGGGTGATCGCTCGACATGGGCATCCTGGCGCAGCAGTCTTAATTGATAATGTTTCGCATTCTAGGCGCTGGTCGTGGCCATTCGCAATTGCCGATGAACAATGTATCCAGCACAATTTTTTGTTCGCCCCAGGCCCACGCACTAATCTGCAGGCTTTTCCCGGTGGACGGCTTGAGCATGATCGACTTTGCGACCCTGGCAGTTTTTTCAGGTGCTGTGCTGTTGTTGCTGTTATCCCCGGGGCCGAACATGGCCTTTGTGATCAGCCATGGCGTCACCCACGGCTGGCGCGGGGGAGTGGCCTCGGCCCTGGGCATCGGTGTCGCCGACATACTGCTGAGCGCATTGACCGCCAGCGGGGTAACGGCGTTGGTCGCCAGTTGGCCGCCATCCTTTGACGTGATCCGCTGTGCGGGTGTGGTCTACCTGCTGTGGCTGGTGTTCAAGACGCTGCAGAAAAAACCTGGGCCAGATACTGCCCACCTGCACCGTGTGCCCCTTGGCCGGGTGTTTCTACAGGCGATGCTCAACAGCCTGCTCAACCCCAAGGCGTTGCTGTTTTTTGTGGTGTTTTTGCCGCAGTTCGTACGGCCGCAGGCCGGCTCCATCGCCGTGCAGTTGATGCTGTTGGGGGGCGTGCTGACTTTGATCGCTGGGGTGTTTCACCTGCTGCTGGGCATATTCGGCGGGGTGCTGAGCCGCTTCTTCGCCAGGCGCCCAAAAGGCGCGTGGCTACAGAAATGGGGCCTGGCGACGGTGCTGAGCGTGCTGGCGGTGCGCCTGGCGGTGATGTCGCGCCCAGCCTGACCCCATGAGGTGAAGGGATTGTGCGGCGAGCAAGCGGTCTGTGGCCAAACGAGCTTGTTGTGGTGAACGAGCTTCTTATGGTGAGCGAGCTTGTTGTGGTGAGCGAGCTTGCTCGCGCTGGGGCGCGAAGCGGCCCCAAGCTTTGGAGGGGCTGCTGCGCAGCCCAGCGCGAGCAAGCTCGCTCACCACAGGTACCGGCTCAGCCCAGCCGTGCTGCTGCGCGCGCGACGATTTCACCGCGCGCCCTGCGCGATTCGGCGGTGCGTTTGTTGGCTTCTTCCCGCACATGCGCAGGCGCTGTGTCAGGGCGACCCGAATCGAACGGCGGTGCTGGCGCGTATTCGATCTGCAACTGCACCAGTTGCGCCGCCGCTTCGCTGTACAACTCCGCCGCCAGCACCAGGGCAAAGTCGATACCGGCGGTAATGCCACCCCCGGTGAACAGGTTGCCGTCACGCACCACGCGCTCCTGTACCGGGATGGCGCCGAGGGGGGCGAGCATGTCGTGGTAGGCCCAGTGCGTCGTCGCCTTGCGCCCGCGCAGCAACCCCGCCGCGCCGAGCACCAGCGAGCCGGTGCACACCGAGGTCACGTAGCGCGCGGTCTGCGCCTGGGCCTTGAGGAAGTCCAGGGTCTGCGGGTCTTCCATCAATGGGCCCACGCCGGAACCACCGGGCACGCAGATCACATCCAGCGTCGGGCAGTCGGCATAGGTCATGGTCGGCGTGAACACCAGGCCCGTGCTGGAGGTGACCGGCGCCAGGTCCTTCCATATCAGGTGCAGTTTCACGTCCGGCAGCGAACCCAATACGTCGTAGGGGCCGGTCAGGTCCAGTTGCTGAATGCCGGGGAACAACAGAAAGCCGATCTGCAAGGTCATGAATGAAGCTCCGAGAAAGGGGTAGACGACCTCACTCTAGCGGCCTAGGCTTTGGCGAATACGCCATTGAACCCACGAATCACGCCAACCATGCCCAGAATTGTTCACGTACTCGCTTTCGAGAATGCCCAGGTGCTCGACGTCACCGGGCCGCTGCAGGTGTTTGCATCGGCCAATGACCTGGCGCGCCAGCGTGGCGTGCCGTTGCCTTATGCGGTCACGGTGATCGCCGACCAGGCCGGACCGGTGATGACCTCCGCCGGCCTGGCGCTGGTGGCCGAGCCGTTGCCTGCGGTCGACCAGCCCTGCGACACCCTGGTGATCGCGGGTGGCTGGGGCGTGTACGGCGCCGCTGAAAAGCCTGCGCTGGTGGATTGGGTGCGCGAAAAAGCCCGGCACACTCGGCGCATGGCGTCGGTGTGTACCGGTGCGTTTTTGCTGGCGGCCAGTGGCTTGCTCGATGGTTGTCGCGTCGCCACCCACTGGACCCGTTGCGAAGAACTGGCGCGCAAGTTTCCGGCGTTGACCGTGGAGCCCAACCCGATCTTTATCCAGCAGGGCGCGGTGTGGACCTCCGCCGGTGTCACCGCCGGTATCGACCTGTGCCTGGCTCTGGTGGAAGAAGACCTGGGCCGCGCCGTGGCCCTGGAAGTGGCGCGGCACCTGGTGGTGTTCCTGAAGCGCCCCGGCGGCCAGTCGCAATTCAGCGTGACCCTGTCCCTGCAAAAGGGCGGCAGCCGTTTCACCGAGCTGCATGCCTGGATAGCCGAGCATCTGACCCTCGACCTGAGTATCCCGACCCTGGCCGCCCAGGCCGGCATGAGCGAGCGCAGCTTCGTGCGCCACTACCGCGCTGAAACCGGCCAGACGCCCGCGCGCGCCGTCGAACTGATCCGCGTCGAAAGCGCCCGTCGGCAACTGGCCGACAGCACGGCGTCGATCAAGCGCATCGCCGTGCAGTGTGGTTTCGGCTGCGAAGAAACCTTGCGCCGCAGCTTTATGCGGGCCTTGTCGGTGACGCCCCAGGCCTACCGCGAGCGGTTCTCGCCGGTGGCCTAGGCGAGCAATTCAAACAGGGCGTCGAGGGTGGCCCGCGGTGCTTCCTGGGGAATATTGTGGCCCACACCGGGCAACACCTCCCGCCGGTAAAAAGCGCTGAAATGCTCCACGTCGTCATCCTCTTGCGACGGCGGGCCCACGCCGTCATCGGCGCCGCACAGCGAAATACTCGGCACCGCAATCGCCGGTTGCCGCGCCAGGGCCTGCTCGATGGCTTCCAGCGCCGGATCGCCAGGCGCATACATGAAACGATGGCGATAGGAATGAATCACCACCTCGACAAAGTCCGGGTTATCGAATGACGGCGCCGTCTGCCCATACAGCCCTGGCCCGTCGGCCCAGGACGGCGACCATAGCGACCACAGCAACTCACAGAGTTCGCGGCGATTGGCCGTCAGCCCGTCCACACCGCGCTGGGTGTGAAAGTAGAACTGGTACCACAACCGATGTTCCGTCACCGGCGCCCGTGGCTGGCGCGACCTGGCAATGTCCTGGATGTTATAGCCATCGCCCGTTACCAGCCCGCGTACCCGTTCCGGCCACAGGGCCGCGACGATACACGCGGCACGCCCGCCCCAGTCATACCCGGCCAGGGTGGCGCGCGGGATCGACAGCGCATCCATGAAATCCAGCAGATCCTTGCCCAGCGCCGCCTGTTGGCCGGAGCGCATCACCTGCGCGTTGATAAACCGCGTAGGGCCATAACCGCGCAGGTACGGCACCAGCACCCGGTAGCCGCGTTCGGCCAGCACCGGCGCAATCTCGTCATAGCCGCGAGGGTCATAAGGGAAACCATGCAGCAGGATCACAGGCTCGCCGTCAATGGGACCGTGGGTTTCATACGCCACATCGAGCATGGAGGTGCGCACGTAGAGGAGTGGGGCGGTGATGGTCATGGTGGACTCCTGTCAGGTGTTGAAACTCTAGTCGAAAGACATGACGGGATGCCCTGCCTGTAAAGGCAGGGCGCCTCAGGGCTGCCAGGTCGTCTTCTCGCCACTGAGCTTGCGGTCCAGGAACGTCGCCGCGCTGATCAACGCCAGATGGCTCAACGCCTGGGGCGTATTGCCCAGGTGGCGGGCCTGGCTGTCGAACTCTTCGGCATACAGGCCCAGCGGGTTGGCGTAGCGCAGCAGTTGTTCGAATTCCAGGTGGGCCTTCTCCACTTGCCCGGCGCGGGCCAGGCATTCGACGTACCAGAACGAGCAGGCGGCGAATGCGCCTTCGGTGCCTTGCAAGCCGTCGATCGCGTTGTCGTCGTTGCGGTAGCGGTAGACCATGCCGTCGCGCACCAGGCTTTTCTGGATCGCCTGCAACGTGCTCAGCCAGCGCGGGTCGGTGGCGGCGACAAAACGCACCAGCGGCATCAGCAGCATCGAACCGTCCAGGGCGGTGCTGCCGATGTGCTGCACAAAATGCCCGTGTTCTTCGTTCCAGAAGTTGCTCCAGATATCGGCATAGATCGCCTGGCGGGTCTGGTCCCAACGTGCAAACGGCGCCGGCAACGAGCGCTTGGAGGCCAGGCGGATCGCACGGTCCAGGGCCACCCAGCACATCAGCCGCGAATGCAGGAAGTGATGCTGCTCGCCGCGCATTTCCCAGATGCCCACGTCTTTGCGGTTCCAGATTTCACACACCTGGTCAGCGACTTCCACCGTGTGTTTCCAGCCCTCGTGGGAGATGGCTTCGCCGTACTTGTTGACCAGGTACACCGCGTCCATCAACTCGCCATAGATATCCAGCTGGACCTGGTCGACCGCGCCATTGCCGATGCGCACCGGCTTGGCGCCGCCGTGGCCGCTGAGGTGCTCCAGCGTGGTTTCGGGCAGCTCCTGGCGGCCGTCGATGCCGTACAGGATATTGATCTTGGTCGGCTGGCCACAGCAGTCGCTGACCCGGCCCTTGAGCCAGCGCATATAGGCGTTGGCCTCGTCGACAAAGCCCAGGCGCATAAAGGCGTAGACGGTAAACGAGGCGTCGCGGATCCAGGTGTAGCGGTAGTCCCAGTTGCGTTCGCCCGCAGGCGTTTCCGGCAAGCCGAAGGTGGCCGCGGCGATGATTGCGCCGTGTTTGCGCGAGGTCAGCAGCTTGAGGGCCAGGGCCGAGCGGTTGACCATTTCGCGCCAGCGCCCGCGGTAGTTCGACTGCGCGATCCAGCCGCGCCAGAACTTCAAGGTGTGGGCCAGGGCCAGGTCGGTGCAGACACTCGCCACACGCTCATCGTCCTGGCCGCCGAGTACGAACTCGGCGCCTTCTTCCTGATCCAGAGTGAAGCGGGCCACGGCGGCGTTATCTTCGATCTGCAACGGATGGCTGCCGCACAGGCGCATGCCCGGCTGGCCATCGGCGTTGAAACAGATGCTGGCGTTATCCAGGCTCGCCTCGGTGGTGGCGCGCGCGTAGTCATGGCGCACGGCGCAGCGCAGATGGAGGGTGGCCGTGCCGCTGACCACGCGTACGCGGCGAATCAGCAGGGGCAAGTCGTCGATTTCTTCGCTGATGACCAGCAGGTCGGTGATTTCCACCACGGCTTCATCGCTGAGCCAACGGGTTTGCAGCACATTGGTGTCGGGCAGGTAGATCTGTTCGCGGCGGGCGTTGGGCAGGTCCGGGGTGAGTTGGAACGTGCCGGCATCGGGGGTGTCCAGCAGTGAGCAGAAGATCGACGGGCTGTCGAACTCCGGCCAGCAGAAGAAATCGATGCTGCCTTTATCGTTCACCAGCGCCGCGCTGCGCATATCGCCGATGATGCCGTGGGCATCGATGGCGCTTTGTGGTTCGTTTTTCAAATCAACCATTGTCACGAAACTCCGGGTAAAGGCTCATGCCGCCATCAATGAAGAGGGTGCTGCCGACCACGTAATCCGAGGCGTCACTGGCCAGCCATACCACGGCGTTGGCGACGTCCTCCACATCGCCGACCCGGCCATAGGGGATCAACTTGAGCAGCTCCTGTTCCGCCGCGCCTTCGGTGGCGGCACGGTTGATCGCCGTACGAATCGCCCCCGGCGCAATGCCGTTGATACGGATGCGCTGTTCACTGACCTCCTGGGCGAGGGTGCGCATCAGCATCTCAACGCCGCCCTTGGACGCCGCGTAATTCACATGCCCGGCCCAGGGGATCAACTGGTGCACCGAGCTCATGTGGATGATTTTGCCGGCGGCGCGGGATACGCCTTCACGGATGCCCTGGCGCTTGAAGAGGCGTACCGCCGCCCGGGCACAGAGGAACTGGCCGGTGAGGTTGACGCCGATCACGGCGTTCCAGTCGTCGAGGGTCATGTCGACCACGGCGGCGTCCTTCTGCATGCCGGAGTTGGCCACCAGGATGTCCAGATGGCCGAACGCCTCGAGGGTCTTTGCGAACAGGCGTTCCACATCGGCTTCTTTCGACACGTCGGCGCCGATGGCAATCGCCCGGCCGCCCTCGGCGTTGATCTGCTCTGCCAACGCCTCGGCGGGCGCGGCCTGGCTGTTGTAATTGAGCACCACCGCAGCGCCGGCTTGCGCCAGGGCCCTGGCCGCACCGGCGCCGATACCGGAACTGGCGCCCGTTACCAGCGCCACTTGTTGCTCCAACGAGATATGCATTGCCCACCCGACCTTGAATTCGTGAGTTCAAGTAGCTGACTGACGGCGCATAACGGAAGTTCAGCCGTGTGAAATTAGCGACTACAACCATGGTGGAAAATGGAATAACAGAAGAATAAAAAATAACCATAAGATACTAAAAAACCGCTAAAAAGCGTTTGACAGGGTTTTTTGCCCCGTGTCTTATAAGCACACCTCAACCCGCTCCGCTGGTAGTTCGGAAGTCATGCGGAGTCACCTATAAGAGATGCCTATGTGTTCATCGGCAGCTATAGGGGAACTACCAGAGCAGGGAGCTACGACGTTGCCTAAGTTAGTTATTTTCGATTGCGACGGTGTACTCGTCCAAAGCGAAGAGATCACCCTGTCTGTATTGATCGGCATGCTTAATGCACACGTACAGGACGGCAAGACACTGGATAGTGCGTATTTCATTGAGCACTTTCGTGGAAGAAGGATTGCCGATTGTCTGCGCGAAGCAGAACAGTTAATGGGTATTTGTTTGACTCCTCAGTTTGAAGAGGACTTCCGAGTTCGAGCGCTGGAAGCATTGACGCTTAATGTGAAAGCGACTGATGGGGTACTTGACGTATTGGAAGTGCTGGGAATTCCCTATTGCGTAGCCTCGAGTGCGCCGCGCAATAAGATCGAACAGTGTTTACGCCTTGTGGGGTTGTTGCCTTATTTCGAAAGGCGAATATTCAGTTGTTATGAATTGGGGCGTTGGAAGCCTGATCCGCTGGTGTTTTTAACGGCGTGTGAAACTTACAACGTCGAACCCTGTGATGCGCTGGTGATTGAAGACAGTGTCACAGGGATTCAAGCCGCCGTGGCAGCCACTATAAAAGTCCTGGGTTTTGGTCCGTTGTCTCGACATCGAATATTGGCCGAAGCCGGCGCGTTACCTTTTGCCGATATGCGTGAGTTACCGACCCTCATTGATCACGTTACTCAAGGAGCAAGTGTTGTGGGCACACTGGGTTATATAGAGCGACTTAAACGTAATGATCCCTGTTCGGAAGTGTGGTGGGATTCGTCGCCCGTGGTGTACGCACCGTATAAACAGCATTTGTTGGACAAGTACCCGGCAGCCGCCGCCCATATCGAACAGTTGATGCCGCAGGATCTCTCCCAGCCCTGGGGCTTCAGCAGTGTGACCACCAACCCCCGGCTGGTGACGGCGACGATCCTCGACAAGAAAGAGTACTGGTCGTCGCGTTTTAATCTGGCCAGCTTGTCTCCCGGCGAATTGCGCAAGCAACTCTACAACGAAGTGATTGCAGAGGGCGCTTCGACGCTCAAGCCGCTGTGGGTGCAATCGGCCCAGGCCGACGGCTGGATATGCGCCCAAGTCGACCCGTCGGATGTGAGGTGCAGCGAACGCATGACCGCACGAGGCCTGGAGCTGCATCGCCTGGCCGCGAATGTGATGGTCAAAGTGCCGGGCAGCCTGGAGGGTTTCGCGACGATCGAACACCTGGTGGCCCAAGGCGTTTCGGTCAATATCACGTTCTGCTTCACCGTTTCGCAATTCCATGCCGGTATCCAGGCAATAGAGCGGGGCATCGCCTGCGCCCGCCGCAATGGCGTCGACACCGGCTGTTGCAAGTATGTGATCACCTTTATGATCGGGCGTTTTTCCTGCCAGCCCGAGTTCGCCTTGCAGGCCGCCGAGCGTGGCCTGGCGCTGGGCCCGGAGGACATGCGCTGGGCCGAGCTGATGATTTACCAGCAGATCCAGGCCCTGGTCGCGGCCTCGAAGGTGCCGGTCAAGACCCTGCTTTCCAGTATCAAGGTCGACGTTGACGAACGTGGCCACAAGCACTGCTGGCACCTGGAAAAGACCGGGCTGACCACCACGTGCTACACGCTGACGCCGGAGGTGGTGGAGTTTCTGATCGAGCGTGAAAGCCACGGCAAACCGGTGGCACCCGC
Organism: Pseudomonas sp. AM8; assembly: GCF_036346475.1. Lineage (NCBI taxonomy): Bacteria > Pseudomonadati > Pseudomonadota > Gammaproteobacteria > Pseudomonadales > Pseudomonadaceae > Pseudomonas > Pseudomonas sp. AM8. The sequence continues at coordinate 35,206 of NZ_JAOTNX010000005.1, forward strand.
CTGTGAACCCCAGCAGGCGCCGGCTGAGACGTTCGCCCGGCTCATCCGCATTCCGTACTTCTGCGAAGCCTATTTCATCGACAGCATCGAGCCCTACGACTTTGGCAATCATGAGGCGTTTATCAACGCCTGCAACGAAGCCAACAGTGCGCATCGGCGCCTGACCGACTACTGCGTGCGCCTGTGCCCGGTGACGAAGCCTTTCGCACGCTCGCTCAACGCCATCCTGGCCGCTGAATACGGGGTGCTGGCATGAACAAGATGGTCGGGTTGTGGGCGCACCCGCGTTCCCGTTCCACGGTGTTGGAGCGTGTGTTTATCGAACGAGGGGATTTTGAGGTTTTCCACGAGCCGTTTGCCCATATGGCATTTTCCGCAGATTCAATGATTCCTTCGGATGAATGGGACCACAGTTTGCCCACCACGTATCAAGGTATAAAAGAGCAACTGCTCAAGGCCCGGGAAAGTACCAATGTCTTTCACAAAGACATGTGTTACCACTGCCTGGATGACTTGAAAGTTGACCGGGACTTCCTGGCGCAACAACACAATGTTTTTATTATTCGCGAGCCCGCCAGCAGCATTATTTCCCATCACCGGGTACACCCCGATATGCCCGTGCAGGCCATCGGGCATAAAGCCTTGTACGAGATATTTTGTGTGGTCACCAAACTCATCGGAAAAGTGCCTTATGTGATTAATGCCGATGACCTCGCCGCCGAGCCGGAGCGTGTCATTCGTAAACTGTGTGACTACTTGCAGATTGAATTTTTGCCCCATGCCATGACATGGAAACGTGAATGTCCACGACAGTGGAAAACCTGGAGAAGTTGGCATGTGGCGGCGGAGAACAGTGAACGCATTGCTCTGCCGGATAAACCTGCTATCGATATGGATACTTTCGATCAGTCGCCAAAATTAAAAGCCTTTTACGAATACCACCGACCCTTCTACGCACGCATGAATGAATTTTGCCAATAAGGATTGTTGTATGAAAAAGTTGATTGTCACCGGTGCGGCCAATGGGATCGGCCGGGCTACTGTGGAAAAGGCTATCCAGGCAGGTTATTTCGTTATCGGTGCCGACAAGGATGCCGAAGGCCTGCGTGCGTTACAGCGCACTTACACGGCGGATGTATTGGAAACCCATGTCGCGGACTTTTCGGATAATGCGCTGATCAAGGGTTTTATCCCTGCGCTGTACGAGCGCCACGCAACTATTCATGCATTAATCAATAACGCCGGTATTTACCACGGCAAAAGCATCTACGCCTATTCCGATGCCGAAGTGGACGAAATCCTGACTGTGAACCTCAAGGCCTTGGTCTATCTCTCCAAAGACTTCGCCGAACGGGAGATGAAACACGAGGCGCCGCGCAGCATCGTCAATATCGCCTCGGTGGCGGGCGAAGTGGGCAGCTGTGATGCCTTGTACGGCGCCACCAAGGCGGCGGTGATCGGCCTGACCAAAGCCAATGCCTGGAATTTTGCGCCGTTCGTGCGGGTTAACGCAGTGTCGCCGGCGCTGATCCACGACACCGCCATCTACGACACCATCCCTGAATACCGCCGCGCCGAGTACGCGCGCCAGGAAATCCTCAAGGAACCGATCCTGCCCGGCGGCGTCGCCGAGGTCATTTTGCTGGTGATCAGCGATGCCATGCGGCATGTCACCGGCAAGGTCATTCCGGTAGACAACGGAGCCTACCCACGATGAGCCCGTCAGCCTCCAAGAAGAAACTGCTGCTGGTGGGCGCAGGCAACCTGTGCCTGCAGATCCTGAAGATTCTCGGGCCGAAAAATGCCTTTGAATTCGTGGTGCTGGGGCGCAATGAAGACGCGACCGTGCGGCTATGCAACCTGGTGGCCCTGTCGTGTGCGCAGTTGGGGCACTGCATCACGATCAAGCCGGTGATCGCCGACCTCACCGATATCGACCGGGTCACCCAGGTGCTGCGTGCAGAGGCGCCGGACCTGGTGGTGAACTGCGCGTCGTTGCAGTCGTGGCGTGTGATCACCGGGTTGCCCAGGCTCTCGTTCGAGCAACTCGACCAGGCGCAGTTCGGCCCCTGGCTGCCCATGCACCTGACGCTGATGCATCACTTGATGCAGGCGGTGAAAGCCTCCGGTATCGCGGCCAGGACGGTCAACGCGGCCTTTCCCGATGCGGTCAACCCGATCCTGGCCAGGGTCGGGCTGGCGCCGGATATTGGCGTGGGCAATGTCGCCAACCTGATCCCGGCGCTGCGATTTTCCATCGCGCGGCTGCTGGAGTGTGCGCCTGCCGATGTGCAGGTGTGCCTGTATGCCCAGCACTATTTCAGCCACTACGTGCCGCGCGGCGGCTTGCCCCCGCGTGCCAGCTACCGCTTGTTGCATGAGGTGCGCGACCGCCCGGCCGCGGCCCACCTGCCGGCCGAAGCGATTTTTTCCACGGTTAAATCCGAGTTCCGCCGCCTGGGCGGTATCGATGGGCAGTTCCTCACGGCGTGCTCGGCCGTCACCGTGATCGAAGGGTTGTTTTCGCCCACGCCGGTGCTGGTGCACGCGCCCGGCCCGCTGGGGTTGCCGGGCGGCTATCCGGTGTGGTTGCAGGAGGGGCAGATCAAGGTGCAGTTCAGCGCCGACTGCCCCCAGGACGAAGCGGTGCGCATCAATACCATCTGCCAGAGCCAGGATGGCATCGATGAGATTCATTGCGATGGCTCGGTCACCTATAACCCGCAATGCATGGCCGTGATGCAGGCGATGCTGGGGTACTCGAAGAAAACCATGTCCATCGAACAGTCCGCCGAGTTTGCCCACGAGCTGTCGAGCAAATACCTGTCTTTCAAACATTCAACCTGGTAGGTGTGTGATGAATCAAATGTCGCGGCACAAGCACAGCGAAGTCGCCAGTTACGCCACGCAATACTCGAAAAAATTCGTCGAACGCTGGGATGACTTGATCGATTGGGACAAAAGAAAGTCGGGGGAGAACGGGTTCTTTGAAAACCTGCTGAAGCAGCACGGCGTGAAGTCGGTGATCGACGTCTCCACGGGCAGTGGTTTTCATGCGGTCCAGCTTAAGCAGGCGGGGTTCGATGTCGTCGCCACGGACGGCAGCAGCACGATGTTGACCAAGGCCCGGGAGAATTTTCGGCAACGCGGGTTGGCGATCGAATCGCACTACCGGGATTGGCAGGCCCTCGATCCCGCCGAACTGGGGCGCTTCGATGCTGTGGTGTGCCTGGGCAGTTCGCTGTGCCATGTGTTTGCAGCCCATGAACGGCTGGAGGTGCTGGAGAGATTCAGGGCATTGCTCAATCCGGGCGGCTTGCTGATTGTGGATCAACGTAACTTCTTTGCCATTCGCGCAGGCAAGTTCAAATCCAGCGGTCATTACTATTACTGCGGCACGCAGGCATCCGTCGGCCTGGGGCAGGTGGATGAACACGTGTGTGAGTTCATCTACTCGTTCGATAACGCCGAGCAGTATCGGTTGCAGGTCTATCCGCTGTTGCCGGGCGAGTTGAAGGGGGAGGTGCTCAAGTCCGGATTTTGCGCCCATGAGAGTTACGGGGATTTCCAGCGTGACTACGACATGATGAATTGTGATTTTGTCATCCACACGGCACGCGCCGTTTAAGGAGCACCTGATGAGCACACTGGTACAGAGTAGCGCGCGCCCGTTGGACAGCGTCGTGCTGGCGGTGGTGTTGACCGGGTTCGTGGCCAGTACCTACGGGTTTGGCGTCTACCTGTTCGCCAACCTGGTGGTGGACATGCGCCGCGACATCGGTTTCGACTACACCACGGTGGGCCTGATCACCGGCGGTGCGCAGATCGGCTTCCTGCTGTTTTCATCGGTCACCAGTTACATCAGTCGTTTTTTCGAAGGCTGGAAGATCAGCCTGGTGTCGACGCTGATGACCTCCCTGGCGCTGTTGGGGCTGAGTGTCAGCAACAGTATCTGGCTGTCCGGGGCGCTGTTGATTTTGCTCGGCGGCTGCTCGGCCTCGGTGTACATCCCGTTGGCGGAGATTGTCACCAAGGGTTTCAGCCCGGGTAATCGCTCGCGGGTCATGGGGCTGATTTCCAGCGGCACCAGCTACGGCGTGTTCATCAATGGCTTGCTGGTGTCGTTCCTTACCCTGCAGGGTGGCTGGCGCTCGATCTGGCTCACCGCGGGCCTGATCTCGGTGGCCCTGTGCGTGGTGGCCTGGTTTCTGCTGCGCAACCTGGTGGCGGACAAGGACGCCGGTTTTTCCGGGCCGCGTTCGACGGCGTTCGAGAGTCATGCACCTTGGTTGAGTCGCTCGCTGTACCTGACCTGGGCCATTGCGTTTTTGAATGGGATGGCGCTGTTGCCGTTCCAGACTTACCTGGCTCCGTTCCTGCGGGACGAGTTGGGGGTGTCGGTACAGGACGCCGGGTTTGTCTGGACCACCATTGGCGCGGTGGGCATGGCCTCGGGCTTTCTGGTGGGGTGGATCGCCGACAAGGTGGGCGTCAGGGCGTCGCTGGCCATGTGCTTCTTGAGTGCGGGGCTGGCCGCCACCCTGGTGTTCAGTTTCAACAGCCTCCCGCTGTTCTACCTGGCGGCATTTTTGTTTGCCCTGGCGTTCTACCCCATCTTCGGGCTTGTCCCCAGCTACATCGGGCAAATCGTGCCGGTCAGCCGACTGACCCAGGCATTCGGCATTGCCAATGTGCTAATCGGCCTGGGGGGTGTGTGCGGTAACTTCCTGGGCGGTTTTTCCAAGGACCTGACCGGCTCGTTCGCGACCGTCTACTGGGTGGTTGCGCTGTTGCTGTTCGTGCAATGCGTGATGGTATTCCTGTTGGGTAAACCGCCTGTGGCGGTGACGGAGGGTGAGCGGCCATGAGTCATTTTGCGGAACGTCCAGAACGGAATCTGCATGCGTTTGCGTTCAGCCATCTCGTCGCGGAACGCTCGCGTATGGGGCAAAAGCCCTTGGTCATCTGGATGACGGGCATCTCGGCGGCCGGCAAGTCGACGATTGCCGATGCGCTGGACAGGGCCTTGCAGGCACAGGGGCGCTTGACCTGCATCATTGACGGCGACTCGGTGCGCGGCGGCCTGTGCCGCGACCTGGGTTTTACCGACAGCGACCGCGATGAAAATATCCGGCGGGTCGCCGAAGTGGCGCGCTTGATGCTGGACGCAGGGCTGGTGGTGATCGTGGCGCTGATCTCACCGTCGGCGGCCAGCCGGCATTACGCGCGCGCCATTGTCGGCAATGAGCATTTTGTCGAGGTGCATGTGGATGCGCCGCTGGAAACGGCGGAGCAACGTGACCCTAAGGGCTTGTACAAAAAAGCCCGCCTGGGGTTGATCCAACACTTCACCGGGATTGATTCGGACTACGACGTGCCGATCTTTCCGGAAGTGCACGTGGACACCCAGGCGCTGTCTGTCGAACAGTCTGTCGCGACTATTCTCGATTGGATGGCCCGCAACGACGAGCGCACATAGCCGCTGGTCTTTGCGCCGCGGTGGCGGTGCCTGCACCTTAGGAAAACAAGGTAATCTGCGCCATCGCAGGCATACCGCGTTTTTTCAGGAGCAGGCATGACGCATTTCACCGGCACTGCAAAATCCATCCGCCTGATCGGCGGGGCCCAGGTGTTGGACTTCATCAATACCACCAACGGCCGCCGCCCTGGGTCGCCGCTCAAAGTCATGGAAGAGCGGCTTACCAGTTTTCAGTTTTTCTTTGAATGGGCGCTGCACGCCTCGTTGATCTCCGCCCAGGAGTTCGCTGAATACAAGGCCATGGTGTTTGAGTCGCCTATTTCCTACCAGCCGGATCTGGACGCCATCATTGCGTTCCGCGAATGCCTGTATGCCGTGTTTTACCCGTTGTCCTTGCGCCAGGCTGCGGCCGATGACGCCTTGCAGCAGATCAACCTGAATTTCCAGCAAGGCACCGCCTGGCGGGTGCTGCGCATGGTTGATGGGACACCGGCCTGGGCGTGGAAAACCTGCACCTCTGCTCAGGAACTGAGTGCAATGTTGATCGGGCGCCTGGCGATCGAGGCCACGCAGTTGCTGGTGTCCGGTGATCTTCGCGTGCTGAAGTGCTGCACGGCCACCGACTGTGATTGGCTATTCCTGGATATCTCCAAGAACAAACTGCGCAAATGGTGCCAGATGAGCGTGTGCGGCAGCCGGGAGAAATTGAGTCGCCTTAAACAGGCGCTTTAGTTTCCAGGCAGTGGCGCGGTCGACGGGTAGCAATTGCTCCACTTAATAGGAAGCATTACTATTCACGCCCCGCCTCCCCAGTGCTCCCGCGATGATCCCTCAGCCGCCCCGCAGAACAGGCTTTTTCGAGCACTACGAAGAGTTGATCGGCACCTGGACACGCCGCCTGAGAAACCGTCAGCAGGCCGAGGACCTGGCCCACGACACCTTTGTGAGAGTGCTGGAGACAACCGCCTCCCAGGTAGAGCAACCGCGCGCTTATCTGCATCAAACTGCGCGAAATATCGCCGTGGACGCCTACCGACGCGAAGACCGGCGGGAAGCCATGGCGTTGGAAGCCTTTGATCAGAGCCAGCCCCACGGCGGTGACCCGGAGCATTTCATGCACGCGATCCAGCTCGCGGACTCCATCGAGCGGGCATTGGCCGAGTTGCCGCTCAACTGCCGCAGGATCTTTATCTGGCAGAAGATCGAGGGCCTGACCCAGCAGGAGATCGCCGAGCGCCTGGGCTTGTCCAAGAACATGGTGGAAAAGTATATGATCCGCACCCTGCGGCATTTGCGTGACCGCCTGGATGCGATGGCCCCATGACACACGCTCGCTCTGAAACAGGACCTTCCATGATGGATAACCGTGCCCGCGACGAAGCCGCGCAATGGTTTGTACGCCTGCAAGACGCTGGGTTGGACGCCACCGAGCGCGAGCGTTTCGATGTGTGGCGCAATGAAAAGCCCGAGCACCAATATGAATTCGATGTGCTGCAAGGCCTGTGGGGCGCCGCCGACCTGGTGCCCAAGGCCCGCTTGCAGGCGTTGGGCGAGGCGCCGGCCGAGCGTCCAAAACGTCGTGGCGTGTTGCGTTACGCCGTCGCCGCCAGTGTGGTCGCCGTGGCCTTGGGGCTCGGCTTGTTCAGCGGCCTTGATCATCCGAAGCCCTACCGGGCCGATTTCAGCACGCGCCTGGGTGAGCATCGCCAGGTGGCATTGCCCGACGGCTCGATGATGGATTTGAACAGCCGCAGTGTTGTCTCGGTGCACTACGAAAAAGGCCGCCGCAGTATTGAACTCAAGCAGGGCGAGGCCATGTTCAATGTCGAGCATGACAGCAGCCGTCCCTTTGTGGTCGCCGCCGGTGCAGGGCAGGTGACGGTCACCGGCACGCGCTTTGATGTGCGTCGCGATGATGACCAGACCCGTGTGGTGGTCGAGGCCGGTACGGTGAAGGTGCAAGGGCGCTCACCGAACGAGGGGGTGACGCTGACGGCGGGGCTGGGAACCCATATCAATGACCAAGGCTTGGTGGCAGCGTCCTACGCAGTGAATGCCGAGGAACTGACGGCCTGGCGCAGCGGCAAACTGGTGTTCAACAACGCATCCCTGGGTGAAGTCGCCCGTGAGGTGTCGCGTTATCGCGAGCGCCCGTTGCGCGTCAGCACACCCGCCGTTGGCAACCTGCGACTGACCAGTGTGTTCAAGGCCAATGACACCGATGCCTTGCTCAAGGCCTTGCCCCATATCCTGCCCGTGGCCCTGAGGACCCTGCCGGATGGCAGCCAGGAAATTATTTCACGCTGAGATTCAGGTTTTTTCCGAGTTCTTCGTCTTCTCCTGCAGCTGCAACTGGTTTGCATTAACAGCCGCATACTCTTGCGATTACAGGACTGGGGTCGACGTGAAAAAATGTGCCGTTCACAACAATAAAATCTCCCGCTGGGCGCCGCTTGCCCTTGCGCTTGCTGTCAGTGCCGCAGTGCCGGCGGCCTATGCTGGCGACGCTATCCATATCCAGGCCCAACCCCTGGGGAGCGCGCTGAGCCAACTGGGGCAGCAGACGTCCCTGCAAGTGTTTTTCAGCCCCGACCTGGTCGCCGGCAAGCAGGCCCCCGCAGTAGATGGCAACCTGTCGGCGGAACAGGCCCTGCGCCAATTGCTGCAAGGCAGTGGCCTGGACTATCAGATCGACGCCGGTTCCGTGACCCTGCGCCCGCTCGGCAGCGGCGCCGGTGACGCCGGTTCGCCCCTGGAACTGGGTGCCACCGACATCAGGGTGGTCGGCGACTGGCTTGGGGATGCCAATGCCGAAGTGGTGCAGAACCACCCGGGCGCGCGTACGGTGATTCGCCGCGAAGCCATGGTGGAGCAGGGCGCGATGAATGTCGGTGATGTGCTGCGTCGTATGCCTGGGGTCCAGGTGCAGGAATCCAACGGCACAGGTGGCAGCGATATTTCCCTCAATGTCGGCGTACGCGGGCTGACATCACGTCTGTCGCCACGCTCCACCGTGCTGATCGACGGGGTGCCGGCGGCATTCGCGCCCTATGGCCAGCCACAACTGTCGATGGCGCCGATTTCCGCCGGCAACCTGGACAGCATCGACGTGGTACGCGGCGCCGGTTCCGTGCGTTATGGGCCACAGAACGTCGGTGGCGTGATCAACTTCGTGACCCGCGCGATCCCCGAGAAATTCTCCGGTGAAGTCGGCACCACCCTGCAAACTTCCGCCCATGGTGGCTGGAAGCACATCGAGAGCGCTTTTATCGGCGGCACTGCCGAAAACGGCATCGGCGCTGCGCTGTTGTACTCCGGAGTGAATGGCAACGGTTACCGCAACAGCAACAACGGCAACGACATCGACGACGTGATCTTCAAGACCCACTGGGCGCCGACCGACCAGGACGACTTCTCGCTGAACTTCCATTACTACGATGCCAGCGCCGACATGCCCGGCGGGCTGACCCAGAAACAGTTCGATGCCAACCCGTACCAGTCGGTGCGCGATTGGGACAATTTCAGCGGGCGCCGCAAGGACGTGTCCTTCAAGTACATCCGGCAAATCGACGACCGGACCCAGGCCGAAGTGCTGACTTATTATTCCGACAGTTTCCGCGGCAGTAACATCGCTAACCGCGACCTCGCGACCCTCGGGTCCTACCCGCGCACCTACTACACCTTCGGCATCGAGCCGCGGGTGTCCCATGTATTCGACGTGGGCCCCAGCACCCAGGAAGTCAGCGTCGGTTACCGCTACCTCAAGGAAGGCATGCATGAGCAGGCCACCAGTCTGAACCTGATCAACAACGTGCCGACGCCGGGTGGCCGCAGCGATGGTCACGTCTACCAGGATCGCACCGGTGGCACCGAGGCCAACGCCTTCTATGTGGACAACAAGATCGATATCGGCAAGTGGACCGTCACCCCGGGCATCCGTTTTGAAGACATCCGCACCGAATGGCACGACCGTCCGGTCATCCCCCTTACGGGGCCCCGCACCCAGGAAAAACGCCGCGAGGTCCATAGCCAGGAACCGCTGCCGGCCCTGAGCGTGATGTACCACCTTTCCGATGCGTGGAAATTGTTCGCCAACTACGAAACCTCCTTCGGCAGCCTGCAGTACTTCCAACTCGGACAAGGCGGCAGCGGCGACCAGACCGCCAGCGGCCTGAACCCGGAAAAAGCCAAGACCTATGAGGTCGGTACGCGCTACAGCGACAGTGTGTGGGGCGGGGAACTCACGTATTTCTACATCGACTTCTCGGATGAGCTGCAATACGTCAGCAATGCCGTGGGCTGGACCAACCTTGGCGCCACCAAGCACACCGGCATCGAAGCGTCGGCCCACTATGACTTGTCGAACCTGGACCCTCGCCTGGACGGCCTGACCGCCAACGCCGGCTTCACCTACACCAAGGCTACCGCCGAAGGTGACGTACCGTTCAAAGGGCGCGACCTGCCACTGTATTCCCGGGAAGTGGCAACCCTGGGCCTGCGCTACGACGTCAACCACTGGACCCACAACCTGGATGTGTACGCCCAGTCCGGACAGCGTGCACCGGGTACCACCAGCACCTACATTACCCAGGGCAGCGCCGATGGGCAGTACGGTGATATCCCGGGCTATGTCTCGGTCAACGTGCGCAGTGGCTACGACTTTGGCGAACAACTGTCGAACCTGAAGCTGGGGGTGGGGGTGAAAAACGTCTTTGACCAGCAGCACTACACCCGCTCCAGCGACAACAATGCCGGGCTGTACCTGGGCGAGCCGCGTACGTTTTTTGTACAGGCCAGCGTCGGGTTCTGACCTTTATCGGTTTGGAAAAGTCGCAGTCTTGCAAGAGGCTGCGATCGTTTGTCCTGTTTCTTACATCCTCGCAGTGCATATTGCGGCTGGTTCAGGAACCGTTTCCGACAGAAGTGCCACACATGGGAAAGCTAAAGGGCTTCGACGTTGCGTTGGAGCGGCAAGCTTAAGATCGCGCCCACTGTAATGGAGAAAACTATGTCGGTATTGGTGTCCGATACACAGGCCTCTACCTCATCAACCTCTGACCTTTTGCAGGCCACTTCCAGGCCTGAGGTCAAAGCCCCTCGGCCAGCAACTGCCCCCAACGGCCAAGCGGCTGCAAACGTCAGCTTCCTGCCTCGGGAAAACCAGAGGGGGCCCGTGTTCGGCGCGCCCTCTTCGCAGGCCCCCCGTCAGAGTGCTGCTGACAACGTGATGCGTCACTCCAGCGAGCCGGCCAGGCAGGGCCTGATGGATACGGTCAGACACTGGGTGAGCCCTTGGTTTGCCTGGCATCGCCCACAACCAGGTCCTGGCTACTGCAATCCGCCGCCGAGGCCGAATCCTGGCTGCAGCAATCCGCCGCCACGCCCCGATCCTACCGTGGGTAAGCCGTATCCGCCCGCGCCGGGCTGGCCTGATCCGACGTACTCGCTGAAAAGCAATGACGAGTTGGCGCAACAGTTACGTGACAATTTCAATGCCTTCAGGGACCGCAGCAACCCTGGGTATGTCAGCGTTGACAGTATCTATGGGATGGCGAAAAAAACCTGGTCTCCCAATCCGGTCACGAACGCGAACATTCGCCTGGCCAACGAGTTGCTGCGACGTCCGGAACTGATGAGCGCCCTGGACCGGCACTCCTCCACCGGTGCATTGGATGGCCTGATCGACCGGCAAAATGTGAACATCGTGGTCAAGGGGGAAAACTACTTCAAGTACAAGACCGACAAGGAAATGGCCGGTGAAATGCTTGAGCATTTCGACGAGTTGAAACGTAATCCCTGGGACCGGGAGCTGAGCTTCAACCACCTGAGGAGCCTGGCGGCCCAGGAGCAGACAGGCGATTCGCCCATGGATCATCTGATCCAGCTGTCCCAGGAGATACTCAAGCGCAGTGACGTGTTGAGGAAAATGGACAATCTCGCCGGTCGTGATAATGACGGCCGGATCAGCTGGCAAGCGCTTTACCTGCTTTCCCGCTGACCGTCCGCCAGGCGCCGCCGCTGAATGACGGTGCCTGGCTCAATTTTGTCAGGAACTGTTTACGCCGACTGACCAAGTCGTTCATAGGCACCGGCCTTGATCAAACCGGTCGGCTTTCAGATTCCGTGTGGAGAGCTAGCAAATGACGTCAAGCTCGTTTCACCCGCCCCAGCCCAGCTGTCATGAGCTCTTTCGCAATACGGATGATGGCGATCCGACTGTGCCCACGGGTGCCATCGTGGCGCAAGAGCCCCCGGCCCTGGCCGATGTGCATGCTGTCGAAGCCAGGCGCATGAGGGCTTTCGCCGGTCAGTGCCAATTCCAGGCGCCGGTCGAGGAAGACTTTTCCCGGGGCATGCTCGCGACCGGGCAGATGGCGAGTGACGACGCCAAGCCCCCCAAGCACTCCAGGCTGATCAATAGCCTGACGACCTGGTTGCGTCGGTAAGGGTGGGAATCACCGTACCTTCTGGTCGTTGTTTACATGCTGTCATTGGTATTCATCGGTTGTCCGGAACTGTTGTGTTTGTCCAACCACACATGGGGTGCTTGCCGGTGGAATCCATTCGCTGATTCCGTCTGGGGGTGGTGATCACCGGGCAGGTATGTATCGGAAACGCGTTGGAGAAAACCCATGACGATCGAGGGTGTACCCCCTCATGGTCTGCCCTTGGCACTGGACGAGCCGGCTTTACGGTCTACAGTGCCAGCGCCGCTCACGCCCTCTGAAACCTGGCAGGGGGCTGTTCCTGCGCGCCTCGACGGCGTGTCGCGGGTGCCTCTGGTGCTGCGCGGGACAATGTCGGTGCTGCGACAGCGAGCGCTGCAGAACCTGCCCGCTGCTACGCGCGCGAACCTCGCCCAGCCCGGCGTAACATCCACCGACAGCCAACTGGCGTTGGCCCTGGAAAAAGATTTTGGCAGGCTGTACCCCTTCCTGAACGACGGGCGTTTGACCTGCTCGTCATTGCAGCGTGTTGCAGACGAACGTATGGGGAAAAGCGAGGAGTTGGACCGGGCGATTCAAGTGGTCAGCGAGATTCTCAAGCGCCCGCGGTTGAGCGATGCAATTTTGAGTTGCGACGGCGATATCACCCGGGACAGTCTCAGGGCGGCAGCCCAAACGCTACAGGGGAACAGCTCGCCAAGTGTGTTCAGCCAGGACCCGTTCCATGCCCAGGGCAATACCCAGGTGGTGCTGGCCCTGCAGGGCCAGTTCGAACAATTGAGGGATAAATCGCAGGATCGGACGTTTTTCTTTGAACAACACCAGTACGTTGAAATCGCCATGCTCAAGGCCGTCATGCAGGACCCGCATGCCGTTGATCAAGAGGGTGCGCCTGTGCTGGATCCTTCCTCCGGCATGCCCCGGCCCAGGTACAGCGAGCTCTGTGTCTACACGACGAAGAACATTCTTGAGCGGCCTGGTCTGCTGCCTTCGCTGATACGTGCGAACGGCACACGATTGTTTGGTCTGCCGCAAAAAGACGGCTGGCTCAGTAACAAAAGCCTCGAGCGTTGGCTGGAACAGGACAAGGCCCGCAAAGCGCGCTGATGTGCGGGGTTCATACCTTGAGGACCTTGCCGCTCAGGGACACACCGGCGAGTAGCACTGCGATCAGCACAAAGGCACTGCTCAGGCTGCTGCCATGGGCAATGAAGCCAATCACTGCGGGGCCGGCAAGAATCCCGGCATACCCCAAGGTCGTGATGGCAGGCACGGCAATATGTTCCGGCATCACCGTTTGCTTGCCGACGGCGGTGTACAGCACCGGTACGATATTCGAACAACCGGCACCTACCAGCGCATACCCCAGCAATGCGGTTTCCCAGGCTGGCAATAACGTTGCCAGCAACATGCCAGCAGTGGCCAGTGCACCACCGATCACAATCACACGGGTCGCGCCCAGGCGCCGCACGATGGCATCGCCGGTCAGGCGCCCGGCAGTCATGGTCAGGGCGAAGGCTGCGTAACCCAGGCCGGCGTAAGCTTCGTCCAGACCGCGTTCGGCACTGAGGAACACGGCGCTCCAATCCAGTACGGCGCCTTCTGCCAAAAACACGATAAAGCACAGACAGCCGATGAACAGTACTACGCCGTGGGGGATCGCAAATGCCGGACCCGAACTTTCACTGCCATAGGGCAACAAATGGGGCCCGGCCTTGAGCAGCGCCAGTGCCATGATGACGATCACCACCAGGGTCGCCTGCAGAGGTGACAGACCCAACCCCAGCAGCCCGGCAACCCCGGCCGCGCCGACGATCCCTCCCAGGCTGAACAAGCCGTGGAAGCCCGACATCATGGTTTTGCCACTGGCACGCTCAACAATCACCGCTTGCAGGTTCACCGTGGAGTCCACCGTGCCAAGGCCCGCGCCAAACAGGAACAATCCGGCGATGAGTAACGGAATCGAGCTGACCGTGGCCAGCATGGGCAAGGCCAGGCAGATCATGATCGTGCCGGCGCTCAGCACGCGTCGGCAGCCATAACGAGACGCCAGCGCACCGGCGGCCGGCATGGCGATGATAGACCCCACCCCCAGGCACAACAGCAGCAGGCCCAGAGTGCCTTCACTCAGTTCGGCGCGCGCTTTGGCGTATGGCACCAACGGCGCCCAGGCAGCAATGCCGAAGCCGGCGATGAAAAATGCGATACGGGTCGACATTTGTTCCAGCCGCCCGGGAACCACGGGTGCTGAGGTGGGGATGGCAGTCATGAAAAAATCCTTGGTTTTGCGTTCAGCGAACGATGTCCGGCGCGACATCCTTGCACATCAGGCCTTGGGGGGCGAGCCGGGTTCCCCCCCGAGATCAGCGGCGATGAGTTTTTTTGCAATTCTGGAACGCCATGGGCGTTGGCAACCACACACGGAGTGTCTTTGCGGAAGGCGTTCTGGAAGGTGTGTAATCCCTGTGGGAGCTGGTGAACCCCCGGGTTTTCACGGTGGATTACCACCTTCCAGGCCGCCTCCCACACACCCTGCATTGTGTAATACGCTGCTGGTCCAACCCTGTAGGCAACCGAGCGGACGCACCGATGAAGATTGCAAGGCAAGTGGCGCCATGACCCAGTTCTATGACGCACGTGGCAACATTTACGGGGTCGCCAGCCCGGCGTTCCTACGACAGCGGGGTATCGAGGTGCCCGACAGCGCGGCGCAGGCCGCGAGGACTCGCGAGGCTTGGGCTGCATCGGCCATAAGGTCTGAATGCGAGTGGGGCTCGACGCCGCGCCCGGCCAATGCCAAGGCCCACCGCTGCGATGGCTTGCTGGTGGGCCCGTTCCAGGCCGAGCCGCCGTTTGACCTGTTGATCGTGAACACCGACGGCTCCCTGGCCGAGCGCAGTGGCAATGGGGTGACGATTTTTGCCCAGGCGCTTACTGACCAGGGCTTGATGACCGAGGCCTGTGATTTGCGCGTGCATCATGACCAGCCTGACGGGGTGTCGCCGTTGGTGACTCGGGTCGAACCTGCCGTCTATGAGCACCGCTCTGGATTCTGGCTGGCATTGGGGTTGCCCGGGTTCGGGCCGTCGGCCGTGGGTGCTCAGGGGGTTGAGCAGGTGTTCCAAGGCGACATTGAACTGAGCCATGTGAAGGCGTTGGCGGCAATCAACCCACAGTGGGCGCACAGTCAGTTTGTGCGTGTGGGCAATCCTCATTGTGTGACCCTGGTCGAACACATGTCAGCCTTGCCGGACAATCTGCAGATGCAACAGCCAGCGCTGTTCGAACCGTTGCAGGCGATTGCCTTCGCCCCCCCGGCAGGAAGCGGCGAGCCATGCTTGGCCGGAGTCAATTTGCAATGGGTCGCCAGGCAATCCGGCAACCGGGTGGTTGCCCGGGTGTTCGAGCGGGGAGAGGGCCCCACGGCGTCCTCCGGCACCAGCGCCAGTGCCGTGGCCTGTGCGGCGTGGCGAGCGGGTTGGGTTGAGGGAGGTGAAGTCGCGGTGGTGATGCCGGGTGGCACTGCGCCGGTACGTTTGCACACCCAGGTCGATACGCTGCTGAGCGTCAGTCTGTTCGGGACTGCACGGCCTCGGACATGAAGTCTTTTGAGCAGTTGACGCCCTGAGTGGGTGTCAGCTGTTTCGCTATTAATTAATTGATCAGATAAAAGTTGGTGTAGGGCATTTCTTATGTTTGAGAAGTGGCTCATTGGCTTGATTTATTATTTTGTAAAAGACACTTCAATCTCAGTCGTACGAAACTTCTTTTTTATTTTTTGGGGGCCGATTTTTTCCTGGATACGCTAAGCTTCAAGGCGTTCAGGCGCTTTTCCTCGGCAACTTATTTCATGTTTGGCGGGGGAGGTATCTCAGTCCGGTAATAACTATCGATATTGGCGGGTAACAACGGATGGTTAACGCGTTTGTTTCGTCACGTTTCAAATTAATCCTTCCAGGCATAAAGACTGACTTTCAAGTACTGGCGTTCAACGGTCAGGAGGTGCTTGATCAGCCGTTTTTCATCCAGGTGCAGGTGGTCAGCGAAAACCCTTCACTGGACCTGGAGTCACTGCTCCACCAGCCTGCCTACCTGGTTTTTGGCGATGCCAATGAAGGCCTGCACGGGCAGGTTTACGCGATTGGCCGCGATGATCCCGGGCGGCGGCTCACCCGTTATCACCTGACGTTGGCGCCGCATCTCGCCTACCTTGCCCATCGACGCGACCAGCGGATTTTCCAGCAGCGCAGTGTTCCGCAGATCATCGCGGCAGTCCTCGAACACCACGGCATCCTGGCCGACCGCTATGCCTTTGAGTTGGGGCCGGTGGTCTACCCGCCGCGGACGTTCTGCGTGCAATACGCGGAAACCGACCTGCATTTCATCCAGCGGCTGTGTGAAGAGGAGGGCATTCACTACCACTTCCGTCACAGCGAGCACCAGCATGTGCTGGTGTTTGGCGACGACCAGACCGTGTTCCACCGCCTGCCTGCGCAGCGTTATTCAGCTGCCGGCGGGCCGCTGGCCGAGACACGGGTTATCCAGCGTTTCGACGTACGCCTGGCGACCCGCAGCCAGCAAACGGTGCGTCGTGATCATGACTTCGAGCATCCGTCCTTATGTCTGCAAGACACCGCGGGTTCTGCCTCAGCGCAACCCCTTGAGGACTACCGCTACCCGGCGGGGTTTACCGGCCATGCACGGGGGGCTCGCCTGGCTCGCAGGGGGTTGGAGCGCCTTCAGATCGGCGGATATCGGGCATTGGGCAGGAGCGACCAAGCGGTGCTGCGCAGTGGGCATTTTCTTGAGCTGCACGACCATCCGGATCCGGCCTGCAATGATTTATGGTTGATCACTTCGGTCCGTCACGAGGGTTATCAACCGCAGGTGCTGGAGGATGGGACAGGTGAGGTGGATGCATTCCAGGGGTATCGCAACCGTTTCACCGCGACACCCTGGAGTGCGCCGTATCGACCCCCTCTCAAGCACCCCAAGCCGACCATCCACGGCACCCAGACCGCCACGGTGACCGGGCCTGCCGACGAGGAGGTGCATTGCGATGCATACGGCCGGGTAAAAGTACGGTTTCACTGGGACCGACTGGACAAGAGCGATGACACAAGCAGTTGTTGGGTGCGGGTGGCATCGGGTTGGGCCGGAGACGGGTTTGGCGCAACGATGATCCCGCGGGTGGGTATGGAAGTGCTGGTGACATTCCTGGAGGGCGACCCGGACCAACCATTGATCAACGGTTGCCTGGCCAATGCGTTGCACATGCCGACCTATTCCTTGCCGCAACACAAGACCCGCAGCGTCTTGCGCAGTCGCAGCACCCCGGGCGGAGGCGGCGGCAACGAATTGCACCTGGAAGACCGCCGTGGCAAGGAGCTCATCTACCTTCGTGCCCAGCGGGACCTGGAGCAGCAGGTGGGGCATGACAGTCGCCTGGAAGTGGCCGGTGAGCGGCGTGAAATCATTCGAGGGTTAAGTACGGCGCACCTGGAAAGCGAGGAGCATCGTCACGTCACCGGTGACCGCAAGGTTGTGCTCAAGGCCAGCGATCATCTGGACGTGCAGGGCGACAGCCGGACCTATGTCGGGCAAACCCTGGTGATTGAAGCCGGGCAACAGGTGCATCTCAAGGCCGGCGCCAGCCTGGTGATCGACGCGGGCGTACAACTGAGTTTCAAGGCCGGCGGAGAGCACCTGGTGATCCAGGCAGGCGGCATTTTCAGCAGTCGGCCCATCACCCTCGGTGGAACCCCGTCCGCGACCGGGTCTGCGAACGCCCTGTTGGTTGCGCAGAGCCCGAAAATCTCCGCCACACAGGGCGCCATCATGCACTTGGCCAGGCAACTGGATGCGGACTTCTGCCCGCTATGCGAGGACTGCCGCGAAGGCCTCTGCACTGTCGGCGGGAGGGCAGCCTGATGGAAAACCTTCCAAGCCGATGGATGAGCCAACAGCAACAGGCGGGGCACAGGCTGTGCCTGATGCTTGAGGGGAATAACGCAGCGTGCCAGCCAATGTTGGCGGCACGCGGTTTTCCGGCGTACTGCCACCTCTACGCACAAACCCCACTGGCGGAAATGGCCACGGCTGGCCCCGTGATCCTGTTGCTGGATCAGGTAGGAGAGCCCGCGCTGCTCGATCTTCTGCAAGAACCAGAGATGAATTGGGGCTGGCTGGGCAGTTTGCAAAATGCGGACCTGACGGACATGTCCCGGCATTGGCGCGACCGGCTGCTGGTCGGACCGGAGAATAACCGGACGCTGTACCGCCTTCACGACAATCGTACGTTGGCGCGCGCACTGAACCATCTGGGCCTTGAACACTGGCCAGCATTCCTCGGCCCACTGATCAGTGTGTGCTACTGGCATGAAGGCAGTTGGCACTGTGGCGACAACCCTGCCCCCGGTGACTATCCGGTGCCCGAGCCAGCCCCCTGGCTGAACACGCCCAACCCGAATGCCAGCGCCATCCTGCACGCCAATATCCTGCGTTACCTGCTGGCTGAACGCAGTGAAGACCTGGCGGCATTGGTTGAATTCCAAGACCCCAGGGTCTGGCTGACCCAAGTGTTGGAACAGGCTAGCAGTTGGCGATGGAGCCAGCCGCAACAGCTGGAGTTTCTGGTCGTGCGACGGCTGGAAGAGGCCACCCGCAGCAGTGTGATTCGTTGGCAACCGACGCTTGGAGAAACACCGCAGGATCACTTTGAACGAGTTAAGCAGCAGTGGCACATGTTGGAGAACAAGGATGAGTAAGCGTGTATGGGGCGTGCTGCTTGCACTGGCGATGGCGGGACTTTCGGGGTGCGCGATGAAACCGGTTGATCGCTTTACGTTGGAGGTGGATTTACCGGGGGAGTTTAAACTTAAAACTGCCGCCAACTATGGGCCTGCAACAGGTGAGACCTGCACCTTGCCAAGGCGCCGAGGCAAGAGGCCGGAGCGGAAGGTCTTTTTTACCGAGTACAAGCCGGTGGCGAGTCGTGCGAGTTATGAGTTGCCTCTGAGTGAGACGGTACAGGGGTGTCCGTTGGTGCTGCGAAGTGTGGATTTTGATCTTTATGCGAAGTGGGGCAAGCGGGATTCGGACGTTGGGGGGGATATAGGGGGGATTTCCATTCGGGATCTTCTGGAGGGGGATCGGCCAGGAATGCCGGAGTCGGGAGTTAAGGAGCTGTCTTGGCAGTGTCAGTGGTTGTTTCGGACTGCAGGGCGGAAGCACGTAATCATAAAGGTCCTTAAATGTGGATATTTGAGTGACAGTGGGGCGCTATCTAACGCTGGTACGAGAGGTGGTTTGCTGCGAGATGAACTGGGAGGACAAAAGGTACTGATAAAAGTAGGACTCAATCCCGAAGAGCGACCTTACATGGGCGATAACTGGATTCGTTTTCCTGGTGGGTGGAAGCGTTGTCTAGGGACGGATTTTGATGATCTTTATGCGTTCTGTAACGGGAATACTACCGACTTCAAGCCCATCACAATGCCCGATGGGCGTATATGCGACATCTATCCAACTTGTACTGAATAAGGATATCCAGGCATGACGATGGAAGAATGGAAGCACCCTTTTTTTGATGAAAGTATGCCTGCTTGCGCATTGCGTGGAGGTTGGCTGAGTTTTTGTCTGGTGGATGAATCAGGTGATGGGAAAGCCTATGGAGGGCTTAGATATGAGGTTGTTGACAGCGCAGGGCAGCGGTACAAAGGCCATTTGAATGGAGAAGGGTTTGCACGGTTGGAGGGGCAGTGTCGCGGTCCTGTCGTGCTGGTTTTAGATGCTCCATATGAGGCGGGGAGGGGCTACTATTCAACATTGCAGCAGCGAGACAGCTATCCATTACCGATCACCGATCTTCAAGTCCGAGCTGAACAAACCCGTTTTTCAAGCGTCGATGGTCGGCGAACTGAAAGCAATCCAGGACGACAGAGCTCAGATCGGTTTTACCAAGTTGAAGTAAGCGATCTGGTTCGCCATATCGCCCATCTTCCCCCCGTGGAAAAAACACCCCACCGCCCCCAGCGCCACGCATTAAAAATGATGGCCGACCTGGGCTTTGGCCCGCCCCAGCCAACCTTATCGGGTATCGTGCTGTTCCCCAGCCAGCATACCGTTCTCGAAGTCCGACCGCTGCGAGCCTTGCGCCCGATGCTCTCCACTGAAGATGAGTTCTGTGCTTTGAACCTGTATCAGTTGGCTTTGTTTGCAGCGTTGAGTTACTGCGATTTTGGGCAGGAACCCTCAAAGAAACCCGTTGATAAAGTCCATTTCCCGCTGGACCCCAGCGTTGGGAATCTGTTTGGCAAGCAACTGTCTGGATACCGTGAAGCCTGGCGAGTTGATCCCGAGCAAACCCGGCGATTTTTCCCTCTTTATGAAGATGTCCCTTATTCCAGGCGCTTCGAAATCCTGCCCTTCGACCCTGAGTTGTACCTGCAAAATCGCCCGGAGTTGGGCGAGAAACAGGAACATCCCGCAAGCTTGCACTTCTTTGATGACGAAAAAGACGGCACTGACACCCAGGCGTTCATCACCCATCACGATGAGGTGATCCTGATTTCAGTGCGCGGAACGTTCAGCACGGCCGACGCACTACGGGATGCAAACGCCCATCAGGTTGCATTCGCCGACGGGGTCGGCAAGGCACACGAAGGTTTCCATCAGGCTTACCGGGCTGTGCGTGACTTCGTACTGCGTTACCTCAGTCAATTTCACATAGGCCAACGAATAGTCATTTGCGGTCATAGCTTGGGCGGCGCAATTGCGTTGTTACTGGCAGAAGCGTTACGTCGTATTCCTGAGCGTAACTACAACATCCTCCTCTACACCTACGGCGCCCCCCGCGCCGCCGATGCCGAGTTCACTGCCGGCGCTTCCACGTTGGTCCACCACCGCATCGTCAACCACAACGACCCGGTCCCCAGCGTCCCGGCCCCTTGGATGAACACCACCGCCAAACTCTGGATCCCCGGTGCCGTCACGCTATTCAGCGCCCCCACGGCCGGGGGCCTGTTGTTCGCCGCCGGCCTGGTACGTATTGGCGGTAACCCCTACCAACACCACGGCGATCAACAGCACTTCATGCCGATCGTGCTCCCGGACGGTACGCATTCGTCCGTGCTGTGGAAGCCGGGCTGCGAGTCCATTGAAGAAGCTGGCCGCAACCGGGCATGGCAAACGCGCGGTGACATGCCCGATCGCGAAGGCCTGATCAAACAGTTGGTGCAATACAAGCAGCATTTCATGACCGCCAGCTACATCCCCGCCGCCTGGGCGACGTTGCGTCGCTGGCAACAAGCCGTGGATAGCAACGGTCCTCTGGTGACCCAACGGGAGTTTGAACTGCTCGACCACGCCCTTGCGACCATGCGCAAGCAACTGCACGACAAGCGGCGTGAACTGACTCGACAGCGCCCGGCCAACGACCGTGCCTATGAATACCATGAGCCGCTGAACGCTGAGATCGACCGCCTGCACACCAGTCGCGAACGCCTGCAAACCCTGCGCTGGCGTCGTCTTGAAGCGCGTGATGTCTACGGCAGCCATAGCCACTCCTCCAACCTGCAACCCAGTCTCAAGCGCTGGTTCCGCCATCGTGAAAACCAGGCGTTGCCTCAGGTCGCGAGCATCCCTCCCGCTGCGCAGAGTGAGCTGGGGAGGGCACAGCCGCTGGATCTCGACTCAATCGTCTGACCTGGGTGCTTAGACAAACTCCACCTGCGCCGGCTGGCGTTTCATCAACACCTTGCCGTGGCGAATCGAGTACAGCGCCAGCCCTTGGCTGCGAATCACCTCGTAGTCGCTGTCGGCCGAGAGGATCAACAGGTTGGCCGGGCGCCCGGCTTCTAGGCCGTAACGGTCACCCAGGGCCATGGCCTTGGCGCTGTTGTCGGTCACCAGGTCGAGGGCGCTTTGCAGGTTGCGGTAGCCGAGCATATGGCAGATGTGCAAACCGGCTTCCAGCACGCGCAGGATGTTGCCGTTGCCCAGCGGGTACCAGGGATCGACGATGGAGTCCTGGCCAAAGCATACGTTCATGCCGGCCTCCAGCAGCTCGTTGACCCGGGTGACACCACGGCGTTTCGGGAAGCTGTCGAAGCGACCCTGCAGGTGGATGCTTTCGGTGGGACAAGAGACGAAGCTGATCCCGGAGTGCCCCAGCAGGCGGAACAGTTTGGCGCAGTAGGCATTGTCGTAGGAACCCATGGCCGTGGTGTGGCTGGCGGTGACGCGGGCGCCCATGTCGCGGCTGCGGGCTTCTTCGGCGAGTACTTCGAGGAAGCGTGAATGCGGGTCGTCGGTTTCGTCGCAGTGCACATCCACCAGGCAGCCGGTGCGTTCGGCCAGGTCCATCAGGAACTTCACCGAACTCACGCCTTGATCGCGGGTGTATTCAAAGTGGGGGATGCCGCCGATCACATCGGCGCCCAGGCGAATGGCTTCTTCCATCAGTTCGCGGCCGTTGCGGTATGACTCGATGCCTTCCTGGGGAAAGGCGACGATTTGCAGGTCGATCAGGTGCGAGCTTTCTTCGCGCACTTGCAGCATGGCCTTGAGCGCCGTGAGGTCGGGGTCGGTGACATCGACATGGGTGCGTACATGCTGGATGCCGTGGGCGGCGAGGGACTGGATGGTCTTTTTGGCGCGGTTCCTGGTGTCTTCCTCGGTGATGGTGGCCTTGCGTTCACCCCAGCACTCGATGCCTTCGAACAGGGTGCCGCTCATGTTCCAGCGTGGTTCGCCGGCGGTGAGGGTGGCATCGAGGTGAATGTGCGGTTCGACGAAGGGCGGTATCACCAGGTTGCCGGCTGCGTCCAGGTCATTGGGCCCCACTGCCGGCGCTGTTGCTTGTGGGGTGATGCTGGCGATCCGGCCATGTTCCAGGTGCAGATCATGCAGGCCTTCACGGTTGCGCAGGCGGGCGTTGATGATGTGCATGGGCAAGTTCCTCTTGGTTGAAAGCAATCAGGCAGACAGCCGCCAGATCATCAGGGCGATGCCGATGTCCAGGCGGTCATAAGCGTTATCCAGTGTCAGACCGCACAGGGCCTCGATGCGCTGGACACGGTGTGTCAGGGTATTGCGGTGCAAGGCCAGGCGTTGGGCGGCAGCCACAAGGTTACCATTCTCGTGAAACCAGGCTTCCAGGGTCGGCATCAGGCTGGGCCCGTGGTGCAGGTCGTGACGCAGCAGCGGGCCCAGGCGTTCATTGAGGAACTGGTCGAGCAGGGCGCGATCACGCACACCGCTGAGCAGCTTGAGCACGCCGAGTTCGTCATACACGCACAGCCCGGCACGCTCGCTGAAGCGTCGTGCCGCCACCAATGCCTGGCGTGCTTCGTCTTGCGCCTGGGCCAGGCGCGCGGGTGGGTGTGCAGCGGCGCTCAGGCCGATAAACAATTTCAGCGGCGCCAGGCGCAGGTTGAGCGGGTTCAGCCAGTTGGCCAGTTGCTGGCGGTTGGCCAAGGCCGTGACGGCATCCGGTGCCGGCAGCAGCAGGGTCCATTGTCCGGCGCGCCCCAGTACCGGCAGTACCGCCGATAATTGACGCAAGCGCCGACTGATACCGTCGTGTTGCCGCGCCAGCTGTGCCTCCACCTGTGCCGCGTCACCCTGGGCAAACAGCAACTCACTGCCTTCCAATTGCAGTTGGGCGACCTGCCAATGCCCGGCCAGTGGCATATTCAATTGCACGGCCCGATGCAGCAGCAAATCCAGGGATTGATAATCCCCGCTCAGCAAGCGCTCCAGCACGTCGTGCCGCGAGCGTCCCAGTTGCTCGGACTGGATCAGCGCCGAACCAATCGCTTGGGTCACCAGCACCATTTTCAGCGAGTAGGGCTGTTCGATCAGCGGCATGCCGGCGGTTTCGGCGGCGTCGAGCAAGCGCTGGGGAATTGCCTGGATATACGCCGCTCCCGTCAGGATCACCAACCCGGCCACTTGGCGCTGGCAGGCTTCGTCCAGCAGTTGCAGGAGGTTGGCCTCATCCCGTGGGTGGTTGATGCCGGTGACGAACACCAATTCACCGCCCAGCACCCACTCGGCGATCCCGCTGTTTTCCGCCACATAAGGCCAACGCACGACGTTATCCAGGGCGGCAGCGCCGGCGCGCAGGCGCATGGATTCCAGCCCCGGCAACGCCAGTACATCCGCAATGGTCAGGCTCATGCCCGGGCATCAGCCAAAGGCACGCGCAGCACGGCGGTGAGCGCGACGTAGGTCAGCGACGCGGCAGCGATGCCCACCAACGGCGCGACCCACGGCGAGTTGAACGCCAGCACGGTACCCACTGCGTACGCCACCAGCCCGGCCCAGTTGAAGGCTGGCAGGCGCGCATCCGCCAGGCGCGGGTAGTGGCCGCGCCAGCGGTAGAAGAAGTCCGCCATGATCACCCCGCCAATCGGCGGAATCACCGTGCCCAGCAGGATCAGGTACGGCACCAGCATGTCGTACATACCCAGCAACGCCAGCAAGGTGCCGATCACCGCACCCGCCAAGGTCACGGTTTTGCGCCGCTTGGTGCGCAGCAGGTTGCAGCCGGCCACGGCGAAGTTGTAGATGGTGTTGTCCTGGGTGCTCCAGATATTGAGCAGTAACATGGCCATTGCCGCCATGGCAAAGCCTTGCAGCAGCAACACTTCGACCACGTCGGGCTGTTGGTAGACGATCGCGCCATAGGCGCCGATCAGCACCATCAAACCATTGCCGATAAAGAACCCGATCAGGCTGGCCAGCACCGCGACCTTGGCCGAGCGGGAAAACCGCGTCCAGTTGGTGGCCTGGGTGGCGCCGCTGACGAACGTGCCGAACACCAGGGTGATCGCCGTGGACAAATCCAGCTCGCCGGTCGGCACCACCGCCAGCAGCCCATCCAGCCCGCCGACTTTCACCGTGGCGACCCACATCGACAGCAACAGCAACAGGCCCATGGCTGGCACCGCGATGTAGGAAAGAATCTCCAGCCCGCGATAGCCCACGTAGGCCGTGGCGCAAAACACCAGGCCGAACAGCACCATCAACGCCAGCACGCTGCCCTGGCTCAGCTCGAAATACTTGCCCAGCACCACGGCCGCCGTGGCGGTGCCCCAGGCGTACCAGCCGATCTGGGTGAACCCGAGGATCAAGTCACTGAGCTTGCTGCCCACCTCGCCAAAGCAGAAGCGGCCCATCAACACCGAGTTCAACCCGCTCTTGAACGCGATGTAACCCAGGCCTGCGGCGTAGATACCCAACAGCAGGTTACCCAAGGCCACCACGCCGAGAATCTCGGTGAAACTGAACGCCACCCCGAGCTTGCCGCCGGCAAACATGGTCGCGGTAAAAAAGGTAAAGCCCAGCAGCACCATGGCGGTCGACGCCAGGCCTTTGCGCGCATGCATGGGGACTTCGCTTAAGGGGTAATCGTTGCCCGGTTCTTGCTGCGTCATGTGCGTGCTCCCTGAATGAGTGACGCAGGCCTGTTGCACCGGGCGTGCCAAATCACCGGCAGTGACAGGCGCACGGTTGTCGCTGTGCACCGTGCACAGTATTTATAGCCAAACAGGCGGGGAACGCAGGCGGGAGTGTTCGTTGTGCCCAGTCGGGCACGAAAGCGGTGCAGCAGTGATACAAATTGGATCAGTCGAACAGCGTCTGCGTGGTCTCGCCGCGATGAAAGGCGAACGCCGCCTCCAGATCACTTTCGATGGTGCGCCCCCGGGACAGCGGCGGCAGCTCGTCCAGGCTGAAAAAGCCCACCTCGGTGGTCTCGGACCCGGCCACCGGCGCCAGTTGATCCACCCGTTCACACAGGAAATACAACTTGTAGAAATCCCGCACATCCGGCCGGTACAGCCCCTTGGCCTTGTGGGTGACGCTATACAGTGCCCGCGCAGTAACGCTCAGCCCGGCTTCCTCGCGAATTTCCTTGATGATGTTTTCCGCCGCCGACAACCCGATATCGGCATAACCACCGGGCAGCGCCCAGCAACCGTCGGTGGCCTCGCGCACCAGCAGAATCCGCTCACCCTCGATCACCGCGCCACGTACGTCGATCATCGGCGTCGAATAGCGCTGGGCGAAATCCGACACCAGCCCGGTGATGCGCTCCAGCGGCACGTTGCCCAGCTGTGCCAGCATGCTGTGGGCAATCTCGGCGATTTCTTCCAGGCGTTCGCGCTCGAAATCATCGGTGCAAAAGTGCAGCCCCGTGGAGGCCAATGCTTGCAAGCGTTTGGCCTGGGCCAGCCAGGTAGTTTCCATGGACATCTCCTCGGTCGCGAAGAAGGGCAAGGGTGGAAGGGTGCTACGGGAGGCACAAAAAAACCACCGCAAGGGTGGTTTTTTAACAGCGCAGGTTTACTCGCCGCGATAGATGCAGCCACTGGTGCAGGTCTCGTGGATGCGGATCGCACTGAGCTCCGGCAGCAGCGGCTTGAGTTCAGTCCAGATCCACTTGGCCAGCACTTCGCTGGTGGGGTTTTCCAGGCCTGGGATGTCATTGAGGTAGTTGTGGTCGAGGCGTTCGTAGAGCGGCTTGAAAATCGCCTTGATCTCCGAGAAGTCACGAATCCAGCCGGTATGGGGATCCAGGTCGCCGCTCAGGTGGATCGCCACCTTGAACGAATGCCCATGCAGGCGCCCGCACTTGTGGCCTTCCGGTACGTGGGGCAGGCGGTGGGCGGACTCGAAGGTAAACTCTTTGAAGATTTCCACAGTATTTTCAGCTCGGTCAGGTATCTGGCAGGCGGCGAGTTTAACAGCTTGATCCCATGCCGCGCATACCGCTGGGTCAAAGCGCCTGCAAGCGCTCGCCCAGGCCACCGTTATCGGCCAGCTGCAGAAACTCATCCCCCAGCCGCCGGCTCTCGCTCATCGCGGTTTGCCAGTACTTGTTGCGGCTCGGGTCGTCGCCCATGAAGCGCTTGAAGTCGCTGCGGTCCGGCAGTTTGCCGTGGGGCAGGCGGGCCAGGTAGTCCCTGGACGGCGCCAGCAGCAACACATCCTGCAAGCCGTGCGGGTTGCTGTGCCGCCATGGCAGGCCCTTGTCAAACCAGCCGGGGATGACCCGGTCGGTGAAGTGCGGGTACAGCACGATGTCGTCGCCGTGGTAGGGCAGGTCGAGGTGGTAGTCCAGCAGGCCGCCGTCGCGGTAAGTGCCGGTGCCGGCTCCGGGCAGGTCGCGCACGCCTTGCATCACCATGGGGATCGACCCGGACGCCAGCAGCGCCTGGCGCAGGTTACCCATGTCCAGCTCAAGAAAGCGCGATGGAAAATCCTTCAGCGGGTGCACCGGCGGTGCCTGGCGCGGGTCGTGGATGATCAGCCGCTCGAAATGCCGCGCCAGCCGCGCACGGCCGCGCAGGTTGTCGGCAATCACCGATGACAGGCCCAAACCCAGGCGCCCACGGTGGTCATCGGCGAGCAGGCCGTGGCTCTTGACCACCATGATGTTCAGCCGGTAGTCGGGGTTGTCCAGCACCCGTGCATCGCGGCCGGCCAGCAGGTCGTCGAGCATGCGCTGGCAGCTGCGGCTGACTTCGGCCATGGTCACGCCTTTGGCAAAGCGTTGTTCGTTGTACAGGCGGCCGAGGTCCAGCAGGCCTTGCACAGGGTCGGGCAGGCAGGCGCTGGCAAACCGCCAGGAACCGATCGATGCGCCGATCAACGCCCGCTCCCGCGGTGCGCGCGGCAGCCAGTCGCCGAACAGCGCCAGGTCCAGGCCCTGGATCCCCAGCGCCTTGGGGCCGCCGGCCGCACCGGGAAGGATGCCGACATCCGCAGGCTTGAGACCCTGTTCGCGAATGTGCGCAAAGGCGCGTTTGCCGGCCTTGAGGGTCAGGGCGGGGAACTTGATATGGATGGCTGTCATACCGGTCTCTGTTGAAGCGAGGTGTAGGCGCAAGCGTGCTCGCGAAAAACGTTAACGATACCGCGTGAGTCCTGAATAAACATCGTAGCCCGTCGCGCCTGCTGGAAATTGCCATGGTGGCAATTCAGTTTCAGTTAAGTTGCAGCCGCTACCGTGGCCGGCGTAGGAAAAACATCGTGTAACGGAGACTCATCATGAAACGCCTCACTGCTCTGGTCGCCGCCGCTATCATCGCCTCCACGGCGACTCAGGCCGGAGCCGTGGACCCCGACAAACCACTGATCGTGCCCGCCACTGTTACAATTGTCGCTTTCGACCAGCTCGAAGCCACAGCTCAGGCCCTGCACCCCGGTTCAACGCTGTTGGACACCGACCTGGACGAGGCTTACGGCAAGTATGTCTATGAAGTCGAACTGCAAGATGCCGACGGCATTGAATGGGAGGTCGAATTGGACGCGCTTACCGGGCAGGTTCTCAAGAATCATCAGGATACGTAATGAAGGTAAATTTACGCGCCGGCAGTCGAGTGGCGTTGGTGCTGGTGGTGTTCTGCTCAGGCTTGCAGGCCCGCGACCTCAACCAGGACGAAGCCTTGGCGCTGCGCCAGCAGGGGGTGATCCTGCCTCTGGAGCAACTGTTGCAGCAGGCCATGGCGCGGTATCCCGGCTCGCGCCTGCTGGAAGCCGAGCTTGAGAAAAAGCACGGCCAATATGCCTACGAAGTGGAACTGGTGACCACCGACGGCGTGGTGCGCGAGATCAAACTCGACGCCACCAACGGTGTACTGATCAAAGATGAGGAAGACTGATGCGCCTGCTCCTGGTGGAAGACAACGTACCCCTGGCCGATGAACTGCTGGCCGGCCTGCAGCGCCAGGGTTATGCCGTCGACTGGCTGGCCGACGGCCGTGACGCCGCGTATCAGGGCCGCAGCGAACCCTACGACCTGATCATCCTCGACCTCGGCCTGCCCGGTTTGCCCGGCCTTGAGGTGCTGGCGCAATGGCGCGCCGCCGCGCTGACCACCCCGGTGTTGATCCTCACCGCCCGCGATTCCTGGGCCGAGCGCATCGAAGGGCTCAAGGCCGGTGCCGACGATTACCTGAGCAAACCGTTTCACCCCGAAGAGCTGCACCTGCGCATCCAGGCGCTGTTGCGCCGCTCCCACGGGCAGGCCAACCAACCCACCTTGCAAGCTGCCGGCCTGCACCTGGACGAAGGCCGCCAGTGCGTGCTGCGCGATGGCGACGAGATCCAACTGACCGCCGCAGAATTTCGCCTGTTGCGCTACTTCATGCTGCACCCCGAACAGATCCTCTCGAAAAGCCACCTGGCCGAGCACCTGTACGACGGCGAGACCGAGCGCGACTCCAACGTGCTGGAAGTGCACGTCAACCACCTGCGCCGCAAACTCGGCCGCAGCGTGATCGAAACCCGGCGCGGCCAGGGTTACCGCTTTGGCGCCAGCCCTGCATGAAGTCGATTCAGCGCCGCCTGAGCCTGGGCCTGATCAGCGTGATGGTGATCGTCGGCGTGGTACTGGCGCAAACCAGCCTGTGGTTGTTCGAGGCCGGTTTGCAACGCTACCTGGAAGCGGGGTTGCGCAACGATGCCGAGAACCTGCTGGTCGCCCTGGTACGCGGGCCCAACGGTGTGCAACTGGATGAGCAGCGCCTGTCGCCGGCCTACCAGCGGCCGTTTTCCGGGCATTATTTCCGTATCGATTTTGCCGACACTCACTGGCGCTCCCGTTCGCTGTGGGACCAGGAATTGCCCCGACTGCCCGAGGCCGGGCTCAAGGGCAACCTGCAATTGGGGCCCGAAGGCCAGCAATTGCTGGTGCTGCGTTCGGACTACAAGCGCTTTGGCCAATCGATTTCCATCAGCGTGGCCCAGGACTACACCCCGGTGCGGGAAAGTTTTCGCCTGATGCGTCGGATCGGCCTGGTGCTGGGGCTGGCGGCACTGCTGCTGGTGTTGTTTTTGCAGCGAGTCACCGTACGTCGCGCCTTGCGCCCGCTGGAAAACGCGCGTAACCAGATCGCCCAACTGCAACAAGGCCAACGCTCGCAACTCGACACCCAGGTGCCGCTGGAACTGGAACCACTGGTCGCCCAGATCAACCACCTGCTGGCCCACACCGAAGACAGTCTCAAACGTTCGCGCAATGCCCTCGGCAACCTTGGGCATGCGCTGAAAACCCCGCTGGCGGTGCTGTTGAGCGCCGCCTCGAGCGAGGCGCTCAAGGATCACCCCGAACTGAGCAAACTGCTGCGCGAACAATTGGAGCAGGTGCAACAACGCCTCAACCGTGAACTCAATCGCGCCCGGCTGGCCGGCGAAACCCTGCCGGGTGCCTTGTTCGACTGTGAACAAGAACTGCCCGGCCTGCTCGCCACGTTGAACATGATCCATGGCGAACACCTGGACCTCAGTTACCACGTCGCGCCGGGTCTGCAACTGCCCTGGGACCGCGAAGACCTGCTGGAGCTGCTCGGCAACCTGCTGGACAACGCCTGCAAATGGGCGGATGCGGAGGTGCGCGTGAGCGTCAGCGAGACGCCGCATGCTTACCTGCTGGCGG
Source organism: Pseudomonas sp. AM8 (assembly GCF_036346475.1). Lineage (NCBI taxonomy): Bacteria > Pseudomonadati > Pseudomonadota > Gammaproteobacteria > Pseudomonadales > Pseudomonadaceae > Pseudomonas > Pseudomonas sp. AM8. Next base: position 65,579 of record NZ_JAOTNX010000005.1, read on the forward strand.
TGGAAGATGACGGTCCCGGGATTCCCGAGGCCCAGCGTGACCAGGTCTTCAGCCGCGGTGCACGCCTGGACGAACAGATCGACGGCCATGGCCTGGGGCTGGGGATCGTGCGCGACATTGTCGAGGTGTGGGGCGGGGTGTTGCAGTTGCAGGAGAGCGAGCTGGGCGGGCTCAAGGCACTGATCGAATTGCCACGCCGCCAGATCTGAAAACACCCCCGTAGATACCGTCTTATCCAACACCGCGCAAATCCGCAGCTGCCGAGCGCAAGCGAGGCTGCGTCAGGCGCGCTGCCGATTCAAGCTCGAGCCGCGGCCGACGCAGCCTCGCCAAGGCTCGGCAGCTGCTACGGATTTGTGTGGTGTTGGATAAGACGGCATCCACGCGTGGGAGCGATCACTCAGACGCGGAACTGGTCCATCAACCCCTGCTGCTGATTGGCCAGGCTGTTCAACGCCTGGCTCACCCGCGCCGACTCATTGGCCTGTTCCGACAACGACTCGGTCACATCGCGAATGGTCGCCACATTGTGGTTGATCTCTTCGGCCACCGCGCTTTGTTCTTCGGCAGCGCTGGCGATTTGCAGGTTCATGTCGCTGATCACCGTGACCGCATCGCCGATCTGGCGCAGGGCGGTAACGGCCTCGCCGACCTGTTCGACACTGCCCTGGGCCTGGCGATAGCTGTTGCCCATGGAGCCGACGACCTCTTCGGTACCGCTCTGCAATTGCTCGATCACCAGGCGGGTTTCCTCCACCGACTCCTGGGTCCGCCGTGCCAGGTTGCGTACCTCGTCGGCGACCACGGCAAACCCCCGGCCGGCCTCACCGGCGCGGGCGGCTTCGATTGCCGCGTTGAGCGCCAGCAGGTTGGTTTGCTCGGCGATGCCGCGAATCACTTCGAGCACGGAGCCGATCTTCTCACTGTTGGCAGACAGGCCTTCGACCTGGGCCATGGCGGTGCTCATATCGGCCGCCAGTTGGCCGATGTTGGTGGTGGTGCGGTCGATCACTGTCAGGCCGTCGCGGGTAGCCTGGTCGGCATCCCGCGCGGCCTGGGCCGCCTGGGCGGCGCTGCGGGCCACGTCCTGGGCGGTGGCGCTCATTTCGTGGGAGGCGGTGGCCACCTGGTCGACCTGGCGGTACTGCTGCTCCATGCCAGCGCTGGTTTGCGTCGCAATCGCGGCGGACTGGTCGGCGGTGCCACGGGCGTCCTGCACCGAGCGTTTGACTTCGGCAATGATGGGTTGCAGCTTGTCGAGGAAACGGTTGAACCAGCCGGCGAGCTGGCCCAGTTCGTCCTGTTTGTCATACGCCAGGCGGTGGGTCAGGTCGCCTTCGCCGCTGGCGATGTCTTCAAGCATATGGGCCACGCCGAGGATCGGTCGGGTCACGCTGCGGGCCATCAGCCAGACCAGGATCAGGCCGATCACGGCAGCCAGCAGGCCCATGCCCAGTTCCAGCAGGGTGCCGCGGGTATTATCGGCGTCCATCTGGGTCTTCAGTGCTTCAGCCGGCCCCACCAGGACTTTTTCCGGTACATCCAGCAACACCCCCCATGGCTTGCCGTCGGGAATCGGCGCGAACGGCGCCAGCACCTTGAGTTGATGGTCGGTGCGCAGACTGCGGGTCTGTGTCCCGCCGGCCAGGGCGCTGATCAATTGCGCGCCGCTTTGCGTATCGACCTGATCCAGGCGTTTGCTCAACTGGCTGGCGTCCGCGCTGTAGCCGGCAAGCAAACCGGTGGGGCTGAGGATACTGACCTGGGTCTGGCCGTCATACAGCTTCTGGCTGGCCTGCTGGCTCACGGCCTGCAGGCTGTTGAGGTTGATGTCCACCGACAGCGAAGCGATCACCTTGCCATTGACCGTCAACGGAAACACGATGCTGGTCATCAGCACGTTTTGCCCGTCGATCACATAAAAGTACGGTTCGATCACACACGGCTTGAGGGTGCTGCGCGGGCAGGTGAACCAGGCGTTGGCCGGTTCGCCGCTGGGACCGACGCGGGTGTCGGACATGTCGCTTTCCGGCAGTGCCATCGATGTCAGCGTGCCCGGCGTCGGCTGCGACCAGTACAGGGCGAAGCGGCCCTTGTCGTTGCTGCCCAGTTCGGCCTGGTCGGCAAACAACTCATCCTTGCCATCCAGCGCATTGGCTTCGAATACCAGGGACAGCCCCAGCAGTTCCGGGTTGGCCTGCAGGGCGGCCTTGACCTGGCGTGTCAGGTCTTCGCGGGTGTCGAAGGCGTCGAGGAAGCGTTTTTCGGCTTGCTCACGCAGGAACAGGACCTGGCGGGAAAACCCGTGCCCATATTGATAGGCGTCCATGAATTGCCGGCGGATGCCCGCGGCCTGCACCTCACCTTGGGCCTCGATGCGAGCCTGGGCCGCTTCATCGAGCATCTGCATGCTGGAAGCCTTGACCTGCTCGGAACTCTGCGCCATGCGGTACAACGACAAACCCACCAGCAGGGTCACGATCCCCAGCAGGCACAGGCCGGCGAGCAGGGTGATTTTCCATTGAATGGAGAGCTGTCTGAGGGACATCGGTACATCCTTACCTGAAAACACATAGAGCACGGTTATCGGCCGATCTGGAATTTTCTTTATTCAAACGATCAATTTAAACCTGAAAGCGGCGTCGCTTTTTGACATGGGGCGCGACCTGCTGCACAGTGCGCGCCCTCTAATAAGACCTCCTTCAAGCCTGCACGCCGGCTGCCATCCGATGGCCGCCCGGGCGCGGGCATGCCTGTTTTGTATGTTTCTGCTTGAGGTAACCATGATTAACGCAGTCATCGCCGCGGTCGGCACCATGCTGGTGCTCAGCCTGTCCCGCGTGCATGTGGTCATCGCCATTATTGTCGGCGCCCTGGTGGGCGGCCTGACCGGTGGCCTGGGCATCGAGGCCACGCTCAAGGCGTTCAACGGTGGCTTGGGAGGGGGGGCGACCGTGGCCTTGTCCTACGCCTTGCTCGGCGCTTTCGCCGTGGCGATTGCCAAGTCCGGCCTGGCCCACGCCCTGGCGGACAGGGCCTTGCTGCTGGTCGACCGTCAGCAAGCCAGCGGCGGCAACCACGTCAAATGGCTGCTGATCGGCCTGCTGTGGGTGGTCGCGATTGCGTCGCAGAACATCCTGCCGATCCATATCGCGTTTATCCCGTTGCTGGTGCCGCCCCTGTTGTATGTGCTGACCAAATTGCAGTTGGACCGCCGCCTGATCGCCTGCGTGATGACCTTCGGCCTGATCACGCCGTACATGTTCCTGCCGGTGGGCTTCGGCAATATCTTCCTCAACCAGATCCTGCTGGCCAACGTGGCCAAGAGCGGCGTGGACATCAGCCAGGTCAACGTCACCCACGCCATGAGCCTGCCGGCGCTGGGCATGGTGGTCGGGCTGCTGGTGGCGGTGTTTATCAGCTACCGCAAGAAGCGCGTGTATGACCTGGAGAAAATCGAGCGGGTCGAGCAAGTGGCGGTGCAGTACAACCCGCTGACCCTGGCGGTGGCGGGCCTGGCGATTGCCTCGGCGTTCATCATCCAGTTGTGGCTGGACTCCATGATTATCGGCGCCTTGGCCGGGTTCCTGATCTTCTCGGTCTCGGGCATCGTGCGCTGGCGCGACACCGACGACCTGTTTACCGAAGGCATGAAGATGATGGCGATGATCGGCTTCATCATGATCGCCTCGTCAGGCTTTGCCGAAGTGCTCAAGGCTACCGGCGACGTACGCTCGCTGGTGGAAACCTCGGCGGCGTTCATCGGCCATAGCCGTGGGGTGGGGGCGTTGTTGATGTTGCTGGTGGGGCTGCTGGTGACCATGGGCATCGGCTCGTCGTTTTCCACGGTGCCGATCCTGGCGGCGATTTTCGTGCCGCTGTGTGTGCAACTGGGCTTCAGCCCGCTGGCCATCGTGTGCATCGTCGGCACCGCCGGGGCGCTGGGTGATGCCGGTTCGCCCGCCTCGGACTCCACCCTGGGCCCGACCTCCGGCCTGAATATCGACGGCCAGCATCACCATATCTGGGACACCGTGGTGCCGACGTTCCTGCACTACAACCTCCCATTGCTGGCGTTTGGCTGGTTGGCGGCGATGACGCTCTGATCTACAGATTCACCGGCGCTGGCCGATAACCTCTCAAGTCGCCCAATAAGAGAGAAAAGCCATGCGTCTGAGCCTGAAGGCCAAAGTCCTGTCCCTCGCCGTTGTGCCGGTGTTGCTGTTCGCCGTGGTCATCAGCCTGACCACCGTGTGGATCCTCCAGGGCCAGGCGCGCAATGAGGTGGATGAAACCCGCCAGCGCCTGCTCAACAACGCCAAGGCCACCCTGCAAAGTTATGTGGAAGTGGCCATGACCACCATCAAGCCGCTCTATGACGCGGCCGCCCCCGGCGATACGGCGGCGCGGGCCGAGGTGGTCAAGCTGCTGTCCAACACCAGCTACGGCAAGGACGGTTACTTCTTCGGCTACGACTCCGAGACCATCCGCCTGTTCAAGGGCAACAGCCCCGACGGCGTGGGCAAGAGCTTCAAGGACAACCGTGATCCCAACGGTGTCTACGTCAACCGCGACCTGGTCAAGGTCGGCAAGGACGGCACCCACTACCTGCAATACAGCTCGACCCAGCCCGGCCAGACCGAACTGGTGCCCAAGATGGGCTACACCGAATACCTGCCCAAGTGGGACATGGTCATCGGTACCTCGGCGAACCTGGATGGCATCGAAGCCCAGGTGGCGGTGGTCGAAGCCAAAGTGAAAACGCGCATGGAAGGCGTGCTGCTGAGCATCCTCGGCGTGGCCGTGGTGGTGTTGCTGGTGATCGCCGCTGCCGGCATGCTGCTGGCCAACACCATTTTGCGCCCGCTGCATTTGATGAAAGCCAACCTCGACGACATTGCTGCCGGCGAAGGCGATTTGACCCGCCGCCTGGCCATCACCAGCCAGGACGAGCTGGGCGACCTGGCTGGTGCGTTCAACCGCTTTGTCGACAAGATCCATGGCCTGGTGCGCCAGATCACCGAGATGACCACCCAACTCACCGGCCTGGTCAGCCAGGTGTCCGACCAGGCCCAGCGTTCTGAGCAGGCCATGGAACGCCAGCGTCACGAGACCGACCAGGTGGCCACCGCCATCAATCAGATGTCCTCCGCAGCGCAAGAAGTGGCGCGCAGTGCCCAGGGCGCCTCCGTGGCCGCGCAACAGACCGACGCCGAAGGCCAGGCCGCCAAGCGCGTGGTGGACGGCAGCATCGCGCAGATCCATGCGCTGGTGAATGACATCCGCAGCAGCGGTGTGTCCCTCGACAGCATGCAGCAGGACGTGTCGTCGATTGTCAGCGTGCTCGGCGTGATCCGCTCGATTGCCGAACAAACCAACCTGCTGGCCCTCAACGCGGCGATCGAGGCCGCGCGGGCAGGGGAGGCCGGGCGCGGTTTTGCCGTGGTCGCCGACGAGGTGCGCGCCCTGGCCAGCCGCACGCAAACCAGCACCCAGGAAATCCAGGGCATGATCGACCGCCTGCAAAAAGGCACCGAAGCGGCCGTGGATGCCATGCGCCGCTCCAGCGATGCCGGCGACGGCACCTCGGCCAAGGCCAACGAAGCCGGGGCGTCCCTGGACACCATGGCCCAGTTGATCGGCACCATCAACTCGATGAACGCGCAGATTGCCAGCGCTGCCGAAGAACAGACCGCCGTCGCCGAAGAGATCAACCGCAGCGTGCATCAGATTGCCGTGGCGGTGGACAGCGTGGCCGATGAAACCCAGTTGGGCGCCCAGACCTCGCGCAGTCTGGCGGACCTGGGCCAGCGGTTGGGGCAGTTGGTGGGGCAGTTCAGGATCTAGAGATCGCGCATCAACAACCCAAAGCGCAGATCCACCTGCGCTGGCAGGGGCACATACACCGTGTGCCCATCCCCCGGCGCCACTTCGATGGCTTCACCCTTGGCGTTGTGCAGACTGGACAGGTCAAAGTGAAAGTTGCCGGCGGGGGTCATCAATTCCAGATGATTGCCGACGGCAAAGCGGTTCTTCACCTTGACCTCGGCCAACTCGCCGCGGCGCTCGCCGGTCAATTCGCCAACAAACTGCTGGCGCTCGGACACTGAGCTGCCGTTCTGGTAATTCTGGTATTCGTCGTGCACGTGGCGGCGCAGGAAACCTTCGGTGTAGCCGCGTTGGGCCAGGGATTCCAGGTCGGTCATCAAGTTGCGGTCAAACGCACGGCCGGCCACGGCATCATCGATTGCCTGGCGGTACACCTGGGTCGTGCGGGCGCAGTAGAAATGCGATTTGGTGCGGCCTTCGATCTTCAGCGAATGCACGCCCATGTGGGTCAGGCGCTCCACATGCTGCACGGCGCGCAGGTCCTTGGCGTTCATGATGTAGGTGCCGTGTTCATCCTCGAAGGCGGGCATCTGTTCGTCGGGGCGGTTGGCTTCCTGCAGCAGGAACACCTGGTCGGTGGGCGCGCCGATCCCCAGTGTGGGTTCCGGTTGATACACCTGGACAATATCGCCCGTGGCGTTTTCCACCGCCGGGGTGGCCTGGTATTTCCAGCGGCAGGCATTGGTGCAGGTGCCCTGGTTGGCGTCACGCTTGTTCATGTAGCCCGAGAGCAGGCAGCGCCCGGAATAGGCCATGCACAAGGCACCGTGCACAAACACTTCCAGCTCCATGGCCGGCACCTGCTGGCGAATCTCGCCGATTTCTTCCAGGGACAGCTCCCGCGACAGGATCACCCGGCAAATTCCTTGCTGCTGCCAGAACTCCACGCTGGCCCAGTTCACCGTATTGGCCTGCACTGAGAGATGGATCGGCATCATCGGGAAGTGCCGGCGCACCAGCATGATCAGCCCTGGGTCGGACATGATCAGCGCATCCGGGCCCATGGCGATCACCGGGGCGAGGTCCTTGAGGAACGTCTTGAGCTTGGCATTGTGCGGCGCGATGTTCACCACCACATAGAACCGCTTGCCCAGCGCGTGGGCTTCCTGGATGCCGAGCGCCAGGTTGGCGTGGTCGAACTCGTTGTTGCGCACCCGCAGGCTGTAGCGCGGCTGGCCGGCGTAGACTGCATCGGCGCCGTAGGCGAAGGCGTAGCGCATGTTTTTCAGGGTGCCGGCGGGGGCGAGCAGTTCGGGGGCAAGGACGAGAGGCATGGGGATCGGATCGCAAAAGGCCGCGAGCGTAGCCCAACATGTGCCGGGCTTTATTGATCTGGGTCTACGCTTACCGCAACAAAGATGGCACTCCCGGGATTTGCGGTGGACTAAGCAGCTGGACGCACACGCGCGGCCTGCTTTTCTGACATGGATCGGACATGAATCAAACCAACCTGCAATTCAAGACCCTGCTGCTACTGCTGGCCCTGGTGACCGTCGCCTTTATCTGGATATTGCTGCCGTTCTACGGTGCAGTGTTCTGGGCGGTGATCCTCGGCATCATCTTTGCGCCGATGCAGCGTCGCCTGCAGCAGCGCTTCGGCTGGAACCGCAACCTGACGTCCCTGGCCACCTTGATGGTGTGCCTGGTGATCGCGATCCTGCCGGTGATCATTACCAGCGCATTGCTGGTGCAAGAGGGCGCCACGCTGTACAAAAACGTCGAGAGCGGCAAGCTGGACGTGGCCGGCTATATCGAGCAGTTCAAGAACTTCCTGCCTCCGTACTTCCAGCACCTGCTGGACCGCTTCGGCATGGGCAACCTGGAAGGGCTGCGCGAGAAGATCGTCAAGAGCGCGATGCAGGGCAGCCAGTTCTTTGCGACCCAGGCGTTCAGCTTCGGTCAGGGCACGTTTGATTTCCTGGTGAGTTTTTTCATCATGCTGTACCTGCTGTTTTTCCTGCTGCGGGACGGCCCGGAACTGGTGCGCAAGGTCCGCACGGCGGTGCCGCTGGCCGAGCCGCAGAAGCGTCGGTTGCAGCTCAAGTTCAATCGGGTGGTGCGCGCCACGGTCAAGGGCAACGTGCTGGTGGCCGTGACCCAGGGGGCGCTGGGTGGTTTGATCTTCTGGTTCCTGGACATTCCCAGTGCGTTGCTGTGGGCGGTGTTGATGGCGTTTCTGTCACTGCTGCCGGCCGTGGGCGCGGGCATTGTGTGGGGGCCGGTGGCCGCCTACTTCCTGTTGAGCGGTTCGATCTGGCAGGGTGTGGTGCTGGGCCTGTTCGGCGTGTTTGTGATCGGCCTGGTGGACAACGTATTGCGCCCGATCCTGGTGGGCAAGGACACCAAGATGCCGGACTACCTGATCCTGATCTCGACCCTGGGCGGCCTGTCGGTATTCGGCCTCAACGGATTTGTGATCGGGCCGCTGGTGGCGGCGTTGTTCATGTCCAGTTGGGCGTTGTTTGTCGAAAGCAAGCCGCGGGTCAAGTTGCCGTTGCCTTGAGTCTCAGGCGTGCAGGCGGAACTTCGAGGCTTGCTGCAGTTGTTTTTCGGCGGCAGACAGGGACGTCAGCGGGCCGCTGATGGCTTCGCCGTCGCGCACCACGTACCAGCAAGCCAATAAACCCAGCTCTCGAAGCGGGGCAGGGACGGCGCTGCCGATGACGGACATGATTTGAACAGTGGGCATAAGGACCTCCAATCGCTATGGAGGTCACCTTACGGGGCACAGGCGCTCAGGAAAAATCATCTGGCTCGATAGTCGACATCAACAAAAGGCCTCAGTCGACCACTTGATCGAGCATGCTCACCACTTCCTGCTCATTAAGCAGGCCTTTGTGCACCAGGTTTTCCGCCAGCAGCGCGAGGAACTTGGCGCTGCGGTGGCCTTCCAGGTGCTTGAGCTCCGTGAGGGCGCTGTAGACCTTGCTGGACGTACACAGGCCAGCGGTGCGGTGCGGATTTTGTGTGGGCATGGTCAGTCGTCCTTGTTGTTATGGAGTGGACAGGATTGATAGTGGGAGTGTGTCGTGACACAAACATGACAGCGTGAGCCCCGTTCGGGCAAGTAGACTTTCGACCTTAATCATGTGGGATTGCAGCCCGGCCATTGTCCTCAGAGCGACCTTGGCAGGATAAATCCGGACGTTACCCACAAGAAAAGGCCCCGCGGGTGGGCGAGGCCTGTTGCATAGCTGACGGTTGAGACTTACCAGCCGCGGCGGTAATAGCCGTGGGGCGGGCCATAGTAGCCACGCGGTGGGCCGTAGTAGACCGGCGCCGGGCGGTAATAGACCTCCTGCTGCACGTACACCGGTGGCGGTGGTGCGTAGTAGACGGGCGGGGGCGCGGCATACACCGGCTGTGGTTGCACGTAGACCGGCTGCTGCACATAGACCTCACGGGGCTGGCTGGCCACCACGGAGCCCACTACGGCGGCGCCGACCAGGGCACCCAAGACGGCTGGGCCACCCCATCCACCACCATGGGCGGAGGCTTGGCCTGCCATAGCGAGTGCACCTACCAGCAAGGCGATCTTGGGGATTGTACGAATCATGGTCATTCCTCGGTTAGCCCCTGCGCTTGTGGTCTGCAATCAATAGACTCAAGTAATGTCGCGGGGATACTTTTAAGACAACGTATTTCTGAAAAACAGCACGGCCGCTAGGTAAAGGTTGTGTAAGGTCTGTACCGATTTGCTTACTCAAAGGAGTTATCCATGCAGATGCACCCCAACAAGGACACCCAACTGTGCATGTCGCTGTCGGCCCGCCCTGGGAATTTTGGCTTGCGTTTTCATAACCACCTGTACGAACAGCTGGGGCTGAATTTCTACTATAAAGCCTTCAGCAGCCAGGATTTGCCCGGCGCGATAGGTGGTATCCGCGCGTTGGGCATCCGGGGTTGCGGGGTGTCCATGCCCTTCAAGGAGGCCGCCATTGCCTTAGTGGACGAACTGGACGATTCGGTTCAAGCCATCGACTCCCTGAATACCATCGTCAATACCAATGGCCATCTCAAGGCCTACAACACCGACTACATCGCCGTCGAACAATTGCTCAAGAAACACGCCGTGCCGCAGGATTCGACCTTCGCCCTGCGTGGCAGTGGCGGTATGGCCAAGGCCGTGGCGAGCGCCTTGCGGGATGGCGGTTACGCCAATGGTGTGATCGTGGCGCGTAACGAAGCGGCGGGCCGGGCGTTGGCGCATAACCTGGGGTATGAGTGGCAGGCGGAACTGGGCGATTTGCGCCCGCAGATGCTGATCAACGTGACGCCCATCGGCATGACCGGCGGGGCCGAGGCGGATGCCCTGGCGTTCGAGGCGGATGCCGTGGATGCAGCGGACACTGTCTTCGATGTGGTGGCGATCCCCGCCGAAACGCCACTGATCGTGCGTGGACGGGCCAAAGGCAAGCGGGTAATCACTGGGCTGGAGGTGATTGCGATCCAGGCGTTGGAGCAGTTTGTGCTTTATACCGGCGTGCGGCCTACGGATGAACAGTTCCAGGCAGCAGTAGCCTTCGCCCGCAACTGAAGGCCACTGCAGCTCTAAATGTGGGAGGGGGCAAGCCCCTCCCACATGTTTGACCGTGTCAGGCCTGTTCCAGCTGCGCCAGCCGCTCCTCCAGAGCTGCAATTCGTGCTTCAAGCTCTTCGATACGATCCAGCGAGACTGCGCCGGCAGAGCGCTCCACCGGGCTTCCCCGCGCCGCGATAATCACCTCGATGTCCGCCGGATCCCCCAGCGCATGGGTATAGCGATCTTCCCGCTGCCCCGCCTGGCGCGGCACCAGCAGCGCCAGCCCGCGGGCAATCAGGCGCTCCAACTGGTGCACCACCTGCTCGGCATCCTCGAAGTCATGCATGCGCCCGCTGCGGGTCAGCAGTTCGTTGACCGTCTGCGGCCCACGCAAGAACAGCAGCCCGGTCAGGATCACCTGGGCCGGCACCAGTTCCAGCGCCTTGTCCACGCGATGCTCCCAGCGGTCGGCACGGCTGCCCATCACCAGGCGCGTGAAGCCTTGGCCTTCCAACGCACGCAGACTCTGGCCAACCTGGCCCTGGCTCAGGTTCATCACCGGCTCGCGGCTGGTCTTCTGGTTGCAGGCCAGGACCAGGGCGTTGAGGGTCAGGGGATAGGTTTCCGGGTTGGTCGCCTGTTTTTCGATCAGGCAACCCAGGACGCGAATTTCCGTGCTGTTCAGGCGCGGCTCAGGGGTGTCGGTGTCGTGCTCGGCGGTCATCGCGCTTTCCCTATGCAGTGAATGGGGGCGTTCTCAATTAGTTTCCCCGCCGCGTTGTCGCCTTAAAGCGGGCCAGGCCCAGCGCGGCGGGGAAACTAATTGAGAACGCCCCCGTCTAGCCTAAGCCGGAAAAAATAAAAGACAAGCGCCTGGCGTGTCTATAATCGCCGCTGGTTCCAACCCTGCCACTACCCATGAGACTGCCATGACTATTTCCCTGTACGCCGCCTCCATCCCGGTCTTCAAGCAAATGCTCAGCGCCCTGAGCGATGTGCTGAACAAAGCCGAAGCCCACGCCACCGCCAGGAACATCGAACCCAACGCCTTGCTGCAAGCGCGGCTGTTCCCGGACATGTTCCAACTGGTGCGCCAGGTGCAGATCGCCGTCGACTTCGCCAAGGGTGTTTCCGCACGCCTGGCTGAGATCGAAGTGCCGAAATACGAAGACACCGAAGTCACCTTCGCCGACCTGCAAGCGCTGATCGCCAAGGTGCTGGCGTTTGTCGACACCATCAAGCCCGAGCAAGTCGACGGCAAGGAAGGCATCGAGATCATCACCCGCCCAGGCACGCCGAAAGAGAAGCGCTTCAGCGGCCAGTCCTACCTGCTGACCTACGGCCTGCCGCAGTTCTTCTTCCACGTCACCACCGCATACGCCTTGCTGCGTCACAACGGTGTAGAAGTGGGCAAGCGTGACTACATGGGCGCTTTCTAAGCCCAGGCATCGGAAAACGCCCGGAGCCGTTCTTCGTCGAATGACCCTGGGCGTTTTTTATTCCATCCCGGTGTGGACAAACACCCCCGCAATTTTCTCCGGTAGCGGGATAGACGAGATCAGCACAAGCCGTTGGCCTGCGCGAGTCATCGCCATATACAGCTTGCGAGCATTCCGTTCCAGCTCGTCCGCCGTGATGCCAGCCTTCTGCTCGATAATCCTGAGCAATTTTTCCAGCCCAACCAGAAACACTACGTTGGCTTCCAGTCCGGTTGCACTTTCAACCGTCGCGATTCGCAGCGTCTCATCATGACCGGGTACGACGTCTGGATCATTCATGTCCCAGATTCGCTCGGTGCCGAAACTCTTCTTCAGGGTTTTCATTAACAACGCTTTGTCTATGCCCTTGCCATACAGCAGCAACATTGCCGACAACGGTAATTCATAGCTGTTCCGATGCGCTCCAATTTCATTGCAGGCCTGGACCACGGCATCCTGTGGAGAGGGCGACAGAACAAACAGCGGCGGTGTACCTGCTTCCATACCGTCGAAGTCTGGTTGCAGATACTCGTCCGGATCGGTCTGCGTAATATCGGCCAGCATCTGGCTGGCAGCGCTTAGTATGGCCTGGGTGGTGCGATACGATTTGCGCAGCTTTTTGGTCTTGCCCGCCACATCCAGGCCGACTCGTTTCCAGCTAAGGCGGCTCTTCAGAAAGCCCTGATTCGGATCAGCGCATAAAAACAGCGTTCCCTCGGTTTTTTCCAGGGTGAGTTTGATCAGTTGGAACCACGATGGTGCGAAGAACTGTGCCTCGTCCACCAGAATGTGCTGATAGGCTTCCAGCGTGTCTGGGCGATTGGCCAGGCACAGATCACGGGGCAGAGAGCTCCATAAACGCAGCCCATGCTGATTGAACAGGGCTTTGGTCACCCGTTCGTACAGCGCCCAGACCTGTTGTCGCTCCTCTTTGCGCAGCGCAAAGCCCTGGCCTGCCCGTTCTGCCTTGAGATAATCAGGCTCGTCGATGACGACGTTGTCGTTTATAAAGTTGAACTCATCAAGCAACTGGTTATTGTCCGGTTTCAGTTCCCGGTATTCCGTGTCGCGAAAATGCTGAATAAGGCCTATGGCTTCGGTAGTGAACTTAGGCATCTTCAGTGTTTCTTTAAACAGCGCCCTCCATTGCCTTGAGATCCAGCCCAGCGCCGTCATGATGGTGAGGTTCTTGGGGATTTCCCCATAGACGCGCTGCAGGCGGTGTTTCAGATCTTTCACGACAGGAACGTTGTGAATCAGCATGAGAACCTGCTGGTCAGGGAATTTCCTGGCCAGGATATAGGCGCGACTGGCAGCAATAAGCGTTTTGCCGCTGCCCGCTACACCATTGATCAGCCGCACGGAAAAATCCCCCGCCATTTCCGTTTGCTCATCCGGAAGGTCCAGGTCGAGCTTGCTGGCCCACTCTTGCTGAGGGTCCAGAAAGTAGCGCAGCGTGCGGGCACTGTTGTCGCGCGAAAAGTGACGGCGTGTTGAGCGGAGCCCGGCTATTTCGGCCTCGGAAAAGTAACGGCCCATAAGGGTCTGCCGGGTTTCCGAAGACAGTGCCTTGAGCAGCTTGGGCAGTTGTTCTGCACCGGACTCAAGGAACGTCTTCTTCGACATCAGCCAGATTCCCCGACCTTCGCAATGCCTTGACCAGAGGATTTTACTTTGCTCGGAGTCGCAGCCCCACATCACCACCATCTTGCGCATGGCCGGGATACCGGCCTGGGTTTCGAATGTTCCCAGTTTCTCCAGCATCTGGCTGAATGCTGTCTGCTCTGCGGTCAAAAACAGCTGGTCCGGGTCCAGCGTATCGTACGGCAACTCGCACACCATCAGCGCCAGCCACTCAAGCTCACCGCGCTGTAGGAAAAAATCCGGTGCCCAACTGTCTTGGGTCAGGCATTTGCGGACGACGTAGTCATCCTCAAGCTTCTTGAGTACCCGCTTGCACTGTTGCTGGGAGCCGCTGCTGCGCTGCCATTCGGGTATGAAAAGAGTCATAGCGGGAAATTTACCTTATGGCATTGGCTGATCAACTGGCGGTATTGCTCAGCCCAGGCCTGTGCTGTTTCGCTGGAACAGATGATCCCGTGCTGCAGCTCCGGCCCGATGATGATCAGCTTGGTCATCGCGCGTGTGATGGAAACGTTCAGGCGCTCAGGCTGAAAGAAAAATGTCCCGATTGCACTGATAAACGCTTCGTCGCCACTGCACAGGGACAGGATCACCAACTCCCGCTCCTGACCCTGCATACGCTCGACAGTATCCGCGACGATTGTACTGGCGGCCTCGCTGCCGAACTGTTTGGCCAGCGCCTTGCGAATGGCTCGACCCTGAGCACGGTAGGGCGTCACGATGCCGATTTCATGGAGTGGCAGCCCCATGTCGTTCGCTTGCCGGCACAACTGGACGACGCACCTGGCGTCTGCTGGGTTGCGGTTCCGCGCTTTTGCGTCCTGCGTCGGGATGAACACCGCGCAGGTTTGCGGATCAAGCGCTTCGCTGACATCTGCCTGATGAATGGGCGACAGGAGACGGTCCTTGTTTCGCCCGGCGGCGCGTAATCGCCCGCCGTAATACATTTGGCTGGGCCACTGGGTAAGCCAGCGATTCATCCGGTAGGTTTCTTCAAGCATTACCGTGTGATCGGCATCCTGAGCCGTCAGGCGGGCGAACACAGACATGGATTCTTTTGACAGAACCGAGCGAGAAAGCAGTACGGGGGGAAGTTGTTTCTGGTCGCCGATGAAAATAAAGCGTTTGCCCTTGCGCATCGCCATCAGGGCGAGAGGTACGGTGATCTGACTGGCCTCGTCGAAGATCACCGTGTCGAAATTGTAATGGGACAACGAGGAACACGTTGCAAAAGGCGTGGCGCCAATCACATAACCTTGACCTGCCTCTGGCATCCCTTCCCATCTGGCCGGTTCGGCTGCCCAATCCACGTGTTTGTCGAGGTCTTCCCGGCGGCGACCGACCTTGACGGTCGGCACATCGCGCGCAGCAATCTTACTCAGAGCGTTGTTGATGGCCATGTGTGTATGCGAAGTGATGAACACCCGTTCGCCGCGCTCGACCAGCAACTGAGCGATCAGGGCCAGGGCTCTGGTCTTGCCGGTACCGGGTGGACCTTGAATGCAGGCGACCTGTTCAGCACCGAAGGCAAAACCCACGGCCTCGGCTTGTTTCTGGTTGCAGCCCTCTTTGAGCGCGATCTGCTCGGCGTATTCGAGGTCCGCGTCATGGAAGCCGATATTGGGAGCATCGCCGAGCAAAGGAAGAATCGCGTTGTTACCGTGTATGTCGCTCTCAATATCCTGCAAGGTTTGAAGATATTTCGGCGTCAGGTCCATGCCATCAGGGTCCGCGTAGCAAACACCTTCCTGATAGCTCTCCCAAATGAGCATTGCCTGATCCGAACTGAGAAGCCAGCGATCATCCTCTTCCTTTTCGAACTTCATGGCCTGGCATAGCAGCGGGCCTTGGGCATCGCCCAGATGCAGACGCAGCAAGTCACCTGCACGAAAGCGCGATTCGTTGTCGTCGAGGTAGGCCCACAGTAATTTGGCTGTATCGCCACGTTCGAGTCGAACGAAGCCCTGTGTCCAGCCCTGCAGCAACTTGTCCTTCAAGGGACGTTCCCATACCTCTTGAAGTTTTTGCCAGTTGGCGGCCTGTTCGGCGTATACGAAGTCGTACAGTTTTTGAATCAGGGGGTGCTGTCCGAGCATGGCGGTGAACAATCCTTATCGACCGAGGCATCTGTTGGCAGTGTTACATAATGTTTGTCGTGGTTGCGAGCCAGCACGTGGCACGGAAAACCCGACCAGCCCATACAAAAAAAGCCCGGCGCCGTTCTTCATTGAAGAACGGCGCCGGGCTTGCTTACGCTGGCTGTTTTAAACCGACTGCTCTTCCTTGCCCAGGCACGCGGCCGCGGTAAACAGCACATCGGTGGACGAATTGAGCGCGGTTTCCGCCGAATCCTGCAACACGCCGATGATGAAGCCTACGGCCACCACCTGCATGGCGATTTCGCTGGGGATACCGAACAGGCTGCATGCCAGGGGAATCAGCAGCAGCGAGCCGCCGGCCACACCCGACGCACCGCAGGCACAGATCGCCGCGACCACGCTGAGCAGCACGGCAGTCGGCAGGTCCACGGCAATGCCGAGGGTGTGCACGGCCGCCAGGGTCAACACGGTGATGGTGATCGCAGCACCGGCCATGTTGATCGTGGCACCCAGTGGAATCGACACCGAGTAGGTGTCTTCATGCAGGCCCAGGCGTTTGCTCAAGGCCAGGTTCACCGGGATATTCGCCGCCGAACTGCGGGTAAAAAACGCGGTGATGCCGCTTTCGCGCAGGCACATCAGCACCAGCGGGAACGGGTTGCGGCGCAGTTTCCAGAACACGATGGCCGGGTTGACCACCAGTGCCACGAACAGCATGCAACCGATCAGTACCACCAGCAGGTGGGCGTAGCCGAGCAGGGCGCCGAAGCCCGAAGTGGCGAGTGTCGAAGCCACCAGGCCGAAGATACCCAGCGGGGCGAAGCGGATCACCACGCGCACAATCAGGGTCACGCCGTTGGACAGGTCGTCGAGCACCGTGCGGGTGGTCTCGCCGGCATGGCGAATGGCAATGCCCATGCCGATGGCCCAGGCCAGGATGCCGATGAAGTTGGCGTTCATCAGCGCGCTGACGGGGTTGTCCACCACGCTCAACAGCAGGCTTTGCAAGACCTCGCCAATGCCGCCGGGAGCGCTCACGGTGGCGTCATGGGTAGCGAGCACCAGCGATGAGGGAAACCACATGCTGGCAATCACCGCCACCACGGCAGCGGCAAAGGTGCCCAGCAGGTACAGGAACAGGATCGGCTTGATATGGGTTTCCTGGCCGTGTTTATGGTTGGCGATCGACGCCATTACCAGCACAAACACCAGGATCGGCGCCACGGCCTTGAGCGCGGCAACAAATACCTTGCCGATAAACCCGGCGGCCTTGGCCGCCTCCGGCAAGAGCAGGGCCAGCAGGATACCGGCGATCAAGCCGATGACGATTTGCGTGACCAGGCTGATGCGGGCCAGGCGTTGGAAAAGGGAAGGGGCAGCAGTCATATAAAGGTTGTCTCTAGTTTTTTTAAGGGCGCAGCAATGCAGGCGGAAAGAGCTGTAGGAAGCAGGGCGCGAAGTCTAGCATGCCGCTGGACCTGTCCCGGCCGCTGCGGCATTGGGTCACCGGGGCTTCGCAAAAGCCGGACATACTCTGTTAAGATTCTCCCCTCTCACCTTTCCTCTCCGTCAGCGGGCCCTTCGGGCTGTCGTTGATGTCGTCGTTTCTGGAGTTTTCATGCTGTTTCCCATCCTGCTGCTGTCGGCCGCCGGTTTTACCGTGCTGACCACAGAATTCGTTATCGTCGGCCTGTTGCCGTCCATCGCCCGGGACCTCAACGTCAGCGTGTCCCAGGCCGGCCTGCTGGTGACCTTGTTTGCCTTTACCGTGGCGGCCTTTGGTCCGTTTCTGACCGCGTACTGCGCCCGTTTCCCCCGCAAGCGTCTGTTTATCAGCATCCTGCTCCTGTTCGGCGTGGCCAATACCGTGGCCGCATTGGCGCCGAATATCTGGGTGATGGCGTTGGCGCGCTTGATCCCGGCCCTGGGCCTGCCGGTGTTCTGGGCCCTGGCCAGTGAAACGGCGGTGGATATTGTCGGCCCCGAATACGCCGGGCGCGCCATCGAAAAAATCGGCTTCGGCATCGTCTGCGCCACGGTGTTCGGTATCCCGGTGGGCACGTTGATTTCCGATATGTTCGGCTGGCGCGCCGCGTTTGCGATCCTCGCAGTGGTCGCGCTGGCCAAGGCCTTGCTGCTGTTTATCTACCTGCCGGTGACCCAGCCGAAGAACGACCAGGTGTCGTTGCGCTCGCAGTTCAAGATCCTGCGCAACCCGCTGATGCAAGGCCATATCCTGTTGTCGGTCCTGGTGTTCAGCGGCATGTTCACGGCGTACACCTACCTGGCGGACATCCTTGAGCGCCTGGCCGGTTTCGACGGCACTCTGGTGGGCTGGTGCCTGATGGGCTTTGGCGCAGTGGGGCTGATCGGCAACTCCCTGGGCGGGCGTGCGGTGGACCGTCACCCGCTGATCGCCTCGATGGTGTTCTGCGGTTTCATGATCGCCGGCATGGTCGCGCTGGTGCCGGCGATTCACTCCACGGTCGGCCTGGCGGCGGCGATGGCGGTGTGGGGCGTGACCCAGGCGGCGATGTTCCTGGTCAGCCATGTGCGGTTGATGAAGGCCGCACCCCATGCGCCGGCGTTTGCGGCGTCGTTGAATATCGCCGGGGCCAACCTGGGCATTGGCCTGGGGGCCATGGTCGGCGGGCATGTGATCGACACCCTCGGCCTCGGCAGCCTGGGTTTTGCCGCTTCCGGGTTTATCCTGGTGTCGATCCTGCTGGCGCTGTGGCTGATGACCGCCAGGCCAGCGGCCGCGTCCAACGCCTGAACGCTCAGGGCAGGGCGGTAAACAACTCTCGCCGTGCACCTTCGGTTATCGCCACGATGCCGGGGTGCTTGACCTTGCGTTCCACCGAGATCGCGTAGAACGATTCGGTGACGGCATCGGTCTGGCCAATCAACGCCACCCCGTACTGGCGCACCACCTCATCGGCGATCACGCTGGGCGCGATAAAGATCCCGCTGCCGGATTGGCCAAAGGCCTGCATCAAGGCGCTGTCATCGAACTCGCCGATGATCCTGGGCAGGATCTGCTGCTCGGCAAACCAGCGCTGCAAACGGCTGCGTACTACGGTTTCCGCGCCGGGAATCAACAGGGGCGCGCCGTGCAGGCACTGTGGGAAGTCACCGGCGTACCTGTCAGCCAATGCCTGGGTGGCGAAAAAACTGATGCCACATTCCCCCAGTTTCTGGCTGTAGCCCTTGATATCCAGGTGCGAGGGCATGGGGCTGTCGGAGATCACCAGGTCCAGGCGCTGGATCGCCAGGTCGGCCAATAAACGCTCGAGTTTGTCTTCACGGCAGGTAATGCGCAGGGGCTCGCTCAATTCCATGGTCGGCGCGATCAGTCGGTACACGATGGACTTGGGCACCACATCCGCCACCCCGACCCGAAACAGGATCTGTTGCTCATCGGGCTGCGCGCGCAGCATCGCCTCCAGTTCATTGCCGGTCTGGAACATCTGTTCGGCATAGGGCAGGGCCTGGCGCCCGGCTTCGGTGAGTTCAAGCTGGCGGCCTACCCGCTGAAACAGCGCAATCCCGTAGGTTTGCTCCAGCAGGCTGATCTGCCCGCTGATGGTCTGGGGCGTGAGGTTCAGTTGCTCGCAGGCGCGCACGATGCTGCCGGTCTTGGCCACTACCCAGAAGTAATGCAACTGTCGGTAATTGAGCATGATGATCGTCGCTTCGTAAAAACCGAAGTATACGCGATGAAAATACGAATTTTCCTGAACTGTTTGCCTGCATAGAATGCCTCGCTATCGCGGGGCCACTATTTGGACCCAATGGTTCTAACGAGGAAGACATGATGAAACTCAATTTCCTGAGCGCGGCATCGTTGCTTGCGCTTTCATTGGTGATGATCAGCGGTTGCGATCAGGTCGAAAAAAGCGCGCAACAGGTCATGGGCAAAGCCACCGAGTCGGCCAAGCAAGCCATCGATGACACCCAGAAAGCTGCCGAGCAGGCGTTGAGTGAAGCGACAAATGGCCTGATCAATCCACAAAAAAAGGACGATCAGGAAGAAAACGAGTCTGAATCGAACACCAAAGAAACCTAATCTCCCCAGCACAACGTCAGGACTGACCTATGGATTACCTTTTACAACTGGCCGCCAGCCCTACCGCCTGGATTGCCCTGGCCACCTTGATCGTGATGGAAATCGTGCTGGGCATCGATAACCTGATCTTTATCTCGATACTCACCAACAAATTGCCGGAGAAACATCGGGCCAAGGCGCGACGCATCGGTATCAGCATGGCGCTGGTGTTGCGCCTGGGCCTGTTGAGCACCATTGCGTTTATCGTGCAATTGACTACGCCGGTGTTCGAAGTGCTCGGCCAGGCGTTCTCATGGAAGGACATGATCCTGATCGCCGGTGGCCTGTTCCTGGTCTGGAAGGCCACCACCGAGATCCATCACAGCATGGACCCTGAGCCCGAAGAGAAGACCAGCACCGGCAATGTCGTGGCCATCGGCTTTGCCGCAGCCATCGGGCAGATCCTGTTGCTTGACCTGGTGTTCTCCATCGACAGCATCATTACCGCCGTGGGCATGACCGAGCACTTGCCGATCATGATCATCGCCGTGGTGACCTCGGTGATCGTGATGCTGGTGGCGGCCGAGCCGTTGGCCAAGTTCATCAACGACAACCCGACCGTGGTGATGCTGGCCCTGGGCTTCCTGATCATGATCGGCATGACGCTGATCGCCGAAGGCTTCGGCGCCCATGTGCCTAAAGGCTACGTCTACGCGGCCATGGCCTTCTCGGCGGCCATCGAGTGCCTGAACATCGCTCGGCGCAACCGTCACAAGCGTCTGCTCGCTGCCCGGCAGTAACGCTGCAACCCCAAAGGCCGGCGGTGCTCACAAGAGCCCAGCCGGCCTTTTGCTGTCTGTTAGAATCCGCCCACTTGATAGCTTGAGGTCCACCATGAACGAGCCGATTCGCCTTACCCAGTACAGCCACGGCGCGGGTTGTGGCTGCAAGATTTCGCCCCAGGTGCTGGAAGTGATCCTGGCTGGCAGCGGCGCGCAGAACCTTGACCCCAACCTGTGGGTGGGCAACACCTCCCGCGACGACGCGGCGGTGTACGCCATCGACGATGAGCGTGGCGTGGTCTCCACCACTGACTTTTTCATGCCGATTGTCGATGATCCCTTCGATTTCGGCCGCATCGCCGCCACCAATGCCATCAGTGACATCTACGCCATGGGCGGCGACCCGTTGATGGCCATCGCCATTCTTGGCTGGCCGGTGAACGTGCTGGCGCCGGAGATCGCCCGTGAAGTGATCCGGGGTGGCCGCTCGGTGTGCGACGAAGCCGGCATCCCGTTGGCGGGTGGGCACTCCATTGACGCGCCCGAGCCGATCTTCGGCCTGGCTGTCACCGGCATCGTGCAAAAGCGCCATATGAAGCGCAACGACACCGCCACCGTGGGCTGCCGTCTGTACCTGACCAAACCGTTGGGCATCGGCATCCTCACCACCGCCGAAAAGAAGGGCAAGTTGCGTGAGGCGGATATCGGCCTGGCCCGCGACTGGATGTGTACCCTCAACAAACCCGGCAGCCGTTTCGGCAAGCTGGCCGGTGTGACGGCAATGACGGATGTCACCGGTTTCGGTCTGTTGGGCCATTTGGTGGAGATGGCGGACGGCAGCGCCGTGACCGCACGCATCGAATACGACAAAGTCCCACGTCTGCCCGGGATCGAGGACTACCTGGACCAGGGCTGCATGCCAGGTGGCACTTTGCGCAACTTCGACAGCTACGCAAGCAAGGTCGGGCGTCTGCAGGAATTGCACAAACGCGTGCTGTGCGACCCGCAGACCAGCGGCGGCCTGCTGATCGCGGTCACCCCTGAAGGCGACGCCGAGTTCCGCGCGACGGCGGCTGAATTGGGCTTGAGCCTTGAGCCGATCGGCCAATTGGTTGAGCGACAGACCCACGCGGTAGAGGTGGTTTGATGGCAACTGACATCACCGATTACCGCGACATTTTCCTCAACGACCGGCCGATGATGGACACCCGTGCACCGGTCGAATTCGCCAAGGGCGCGTTCCCCGGCGTGATCAACCTGCCGTTGATGACCGATGACGAGCGTCAACGCGTCGGCACCTGCTACAAGCAGCAGGGCCAGCAAGCCGCGATTGTGCTGGGGCATGAGCTGGTGTCGGGGGCGATCAAGGCTGAACGCATCGAACAATGGGCACGGTTTGCCCAGGCCAATCCTGACGGTTTCTTGTATTGCTTCCGTGGCGGGCTGCGCTCGCAGATCGTGCAGCAATGGTTGAAGACCGAAGCCGGCATCGAGTACCCCCGGGTCGGCGGTGGCTACAAGGCCATGCGGACCTTCCTGCTGGATACCCTTGACCAGGCGGCCGCCCACTGTGATTTCGTGTTGCTGGGCGGTATGACCGGCACCGGCAAGACCGAGGTGCTGGGCCAGTTGCGCAACGCCCTGGACCTGGAGGGCCATGCCAACCACCGCGGTTCCAGCTTCGGCAAACGCGCCACGGCGCAACCCTCCACTATTGACTTCGAAAACCGCCTGGCGGTGGACCTGCTGAAAAAACGCGCGGGCGGTATCGAGCAGTTCGTGGTCGAGGATGAAAGCCGCATGATCGGCAGCTGCGCGCTGCCGTTGCCGTTGCACAAGGGCATGCAGACCTTTCCGATGGTGTGGCTGGAAGACAGCGTCGAAGGCCGTGTCGAGCGCATCCTGCGCGATTACGTGATTGACCTTTGCGCAGAATTCATCGCGGTATTTGGTGAGCAGGGGCAGGCGTTGTTTGCCGAACGCCTGACCCAGGGCCTGGCCAATATCCACAAGCGCCTGGGCGGCGAGCGTTTCCAGCGGTTGCAGGCGATCATGCAGGATGCTCTGGCGGAACAGCTGCGCAGCGGCGCCGTGGACCTGCATCGCGCCTGGATTGAAGGGCTGTTGCGCGAGTATTACGACCCGATGTACGCCTTCCAGCGTGAAAGCAAAGGCGCACGCATCGAGTTTGCGGGAGAGCAGGGCGCAGTCACGGCCTATCTGCGCGAGCGCGCCCTCAGAGGATAAGCACGCCGATCAACCCGCACACCACGCCCACCAGCATGGTCAACCCGGCCACCGTCACCAGCACCCGCGCATCGAAATCCTTGCGCAGCATCAACAGCGACGGCAGGCTCACGCTGGGCAGGGTCATCAGCAAGGCCACGGCCGGGCCGGTGCCCATGCCCAGGGTCATCATGGTTTGTACGATGGGGATCTCTGCCGCTGTAGGAATCACAAACAGCGTGCCGACAATCGCCAGGGGCACCAGCCACACCAGGCTGTTGGCCATGGCGCCGTCCACGTGGGGGAACAGCCACACCCGTGCGGCACCGAGCACCAGCACCGCCAGGATATAGATCGGTATGGTGCTCCAGAACAGCTGCCACAGGGTACGCAGCCAGCGACTGAAGAAGGGTTGCGCTTCGACCTGGCTGGCCTCGGCCACCGCGTCCAAGGCAACTTCCGGCACCTGGTCCGGCCGTGCGATGCGTTGTGCCACCAGTGACACACCCACCACCAGCACAATGCCCGCCACCAGCCTCAACGCGGTAAAGCCCCAGCCCAGTACAAAACCCATGAACACCAGCGTCGCCGGATTCAGCACCGGGTTGGCAATCCAGAAGGCCAATGCCGCGCCCACCGACACCTGCTGGCGGCGCATACCGGCCGCGACGGGCGCCGCGCAGCAACTGCACATCATCCCCGGCAAGGCGAACAGCCCGCCGCGCAAGGTCGAGCCGAGGCCGGCACGGCCAAACAGGCGCAGCAACCAGTCGCGGGGGATCAGCACTTGCAGCAGCGAGCCGAGGATCACCGCCAGTACGGCAGCCTTCCAGATCGCCAGGAAATACACCTGGGCGTAGGCCAGCGCTGCCGCCAATGGCGAGCTTTGTTGATCGTTGAGGATCGAGGCGCCGATGCTGTGGTTGTCAGCGGCGACAAACGCCTTGAAGTAGTAGGGCGACCACTTCACGTAGTAGAGGCCGACGCAGGCCACCAATAGGAAGAGGGCAGGTTTCCACCAGAACGACCAGCCCCGGACGGGCTGGGTGGGGGCGAGGTTGGGCATGGGGGAGGGTCCGCAAATGAGTCAATAGCGGTGCATCATACGCCCTCAGCTATCGGCACTCACCTGTGTTGGCTGCGGGCAGGTTTCTTCACCGTCGTTCAGGCCCTGCTTGTAGTTGCGGCTGAGCAACGAGGCTTTGCCGTTGTGCCAGGTCAGCGTCAGTACGTACAGCGTGTCGTAGTCGCTGCCGGACCAGTCGTCGGTAATCGTGTGTTTTTCGCCGGAGGCCTCACTGGCCACCTTGTTGATCAGCTCCGGCAGGTAGCCGTGGGACCACGCGGTGTAGATGGTGGCATTGTGGTATTTGTCTTCAACCAGCTCGTCGGCCAGGTCGCTGGTGTCGTTGGCCGAGAACTTGATGTTCACCGGCAGGCCCAACTTGATGGCGCTGGGGCTGATGGTCATCAACGGGCGAATATAGCTGTAGGAATTGTCCAGCTCACCTTCCTCGACATTGCGCGTCGGGTTGGCGGCAAACACGAAGTTGGCCTTGCCGAATTTTTCCGGCAGCAGGGTGGCCAGGTTCATTGCTCGGTTCAACCCTTGGCAATTGAGTTGGCCCAGGCCGCCGGCCGGTTTCTCGGCGTGGCGCAGGAACACCAGGGTTTGCACGCCGTCCACCGGTTGGGCGCGGCTTTCCCGGGCGTCGAGGGCGGCAACCATGGCGCCGCTCACCAGCAAAAGGGGCAACATGATGTAGGCGTAGTGTTTCAGTCGTTGCACAAGGCGCAGAGGCTTGATCGTCATTATGGGTTCGAGTCTTCGTGCGTCACGTTAAGGCGGACAAGCCTGGCCCCAATGACGCCTGGGGCGTCCTGCGGGTATTCCGTGTCGGTACAGCGAGGTGCCTCCATTCACCGTTTGAGCGCACTTAAGAGTGCACGCGGGCGTATTGGTTCGCCCACGGGGGATAATAGCCCGCTGATGTTGCGCATTGATGACCCATGCAGGACGTGGGACAGATGATTATCATGGGGGCTTTCCGCCAGGGAGTTTCCCGATGAACCCGATCGCCGCGTTCCCGATCAACAGCAAATGGCCCGCCCGGCATCCGGAGCGCCTGCAACTGTACTCGTTGCCCACGCCCAACGGGGTAAAAGTCTCGATCATGCTCGAAGAGCTGGGCCTGCCTTATGAGGCGCACAAGGTCAGTTTCGAGACCCAGGACCAGTTTTCCCCCGAGTTCCTGTCCCTGAACCCCAACAACAAAATCCCCGCGATCATCGACCCCGACGGCCCGGCGGGGCAGCCGTTGGCGCTGTTCGAGTCAGGCGCAATCCTGATCTACCTGGCGGAAAAATCCAGCCAGTTGCTTTCCGAAGATCCGGCGACACGTTATGAAACGATTCAATGGCTGATGTTCCAGAAGGGGGGCATCGGTCCGATGTTTGGCCAACTGGGCTTCTTCAATAAGTTCGCCGGCAAGGACTACGAAGACAAGCGCCCCCGCGACCGTTACGCCGCGGAATCCCGTCGCCTGCTGGACGTGCTGGAAAAGCGCCTGCTCGGCCGCACCTGGATCATGGGCGACGACTACAGCATCGCCGACATCGCCACCTTCCCCTGGATTCGCAACCTGATCGGTTTCTATGAATCGGGCGATCTGGTGGGCATTGCCGACTTCCCTAACGTACTGCGCGCGCTGGACGGCTTTGTCGCCCGGCCGGCGGTCATCCGTGGCCTGAATATTCCGAGCTGAAGCATGCCGACTTTCGATTTCAAACAACTGGATGTATTCAGCAGCGTGTCGCTCAAGGGCAATCCGCTGGCCGTCGTGCTAGGTGCTGACAGCCTCAGCGACCAACAGATGGCTGACTTCGCCAAATGGACAAACCTCAGTGAAACCACGTTTTTGCTGACACCGCGCGATGCTCGGGCGGACTACCGGGTGAGGATCTTTACCACCTTGCAGGAGCTGCCGTTCGCCGGGCACCCGACGCTGGGCAGTTGCCATGCGTGGCTCAAGGCGGGTGGGGTACCCCAAGGCGAGGAGATTATCCAGGAGTGTGGAATCGGCCTGGTGCGTATTCGGCGTCAAGGCGATGAACTGGCGTTTATTGCACCGCCGTTGATGCGCTCCGGCCCTGTGGACTCCGCGCTGCTGGAGCGCGTTCGCCTGGGATTGGGCCTGGCGCCGGGGGCCATTGTGCGCAGCCAGTGGGTCGACAATGGCGCGGGGTGGCTCGCGGTGATGCTGGCTGACCGTGATCAGGTCCTGGCCTTGCAGCCGGACTATTCGCAGCTGCTTGGGCTGGCCGTCGGGGTGATTGCTCCTTGCAACCCGGCTGACGACGTGGACGCGCAGTTTGAGGTGCGTGCCTTTGTCGCAGGCGACGGGGCCCAGGAAGACCCTGCCACCGGCAGCCTGAATGCGGGCGTCGCACAATGGCTGCTCAGCGAAGGACTCGCACCTGAGTGCTACGTGGTCAGCCAGGGCACGGCCATGGGGCGTGCGGGGCGTATTCGCGTCGAGCGCCAGGGTGATGAAATCTGGGTCGGCGGCGCCGTTACGGTGTGTATCGAAGGTCGTCTACAGCTCTAGATCAATACATTATTACGGCCCCCGCAATACACTGTTGGCCCCTGGGCATTTGTGCTGCCGGGGCCTTGGGGCATAAGCTTTCGCCCCAAAGATTTCCCGCCACTTTTTCAGGACAGCCATGACCAGCCAGTTCCCCCAAGCCCGTCCACGCCGCCTGCGCCGCTCCCCGGAGCTGCGTGGCTTGTTCCAGGAAACCGAGTTCACCCTCAACGACCTGGTGCTGCCGATTTTCGTCGAAGAAGAAATCGACGACTTCGTGCCGATCACCAGCATGCCCGGCGTGCAACGCATCCCGGAAAAGAAGCTGGCTGCCGAGATCGAGCGCTATGCCCGTGCCGGTATCAAGTCGGTGATGACCTTCGGCGTGTCCCACCACCTGGACGCCAACGGCAGCGACACCTGGAAGGAACGCGGCCTGGTCTCGCGGATGTCCTCGATCATCAAGGACGCGGTGCCGGACATGATCGTAATGTCCGACACCTGCTTCTGCGAATACACCGACCACGGCCACTGCGGCGTGATGCACGGTGCCCATGTCGACAACGACGCGACCCTGGTCAACCTCGGCAAGCAAGCCGTTGCCGCCGCCCGCGCCGGGGCCGACGTGATCGCCCCCTCGGCCGCCATGGACGGCCAGGTCCAGGCCATCCGCCGTGCGCTGGATGAAGCCGGCTTCACCCATATCCCGATCATGGCCTACTCCACCAAATTCGCCTCGGCCCTCTACGGCCCATTCCGCGAAGCCGGCGGCAGTGCGCTCAAGGGCGACCGCAAAAGCTACCAGATGAACCCGATGAACCGCCGCGAAGCCGTGCGCGAATCGCTGCTGGACGAACAGGAAGGCGCGGACGCACTGATGGTCAAGCCGGCCGGTGCCTACCTCGACATCATCCGCGACATCCGCGAAGCCTCGCGCCTGCCGGTGGCGGCGTACCAGGTCAGCGGCGAATACGCGATGATCAAATTCGGCGCCCAGGCGGGAGCGATCGATGAGGATCGGGTCGTGCGTGAGACCTTGGGGTCGATCAAGCGTGCGGGTGCGGATTTGATCTTTACCTACTTCGCGATGGACTTGGCGTTGGCTGGGATCTAAGGGCAACGTAACCCACCCCTGGTGAGCGAACACTTGTGGTGAGCGAGCTTGCTCGCGTTGGGCTGCGTAGCAGCCCCATGCCCACGATCTACCTTAAATACTTCATCTGCCTGACTAACTACATTCTGTGAAGTTTGAATTGTTTGATTGGATGAAGGGGAGGTAATCGCTGGTCTGAATTTTATATATTTTTCCTGGATTTTGAATAGAAGGCTGCGGAGGATTGAAAGTTTAGGTTGATGTTTCGTTTCAGTAGTCCGTGCAGGCGGTGATTGGGTTTCCGTCTGTATCTAGTATTGTTGTTGATTTTCTTTATGTTGCATATTCAAAAATGTGTATTTTTTATAGCTCTCTCCGATTGATTTCCGCTGGTTGAGCATTTTTTTATATGTAATTTACGGCTGTGAGTAAGTGAGCTTATGCTCAAACATTTGTTGGGTGAAGAAGAATGTCATTTGTTATCACTTCAACAAAGCTGGGCTTGCCGGTGATTGGCTTGTCAATTTCAATCAAAATTACTGAATCGCCGATTTTTAGTATTGAGCAACTTTGGTCTGCATCTTGGATAAGCTCGCCGATAATTTTATGAGCACCATTCGCAGAAGCGATCTGTGGTGTTTTTACAGATGAGGACATGATGTTTTGTCCCCATGAAAATATTTCATCAAGTTCTAACTCTACATCCAGAATTTCACCAGTTTTTAACTTGGTTCCGCTCCATAAAGCTGTGGCATTTCCAAAAGGTGAGTTGAATTTTACTCTCACAGTGCCTTTGTCAGAAAAAATATCAGTTATTTGTATCTTCATTTCACTTCTTCGTCAGGGGAACGCGTACAACAGTATTGTCAACGTTCATGGTGTTGGTTTTTATCTCGAACGTCCATGTCTCCTCATGATAGTGATGCTTGCTTGGCTTGCTATTCATTTCATGGGCCCCGTAACGAATACTTCTTTTTGCGTCGCTGGAAACAATTCTGTCGCGGTCGGGCTTCCCAGTTCGTGGGTTGGTGTTTGTGTGAGGGCCAGGTCCTAGAAATTCATCCCATTTCTGAATGGTTTCTTCCGGCTTTACAGGTTTATTGGCAAAGGTCTCCTTATGGTAGCCCAGTGTAGGTGGAGAGTTGGAGCTTGTGGGACTGAGTGGGCTGCCTTCATTAACCTGTGCTTTTCCCGCTGGAACTTCAGCACTGGGGTTCGGCTTGCATTTATCCCCGCCTGGACAGGTACTCAGACCTAACGGATCCACCCACCCCATAGGGTTCGGCACGTACTGGTACGCGTTGATCCCACCCGCCAACTTCACCGGATCCGGCGTCAGGTAACACCCAATATCCGGATTGTAGTAGCGATGGCGGTTGTAGTGCAGCCCGCTTTCCTGATCAAAGTACTGCCCCTGGAAACGCAGCGGGTTGTCGATTGTGCCTTTGTCGAGTCGGCTGATCTGGCCGTAGGCGCGGTAGTGGGCGGACCAGACGATTTCGCCCTCTGGGTCTGTCAGTTCCTGGGGCGTGCCGAGGTGATCGAGTTGGTAGTGGAAGGCTTTGGTGTCTTGCGGTCCAAAGCCTTCCAACAGAACTAGAGGGCGGAAACTGTCCGGTTCATAGAGATAACTGCGATGACGATCCGCATGGTGCTCGGCAATCAGCCTGTCGCCTTGCCAGAAAAACTCCGTGGTGATGCCGTCCACGGTTTTGCTGATGCGCCGCCCAAACGGGTCGTAGCGGTAGCTGGCGGTTTGGCCGTTGGGTTGGGTGATGCCTATCAGCCGATGCTGGCAGTCGTAACGGTATTCGGTAACGAGTTGATGGCCTTTGCCACGCCGCTCGCGGATGAGGTTGCCGAAGGCGTCATAGTCGTAGTGGCGGTCGCCCTGGATCATCAGGCGGTTGCCGGCAATGATGTCGGGGCCGGGGCGGTCTTGCATCAGCAGGTTGCCGGCGCGGGTGTGGCCGAAGCGTTCCTGCAGGTCTTGGGAGTGGTCGGCGCGGGTGAGGCGGCCTAGTGGGTCGTAGTGGTAGTGGTGTTCGCCTTTGCGCGTGTCGAGCAGGCGGGTGAGGTTGCCGGTTTTGTCATAGTCGTATTGGCGTTGGTAGAGGTGGTCCTGTTGCTGGGTGATCGCGTGGGCGTGCAGGCGGTGCTGGTCGTCGTGGTGGTAGTGGCTGAGGAGTTGGCCTTGTTGGCGCTGGTGTTCCTGGCCGGCTTTGAACAGATGAGACGTCAGCAGCGCGCCGTTTAATTCGATGGTGGCGAGGTGGCCGCCTTTCGCATGGTTAAAAACCAGTCGGTTGTTATCGGGTAGGCGCAGGTGTTGAAGCTGGCCGCAGGCGTCGTAGCCGTAGCGCAAGGTGCCCCAGCCCTGGTGTTCGGCGGTGAGGCGGTTTTGGCGGTCGTATTCGTAGGCCAGCGCCCAGTGGCCGTCATCGACGCTGAGGAGGTTGCCCTGGCGGTCGTAGGCATATTCAACAAGGCTACCGTCGGGCAGGGTTTTTCTGACGAGGCGTCCGGCGTGGTCTCGCTCGTAACGGGTAATGAGCTGACTACCATCGTCACCGTGTTCGGTCTTTTCCTGCAGGTTGCCGTTGAGGTCGTAGACGTAGGCGGTGCGCTGCCCGTCAAAACCGATTTCCTGCTGGATCAGGCCATTGGGGTGGTAATCAAGTCGGTAGGTCTCGCTGACTTCGTTTTCGATCTCGGTCAGCAATAACCGCACGTTATCGTAGCGGTACTTGACCTGAGTGCCATCAGCGTTGATGCGGCGACTGATCAGGTGCAACCCATCGGCATATTCGTAGCGGGTGACGTGCCCCAATTCATCGCGTTCGGCGGTGATTTTGCCGTAGGGGTTGTAGCTGTATTCCCTACACGCCCCACCGGGCAGCACCACGCGAACCAAGCGACCTACGCTGTCCCACTGATACTGGGTCAGCGCGCCATGCTCATCCTCGCGCGCCACCTGACGGCCAAGATCGTCATAGCGATACCGCTTGATCCCGCCATTGGGCAACTGCTCCTCAACCAGTTGCCCCCGCTCATTCCACACCAGCCGCTGACAACTGTGGTCCGGGTACCAAACCCCAATCAGTTGCCCGTATTTGTCATAGCTGTAGTCGGTGACATGTCCGTCGGGATCGATCTTACGAATGACGTCGCCCTGGTCATTGCGCTCGTACTTCCAGACCGCCAGACCCCGCCTTACAACCCGTACGAACCCGTTGTCATGCTCGTAGGTTGTTGGCTCATCATCCCCCGGAAACAACGCCACCAAACGTCCGGCTTCGTCATACTGATACGCCGTCACCGCCCCCAGCGGATCCTGCTCAACCGTCAGCCGGCCTTTAGCGTCGTAGGATTTGAAATGCTGGGCACCGTCCGGATCAATCCGCTGCACCAGCCGTGCCCGGTCGTCATGGACATACACTTCCTGACTGCCATCGGCGTTATGCACCGTGACACGGCCGTCGTCCCCCCAGGCATACCACGTATCCATCTGGGAAAAACTGGCCCAATGCCGAACACATCGCGCAGCCTTGCCCGCCCGTTCCCATTCCCAAAAGAAACTCGCCCCACCGGCCAGTCCACGCTCAAGAATCACGTGCTGATCGTCGTAGCGATAAACCTCGCTTTCGCCGACGGCATTGGTCGCCGAGACCAGTCGGCCAGCGTCGTCGTAGGCGTAGGAAACGACGTTCTGCTCCGTCACCCATTCGTAAGGCTCATACCCCTTGGCCCGCTGAACCTGATAATCCACCGCCACGATGCGACCGGACGAGTAACGCAAAAACAGCGCACCCCCCGCACCGTTATCCAGCCGCTCAATCCGCCCCAAATAATCCCGAGAAATCCGCAGCCGGTTGTCGTACGCGTCGCTGATCGAGACCAGCACACCGTCGCGAAAGTGATAAAACCGCGACGCCTGGGACAACACCAGTTCGTCCGGCGATGCGCCCAAATAGATCGCTGCTTCGGCCAAGCTGTTGGTGATTGCAGGCCGAGCAACGGTCGGCATCGGAAACGAAGTACTGCGGTTCTCATGGTCCGTCCACACCACCGAATCGCCCGACACCGCAAGCCGATGCGCCAGCGAATGACTCCAGCCAAACCCCAACCCGCCATCCACTTCCACCGCACTGGTGCGATACAGCCGGGTCCACTCGAACGGCAAGATCCCGTCTAAAACACCATCGGTGAGGGTGAGCAATTCCTCCCCGGTAACCATCGACACCGGGCAGCCGTTGGTGACGGTCTTATCCGAAGGGGCCGCCGCATCCCCGTTCGGGTTCTTCCCTGAAACGGGCACATCATCGACAGGCTCCTGCCTGACCAACACCGTCTGCTGAGTCTTCCTGCGAACCGCCGGCACCGGGTTCGAAACCACATGCTCCCCAACCTTCAACGGCGCAACCGGTACAGTCTTGATCGCTGTCGCGGGGCCACCGAGCAGCAAAGGCTTCAGCGCTTCGGCATGCGGCTCCAACCCCGGCTTTACAAGCTGCTTGGCCAGCAACTCCAACAACTCCCGCGCGCGCTTGGATTTGATAGCGCTCAGCACTTGAGCCCCCAGCCGCGCCACCACCCCCATCGCACCCAATACACGAATCAACAGCAGATTGATCAGGACCTCGCCAGTGATCTCACCCCACAGTTCATTAATCTGCGGCGGTGGCAGCAGGCGCATCCAACTGACCATCGCTGACAGGTAGATAAACAACAGCGGCTCATCGCTGAGCACCAGCAAACCATTGGCAATCGTGTCGTTGCCGAGCTTCAGCAGTTCATCGAGTTCGGCCTGGGAGAGGTAGGCCAACAGCTTTTCGCTGTTGGGCTTGAGGTCCGCCAGCAGGTCATACAGCTGCGTAACGTTGTCCCACACATTGAAGAGGGCTTTTCCAAGGCCGCTGAAAAACGCTGCTTCCAGCATTCGGCGCCGATCGAGGGGCTTGGCTTCGGCATAGTCTTTCCACTGATCCTGGAAAGTGCCGGCCCACTCTTCACGCAGGCGCGCCTCCAACCCCGCGATCACCGACTGATAAGACCCATACAGCGCCTTGACGTGATCCTTGGAAACGTTGGGGTAGAAACTGATTCGGTACGGCTGGTTGCGATCACACTCGGTGATTTCGAGGAGGCCGCTGGGGCCGATGGTCTTGTGGATCGGCTCGCCCAACGGGCCGCCATTGGGATCGACGCGCTGCAGCATCACCGGCGTGTTGCCGATGGGCACGAAGCGCGTGCTTTGGAACATATGCACCAGCGTCAGGGTGCCATTGGCCGGGCACGTGGCGACGGTGCTGCTGGGGATGATTGAGCGATTGATCGGCGCGACCAGCGCCACCTCATCGCCGACCTTGAAGACCTGCTCGACCTCCAGCGCCGAGAAGCGCCAGAAGCTTTGCGCCCAGTCATCGAACATATTCAGGCATTCGCGAAAGTCACGGAAGACGCTTTCAACGTCGACCGTCTTCACATCCATCGGGGTCAGGGCCAGCCTGCCAATGGCCGGGTTCAAGAGGCCGCCCCTTCAACCAGGGCTTTAACGAAAACAACCATCTGCAATCCCTCGCACTGTGTATTCAGGCGAGGGACTTTGCAGCGGTTTTCAGGCTGGGGCTGTAGAGCTTATCTTGCCGTTACGTGGGAGCTTTCAGCGGCTATCGTCCCTTTTTGGCGACGTATCAAAAAGCCTTCAGCGCTGCGCGAACGCCAGGTTCAACCCTGGCTGGCGAGAAGGTGAGTTGGCGAACCCGCGTTAGACTTACTGGTCCATATCCGCAACGCCTGGCCCATCGTCCTCAAGGAAGCCTCATGTCCCCACGCTGCCTGATCCTCTGCCTCACCTCATTGGTGGTGCTGGCCGGCTGTTCCACGTCACGCGGCCCGCAGCAACCAGCGCGCAGCGAGGCCGAGGTGAAGGCCGAGATCGTGCGTTTGCTCCCGGCGAAGGTTCCAGACCGCAACGGCTGGGCCCAGGACATCTACACTGCCTTTGACACTCAAAAGATCTACCCCAGTACCGAGAATATCTGTGCCGTATTGGCGGTGACCGAGCAGGAGTCCACCTATCAGGTCGACCCGCCCGTACCCAATATGGGCAAGATCGCCCAGGATGAAATCCTGCGCCGTGCCGCCAAGGTGCATGTGCCCGCTTTTGTGGTGCGCAGCGCCCTGCAGCTGCGCTCGCCCACCGGCCAGTCCTATGCCGACCGCTTGAATGCCGCCCGCACGGAGAAGGACCTGAGTGGCATCTTCGATGACTTCATCAGCGTGGTGCCCCTGGGCAACACCCTGTTTGGCGGTTTCAATCCGGTGCACACCGCCGGTCCCATGCAGGTCAGTATCGACTTCGCCCAGAAGCAGGCGCGGGGTTATCCCTACACGGTGGATGGCACGATTCGTCGGGAAGTCTTCACCCGGCGCGGCGGCATGTACTTCGGTATCGCCCATCTGCTCGGTTACCCGGTGAGCTATGACCAGCCGCTGTACCGCTTTGCCGACTTCAATGCGGGTTGGTACGCCAGCCGTAATGCGGCGTTCCAGGCGGCTGTCAGCCGCGCGTCGGGCACTGAGTTGGCGCTGGACGGGGATTTGATTCGCTACGGCTCATTGCTGCCCGGCACCACCGAACTGGCGGTGCGCTCATTGGGCGCGAAGCTGGACATGCGCAATCCCAGCATTCGCAGCCAGCTGGAACAGGGCGAACAGTTGGATTTTGAAGACACCACCCTCTACAAGCGCGTGTTTGCCCTGGCCGACCAGGCCGCCGGCAAGCCGATGCCCCGTGCGATCCTGCCGGGCATCGAGCTCAAAAGCCCGAAGATCACCCGCAACCTGACCACGGCGTGGTTTGCCAAGCGCGTGGATGAGCGGTACCAGCGCTGCATGAAGCGCTGATCAGCTGCGGCGCCGGACAAATTTGCGCCACAGCCACACCCACAACCACACCACCGGAAACGCCAGGATCACGAACGGCAGCACATAGCTGGCGCGTTCCAGGGCGTCTGCGGTGCCGTCCACCAGGTTAGTGCCCAGGTTGCTGAACATCCGGCTGAAGCGTGACGGTTGGTTCGCGCCGTCGGCAGAGCGGAAGTTGAGGGTGACGCGGTTGGTATCCAGGCGACGTTGCTGGCCGGCGGCAACCTGGGCGAGTTCCTGCAGTTCGTTTTCAATGCCCGCCTGCTCCTTGCTCAAGGCAATCAGGTCGCTGACGCTGATGTCCTTGCGCTTGGCCAGTTCATCGAGGCGCTGTTGCTGGGCTTGCAGGCGATCCTGGCGGCGACGTATATCGGCGACCGCGTCGGCCAGGTCTTCGGCGGTGGTGATGCGCTGGCCGAGTTTGCCGCCCTCAGCGGCCAGGGTGACCATCGGTTCGACGCCGCTAGGTGCGATCCGCAGGATGATCTCGCCGCCGTTGCTGTCTTCGGTGATGCCAAGGATATTGCACGCGCCAAACCGCGCCGATTCACAGGCCTCACGGGTGGCCTGCATGCGCGGCGCGAGCAGGGCGCCGGGCAGGGCCAGGGTCAGTTCGTGCTCATAGGCCAGTTGCGCACCGGCCCGACCTTGTTCGCCATTGATCACCGTGGCGCGGGAGTGGTCCTTGGGTGAACAGCCGACCAGGGCCAGGCCGGCCAGCAGGATCAACAGGGGCGCGCGAAGCGATTGAAGGGGGCCGTCCGGATGGCGCATTGCAGTTCCTTGAGATGTGGGGGGGACATTGGCGGCGATTAAAGCGGGTCCGGCGAATTAACGCAAAGTATCGTGCAGGATTTGCAAGGCTGATGGTGATGGCTGCCGTTGGGCGTGTGGCGTACACCTCAAATTCGACCCCAAGGAAGACTCGTCATGATTGCCCACGCCGTGCCCGAAGGTTTTGTCCCGCTGCCGCGCAGCAGCCCGTTGCTGGATTTGCTTGGCCCGGCGTACTGCCGAGGTGACGGCCTGCAACTGGAAATCGGCCTGCGCGCCGACAATCGCCATGCCAATGGGCGTGGAACGGTGCACGGCGGGGTGCTGGCGACCCTGGCGGATGTCGGTATGGGCTATGCCATGGCGTTTTCCAGTGAGCCGCCGTTGCCGTTGATTACGGCGAGCATGACCGTGGATTACCTGGGGGCGGTGCAGGTGGGGGAGTGGATTACCGTGCGTTTGGAACATCACAAGCGAGGGCGGCAAATGGCGTTTGCCACGGTGAGCCTGCAGGTGGGAGAGAAGGTGGTGGCGCGGGCGAATGCGGTGTTTGCCGTGCCTCTCGCTGACAGGCAATAAAGATCTTATAGGGGAGGGACTGTGTTTGTTCAGGGAAACCGCATAAAGAAAAGGCCTGGCTTTTCGTGGAGCCGGGCCTTTTCCGTGTTGCTCGTTTATCAGCTGCGTTCGAGGGCCAGGGCTACGCCCTGGCCGCCACCGATGCACAGGGTCGCCAGGCCTTTCCTGGCATCGCGCCTGATCATTTCGTGCAGCAGGGTGACCAGCACGCGGCAGCCTGAAGCGCCGATGGGGTGGCCGATGGCGATGGCGCCGCCGTTGACGTTGACCTTGTCCGCATCCCACTCCAGCTCTTTGCCTACCGCCAGGGATTGCGCGGCAAAGGCTTCGTTGGCTTCGATCAGGTCCAGGTCGGCCAGGCTCCAACCGGCTTTGTCCAGGCAGCGGCGGGTGGCCGAGACCGGGCCGATGCCCATGATTGCCGGGTCGACACCCGCGTTGGCGTAACTGGCGATACGGGCCAATACCGGCAAGCCGAGGGCCTTGGCCTTGTCGGCACTCATCAGCAGCACCGCAGCAGCGCCGTCATTCAGGCTGGAAGCATTACCGGCGGTGACGCTGCCGTCTTTCTTGAACGCCGGCTTGAGCTTGGCCAGGGATTCGGCGGTGGTGCCGGCACGGGGCTGCTCATCGACGGCGAAGGCAATCGGGTCGCCCTTGCGCTGGGGAATCAGGATCGGCGTGATCTCATCGACAAAACGCCCGGCCTCGATGGCGGCGGTGGCTTTCTGCTGGGAGGCGGCGGCGAAAGCATCCTGGGCTTCACGGCTGATGCCGTATTTGTCCACGAGGTTCTCGGCGGTGATGCCCATGTGATAGTCGTTGAACGCATCCCAGAGGCCGTCGGTGATCATGCTGTCGATCATCTTGGCGTGGCCCATGCGCAAGCCCGTGCGCGCAGCAGGCAGTACGTAGGGTGCCAGGCTCATGTTCTCCATGCCGCCGGCGATGATGACCTCGGCGTCACCGCAACGGATGGCCTGGGCGCCCAGGTGCAGGGCTTTCAGGCCCGAGCCGCAGACCTTGTTCAGGGTCAGGCTCGGCACGGCGTGGGGCAGGCCGGCGAGGATCGAGGCCTGGCGTGCGGGGTTCTGGCCGGAACCCGCGGTGAGTACCTGGCCGAGGATGACTTCATCCACTTCGGCCGGGTCCAGGCCGGTCTGCTCCAGCAGGCGACGGATCACGGCGGCGCCCAGCTCCGGTGCCGGAATGCTTGCCAGCGAACCTTGAAAGCTGCCTACGGCGGTGCGGGTGGCAGCAACAATCACGACGTCTTGCATGGAATCTGTCCTCACTGGAAGTGCATTTCTGGAACGTGGTCCGGGACGATCAGTTTACCGGCGGTCTTGCTCACAATCTCTTCAACGCTGACGCCAGGTGCGCGTTCCTTGAGGACAAAAGCGCCATTTTCGATTTCCAGGTACGCCAGGTCCGTCAGTACACGCTTGATGCAGTTGGCACCGGTCAGCGGCAGGCTGCATTGGCTGAGCAACTTGGACTCACCGTCCTTGGAGGCGTGGGTCATGATCACGATGATGTTTTCTGCACCGGCCACCAGGTCCATGGCGCCGCCCATGCCCTTGACCAGTTTGCCGGGGATCATCCACGAGGCGATGTTGCCGTGTACGTCCACTTCAAAGGCGCCGAGCACGGTGAGGTCGACGTGGCCGCCGCGAATCATCGCGAAGGATTCGGCGGAGGAGAAGATCGAGGCGCCGATGCGCGCCGTCACGGTCTGTTTGCCGGCGTTGATCATGTCGGCATCGATGGTGTCTTCGGTAGGAAACGGGCCCATGCCGAGCAGGCCGTTTTCCGACTGCAGCATGACTTCCATGCCTTCGGGGATGTAGTTGGCCACCAGGGTCGGAATGCCGATGCCCAGGTTGACGTAGAAACCGTCCTGCATTTCGCGGGCGACGCGTTGAGCCATTTGTTCGCGGGTAAGAGCCATTTTATGAGTCCTTATTGTTCGGGCTGGGAGCGGATTATTTGCGCACGGTGCGCTGTTCGATGCGCTTCTCGAACGTGCCGCAGATGATCCGGTCGACGTAGATGCCAGGGGTGTGGATCTGCGCCGGGTCCAGCTCGCCCGGTTCGACGATTTCCTCGACTTCGACCACGGTGATCTTGCCGGCGGTGGCGGCCAGCGGGTTGAAGTTCTGGGCGGTGTGGCGATAGATGACGTTGCCGAAGTGGTCGGCTTTCCAGCCTTTGACGATGGCGAAGTCGCCGGTGATGGATTCTTCCATCAGGTACGGGCGACCGTTGAATTCGCGGGTTTCCTTGCCTTCGGCCACCGGAGTACCGACGCCGGTGGCGGTGAAGAAGGCGGGGATACCGGCGCCGCCTGCGCGCATTTTTTCCGCCAGTGTGCCTTGGGGGGTGAGGACCACTTCGATTTCGCCGCTGAGCAACTGCTTCTCGAACAGGGCGTTCTCACCGACGTAGGAAGCGATCACCTTGCTGATCTGCTTTTCTTCCAGCAGCACGCCCAGGCCAAAGCCGTCGACGCCGCAGTTATTGGAAACCACGGTGAGGTCACGGGTGCCTTTGCGCTTGATCTCATTGATGAGGTTTTCCGGAATGCCGCACAGACCGAAACCACCGGAGAGCACGGTCATGCCGTCTTCCAGGCCTGCCAGTGCTTCCTCGTAGGACGCCACGCGTTTATCGAAACCTGCCATATGCACCTCTTTTATTGTTTGTGGGCCAGCCAATGAATCGAGTGTTGCGCTGACAGATTGATTTGTTAAGTTGTTTTTTAAGGTTGATTGATTTAGAAAACAGCATAGTCAACCCGCCGCCCGGAGTAGCGTCATGACCGTTAAACAGATGCGTGCCTTTCTGGCCGTGGCCCAAAGCCTGAGTTTTGCCGCCGCCTGCGAGCGCCTGCACCTCTCTCAATCGGCGTTGAGCCTGACCATCAAGGGCTTGGAGGAAGGGCTGGGTGGGCGCTTGTTCAGCCGCAATACGCGCAACGTGGCCCTCACGCCCGAGGGCGAATCCCTGCTGCCTCTGGCCCGTCGGCTGATGGCCGATTGGGACAATGCCGAAGACGAACTGCGTCAGCTGTTCACCCTGCAACGCGGGCGGGTGACCGTGGCGGCGATGCCGTCGTTTGCCGGCAACCTGCTACCGCCGATCCTGAAGATATTCCGCGCCCGTTACCCTCAGGTGAACGTGACGGTGCATGACTTGATCAACGAGCAAGTGCTGGAGATGGTTCGCGACCGCCATGTGGAACTGGGCGTGGCGTTTGAACCCTCGGAAGGCTCGTCGCTGGCCTTTACGCCGTTGTACCTGGACCGCTTCATTGCGGTGGTGCCCGGTGATTCACTGCTGGCACAGTGTGCCGAGGTCGACTGGAAAACCTTGCTGGAGCACCCGTTCATCACGTTGCAGCGGCCTTCCACGGTGCGGGTGATGCTGGAGGAGCACCTGGGGGCCTTGAAGATGAAGCTGCCGGTGGCCTTGGAAAGCCATCAATTGGCAACCGTGGGCAAGATGGTCGCCAGCGGCCTGGGTGTCAGCGCCGTACCGGCCTTGTGTGCGCAGCAGATGCAGGAGGCGGGGGCGCATTGCATCACCTTGACCGGTCCGGTGATCGAGCGGCCGATTGGCGTGCTGACCAAGCCTGGGCATGAACTGTCGGCGGCGGCGCAGGTGTTGTTTGATATTTTTCGCGATGAGGCGGGGAAGGGCAGGTTCCCGGCGTTGTTATAAAACAGGTATTAAAAAGCCCGCTCGAATAAACCAGCGGGCTTAAATGTAAAGGTGCACTGTTATCAGCAGTATCTATCAATCACTTTAACGTGCGATTGGCCTTTGAGGTTCTGCCATTCGGTATTAAGTGTGTGGAATACTTGCTCGATAAAGTTGCGATCGGCCGCGGCCTTCTTGCCGACATAACCCTGGCCACGGCGGTACATCTTCAGGCGCGCCGCCAGTTCACGGTTATTGCGGTCGAACTCGGCTTCTTCGGTGTGGGGCGCCAGGCAGTCGATTTGCACTTCGCCCGATTTGCCAATCCACAGGATATGGTCGTCGAGTGTGTCTTTCTGCGCTGCGAACATCTCAGCCAATTCATCGATAGTTGGTTGGTTGTTCAGATTCATGTGTAAGCCCCTTGACCAGTTGGCGATCTATCAGTTGATTCCGTTAAAACTGCTTAGTTGTCTCCGGCTTGGAAAACCGGGCGTCAGTGACGGTCTGCCGAATACGGGCAGGGTCTTGAACCTGATGCATGTAGTCTTGCTGATGAACTGCTACGCAATGGTTTCATAACGAAGACAAGCCGCATTTGAGCGCCTTGTACCGATCCTTTCGGGTCGGTCAGCTTCATCAATCTGCCTTGTGGGCAGTGCACATCCGGAAAAAACAGCTCGGCGGTCAGACGAGCTTGTTCAAAACGCTTGCTACCAACGCTCCCGATCCGGGAGACGTCTAGATCATGCAAGGACAAAAAGGTTACGTCAACGGTTATGTAGTGATTATTTTTGATCACTACATAATTCGTCGTGGCTATGGGGAGATACGGCAAATGCGTGACTCGAGCGTCATTTTTTGCGCTGGACGGTCGCTATGGCTGAGGAGGGGTTGACTGCAGGCGGTCTGCCAACAAGGGCAGAAGCTGTTCGCACGAGGTTTCGATCTTTACCTGCAACAACTCATCACCCCGGGTCTTGCCCAGGTTGATGGCGATCACCGGTTTGCCCTGTTCGACCATTGCCTTGCACAGGCGAAATGCGGAGTAAGCCATCAGCGATGAACCTACCACCAGCAGCCCCTCGGCATGGGCTACCGCCGCCATCGCCCTGGCTGCCGTCGCCGGTGCGACGTTCTCGCCAAAAAACACCACGTCCGGTTTCAGTCGCTCACCCTGGCAATGGGGGCAGCGGGGGACCTGGAAGCGCTCTTCAAACGCGGGATCAAGCAGGGTGTCACCATCAGGCGCCTGTACCGCATGGACTTGCGCCAGGTACGGGTTATCGATTTCCATCTGGCGCTGGATCAGGTCGCGCGTGCTGTGCAACTGGCAATCCAGGCACAGCACCCGGTGCAGGCTGCCGTGCAATTCAATCACGTCATGGCTACCGGCCTGGTCATGCAAAGTGTCGACGTTTTGCGTGATCAGGCCGCTGATGTGTTGGCGTTGTTGCAAGGTCGCCAGTGCCCGGTGAGCGTTGTTCGGCTGGGCGATACGTACACGCGGCCACCCCAGCATCGCCCGTGCCCAATAGCGCCGCCGCGCCTGGGCGGTGGCGAGGAACTCCTGGTACATCATCGGCGCCTTGCCCCGGCGCACGCCTTCGCTGTCGCGGTAGTCGGGGATTCCCGACGACGTGCTGATTCCCGCACCGGTCAATACCAGGAAGCGCCGTCCGGCCATGGCGCGGTGCAGGGTGTCGAGGTGGTCCTGTTGATGTTCCAGGGTATCGAGCATGGGGCCCCCTATTCGCCGCGGATGTACTGCTCCAACTGCTTGATCAGGTCTGCCTGTTCGGCGATGGCTTCCTTGACCAGGTCACCGATGGAGAGCAGGCCCAGCAGTTTGCCGTCTTCGACCACCGGCAGGTGGCGCAGGTGACTGTCGGTCATGATGTTCATGCACGCTTCGACACTTTTATGGGTATCGACGGTTATCACCGGCGAGCTCATGACCTCATGGACCTTTGTAGTGACTGACGATAGGCCCTTGAGCATTATTTTGCGTGCGTAATCGCGTTCGCTGATGATCCCCACCACCGTGCCTTCCTTGACCACCGGCAAGGCGCCGACGTTTTTCTCCGACATCCGCACCAGCGCCTCAAACACAGTGTGGTCCCATTGGATGGTGTGGACGTCCTGGTTTTTCTGGTCCTTGGCTTTGAGCAATTGTGCGACGGTTTTCATGGCGGCCACTCCGGTGTTGTTGTTATCCCCTACAGAATCCTAGACGGCACTCGCCGGGGCAAGGTCCAATGCGGCGTTAAACCCGTCGAAAAACGTCATTCGCCGGTTTTTTTCGCCTTTCACCCGGTTTTTTTCGGTTTCCTGGCGCGCTCTGGGCCAGTGGCGGTCTTGCGAGGGGCCGCCTTGCGCTTCTTTTTCCACGGCGCAGCACCTCGATCCGGCGGGCTGGCCGGCCCGCTGATGGTCATGCGCATGCCGTTGCAACGCGCCACTTGCTTGCTCATCCACGCCGCCTGCTTGGCGACGAATTCT
Source organism: Pseudomonas sp. AM8 (assembly GCF_036346475.1). NCBI lineage: Bacteria > Pseudomonadati > Pseudomonadota > Gammaproteobacteria > Pseudomonadales > Pseudomonadaceae > Pseudomonas > Pseudomonas sp. AM8. The sequence goes on from NZ_JAOTNX010000005.1 coordinate 107,434, forward strand.
TCCAGGCTCATCTCACCGCTTTGCACCATGTCCAGCGCCTGCTCCCAGATCGCGGTGGTGCCGGGGTCGGCAATGGCGCGGGGTACCGCGTCGATCAGGCTGAAGGCTGCCGGGGTGGCCGACAGCGCCTTGCCGTTCTTCACCAGGTAACCCCGGTCGAGCAACCCCTGGATAATCCCCGCGCGAGTGGCTTCGGTGCCGATGCCGGTGGTGTCCTTGAGCTTTTGCTTGAGCAGCGGGTCTTCCACCAGCTTGGCGACGTTTTTCATCGCCTTGATCAGGTCACCTTCGGTAAAGGGCTTGGGTGGTTGGGTCCACAGGTCCTTGAGGTTGACCTTGGCTACCGCGTAATCCTGACCCTGCACCAGTGTCGGCAAGGCCTGGGGGGCCGGTGCTTCACGGCCCTTTGCCGGTGCCAGGGCTTCGGGCAAGGCACGTTTCCAGCCCGGTTCGATCACCACTTTGCCCACCGCACGCAACGCCTGGCCCGCACAGTCGAAATCCGCCTGGGTGCGATCGTATTCATGGTTGGGCAGGAACTGCGCCAGGTAGCGCGCGCGAATCAAGGTGTAGACCGCACGGTGCTTGCCGGTGAGTTGGCCGACGTCCTTGCCGGCGCCGGTGGGAATGATGCCGTGGTGCGCACTGACCTTGGCATCGTTCCACGCCCGTGAGCGGCGCTGGGGATCGATATGCGGCATCAGCTCATTGACTGCTGCATCCGCACGGCCCAATGCGGCGAGAATCTTCGGCGCCTCGCTGTGCTGGCTCAATGGTAGGTAACCACAGTCACTGCGGGGGTAGGTGATGACCTTGTGGGTTTCGTAGAGGGATTGGGCGATATCCAGGGTTTCCTGGGCACCGAGGCCGAGCTTCTTCGAGCAGATTTCCTGCAGGGTGCCGAGGTCGAAGGGCAGGGGGGCCACCTCGCGCATGCGTTCGGTGCGCAGCTTGATCAGGCGTGCGCTGGCGGCGTTGCTCATGGCGTCGGCAGCGTCCCGGGCCAACTGCGGGTCAAGGCAGCGGCCCTGGTCGTCACAGGCATCCTCGGTCGCGCGCCATTGTGCGGTAAACGTCATGGATTGGTGGTGCAGGTCCACATCAATGGCCCAGTACGCCACGGGCACGAAGTCGGCGATGCTGCGGTCGCGGTCCACCACCAGGCGCAAGGTCGGTGTTTGCACCCGGCCCACCGGCAGCACGCCCTGATAGCCGGACTGACGCCCCAGCAGGGTAAACAGGCGACTCATGTTCATGCCGATCAGCCAGTCGGCGCGGGAGCGGCCCAGGGCCGAGTGGTACAGGCTGAAGGTTTCGGCGCCGGGCTTGAGCGCCGCCAGGGCCTTGCGGATGGAGGCATCGTCCAGTGCCGACAGCCATAACCGCTGGATCGGCCCGCGATAGCGGCAATGCTCGACCAGTTCGCGGGCGATCATCTCGCCTTCACGGTCGGCGTCGGTGGCGATCACCAGTTCCTGGGCTTCCCCCAGCAGGCGCTTGACGGCCTTGAACTGGCTGGCGGTCTTGGGCTTGACCAGCATCTTCCATTTTTCCGGGACGATCGGCAGGTCGGCCAGCACCCAGCGTTTGTATTTGGCGTCGTAGGCGTCGGGCGGGGCGGTTTCCAGCAGGTGGCCGATGCACCAGGTGACGGTGACCCCATTGCCCAACCAGCAACCGTCGCCGCGGCGACCGGCGCCGAGCACGGCCGCGATGTCCTTGGCCTGGGAGGGTTTTTCACAGAGGTACAGCCGCATGGTCATCACATCAGATCGGGTTGATGCTTTGCAGGATGCTCAGTCAGAGGAATTTGAGCAACTATTATCTGTATGGATGTACAGCAATTCGTGTAAGCGTTGCGGAAATAAATGTGGGAGGGGGCTTGCTCCCGATAGCGCCATATCAGTCAACGCAACTGTGACTGAACCACCGCTATCGGGAGCAAGCCTCCTCCCACAAGGGATCTCCTGTGTTCAGGCGATCGGTTTAATTGTTGTCGAGATCCACATGCCGCGTTTCTTTAAGGCAAAACAATCCGACAATCAGGCTCACCCCCGTCACCACCACCGGGTACCACAAGCCATAGAAGATATCCCCGGTGTACACCACCAGCGCAAACGACACGGTCGGCAGGAAGCCGCCAAACCAGCCGTTACCGATGTGGTAGGGCAGGGACATCGAGGTGTAGCGGATACGTGTCGGAAACAGTTCCACCATCAGCGCCGCCAGCGGGCCGTAGCACATGGCGGCGATCAGGATCAGTACCACGATCAGCACCACCACCATCACCTTGTTGACCTGCGCCACATCCGCCGAAGTCGGGTAGCCGGCCAGGGCCACTGCACCGCGCAGCGCTGCCTCGTCGAAGCCGTCGATGCGCACTTCACCCACGCTGACCTGCACCGGGCTGCCGGCCGGGGCGGCGGCACTGCTGTACGGCAGGCCTTGTTTGACCAGGAAGGTCTTGACCTTGTCGCACGGGCTGTCAAATTTCGCCTTGCCTACCGGATCGAACTGGAAGGTACAGGTGGCCGGGTCGGCCAGCACGGTGATCGGTGCCTGGCGGCTGGCCTGGTCCATCGCCGGGTTGGTGTAGTGCGCCAGGCCCTTGAAGATCGGGAAGTACAGCGCGGTGGCCAGCAGCAGGCCGAGCATCAGCACCGGCTTGCGCCCGACCTTGTCCGACAGCCAGCCAAAGAAGACGAAGAACGGCGCGCCAATCACCACGCTGATGATCAGCAGCATATTGGCCAGGGCCGGGTCCATCTTCAGGAACTGCGTGAGGAAAAACAGCACATAGAACTGCGACGCGTAGAACGTTACCGCTTGCCCACCGTTGATGCTGAACAGCGCGATCAGCACCACCTTGAGGTTTTCCCATTTACCGAAGGACTCACGGATCGGCGCCTTGCTGGCCTTGCCTTCCTCTTTCATTTTCAGGAATGCCGGCGACTCGTGCAGGCTCATGCGGATCCAGGTGGAAATACCCAGCAGCACAATGGAAAACAGGAACGGAATACGCCAGCCCCAGACTTCGAACTGATCGCCGGTGAAGTACCGGCATGCCAGCACCACCAGCAACGACAGCAACAAGCCCAGGGTCGCGGTGGATTGAATCCAGCTGGTGTTGAGGCCGCGTTTGCCGGCCGGCGCATGTTCGGCCACATAGGTGGCCGCACCGCCGTACTCGCCGCCCAATGCCAGGCCTTGCAGCATGCGCAGCACGATCAGGATGATCGGCGCCGCGATGCCGATGCTGGCGTAGGTTGGCAGCAGGCCGACGCAGAAGGTCGCCACGCCCATCAGGATGATGGTCACCAGGAACGTGTACTTGCGCCCGATCATGTCGCCCAGGCGGCCGAACACCAGCGCGCCGAACGGGCGCACCACAAAGCCGGCCGCAAAGGCCATCAAGGCAAAGATAAACGCCGTGGTGTCGTTGACCCCGGCAAAGAACTGCTTGCTGATCACCGCCGCCAGGGCGCCGTAGAGGAAAAAGTCATACCACTCGAACACCGTCCCCAGGGACGAGGCGAAGATGACTTTTCTTGATTCGTTACCGGTGCTCGCGTTGGTGGCCGAGCCCAGGGTTTGAGCATGTTCTGACATCGGGAAGCCCTCACAGTGATTATTTATTGTTGTTCCACTGTCGGCGCCAGGCTCAGCGCCGCTATTTCTCAGTTCCTTGCAGGAGCGAGCTTGCTCGCGAACGTTGTCAACAATTACGCGGGAAACCCGGAGGGCAGCGGCGCTTTTGCGTTTTTCGCGAGCAAGCTCGCTCCTACAGTGTTCGGCGAAAGGATCAGCTGCGCGGCTTTTTCCGCGATCATCAGCGTCGGTGAACAGGTATTGCCGGAGGTAATGCGCGGCATGACCGAGGCATCGGCGATACGCAGGCCGGGCACGCCATGCACGCGCAACTGGGCGTCGACCACCGCGTCTTTATCGCTGCCCATGCGGCAGGTGCCGACCGGATGGAAGATCGTCGTGCCGATACGCGCGGCCGCTTCGTGCAGTTGCTCTTCGGTTTGCAGCGCGTCGCCGGGCAGGTATTCCACCGGCTTGAACTGGCTCAGGGCCGGTGCGGCGACGATGCGTCGGGTCAGGCGAATCGCGTCGGCGGCCACCCGCAGGTCCTCCGGGTGGCTGAGGTAGTTGGGCCGGATCAGCGGCGCATCCGCCGGGTTGGCCGAGCGGATATCGATGCGGCCACGGCTTTGCGGGCGCAGGTCGCAGACCGAGGCGGTAAACGCCGGGAACCCATGCAGCGGTTCACCAAAGCGTTCCAGGGACAGCGGCTGCACGTGGTATTCGAGGTTGGCCGAGGTCTGTTCCGGGCCCGAGCGGGCAAACGCGCCGAGCTGGCTGGGCGCCATCGACAGCGGGCCGCTGCGGTCATACAGGTAGCGCAGGCCCATGCCCATCTTGCCCCATACGGTACCGGCGATCTGGTTCAGGGTGCGGGCGTTTTCCAGCTTGTAGATCAGCCGCAGCTGCAGGTGATCCTGCAGGTTGCCGCCGACGCCCGGCAGTTCATGCCGCACATCGATGCCCAGCGGCTTGAGCACGCTGGACGGGCCGATCCCCGAGCGTTGCAGGATGCCCGGCGAGCCCACGGAGCCGGCGCACAGCACGATTTCCTTGCGGGCCTTCCAGCTCACTGGCTGGCCGTTTTGACGCCCGATCACGGCCGAGGCGCGGCCGTTTTCCAGGACCACGCGGTCTACCTCGACCTCGGTCAGCACGGTGAGATTGGGCCGCTGGCGGATCGGCTTGAGAAACGCCTTGGCCGCGTTCCAGCGCACCCCGGCCTTCTGGTTGACCTGAAAGTAGCCGCAGCCTTCGTTATCGCCCTGGTTGAAGTCGCTGATCGTGGCAATGCCGCTTTGCGCCGCAGCATCCCGAAAGGCGTCCAGGATCGGCCAATGCAGCCGCTGCTGTTCGACTCGCCACTCGCCGCCGTCACTGTGGAATTCCGAGCTGCCGGCAAAATGGTTTTCGCTCTGCTTGAACAGTGGCAGCACGTCTTTCCAGGCCCAGCCATCGTTACCTGCCGCCGCCCAGCCGTCGTAGTCCTGGGCCTGGCCGCGCATGTAGATCATGCCGTTGATGGATGAGCAGCCGCCGAGCACCTTGCCCCGTGGGTAGCTCAGCGCACGGCCTTGCAGGCCTTCCTGGGCTTCGGTCTTGAAGCACCAGTCGGTGCGCGGGTTACCGATGCAGAACAGGTAGCCGACGGGTATATGGATCCAGGGGTAGTTGTCGCGGCCACCGGCTTCAAGCAGCAGCACGCGGTGGGCGGGGTTGGCGGACAGTCGATTGGCGAGCAGGCAGCCTGCGGGGCCGGCGCCTACTACCACGTAATCGTATTCAGCAGCTGCAATGGGCATCTGAGGTCTCGCTTGTTTTTCTTATTGGCTCCATCCTAGTTGTTAGTTTTCGTCTTAAAAATGTTAGTTTTTACCCAGCTGCTGTGCGTTTTTAAACAGCGCTATCCGGGCCATGCAATGGAGGCGACATGTTCGACTGGAATGACCTGCGGTATTTTCTGGAGTTGCAGCGCAGCGGCCGCCTGCTCACCGCCGCGCAGCGCCTGAAAACCACGCACGCCACGGTGGCCCGGCATATCGAAGCCATCGAGAAGAGCCTCGGCACCGCGCTGTTCGTGCAGCACGCCCAGGGCTACGAACTGACCCCCGCCGGCGAAGCCCTGCTTAAACACGCCGAGGCCATGGAAAACGTCGCGCTGTTGGCCGAGGACGAATTGACCCACGCCGCTGCGCCCCTGGGCAAGATCCGCCTCGGGGTGGCCGAAGGGTTGGGGGTGATGTTCCTCGCCGGCCGCATGGGCGGGCTGTTCGAACGCTATCCTGGCCTGGAAGTGGAACTGCTCGCCGTGCCGCGCTTCGTCAGCATCCTCAACCGCGAGGCGGAAATCAGCATCCACCTCGAACGCCCCAGCGTCGATCAACTGGTCACGCGCAAACTCACCGATTACCGCCTGTCGCTCTATGCCAGCCGCGCTTACCTGGACCGCAATCCCCCGATCGAAAAACGCGAAGACCTCGCCGCCCACGCCTGGATCGACTACGTCGATGACCTGCTGTTCAGTCAGGAGCTGAAGTTTCTCAGCAGTTTCTGCCGTAACCCCAAGGTGGTGTTCCACAGCACCAGCGTCATCGCCCAGCACCAGGCCGCACGCTCCGGATTGGGGATTGCGGTGTTGCCGTGCTTCATGGCGTCGGGTGACCCGCAGTTGGTGCCGTTGCTGCCGGGGGAGGGGATCCAGCGCAGCTACTGGATCAGCTCGCGCCGGGAGTTGCACAAGTCGGTGCGGTTGCGGGTGTTGTGGGACTACGTGGTGGAATTGTGCGCGCGGGAGCAGCCACTGTTGCTCGGCGAATCCAGCTGAAGAAACCCTCCCGCATTGATCTGTGGTGTTGGTTGAATCGGATTAATCCCTCAATTCGAATTCGGCACTGCCCAATCGCTCTCCATTCACCAGCACATGCACCGCATGCCTGCCGGGATAGTGCTTGCGCGTGGTCAACGCGCGAATATGCTGCTCGCGGCGGATGCTCTGCCGTTCACCCGCGCCCAGCGTAAACGCCTTGAGCTTGAACACCTTGGTCGCGCTGTGCCCGGCGCTTTTGACGTAGTCGATGGCATAGTCCACCACCAGTTTCTGTGCAGTGGCAGCGGTGGATTCCAGGCTGAATGACAGGTTGATCCGCTCGCCCAGGGTGATCACCGCCGGCGTCACGCTCAGGTGATGGAGCTTCACCTCGGCCTTGGCGCCTGCGCCCATGATCGTCAGCGCGCGGGTGTTGCCCTGCTTGATCAGGCTGCGCAGCGCATGGCGGGCGATCCAGGCGGTGTGCGGGTTATCCAGGTTCCAGCCTTCGATCAGGCTGAGCACCCAATCCGGGTGGTCCTTGGTGATGTCGTTGAGGTGGTTGGCCACGGATTTGCGTACGTAGAGGCTGCTGTCGGCCTTGAGGTTATCGAGGATCGGCGCGCACAGCTCGGGGTTGGCCTGCACCTTGGCCAGGCGAAACGACCACGGCAGGCGCGGGCGCGAGCCTTCGCTGGCGAGGCGGCGCACGTGATCGTTGTCATCCCGCGACCAGGTTTGCATGACCGCCAAGGTGCGTTCGAAGTCGTGGAGCAAGAAGGGTCTTATGGCGAACTCAGCCGAGCCAAAGGGGGTGAAGTATTTGAGCGCGGCCATGGAGCGTTTGAAGTCATCCAGGCCGTAGCTCGCCACGTAGTGCGGCAGGCACAGGCTGACAAACCCGCTGTTCAGGCGCGGGGCCAGGGCGTAGAGCAGCTTGAGGGTCTGGGCATAGTCCAGCGGGATCACCGCGTGCAGGCTTTCGCTGACCCGCGCCATACGCTGCATCACCGATAACTCGGCGAGCCCGGCCTTGGCATGCTTGAGAAACCCCTTGGCGTCGAACGCCGGGTACACCGCGGTCATCTCGCTGGCGATGTGTTGCAGGCGTTCGAGGTTGAAGATTTCCTTGAGGGCCGGGGCGCTTTGGTCGGTCATCGGTTATTCCGTCGTTAGAGAAACCAGCGGTATTCCCGCGCATGGATTTCTTGTTGAAAGGCCAGGTGATCCTGGCGTTTGTTCTCGCAGTACACGTCGACAAATTCGGCGCCCAGCTTATCGCGCACTACCGGCTGATGCTGCATGGCGCGCACGGCATCGAGCATTTCCACGGGGAAGTCGGTGCCGCTGCTGCGGTCCTCGTTCAGTGGCGCGATAGGTTCTCGCCCGGCTTCAAGGCCATGTTCAAGGCCGACCAGGATCGCCGCCAGCACTAGATACGGGTTGGCGTCGGCACTGGCCAGGCGATGTTCGATCCTCAGGTTGCGCGGGTCGGAGTCGGGGATGCGCACGCACGCGTCGCGGTCTTCAAACCCCCAGCAGGCGCGGGTGGCCGCGTTGACCGTACCGCCCAGGCGGCGGAAGGCATTGTGGTTGGGCGAGAAGATCGGCATGCAGTGGGGCAGCAACTCCAGGCAACCGGCCACGGCATGGCGCAGGGGTTGCTGCTGGTGCGCCGCGAGCATATTGTTGCCCGCACCGTCGTACAGGCTGACATGCACATGCATGCCGCTGCCGGGAAATTGCAGGTAAGGCTTGGCCATGAAACTGGCGCGGTAGCCGTGTTTCAGCGCCACGCCACGGGTGCTGCGGCAGAACAGGGCCGCCCAGTCGGCGGCGCGCATGCCGTCGTCGAGGTGGCCGAAATTGATCTCGAACTGGCCGGGGCCGAGTTCGGCGGTGATCACCGTGATGTCGATGCCCTGGTCCTTGGCGGTCTGCGCCATGTCGTCCAGCACTTCGCTGAAGCGCGACAGCCGTTCTATATGCAGGTTGGGCTGGTCGTCGGTGTCATCGCTGAGCGGGTCACGGGCGAATTGCGGCAGGCCGTTGTCGAGTTTTTTGTCGAACAGGTAGAACTCCAGTTCGAAGGCCACCACCGGGTGAATGCCTTTGTGGTGCAGGCGCTCCAGCACCTTGGCCAGGACTTCGCGAGGTTCGAATTCGATCGGCGCCTCGGTGCCGTCCGAGGTGATCAACATCTGCCCCAAAGGCTGCGACTCCCAGCTCACCGGCTTGAGCGTGCCGGGCACCAGGCGGCGGTTGGCATCCGGGTCGCCGTCGTGGAAGCAGTAGTCGCCGATCTTGAACAGCCCGCCCTGAACCCCCAGCAGCACGGCGTTCTGCGGCAGCTTCAAGGGGCTGCCGGCGGCGACCTTTTCCAGTATCTCGATGGGGTAGCGCTTGCCGTAGAAATGCCCGGGGATGTCCAGGGCAATCAGGTCGACATAACGCACGTCGGGATGGTTCTGGCGAAAGGTCCGTACTTCGGCCAGTAACGTGGAGGCTTGGCTTTTCACGGGTGTTGCTCCTAGTTGTAAACCCACAGCACGCGGGCGGGCAGGTCGGTGAGGTTGGCGTAGCGGCAGTGGGCGAAACTGGCCAGGTGGAAGCTGTCACCGGGGCCGAGGGTGACCGAATCGGCCTCGCCCTCTACCCACAGCGTCAATTCCCCTTCCAGTACAAATCCGGCCTGCTCGGCGCGGTCGCTCATGGTTTGTTCACCGCTATTGGCACCCGGGGCCAGCAGGCTGTCGAGCATCGAGAAGGCGCCATTCATGCTGGGGGACACCAGGATGTCGGTGATGCCATTGGCGTAATACACCGTGCGGCGTTCGTTGGGGCGGGTGACCCAGCTCACGGCCTTGGGTTTGGACAGGCTGTAGAAATAGGTGGTGGGCACGTCGAGGGCATGGCTGATGGCGGTGAGATCCGCCACGGTCGGACGCGACAAGCCCCGTTCCACTTGGGACAGGAAGCCCACCGAACGCTCGATTTTCTGTGCGAGTTGGGCGAGGGTGAGCTTCTTGTACTTGCGCAGGTCGTGGATCAGGATCGCCAGGGCGTCGAGTTCTTCTTGCTGGTTCATGAAATTTATATCTAATAATTTCATGAAAAATTACAGGATTTATTTCATGGCGGCAATGGGCAGGGAGATTTGTCAGGGTCTGAAAAGTTGTGTAGATACCTATGCTCATCACAGGGGATCAAGGTTCAACAGGCTGAATGATTTCATGCGCCTGCGGTCGGAACCTGGGTACGCATCATTCATTGAAGGAGCACCCATGAAGTCCAAAACCCTCGCTGCCTGTGTCCTGGTCGCCGCCAGCCTGTCCACCGCCAGCTTTGTCGTGCAGGCCGGCGACACTCCCCAGGAAACCGTGCAGCCTTCGAACATCAATACCCGTGATTTGAAAGAAGGCGACCGTGCCCCGGACATCCTGATGCGCAAGGAGTCGGCGGTCAGCGACTGGAAGAAACGCGGTCTCAAGCAGCCTGAAGCCGACAGCCAGTGGGCCCGTGTGGGCGACAGGTTCGTGCTGCTCAAAACCACCAACGGCACCATCCTGGAGATCACGCCCGTCAAGAAATGACCCGCGTTTTTTCCTCGCTCTTGCGTTAAGGTAACCGGCCATCAAGACCGCGTTACCTTAGACGAAAGAGAGCAGGATGCTTGCCACAATAAGAAACTACCCCCGCGCCGTGAACCTGTTGTTGTCCGCCACGTTGCTGCTGACGCTGGCCAAGGCGATTACCTTTCCCTACCTGGTGATCTACCTCACCCGCCAATTTGCCCTCGATATCACCCAGGTTGGGCTGGTGATCGGCAGCTCGTTGATCCTTGGCTCGCTGCTCAGCGTATATGGCGGTTTTCTGGTCGACCGCATCAACAGTTATCGACTGTTGCTGGGGTTGAGCGTGCTGTTTGGGCTGGGTTTTATCGGTACGGTGCTGGCGCAGAACATCTGGGCGTTCTACAGCTGCCTGATCCTGATCAACCTGGCCTACGCGGTCATCGATATTGCGGTAAAGGCCGGTTTTGCCAGCTTGTTGCCGGAAGATGCACGCAGCGAAGTGTTTTCCATCAAGTACACCCTGACCAATATCGGCTATGCCGCGGGGCCGTTCTTTGGGGCGATGGTGGCCAAGCTGGACATCAGCCTGCCGTTCATCCTGTCGGCGTTGTTGGGGGCGGGTTTTTTCCTGCTGTACTGGCGCTGGGGCGATCGCACCCTGGCGACCATCGATGTGACGCAAAAGCCGGTGCCGTTCCTGGCCGTCGGCCGCGTGCTGCTGCGTGACCATCGCCTGGTGTGCTTCACCCTTGGGGGTGTGCTCAGCGCCGTGGTGTTCGGCCAGTTCACCGCCTACCTCTCGCAGTACCTGGTTACCACCACCAGTGCTGAATACACCTACACCGTCATCAGTGCCGTGCTCACCACCAACGCCGTGCTGGTGATCGCCTTGCAATACGTGATTGGTCGACGTATTTCCCACCGTTACCTCAGCCAATGGCTGATTGCCGGCCTGGGCATGTTCATGCTGGGCTTGATTGGTTTTGCGCTGTCCACCAGCGTGCTGTGGTGGGTGCTGGCGATGGCAGTATTTACCGTAGGGGAAATCATCGTGTTCCCGGCCGAATACATGTTTATCGACCGGATCGCCCCGGACCACCTGCGCGGCATGTACTACGGCGCACAGAACCTGTCCAACCTGGGGGCGGCGCTGGGGCCGGTGTTGTGCGGGCTGGTGCTGGCCAGCCTGCCGGCCCACTACATGTTCTACATGCTGGGGGCGTTCATCGTCGCGGGCGGGGTGTTCTATTTCATTGGTTCGTCGTTGAAGGCGCGTCTTCCAGCGTGACCTTGCCCATGTTGTTGCTTTGCAGTTCGTAGCGCAGTTCTTCCACCATCTTTTCCACGTCTTGCGGGGTCTGCAGCCGGTTGGTGCTGATCCCCGTCACCACCAGGTCCACCCGGCCGGTGTCGGCGTCGTAGACCTTGAGGGTCAGCGACGCATCCCGGCACAGGGTGAACTCGCATGTCAGCGGCGCGAGGCCTTCTTCGATGCAATTTCGCAGTTGAGAGAGCGTAAACATGTGGGTTCCTTCAGGGTGTCGTTTTACGACGGCACAGGTTGAAAGCCCTGTACTCACACCCTGAAGGTTAGGGATTGGGACTGCGCGGGATAAGGCGAATTCGCACTAGCCGCACTAGTGCATTTGCACTTTTATCGGCTTTTCTTGACCCGCAGTTCACCGGCAAACAGCCCGCGTTCACGGGCCCAGACAATCGCTGCACTACGGCTATGCACCCCCAGTTTCGAGTACACCGTGGCCACATGGTTACGCACCGTGTTGGGCGCCAATTTCAGGCGTGAGGCGATCTCCTTGTCGGCCAGGCCCTCGCAGATCAGGCCGAGTACATCGCGCTCACGGGCGGTCAGGTCGGTGAAGGCCACGTTCGGCAGGTTGGGACTGTTGACGCTCTTGGCATTGGCCAGTTTCTCGATCAGGGTCTGGCTGAACCAGGACGCGTCCTGCATCACTTCCTCGATGGCCGCCACCAACTCCAGTTCCGAGCGCTTGCGTTCGGTGATGTTCATCATCACCAGCAGGTAGCAGGGGACATCCTGAATGGTCACCGTGTCCGCCGAGACCACGCAGTCGATGACCTCGTTGCCTTTCTTGCGCACCTTGAGGTCCTGGCCATCGAGGTTGCCGGCTTTCTCCAGGGTGGCGAACAACTGCGCGGCCGCCTGCTGGCTGTCGATAAAGTTGATGTCTTCGACGGATTTACCGATCAGCTCTTCACTGGTGTACCCGGTAATGGTCATGAATGCTTCGTTGATATCCACCACCTGCCGGTTGGCGGCGTTGCACACCAAGGTGGGCACCGGCGTCAGGCGAAACGACTTCGCGAAGCGCTCTTCACTCTGGCGCAGGGCGATCTCGGCCTTGCGGCGTGGCTCCAGGTCGGTGAAGGAAAACAGCATGCAGTCTTCCTCGTTCATGTCCAGCGGCTGGCCGGCGACGATCACCAGTTTGCTGCCGCCTCCGGGCAGTTTCAGCTCGGCCTGCATCTGCGGGATGGTCGCGCCTTCCCCCAGGCGCTGAACGGCCAGCTCCCTGCGCTCGGCATGCTCCAGCACGTCCAGCTCATACACGGAGCGGCCGATCACCTGGTCGCGGGTGTAGCCGGTCATCTCCAGGAAGCCCTGGTTCACTTTGATATAGCGCAGGTCGCTGAGGCGGCAGATCACCGCCGGCGCCGGGTTGGCGTTGAAGGTTTTTTCGAAGCGCTGTTCGGCGCTGGCCCATTCGGTGGCGTCGCTGAGGATCAGCACCAGCAATTCAGGCGTGCCATGGGAATCGCTGATGACCAGGCTGCGCAGGCGGTGCACCCAGGTTTTTTCTTCATCGGCGGTGGGCATGACCTCCACTACCACGTCACTGAATTCATCGCCTGCCGCCGCGCGGGCGAGGGGGTAATTCTCCAGGGGCAAGGGATGATTATTGCGATAGCGCAGGGCGAAGCGTTCGGCGTATTCCCGGGCATTGCTGCCCAGTGCCGCCACGTCATCCACCCCGTGCATGGTCAGCGCGGCTTCATTGGCCCAGAGGATCGTTTGGTCCACCTCTACAAGGATGATCCCATCGGACAGCCCGGAGATGATCTGCTGCAGCTGGCGGCGGTTGGTTTCTTTGGCAAGGACATCCTGGGTCATGGTTTCTCCGGGTTTTAGACGCATGAAAGTACGACAGCCCGGTGTCAGGATAGTGCAGGGCAATTACGCGGCGTGGGGTGCGAATGCACCAGGTGGTCTGGTGTCTTTGCGCGAGGATGAGAGAGTGTTGGGCTCGCCAGACTGAGACGGTCAATCACTGTAAAAGGATCGCGGTGGCCTGCACGGTGTACTGCTCAAGCGGGCGACGCGCTGAAACAATGGTTCGAGCGTGTGAAAGCCTTTGGTGAACCTGCGTTGAAGGCGGAGGATAGAGACGCAGTGGTCAACATCGTTGCCGCCCGTACCGGCAATAGCAAAGAGGAAGCGACCCACATCGTCGACAATTACGCCCAGGCTTATAAGCAGGCCATCCAAAAGGTCGATGAGCTGAAGCAACAGTCCACCAGGTGCATGACCGAAAGCACGGTCGACAAAAGATCGGGGCACAAAAACTCACACTAGTGCGCTGGCATAAGGGTTTTGGACACCGTCATCATTACGTCACACAAGCCCGCTTGACGGTTGAGCGGTTTTTTTTATTGGTGTGTCTCGTGTGTACAAAAAACGCATTGCCATTTGGTGGTGTGTAATATACACACCTAAGGGTGAGGCGATGAGAAGTCGAGAGGTGATTGACCTGCTGGTTGCGGATGGTTGGTTTGAGGTGGCAGTGAAGGGCAGTCATCATCAGTTCAAGCACCCCATGAAGCGGGGAAGAGTCACCGTCCCTCATCCCAAGTCAGAGATTGCCAAGGGCACTCTGCACAGTATTTTCAAATCAGCCGGTCTCAAATAATTGCCTGCTGGATGAATTGGGCGAGCTCCCACGGGCTCGGTCAGAGGAGGAACAATGAAATTCCCAGTGGTAGTACACAAAGATGCTGATTCGGATTACAGCGTGACCGTCCCTGATGTGCCGGGGTGTTTCTCGGCGGGCGGGTCTTTTTCCGAAGCGCTGGACAATGTACGTGAGGCATTGGCTCTGCACCTCGAAGGCCTGGTTGCCGATCAGGAACAGCTTCCTCAGGCGCTGGAGGTTGATGCCCATTTGGGTAATCCGGATTTTGCCGGTGGTGTCTGGGCGATAGTCGACTTTGACCTCACGCCTTATCTGGGGAAATCAGTGCGGTTCAATGCCTCTCTGCCGGAACACCTCTTGCAGCGGATTGACGAGCGTGTGCAAAAGGATCATCGCTATGCATCGCGGTCAGGTTTTTTGGCGACGGCAGCGCTGCGTGAGCTCTCTGCGTAAGTAAGCACAAGCGAGCACTCTGTATCGGCTTATGGCGTGTTCAAGTCGGGCCGACGCTATATCTACGGGATTTTTGTGGGGGGCAGTACTAAAGCAACGGGGTCGCTGCGCAGCCCAACGGAAGCAAGCTCCCTCGCTTGAGCGGCGCAAGCGCTTGGGATTCTCTCGGAAACGTCCTGCAAGTTAAAGTGTAATGTCACAGCTGCGACTGTTCCTACACTTGCCAAACCCCACCGATTCTGGGAAAACCCCAGCCTTTACGCCTTCAACGAGAACCCCATGAGCCCCGACGAACTCCAGATCACCGACACCCGACCAGGCACCGGCAAAGCCGTGGTCAAGGGCGCACTGATCACCACTCAATACACCGGCACCCTGGAAGACGGTACGGTCTTCGATTCGTCCTGGGAGCGGGGCAAGCCGTTCCAGTGTGTGATCGGCACCGGGCGGGTGATCAAGGGCTGGGACCAGGGTTTGATGGGCATGCAGGTCGGCGGGGTGCGCAGGTTGTTTGTGCCGGCGCACCTTGCCTATGGCGAACGGTCGATGGGCGCGCATATCAAGCCCAACAGCAATCTGCGCTTTGAGATTGAGTTGTTGGAAGTGCTGACGCGGGACGATTAATTTCGCAAAAACCTGGCCCACCACCTCGTACGTAGCAGTTGCCGAGCGCAAGCGAGGCTGCGTTCGCGGTGTGTCAGACGAACCGCTGACGCAGCCTCGCTTGCGCTCGGCAGCTGCTACGGGATCTGGCGAACCTGCCACCTCACATTCAAGCATCGGCGGCTTCAGGATGGGGGTTCCTGAACCCTCCCTGAAGAATCCTCTTATTCACCATATGGAAACTTTCCTACGGTTTACTCTCCTTAAATCGGGGCGTAAGCTTCGCGCGTTTTCATCAATAGCGGAGACCCTCAGTGGGTACTTGTTCGAGTGACAGTTGTCGGCCGGTCTCGGTAACCGGCACATACTTGGCAAGATAACGCGCATTTTTTCGATGCCGTTGTCTCGCCACCTAGCGAGAAGCGGCATCCCGACAGCGGCCAGTCCTGGCCCCTGTGCGATCCCTCTCATCGACGCTGACCAGCACCCGGTTAACCTCGGGATGCTACGGACGCGCCTGCCTTTTGCGGCGGGCGGGCCGGGCTGACTGTGCCTATGAAGCGGGCGCGGTGGGACAGGCAGTACCTGCACGAAGGTTTTTTCCTCGCGCAGGAGTAACACACCATGAACCTCACTCTGTTGAAAGAGTTCTTCGCCGGCTTCCTGCGGACCCGGCATATCGCCCGGCATTTCCGCCGCCTGGCGATGCTCGAAACCGTCACCGATGCCAGCGTCAGCCGCGAAGTGCCGCCCACCCTGGCGCAAACCCTGGTGGTCGCGGCCAACAGCAGTGCCGTGCAATTGCTCGGTACGTTGGGCAGCCATGCCGAGGGCTTGAGCGGCCTGGAAGCCGACGCCCTGCGCGTGCAATACGGCCTCAATGAAGTCGAGCACGAGCAGCCGCTGCCGTGGTGGGTGCACCTGTGGCATTGCTACAAGAACCCGTTCAACCTGCTGCTGACCTTGCTGGCGGTGATCTCCTGGCTGACCGAGGACATGAAGGCCGCCACGGTGATTTTCTCCATGGTGGTGCTCTCGACGCTGCTGCGGTTCTGGCAGGAGGCCAAGTCCAACAAGGCAGCCGATGCGTTGAAAGCCATGGTGAGCAACACCGCCACGGTGCTGCGCCGGGATGATGCCAAGCGCATTGAATTGCCCATCAAGCAGTTGGTACCAGGCGACCTGATCGTGCTCTCGGCCGGGGACATGATCCCCGCCGACTGCCGCGTGCTCAACGCCAAGGACCTGTTCGTCAGCCAGGCGGCGATGACCGGGGAATCGATGCCGGTGGAGAAGTTCGCCCAGCAGCACGACACCAACACCCGCAACCCGCTGGACCTGGAGAACATCCTATTCATGGGCACCAACGTGGTGTCCGGCGCCGCGACGGCGGTGATTCTGACCACCGGCAACAGCACCTATTTCGGTGCGCTGGCCCAACGCGTGACGGCCACCGACCGTGCGACCACCTCGTTCCAGCACGGCGTCAACAAGGTCAGTTGGTTGTTGATCCGCTTTATGTTCGTGATGGCGCCGCTGGTGTTGTTCATCAACGGTTTCACCAAGGGTGACTGGACCGAAGCGCTGCTGTTCGCGCTGTCGATTGCCGTGGGCCTGACCCCGGAAATGCTGCCGATGATCGTCACGTCCACCCTGGCCAAGGGCGCGGTGTTCCTGTCGCGCAAGAAGGTCATCGTCAAGCGCCTGGATGCGATCCAGAACTTTGGCGCGATGGATGTGCTGTGCACCGACAAGACCGGCACCCTGACCCAGGACCGGATTTTCCTGGCGCGTCATGTGGACGTGTGGGGCGAGGAGTCCGACGACGTGCTGGAGATGGCTTACCTCAACAGCTACTACCAGACCGGCCTGAAAAACCTGCTGGACGTGGCGGTGCTCGAGCACGTGGAGGTGCATCGCGAACTGAAGGTCGGCACCGCGTTCCAGAAGGTGGATGAAATCCCGTTCGACTTCAACCGCCGCCGCATGTCGGTGGTAGTGGCCGAGCAGGGCCGGCCGCATCTGCTGATCTGCAAAGGTGCGGTGGAAGAGATCCTCTCGGTGTGCAACAGCGTGCGCCATGGCGAGGTCAACGAAGCGCTGACCGACGACCTGCTGGCGCGCATTCGCCAGGTCACTGCCGCGTTCAACGAAGAAGGCCTGCGGGTGGTGGCCGTGGCTGCGCAACCGATGGCCCCGGGGCGCGACACTTACAGCCTGGCGGATGAAAACAACCTCACGCTGATCGGCTATGTCGCATTTCTCGACCCGCCCAAGGAAAGCACTGCGCCCGCTCTCAAGGCGCTGAAAGCCCATGGTGTGGCGGTCAAAGTGCTGACCGGCGACAACGAGCTGGTCACCGCCAAGATCTGCCGCGAAGTGGGCCTGGAACAACAGGGCCTGTTGATGGGCAACGACATCGAGGACATGACCGACGCCCAACTGGCCAAGGCCGTGGAAACCACCAATGTGTTCGCCCGCCTGACGCCCAGCCACAAGGAACGCATCGTGCGCCTGCTCAAGGCCAACGGGCATGTGGTGGGCTTTATGGGGGACGGCATCAATGACGCACCGGCGCTGCGTACAGCAGACATTGGTATCTCTGTGGACAGCGCGGTGGATATCGCCAAGGAAGCCGCCGATATCATCCTGTTGGAAAAGAGCCTGATGATCCTGGAGGAGGGCGTACTGGAGGGCCGGCGCACCTTCGCCAATATGCTCAAGTACATCAAGATGACCGCCAGCTCCAACTTCGGCAACGTGTTCTCGGTGCTGGTGGCCAGCGCGTTTATCCCGTTTTTGCCGATGCTGCCGATGCACCTGCTGGTGCAAAACCTGCTGTATGACATCTCGCAGATCGCGATCCCGTTCGATAACGTCGACGAGGACATGCTCGCCAAACCCCAACGCTGGCAGCCGGGGGACGTGGGGCGGTTCATGCTGTTTTTCGGGCCGATCAGTTCGATTTTCGACATCACCACGTTCGCACTCATGTGGTATGTGTTCGATGCCAACACCCCTGACCACCAGACGCTGTTCCAGTCCGGCTGGTTCGTGGTGGGGCTGCTGACCCAGACGCTGATCGTGCACATGATCCGCACCCCGAAAATCCCGTTCCTGCAAAGCCGCGCGGCGATGCCGTTGATGGTGATGACCGCTGTGATCATGGCCGTGGGGATCTTCCTGCCGATGGGGCCGCTGGCGCATTACTTCAAATTGCAGGCGCTGCCGTCGCTGTACTTTGTGTTCCTGCCGGTGATCCTGCTGGCGTACATGGCGCTGACCCAGGCGGTGAAGGGCTACTACATCCGTAAGTTTGGCTGGCAGTGAACAGGGACGGTTTCCCATGCAAGCAATCGACAATATCAACCTCAACTCCCTGGTCGATACCCTGGTCAGCCTCACCGCCGCGTTTATCCTCGGTGGCCTGATCGGCTTCGAGCGCCAGTACCGCCAACGCACGGCGGGCCTGCGTACCAACGTACTGGTGGCGGTGGGGGCGGCGATTTTCGTCGACATGGCCAACCGTCTCGGCGGTGCGGAAGGCGCCGTGCGGGTGGTGGCGTATGTGGTGTCGGGCATCGGCTTTCTGGGGGCCGGTGTGATCATGCGCGAAGAAGGCAATGTGCGCGGTCTCAACACCGCCGCCACGCTCTGGGCGTCGGCAGCGGTGGGGGCGTGCGCCGGTGCCGACCTGGTCCTCGAGGCGTTGTTGGGCACGCTGTTTGTGCTGGCGGCCAATACGCTGCTGCGGCCCATCGTCAATAACATCAACCGCCAACCGCTGGATGTGGTGTCGGCGGAGGTCACCAACATCCTCTATGTGATTGCCCGGCGCACCCAGCAAACCGCGGTATTGGCGTTGCTGGAAGCCGAACTGGCGCGCTGTAACTACCCGGCCAGCGATGTCGATGTGCGGCCGTTCGGCACTGAGGAAGTTGAAATCGAAGCCACACTGGCGGTGACCTCGGTAGACGGTGACGAGTTGGACGCCCTGGTGACGCGAATTTCCCGGTCGACCCTGGTGGTACAGGCGTTCTGGAGCCCCAGCACCACCGAGTAGCTTATGGAGGACGCTGAGGAAAAGTCCTACATTTAGTCGAGATTATCCCTTCATTGGCAAAAACACGCGGTTGCTAAGGTTGCGCGCTTGCGCCTGTTCAGGAATCAAGGCGTGGCTTCACATGTTTACTGTGTTTTTCAAAAGGAGGGGCCTGTACTGCCTGAGGTGTTTGACCGAGTAATCAGTGCCGCTTGTCGGAACTGTTACTTTTCACAGGTAGTGGGGTCTCGAGTGATATGTAAGCGTACTGATCTTCCCAGGGGAGTCTTATGAGCAACAAAGCTTTAATCGTGGATGATCACCCTTTTATACGCGCCACCGTGAAGTATCTGTTGAGGCAGGAAGGCTTCGATACTATCTACGAAGCGGGTAATGGCGCTGATGCCATGCAGATTGCTCGCGAAGAACGTCCGGACCTGGTCATTCTCGACCTGGCGATGCCCAAGCTCGGTGGGTTGGAGGTGATCAGCCGGATCAAGGCGCTGGAGTTACCCTGCCGGATCCTGGTACTGACCTCGTATCTGGCGGTGTTTTTTTCCACTCGCTGCATGCGCGCCGGAGCGATGGGTTTTGTTGCCAAGACCGGTGAACTGGATGAGCTGCAAAAGGCGATCAGGGCGATCAGGTCCGGCTACAGTTGCTTCCCCAGCCTGCCCACCAGTTCGGTGCGTCGCGACGACCTGCAATCGACCGAGCAGGAGTTGGTGGAGGCGTTATCCGATCGCGAATTGACCGTGCTGCAGAAGCTGGCCCTGGGCCTGGGCAACAAGGATATTGCCGAGGACATGCTGTTGAGCCACAAGACTATCAGTACCTACAAGACGCGGCTCAAGGAGAAGTTGCGTATGTCGTCGGTGGTGCATCTGTCCAAGTTCGCCCAGCGCAATCATCTGATCTGAAATGCTCACCTCCCGGCGGGTGAAACGCGCGGCCATCCTGCTGATGGGGCTGTTGCCCTGGGCGGTGATGGCCTTGGAGGAATCCCACGATCTGAAACTGCTGGGTCACTCCACTCTTGAAAATCCCTCGGTGGTGTTGGACGAAGCCGACTGGCGCTGGCTACGCGAGCGCCGCACGCTCCTGATGGGGGTGTCGGCCCCCGACTACGCGCCCTTTGACTTGAGCAACAATGACGAGCTCGAGGGCATCACGGCCGATTTTGCGGCACTGGTTGCCCAGGCGCTGAATATCACCATCGACGTGAAGCGCTACGACACCCGTGATGAGGTGATCGAAGCCCTGAAGACCGGCGCCGTGGATTTTGTGGGATCGGCCAACGGGTTCGAGGCGGCCGACCCGGAGCTGGTGCTGTCCCGATCCTACGCCAATGACCAACCCGCGCTGGTGACGCGTGCGGGAGAAAACCAGGCGCTGAAGGCTGACCTTGCAGGCAAGCGCCTGGCGATGCTCTACCACTACATGCAGCCCGAGGCCGTCCAGGCCTTTTACCCCGATGCGCGATTGCACTTGTTTGCCTCGACCTTCGAAGCCATTGGCGCCGTGGCGTTCGGCCAGGCGGATGTGTACCTGGGCGACGCCATCAGCACCCGCTACCTGATCAACAAGAATCACCTTAATAACGTGCGTATGGCGGATTTCTCCGCATTGGAGGTCAACCCTTTCGGGTTCGCATTCGCCAAGGACAATACCCGCCTGTTGGGCATCATCAATAGCGCACTGGCCGCTGTTCCGGCCAACCAGCAGATGGAAATCCTGCGCCGTTGGGGTGCCGGCGGCAGCGGGTTCCTGGAGGCGGAGCAACTGCGCTTGAGCGCAAGTGAACAGCGCTGGCTGGAGAAGCACCCGCGGGTGAAAGTGGCGGTGCTCGATAAATTCGTGCCGTTGTCTTTTTTCAACGAACAAGAGCAATTCGAGGGATTGAGCTCCGAGGTTCTCTCGCGTATCAGTCTGCGTACGGGCTTGAGGTTTGATGTGGAACGGGGCAGTTCGCTGCCGCGGCAAATTGAACAGGCCAGTGCCGGTCGCGTGGACATGCTGGCGGTCGTCACCCCCAGTGTCGAGCGGTCCGAAAAGATCCGCTTTACTCGCCCTTATCTGTCCAGTCCCTATGTATTGGTGGTGCGCACCCACGACGAGCATCTGGTGACCCTGGAAGATATGCCTGGCAAACGCATGGCGCTTATTCGCGGCAACAGCCTGGCCGGGCAAATCAGCCGGGACTACCCAGGCATCGGGTTTGTCGACGTGGAGAACCCGGAGCAGGCCATGGAATTGGTGGTCAACGGCAGTGTCGATGCGACTGCGGTTTCACTGATGAGCGCGCGCTACATGATCGCCCGCAATTACCGCAAGCGGCTGCGCATCACCAGCACTGTCGGGAGTGAGCCTGCACGCATTGCCTTTGGGGTCAACCGCAGCCAACTGGAGCTGTACTCGATCCTCGACAAGGCGTTATTGAGCATTACTCCAGAAGAAATGGACGAGCTGACCAACCATTGGCGCAGCGAGATCATCATCGAAGACAACTACTGGATACGTCACCGCAACATCATCCTCCAGGGGTTTGGCTTGGCCGCGCTGCTGCTGCTGGTCACCCTGGGATGGGTGTTCTACCTGCGCAGCCTGATTCGCAAGCGCACCCAGGCCGAGCGTGCGTTGAGCGACCAGATGCGGTTCATGAGTGTGTTGATCGACGGCACGCCGCATCCGATCTATGTGCGCGATCGCCTGGGGCGCCTGATGGCCTGCAACAATGCCTACCTCGATGTGTTCGGCTTCAAGTTGGAAGACGTCATCGGTAAGACCGTGGTGGAAACCGACACGGGGAACCCGCCCCAGGCCCAGTCGTTCCATGCCGACTATTTGCGTTTGATGGCGTTGGGCGAGCCGCAGGTTCATGACCGCGTGCTCAAGGTGCCCGGCGGCGAGGTGTTGACCATCTACCAATGGATGCTCCCGTACCGTGACAGCAATGGCAGCGTGGTGGGCATGATCGCCGGTTGGGTGGATGTCAGCGAGCGCCAGCGCTTGCTGGGGCAGTTGCAGGAAGCCAAGGAGGAGGCCGACGCCGCAAACCGTGCCAAGACCACCTTCCTGGCGACCATGAGCCATGAGATCCGTACCCCTATGAATGCCGTGATCGGCATGATCGAACTGGCCCTGAAAAACGCCGAGCAGGGGGTGGCTGACCGCGATGCGCTGGAGGTTGCGTCGGTGGCGTCCCGGAGCATGCTGGAGTTGATCGGCGATATTCTCGACATTGCGCGAATCGAATCCGGCCACCTGTCCCTGAGCCTGGAACCGGCCAATCTGCACGAACTGCTGGCCTCAGTGGCGCGGGTGTTCGAGGGGCTGGCGCGGGACAAGGGCCTGGTGCTGCAGGTGGAACTCGACCCGTTGATCGACCGGCCGGTGCTGGTTGACCCGCTGCGCTTCAAGCAGGTGGTGTCCAATGTGTTGGGTAACGCGATCAAGTTTACCGCCTCCGGCCAGGTGCGCCTGGGCGCCCAGGGTGCACCGGTATTGACCGACGACCAGTTGCACCTGCGGTTGTGGGTGGAGGACACGGGTATTGGCATCAGTGCCGAAGATCAGCAGCGCTTGTTCAACCCTTTTATCCAGGGCAGCAACAACGAACAGCCGGCGCGAAGCGGATCGGGCCTGGGGTTGGTGATCAGTCGCAACCTGTGCGAGATGATGGGCGGTCAATTGCACTTGAGCAGTGTGCTGGGCAAGGGCACGCGGGTGGATGTGACGTTGACGCTGGCGCTGACCTCGGCCGTGCCTGCCAATGTACCGGTCCCCCACGTTCCGCCAGCGCGCGGGTTGAATATCCTGGTGGTGGATGACTACCCGGCCAACCGCTTGTTGCTGGCTCGACAGCTGAGTTTCCTGGGGCATCGCATCACCTTGGCCGAGGACGGCGCCCAAGGATTTTCACTGTGGCAGGCCGGGCATTTTGACGGCGTGATCACCGATTGCAATATGCCCTTCAAGGACGGTTACGCGTTGGCGCGTGATATTCGTGCACAGGAACGCCAGCGTGGGTTGGCGCCGTGCCTGATCCTCGGGTTCACCGCCAATGCCTTGCCGCAGGAAGCCGAACGCTGCCGGCAAGCAGGCATGGACGGTTGCCTGTTCAAGCCGACCGGGCTTGAGGACTTGCGCCTGGCCTTGGCGTCACGCACCGCCGACGTTTCAACGACTGAGGCTGGGATTACGTTTGACTTAAGCTCGCTGATCACGCTGACGGAGGGTGATAACGATGCTCTCGACGAGCTGCTGACGCCGTTGCTCGGCAGCCTCAACGAGGACTGTGCGCTGTTGCAGCCGCTGAAATCCCAGGCTGATTTCGCCAGGCTCCATGACCTGGCTCATCGGGTCAAAGGGGGCGCGCGTATGGTCAGGGCAAAGGCGTTGATCAACTGTTGCGAGATCCTGGAAAGCGTCTGTGAACGACGTGACAGCGGGGAACTGGGCGCTGCGGTAGCGGCGCTGGAAGAGGCCATCGAAGAGTTGCATCACAGCCTGGGCCGTTACCGCAATCGGGCTTGACCGCGGAATGTGGTCATTCGGTTGATTTGGGAGAACTCCTACAAGAAGGGGGAACATGCCTGATTTTGTCTTCGGGATATGTCTGGAAAATGGGCCTCGCTCACTGACGAGCGCTGCCTGCCCAGGGGTTTGCCATGCCGAACAAAGCACTGACCATCCTGATTGCCGATGAACAACACCTGCAACGGTTGTATATCGAAAAAATGCTCAATCAGTTGGGGTACCACCGGATCGTGCCGGTACAAACCTTCGAGGAAGTCCAGATACTCACGGCCATCCCGGCCGAACCCTTCGACGTGCTGATCATCAATGCGGGGCTGACGGCCCAGGCCTGTGGGCCCCAGCCCCAGGTGCGCCATGTATTGGTCTACGATCACCTGGATGTGGGGGCACACCCTGGCGTAACGCCGGCGGTGCTGGTGCGGCTGCCCGGCGTGCCGGACAACGTCAATCTCGAACACTTCATGGACATCATCGATCCCCCCGAGGCCACTGCCGGCCTGCGGGTGTTGCCATGGCTGCGCGAGTTATCCCGCACACCGGTGGCGGGGGTTTAGTCCCACTTCGGCGCGATGCCCTTGGGGCTGGTCAAGCGCTGGCCCCGTTCCAGCCCGGCAATGTGCGCCATGTCAGCAGCGCTCAAGGTCAGTTGCAGGGCCTTGAGGTTGGTTTGCAGGTTGGCACGCTTGGTTGAGGACGGGATGACCGCATAGCCCGATTGCATAGCCCAGGCCAGGGTCACTTGCGCCGGGGTGGCCTGATGACGCTCGGCGATCTGCTGGATCACCGGGTCCTTGAGCACTTCACCGTAGGCCAGGGTCATGTACGAGGTGATCTGGATACCGTTGGCGGTGGCGAAATCCACAACCTGCCGGTTTTGCAGATAAGGGTGCAATTCGATCTGGTTGGTGGCGATGTGCTCGGCACCCACGGCTGCGATGGCCTGTTTCATCAGGGCGATGGTGAAGTTGGAAACACCGATCTGGCGTGTCAGGCCCAGGCGTTTGGCTTCCAGCAACTGCTCCATGAATTCGGTGACGGGCACCTGGTCTTCCGGCGATGGCCAGTGGATCAGGGTCAGGTCCAGGTAATCGGTCTCGAGCTTGTGCAGGCTTTCCTTGAGGCTTGGGATCAGCCGGCCTTCAGCAAGATTGGCGATCCAGATCTTGCTGGTGATAAACAGCTCGTCCCGCGGGATGCCGCTGGCGGCGATGGTCCGGCCAACGTCCGCTTCATTCTCGTAGATCTGCGCGGTGTCGATGGCACGGTAGCCCAGTTCCAGGCCGGTGCTGACGGAATCGATCACCACCTGGCCTTGCAGGCGAAAGGTGCCGAGGCCGAAGGTGGGGACTTTTGGCGTGAGGGTAGACATCGGTAACTCCAATAGGGCCGTAGGCAATGGCGTTGAGTATCCCCTCGTCGTTGCTTCGGAAACACCGTCGACGCCGAAAAGGACTCTTGCCTGCACGTCACGAATGGCCTGTGTGCCGCAGGTTCTCATGAGGCGCTGTACCTGCGGCAGCAGCGCCTCGATCCATCAGCCTTAAGCGCGCAGCCGCTCGGCAGCCGCACGCAGCAACTGCTCGGTGGCGGTCCAGCCCAGGCAGCCATCGGTCACCGACACCCCGTATTTCATCGGCGGGCTCAATGGTTGGCAGCCTTCGAACAAATGGCTTTCGAGCATCATGCCGATCAGCGAGGTATCACCCTGCAAGCGCTGCTCCAACACATCGTTGAACACGGCCGGTTGGCGCAGCGGGTCCTTGTTGCTGTTGGCATGGCTGCAATCGACCATGATCCGCGGGGTGACCTTGGACTTGGCCAGGTCGTGTCTTACCCGCGCCACGCTCTGCACATCGTAGTTCGGCCCGTGATGCCCGCCGCGCAGCACCAGGTGGGTGTCGGGGTTGCCCGGGGTCTGGATGATCGCCGGATGGCCTTGGCTGTCGACGCCGAAGTGGCGGTGCGGGTGAGACGCCGAGCGCATGGCGTCACAGGCAATCGCGACGCCGCCATCGGTGCCGTTCTTGAAGCCCACGGGCATGCCCAGGCCGCTGGCCATCTCGCGGTGGATCTGCGACTCGGTGGTACGCGCGCCAATCGCCACCCAACTGAGCAGGTCATCGAAGTAGCCGGCGGCCATGGGTTGCAGCAGCTCGGTGGCGACCGGCAGGCCCAGGCGCAGCATTTCGCGCATCAGCTCGCGGGACAGGGTCAGGCCGGCGGCCATGTCATCGCTGCCATCCAGGCGAGGGTCGTAGGCCAGGCCTTTCCAGCCGATCGTCGTGCGGGGTTTTTCGACATAGGCGCGGATCACCAGCAGCATCTGGTCGCCGACGTCGAGGGCCAGCTTCTTCAGGTTGCGGGCGTATTCCATCGCCGATTCCGGATCATGGATCGAGCATGGACCGACGATGACCAGCAAGCGTGAATCTTCGCCATTGAGGATGGCGCGCACGGCTTGGCGGTGGGCGTGGATCTGTTCGTTGAGGAACGGGCTGAGGGGCAACTGGTGCTTGAGCTCAAGCGAGCTGGGCAGGCGCTGGGTCAGGGCTTCATTGGCACTGTTCAAGGCAGAGAGGGGCAGAGCGGCGACGGAGGAGTTCATATTCAAGGCTTCCTGGGCAAGCGGCGGGCTATTCCCGCGCGCTCGGCCTACTGGGTTGTTCGACAATTCGCCGTATCGGCGACGTGTGTTGGTTTGCCACCGATAGGTGACCGATCGGAGGCGGCAGGCTGTCCCGAGCGGAGCTGGCTAAATCGCCATGCAGTGCACATGTCGTAGCGGTAATAGGTGGCGTAGTTCATGTCGGGATTCCTTTAAGTGTTCTTGATCAAGTTGAAAAGTTTATGGAGACCTGAAAAAACAAAACCCCCGGTCGGGGAGCCGACCGGGGGTTAGATTTCTCTGGTAGGCGACCCCTTGGTAAGTGGGCGCCGATTTCAGGTATCAGGCGCGCCAGTGGCTAAACCAATACCCAAAATAAAAGCTGACCAGTGCGCTCGAACCGTTCACACGGGTAGCCGACACCGAGCGCTGGGCGCTGGCAGCAGGGCAAACCTGAGTGTGGGTGAGTTGCAACATGGTGTGTCTCCAAATGTATGGGGGAGCTTACTCGAGGCACGCAGGCAGATTCAATCAGTAATTTCTATTGCAGTGGGGGACTTACGGCTATGGGGGGAGTGCCGATATGCTGTTTGCACTTTGATACTGATTGCTTGGACGCGACCATGACTGCCTTCACTCTTGCTGCTGCTCAATCCATTTCCATCGCGGGCGATGTCCCGGCCAATATTGAACGGCACCTCGCATTTATGCGCGCGGCGGCGGAACAGGGTGTGCAATTACTGGTGTTCCCCGAGTTGTCGTTGACGGGGTATGAGCCGTCGCTGGCCGCTGAATTGGCGATTGCGCCGGGGGATAAGGTGCTGGCGCCCCTGCGCGAGATGGCGCGTGAGCTGCGACTGACGGCGGTGGTGGGGATGCCGATCCGACTGACGCCAGAGGCGGGCGTGCTGATCGGTGCGTTGGTGCTGGGAGCGGATGGCTCCCTGGCGGTCTACACCAAGCAGCATCTGCATGCCGGCGAAGAGGCTGTGTTTGTCCCAGGGCAGGGCGGTGCGGTCCTTGAACGTGGGGATGAGCGGATTGCGCTGGCGGTGTGCGCAGACTTTTCCCACGCCAGCCATCCCCGTGCCGCGGCGCGAGCGGGCGCCACGGTGTATGCCGCCGGGGTGTTGATCAGTGAGGGCGGCTACGCCACGGACAGTGCGCTGCTCCAAGGCTATGCCGTTGAACATGGCCTGCTGGTGTTGATGGCCAATCATGGCGGCCCGTCGGGTGGCTGGGCCTGCGCCGGTCGCAGTGCGATCTGGGCCGCCAATGGCCGTTTGCTTGCTGCTGTACTTGGCGTGGGGGATGCGTTGCTGATTGCCCGTCGCGATGGCGGGGGGTGGGTCAGCCACGTGATGGCTCTCTAATGGCTTTTCACATGCGCGCTGCAACGGACCAGGACCTTCCCTTTGCGCGGAAGTTGACCCACGAGGCCATGGCCCGCTACTACGTGCAGTACGGATTGTGGTGGTCCAACGACGGCTTTGATACGGCCTGGGCCGGTCGGGAAAACTGGCTGATTTGCCGGGACGACAGGGTCTTGGGTTTTATCAGCCTGAGCCGCGACAGCCGGGCCCTCTATATTCGCGAGTTGCATCTGCTCGAGGCGTATCGCGGGTTGGGCGCGGGTGGCTGGGTGTTGGAGCAGATGGCGCTCAAGGCGCAAACGTTGGGACTGTTGCGTTTGACCGTATTCAAGACCAACCCGGCCAGGAGGCTCTATCAGCGCATGGGGCTCAGCATCGTAGGTGAAGAAGACTGCTTCTGGCGTATGGAGCGTGTTTGTCGCTCAAGCTAAAACGTGCACCCACTCCTTATAAGCGCATACTGGCCTCAGGCGCCGACTTCCTGATCGTTGTTCAGGTCTCCCGTCTCAGCAAGGATGATCCCTTCTTTCATGCCCAAAAGGACCGCTACCTTATGGGCTTCCCCACGCCGTCCCTTTTTGCGCCCAGCGAGCACTTGATAGGTGGTTGCCGGATCTACGCCATGTTCACGGGCGAACGCTTGAACTGACTTTCCTTGATGTTCCAGCCAGGCCTTGGCTTGTGCAGCGGTACGGATTCCGGGCATAGTTCAAAACCGTTCAAGTTTGTTTAATAAGAGATGAATGTGTCACCTCTTGGGGTGTGCCAAATAGGATCATACATCCAAATGAGTGGAATCGGTTCGCGTTTACGGCAAGAAAGGGAGCGGCTTGGCCTGTCGCAAAAAGTGTTTGGTGAAATCGGCGGCGTTGAAGCCAACGCACAAGGTAAATATGAAAGTGGAGGGCGTGCGCCTAAAGCGGATTACCTGTCTCGTGTCGCCCAAAGAGGCGTGGATGTACTTTACGTGTTGACCGGTGCAGCCACGCCGATTCAATTGGAGAATCTGAGCCAGATTGAAGAGAAAGTCCTCGGGGACTATCGCGCAATGTTCAAGGAAGACCAGGCTGCGATCCGTCGCCTGACCTCGACGTTGGCCGAGCATTCGATTGCGATGAATGGAAAACCCAAGCCCCAGCCCCAGGATTCCTGACCCTTCGCCCAGCAAATTGAGCCATCCGCCGCCCGGCGGATGGCTGTCGCCCAATCAATCTCTCTCTATATGACGCGTGCTATTAGGTCTGTGCCTTGGTTTTTTGCTAAGGTGTTCAGCAACCTATAAGACCATTTCGCGAGGTGTCTGCTTGATTAGGGTGCTAGTAGTCGATGACCATGATCTCGTTCGTACAGGCATTACACGAATGCTGGCTGACATCGATGGCCTGCAAGTAGTCGGTCAGGCCGAGTCAGGCGAGGAATCCCTGATCAAGGCCCGGGAGTTGAAACCCGATGTGGTGTTGATGGACGTCAAGATGCCTGGCATCGGCGGTCTTGGCGCGACGACCAAATTGCTGCGCAGCCATCCGGACATCAAGGTCGTGGTGGTGACTGTGTGCGAGGAAGACCCGTTTCCGACACGCCTGCTGCAGGCTGGCGCTGCCGGCTACCTCACCAAAGGTGCGGGCCTGGCGGAAATGGTCCAGGCCATTCGCCTGGTGTTTGCCGGCCAGCGCTATATCAGCCCGCAGATCGCCCAGCAATTGGCTATCAAGTCCTTCCAGCCCACCAGCGACTCGCCGTTTGATGCGCTGTCGGAGCGGGAAATCCAGATTGCCCTTATGATCGTCGGTTGCCAGAAGGTACAGACGATCTCCGACAAGCTGTGCCTGTCGCCCAAGACCGTCAACACCTACCGCTATCGCATCTTCGAGAAGCTCGCCATCAGCAGTGATGTTGAATTGACCCTGCTCGCGGTGCGCCACGGCATGGTGGACGCCAGCGCCTGACATGACCACACCGTTTGATCCGAGTGCCTTTCTCTCAACCTGCAGTGGCCGCCCTGGCGTGTACCGCATGTTCGACAGCGAGGCGCGCCTGCTGTATGTCGGCAAAGCCAAAAACCTCAAGAATCGTCTGGCGAGCTACTTTCGCAAGACCGGTCTCGCGCCGAAAACCGCGGCCCTCGTGGCGCGTATCGCCCAGGTCGAAACCACCATCACCGCCAACGAAACCGAAGCGCTGCTGCTTGAGCAGACGCTGATCAAGGAATGGCGGCCGCCCTACAACATTCTGCTGCGTGACGATAAATCCTATCCCTATGTGTTTTTATCCGATGGCAACTTCCCACGCCTGAGCATTCACCGTGGGGCGAAGAAAGCGAAGGGCAAGTACTTCGGGCCTTATCCCAGCGCCGGGGCCATTCGGGAAAGCCTGAGCCTGCTGCAAAAAACCTTTTTTGTACGCCAGTGCGAAGACAGCTTCTATAAGAACCGCACCCGGCCCTGTCTCCAGTACCAGATCAAGCGCTGCAAAGCGCCCTGTGTGGGGTTGGTTGAGCCGGCCGAATACGCCGAGGATGTGCGCCATTCGGTGATGTTCCTCGAAGGGCGCAGCAATGCCCTCACCGATGAGCTTTCCACCGCCATGGAGCAGGCGGCCAGCACCCTGGATTTCGAACGGGCCGCCGAGCTGCGCGACCAGATTTCGCTGCTGCGCCGTGTCCAGGACCAGCAAAGCATGGAAGGTGGCACCGGCGACGTCGACGTGATCGCGGCCTTCGTCAATCCGGGCGGTGCCTGTGTGCACCTGATCAGCGTGCGCGGTGGGCGAGTGCTGGGCAGCAAGAACTTCTTTCCGCAGACCGGTATTGATGAGGAGGTCGCCGAAGTCATGGCCGCTTTCCTGGGCCAATACTACGTGAGCAGCCCCGAGCGCGACCTGCCGTCGGAGTTGATCGTCAATGTGGTGCACGAAGACTTCCCCGCGTTGATCGAAGCCATCCACGAACTGCGCGGCCGCGAGCTGGACATCAGCCACCGCGTGCGTGGCACCCGCGCACGCTGGCAGCAACTGGCGGTGACTAACGCCGAGCAAGCCCTGAGCGCGCGCCTGGCCAACCGACAGCACGTCGCCGCACGCTTTGACGCCCTGGCTGAAGTCCTTAACCTGGAAGAGCCGCCCCAGCGCCTGGAGTGCTACGACATCAGCCACTCCAGTGGCGAGGCCACGGTGGCATCCTGCGTGGTGTTCGGGCCGGAAGGGCCGATCAAGTCCGATTACCGGCGCTACAACATCGAAGGCGTCACTGCCGGCGATGACTACGCCGCCATGCACCAGGCCCTCACGCGCCGCTTCAGTAAGTTGAAGGATGGCGAGGGCAAGTTGCCGGATATCCTCCTGGTCGACGGCGGCAAGGGCCAGCTGTCCATGGCCCGCGACGTGCTCAATGAGCTGGCGGTGCCTGACCTGATCCTGTTGGGCGTGGCCAAGGGAACGACGCGCAAGGCGGGTTTCGAGACGTTGTACTTGAATGATGCCGCCCATGAGTTCACTTTGAAGGGCGACTCACCCGCGTTGCATTTGATTCAACAGATTCGCGACGAAGCCCACCGTTTCGCCATTACCGGCCACCGCGCCCGCCGTGGCAAAACCCGGCGAACCTCAACCCTGGAAGGGGTGGCAGGGGTTGGCCCGACGCGGCGTCGCGACTTGCTTAAACATTTTGGTGGCTTGCAGGAGCTGTCCCGTGCCAGCATTGACGAGATAGCCAAAGCACCCGGTATCAGTAAAAAGCTCGCTGAGCTGATTTATGCGAATCTGCATAGCGAATAGAATGCCTTTCCACCTCGTAGCCAGTTGTGCCGATGAATATCCCTAATCTGATCACCGTTCTACGCGTCCTGCTCATCCCTATTTTCATTTTGTTGTTCTATTTGCCGTACGAATGGAGTTATCTGGCTTCCAGTTCAGTGTTTGCCTTTGCCGCCGCCACCGACTGGCTCGACGGCTACCTGGCGCGCCGCCTGGAACAGAGCACGCCCTTCGGCGCGTTCCTCGACCCGGTGGCCGACAAGCTCATGGTGGCCGTCGCTTTGGTCCTGCTGGTGCAGGAACACGGCAACCTGTGGCTGACCCTGCCGGCAGCGGTCATCATCGGCCGCGAAATCGTCGTCTCGGCCCTGCGCGAATGGATGGCTGAAATCGGCGCCCGCGCCCACGTGGCCGTGTCCAACATGGGCAAATGGAAAACCGCCGCGCAAATGCTCGCGCTGGTTATCCTGCTGGCCAACCCGTCGGACTTCTCGTTCTGGGTCCTCACGGGTTATGCCTTGCTGCTGATCGCAGCGGGCCTGACCCTGTGGTCGATGCTCCAATATCTGCGCGCCGCCTGGCCGCATCTGCGCACCACCGTTGAAAAGAAATAAAACTTTTTTGAATCAAGGGGTTGACGGGTGCTGAGGATTCTATAGAATGCGCATCACCAAGCGGGAATAGCTCAGTTGGTAGAGCACGACCTTGCCAAGGTCGGGGTCGCGAGTTCGAGTCTCGTTTCCCGCTCCAAGTATTTAAAAATGGACCTCTGAAAAGAGGTCCATTTTTTTTCGTCCAAAGAAAAGTCTTTCTTCGACTTTTGCCGCGCCGTCCCGTGAAAACATTATCGGCGGATGGAGCGTAATGCTAGGCGCCTGGCAAAACGCCTGGGAACAGAATTGGCCAAAGCTGCCCACCTGCAACGGGAGTTTCAGAAAGGTGCACTTCGGCGTTGCGTGCTACGTTCCGTAGCGCGGTGTTACGGCATACCGAATGCCATAAGACATCACGATGATTCCTGATATCGCTCTATTCGGCCGCTTTCCGAGCCTTCCGATACTATGGCGTGCATATTGCTTGCCTGACGGAACTAACCCCAAGAGTCTACGTCATGGTCAGTTCCGCATTTCGACCCGGCATAACGCGCATCAGCCTGCTTGGCTGGGCAACGTTAGTCCCGTGCGGAGCCATGAAGAACTTTCTACGTCGATCGATTGCGCCTTCCCACGTGACGCTGAAACGTCTTCCCTCCTGCGTTGCCGCTAAGCAAAACGGTTTTTGGCAAATAGTCAGGTAATCCTTCCTCGAGAATCTCGAACTTTCCGTAGCCCGCGATTGCGGTGCCTGCGCCTGAGCATTCGTTAGCGACCAGCGAGCCTTGCGGCTATCGCCTGGTGCTCTGCAATTGGAAGAAAACCTGATGACCCAAGACACGGCTTTGCTCGTGATCGATCTTCAGAAAGAAGACGGCTTCACTCTGGAGCGGTTCGATCAAGTAATCAAAAACGCAACAGCGCTGGTTGATTGCGCTCGAAAAAACAACATCCCTCTGTTCTACACCCGTCATGTCAACGATGCCCAAGGTCTCGGCTTGGCGCTGGGCGAGCCCGTAGATGCCGAGGGCAAACCGACCAGCTATCGCGCAGGTACATCTGCCATAGAGATCATCGACGCGTTAGCCCCACAAACCGATGACGTTGTCATTGATAAGCAACGCTACAGTGCCTTCCACGGTACTCGGCTGACTCCGATGCTGAGGGAGCGCGGCATCAAGCATCTCGTGGTGATGGGCGTACTGACTGACGTCTGCGTGATGAGTAGTCTGTTCGATGCCTATCAGCACGACTTCCACTTGAGCCTCGTGGCCGACGCTTGTACGGCTACGACTACCGCAGCCCATTACTCGGCCTTATTTATTGTCTCCAACTGGCTTTACGGACTGGACATGCTCTCTACCGAACAGCTGTTGCGGCGCTGGGCGGGCGAGCCAGCACCTTCACTTCGCACGATGGAGCCGGACCACCTTGCCTTCCAGCCAGAAGAGTTTATGCAAGCTATCGCGCGCCTGGAAAATTGCCTCGTTGCCAAGACAGAGCGGAGAGCATGATGAACGTAGAAAAAAGAAGCATCGATTTCATTCCAGAAACCGAACGTCACGGCGAACCCCGTTCTCTGTTCTTCGTGTGGTTTGGGGCCAACGCCAACATCACCACGGTTGCGGCCGGGGTGCTGCCGGTCAGCCTGGGGCTGAACCTGTTCTGGAGCGCTTTGTCGATCCTGCTCGGCTCCCTAATCGGCGCGGTATTCATGGCTTCGCATTCTGCACAGGGGCCGAGGTTGGGCATCCCGCAGATGATCCAGAGCCGTGCGCAGTTTGGGGTATTTGGAGCCATTGTTCCGCTGCTGTTCGTAATGCTCATTTACTTAGGGTTTTTTGTCAGTAATACGTTGTTGGCCACCCAAGCAGTCGCCGCCTCAAGCCCCCTCAGCAGTGAGGCAAACATTGTGCTGCTTGGTTCGCTCTGCTTTCTGGTAGCCCTGTTTGGCTACAAGCTCATCCACCGCCTGCAAAAAATGCTGTCGTTGGTTTCGGTTGTTTTTTTCGGGATCGCGACCCTGTTCGCCCTTGCGCTGCCAATAGATGCGCAACAATGGACGACGCAGGGCTTCAACTTGGCGAGCTTCCTCGCCTCAGTGAGCATCGCGGTGACTTGGCAATTGTCCTATGCCCCTTATGTGGCTGACTATTCTCGCTATTTGCCTACCCATACTTCCGCGCGCCAGGTCTTCTGGTACAGCTATACGGGGACGGTCATTGGTGGAAGTTGGATGATGCTGCTGGGGGCGATATTGACCAAGGGCGTCACAGGTTTTTCAGATAATGTTGGCCTTCATTTGCTTAGCGTCCTAGGGGGTGGAAGTTTGCTGACCGTGGCATTCGTGCTCTATGGTCAGATCGCTATCAACGTGTTCAACCTCTATGGAGCCTTTATGTCGACGGTTACCGTTATCGAGCCCTTTGCTGCGCTCA
This sequence comes from Pseudomonas sp. AM8, assembly GCF_036346475.1. Taxonomy (NCBI): domain Bacteria; kingdom Pseudomonadati; phylum Pseudomonadota; class Gammaproteobacteria; order Pseudomonadales; family Pseudomonadaceae; genus Pseudomonas; species Pseudomonas sp. AM8. Next base: position 141,749 of record NZ_JAOTNX010000005.1, read on the forward strand.
AGGTCACTGCGAAGGTGCGCGCCAGCTTTATGCTCATTATCTGTGCCGTTGCCACTGCGTTATGCACCATGGCCCAGGATGACTTCATTCAGTTTTTTCTGAATTTCATCTTTTTCATGAGCTACTTTCTCATCCCATGGACGGCAATAAACCTGGTCGACTACTACGCGCTACGCAAAGGCGTATACAAGATTGCCGATATCTTTGACCCCTCGGGAATTTACGGTCGGGTGAACTGGATCGCTATCGGGGTGTTCCTCGCGACCATCTTGCTAGAAATTCCATTCATGAATACTTCCCTTTACGTCGGCCCCATCGCCTCCGCCCTGCAAGGGATCGATTTGGCGTGGGTTGTTGGTCTGCTGTTTCCAGCATGCGCTTACTACGGATTAATGAGTCGGCGCGGTCTCGTGGTGATCAAGCCAACATAAAGCATGATCTTTGAGCGGGAGATCGCTCAGATCAAAACACTGATCAGGCTGCGCTGAAGGGAGTGCTTGGATGTGATCTTTGTGACTGAGCAACCGAGATAGTCGTATCTATCCACTCGATAGCTGTCCCATCATGCTGTGTGCTTCCCCATCTGGCCGTTGCGAAGATTTTGCGGCAGGCCAGACGGGGAAGCTTTTTTAACGGTAGTGGCGGGTCATCGATTCCAGAGCGATAGGCGCTGCCCGGCACAGAAGCATTTCCGCAACGAGCGTTGGCTCAAGTTTGAAACGAATAGTCATGCAGTACGACCGCCGAGTACCTCAGCCACCCAGTCGGCGATGTACTGGCCGGCATTGATACTGTTGTCGAAGCTCGAATGCTGCACGCCGCCCTCACGTTCGGTGAAGATTTTCAGTTCGCGTTTGGGGCTGTTGACCAACTGTTCGTAAGTGCGGTGGGCCCACTTCAATGGAATCTGCGAATCCTTTTCTCCGTGGGTGACCAGGAAGGGCACCTTGATGCGGTCCAGGATGCCGTCCAGATGAACGTTCTCGGCGATGGTCATGAACTCGTCCGTGTCCTTGGCACCCCAGACCCAAGACACATGCGACCAATAATGCGGCACCGGGAAGCTGCCTTCCTTTTCCATTCGACGTTTCTGCACATCACGCCAATCATGGTTGGCCCCCCATACGACGCCGCACGCGAAGCGCGGCTCGAAGGCTACCGCGCGCGGGCAGTAGTAGCCTCCAAGCGACACACCTTCCAGGCCGATGCGTTTGGCGTCGACATCGTCGCGGGTTTCCAGCCAATCCACCACGCGGCTGGCCCAATGCTCACTGTCGAAACGCGCAGTCAGATTATGTAGCCGGAGCGCTTCGCCCGTCCCGGGTTGGTCGATGATCAACGATGACACGCCACGTTTGGCCAGCCAGGCGGGCAGGCCGACGCGGTATTTCATTTCTTTGGTGGAATCCAGTCCATTGACCTGCACCAGGATCGGCGCTGGGCCGCTGACGCCTTCGGCACGGACCAGCAGACCGGAAAGGTGTTTGCCTTCGTAAGGGATTTCAACGCGCTCGCAATTTTCCCGTGCCAGTTCGATACTCCGTTGGAAGGTGTGCAGAAAGCGCTGGTACAGCTCCATGCGGCCCGGTGCACCGTGGGCCTGCAGGCGTTCGCAGCTCAGGTAATAGGTCGCGGCGCGGTTGTATTTTTCACCGGCAGACAACAGTCGACCCTTGCCTTCGTCTTCTTCCGCCAGGCCGCACAGCTTGTCGGCCATGTTCGCCCAGGTTTCACGGAAGGCTTTGCTGCCGGCGGCATCCGGCTGTTTGGCGGCTTCTTGCAGCGGCGCGCACATTTCCTCGATTTCGCCGATGCGGGCGCCCATTTCAATGGCCAGGTCGACGGAAAGATTCCACACGTAGTTGGTCGGGAAGTAGCGAAACATGATTGTTATTGTCCTTGTGCAAGCAAAGGCAGGCGGCCAAATCCGGAGCGGGGTACGCCAGACCTGACGGTTCGAAGCAGGCTAAGGGGAGGCCCATTGTTTGGCCAATCGCGAGTCAGGATGGGAGGTATTGCGAACGGCGATAGGGCGCATATGCGCCATTGGCTTGAGTCTCGGCGCGCGCATGAATCCTGGCTCGCCGCCGAGCAGCGGGAGCGACTACTGCTCCAGCTTGTTGATGATCTGACTGATTTTCGCCCGCAACCAACGGTGCATCGGATCTCCTTCCATGGTTCGGTGCCAGAGCATGAACTCACGCATCACCGGGATTTTCACCGGAGGCTGCAAGATGCGCAGCGGCAGGTAGTTGGCGTAGAGCCTGGCCATGCGCTGGAGCATGGTGGCGACACGTTGGGTGCCGACAATCAACTGCGGCAGGGTGTTGAAGTCATGGGTCACCACTTCCATGCGACGGGTGAATCCATACTGGCTCATCAACCACTCTTCGACGCTCAATTGCCGGTTGCGGCCAAAAATCACCGAGACATGGCCCATCTCGATGTACTGATCGAGGGTGATGCTGTCGCCCACCTGGGTGTTGCCGTCCCACACCACGCAAACGTGCTCTTCTTCGAACAGCAGCTGCGAGGGGTGGCCTTCGATGAGGTAGCGCTCAGGCACGATCATCATATCGGCCTCGCCGCGCATCAGCATCTCAGTGGACGTGTCACCGGGACCCAGCAATTCGAAGGTGATGTGCGGGGCTTCCAGGGAGATCTTCTGGATCACCCGGGCAAACAGGACGCTGATCAGATAGTCGGAAGTGATCAGGCGAAAATGGCGCTTGCTGGTGGCGGGATCGAACACCGGTTTGGCGGTGATCGAGGACTGGATCGTCAGCAGCACCTGGCGTACGGGCGCCGCCAGCTCGCGGGCATAGGGCGTGGGCTGCATCTTGCGCCCGACCTGCGCCAGCAGTTCATCTTCGAAGTAGAGGCGCAGCCTGCCCAGTACGCCGCTGGTGGCGGATTGAGTCATGTGCAGGCGTTCGGCAGCGCGGGTGATGTTCTGCTCTTCCAGTAACACATCCAGCGCCACCAGGAGATTGAGATCCAGGTGGTTGAAGCGCATGGCGGTCTCGATTCTTGTATTTATTTTGTAAATACCTTCCGGCCTTCCTATCGCGGCGTCAAGTCCCGTGAATGGATGAATCGAACGACGCCTGGTTCGATTTTCCATGTCACTTGCGCCGCGCAGCCAGGTATCGCATTTGCCGATAGGTCGCATCCCGACAAGCGATTAGTCAGTGGGTTTTTGCCCCTTCAGTATCGGCCCACAGTCGGTTGGCGTGACGCTTCATCGACTTCAAGACCCGCCTCGGCAGCGCTCCGCCTGGCACGGTTCCCGTAAGCGGGGTGCTGGCCTGCGCTGAATAATTACAATGGAGTGGTAACTCAATGAACATCATTGGCCTTGATGCCTTGATTTTTGGCGTCGACGATATTCAAGCCTGTACCCATTGCCTGCGTGACTACGGCCTGTGCCCTGTCGATGTCGACAGCGAGGGCGGTCGTTTTGAAGCCCTCGACGGCACGGCGGTGATTATCCGTCATGCAGACGATGCTCGTTTGCCGGTGGCCATCGGGCCTGCTCCCTCGATTCGGGAAACCGTTTATGGCGTGGCCGGCGTGGCTGACCTCGAGGCCATCGCCGATGAGTTGGGGCGCGACCGCCCGGTGACCCGCGGTGCCGATGGTTCCGTGCACAGCGTGGACGATATGGGCTTTGCCATTGGTTTCCAGATCAGCGTGCGGCGTGCGTACAGCGCGCCCGCCGACCTGACTAACGCACCGGGCCATGTCCCCCAGCGGCCGGTCAACCAGCCGGGCATCAGCCCCGATATGCAGGCTTTGCCGCGTACCCTGTCCCACGTGGTGTATTTCGTGCCGGATGCAGCCAAGGCCGAGGTTTTTTACCAGCGCCTGGGCTTCGTGACCACCGACACCTTTGTCGGCGCGGGTCCGTTCATGCGGCCGGCCGGTTCCGATGACCATCACTGCCTGTTCATGATCCAGACACCGCCACACATGAAGGGTTGCGAGCATTTCACCTTTCACATGGGCAGCGGCACGGAAGTCCTGCTGGCCGGACGTCGCTTCGAGCAGCAAGGCTGGACCAGCTTCTGGGGGCCGGGCCGCCATCTCTTCGGTTCCAACTGGTTCTGGTACTTCAACAGTCCGTTGGGCTGTCACATCGAATACGACGCCGATATGGACAAGCACGATGACGCCTGGCAAGCGCGCCAGGCGCCACTGTCGGCGGATAATTCGCAATTGTTCCTGTTCACCTCCCGGGAAAAATGGTTCCCGAGCGGCCCTCCGCCCAAGCAGGCCTGAGTGTGGAGGTTGTCCATGAGTCACGAGGCCCTGGTGCTCTGTTGCCTGGATGAACTGGTGGAAGGGCAGGCCCGCGGGTTCGATCCCCTGGGCACGGGGAAGGACAGTGTGTTCGCCCTGCGCCATGACGGCGAAGTGCGGGTCTATCGCAACAGCTGTCCGCACCTGGAGGTGCGCCTGGAGTACCGCAAGGATCGTTTTCTCAGCGTCGATGGCCGCCAGATCGTCTGTTACGCCCATGGTGCCCGGTTCCTTCCGGACAGTGGTCTGTGCGTCTACGGGCCGTGCCTGGGGGACAGCCTGAGCGCACTGCAATGGCATGCAGAGGCCGATTGGCTGGTGCTCGAAGCGGATCAGTTGGAGGCGTATGCATCCTGATTAACGTATCGCGGTAGCTGATACATCGTATCCCTACATGCGATTAGTCAAACGCCTGCTTTGCCGAGAAAGTGAACACAACGCGGTAGCGAATGCGTGCAAACACAGCCGGTGGTGAAGCCTGGGATCGCTCCGGCAGAACGCTAGCGTGAATAACAAGAATAAGAGTGAGACGAGCATGAACGCAGTGAAAAAGGTGCTTATCGTCGGTGGTGGTATCGGTGGTCTATGTGCGGCAATCGCTTTGCGTCGCCAGGACATCGAAGTCGATCTTGTCGAGCTCAAGACGCAGTGGACAGTCTATGGCGTTGGCATCATCCAGCAGAGTAACGTCGTCCGTGAGATGGCCAAGCTGGGTGTGTTGGACGGCTACTTGGATGCCGCCTACGCGTTCGAGGATGTGACCATCAACACCACCGCCGGTGAACAACTGGCGCGAATTCCCGGCAAGCGCCTGGCGGGGCCCGAGTATCCAGCCAACGTCGGCATCTCGCGCCTGGCCCTGCATCAAGTCCTCAGCGAAACCGTTGCTGCCCTTGGCGTCTCGGTTCGTCTGGGCCTGAGTGTCGAGTCGCTGGAGCAGATGGGCGAGGGCGTCGATGTGCTGTTCACCGATGCCAGTCGCGGTCGCTACGACCTGGTCGTCGGCGCCGATGGCCTGTACTCCCACCTGCGCGGTCTGCTGTTTGGCGAGCAGTACCTGCCGCGCTTCACCGGTCAATCGGTGTGGCGCTACAACTTTCCTCGTGCCGCTGGAATTGATCATCTGGCCACCTTCCAGGGACCTGCCGGTAACGCCGGACTGGTGCCGCTGGGCCGCGACCAGATGTACCTGTTCGTGACTTCCCATGAGCCCGCCAACCCCAGGATGGAGGCTGCCACGCTGGCGACCCAGATGCGCCAGCGCCTGAGTGGTTTCACCGGGCTGATCGGCGAACTGCGCGAGCAAATAACCGACAGCGACCAGGTGGTCTACAAGCCGCTGGAGGTGCTGTTCGTCAGCGAGCCCTGGTACCGCGGCCGTGTCGTGCTGATTGGCGATGCGGTGCACGCCACGACGCCGCACCTGGGCCAGGGTGCCGGCATGGCCATCGAGGATGCCGTGGTGCTTGGCGAAGAGTTGATCGCCGGCGGCAGCCTCGAACAGCAGCTCCAACGCTTTATGGCGCGCCGTTATGAGCGCTGCAAATTCATCAGCGACAGCTCGGTGCTGGCCGGTGACAAAGAAATGGCCCACGACAGCAGCTTCGACCGGATCGGCCTGGTCAGGCGGATGCTCGACGTCACGGCAGCGCCTATCTGAGGCGCCGGCAAAACTGAATTTGCTCTCCCATGGATGCTTCATGCCTGTGCAGGCTTGGCCCGGTTCGACTGCGGGCGCCGTTCCACCAGAAGAGCTGACATACAACAACAATAAAGAGGGTTACTTCGATGGCTACTCGCAAGTTCGCTGCGTCGCGGCGCGTCCCCTTCACCCTGACCCTTGCGGCCAGCCTGGGGCTTGGCGCTTCGGCTGCCCAGGCCTTTCAGATCGACACCGGTAGTCCCGATCTCAGCTTGCGCTGGGACAACACGCTGAAGTACAGCGCGGCCTGGCGCCTGAAGGAGCCCAGCAGCAAGCTTAGCGAGGGGCAGACGGCGCTGAACCAGAATGACGGTGATCACAACTTCGGCAAGGGCCTGATCTCCAATCGCCTGGATATTCTTTCCGAACTGGACATCGGTTTTCACAACTTTGGTGCCCGTCTGAGCGGTGCGGCCTGGTACGACACTGTCTACCAGGACCGCAACGACAACAACGACGCGGCCAGTGCCAACCAGCGTTCGGTGGGTTTCAACGAGTTCACCAGTGATACCCGTCAACTGCACGGCGGTGACGGTGAACTGTTGGATGCGTTCGTCTACTGGAACGGTGAGCTGGCCGACCGTACCTTGTCGGTTCGCGCCGGGCGCCACGGGCTGATCTGGGGCGAGAGCCTGTTCTTCGGCGGCAACGGCATTGCCGGAGCCATGGCGCCGGTGGACGTGGTCAAGGCGCAATCGGTGCCCAACACCCAATTCAAGGAAATCACCCGACCGGTCAACCAGCTCTCGACCGCCTACCAACTAACCGACGATGTGTCATTGGGCGCCTTCTACCAGTTGGAGTGGGAAGCCACCCGCTTGCCGGGCGCCGGTAGCTATTTCTCCACCAGCGATACCATCGGCGACGGCAATGAACGGCTGATCACCGGCGGGCCGTTCCCGGATTTCCTCGGCGGTAATGCCAACAGCCCGGCTGCGTTTTTCCATGGCAAGGACAAGAAAGCCAGGAGTTCCGGCCAGGGCGGCCTGCAGCTCAAGTACAACACCGGGACGACGGATTACGGCCTGTACGCACTCCAATATCACGAGAAAACCCCAACGCTGTACTTGAAGCCGAATGCCACCGGGCCGAACTTCAGTACCGGGCAAGTCGGCGAATATTCCTGGGTCTACCCGGAAGATATCCGGGTCCTGGGCGCCAGTTTCGCGACCTCCGTGAACGAGTACAGCTTTGCCGGCGAGGCATCGATGCGCTGGAACATGCCGCTGGTGTCCAACGCCCAGACCGTCCTGCCGGGCGCCGAGGCGGACAACAACGACGACGCCCTCTATGCCGTCGGCCGTACGGCCCACGTCAACCTCAACGTCCTGGCATCGCTGGGCCCTTCCTTCGTCGCCAATGAAGCCAGCCTGGTAGGGGAAATCGCCTGGAACCGCCTGCTCGCCGTAACCAGGAACCGCGCCGCCCTAGACCCTAACGCCACTGATGATGGCCTGGGCTTGAAGTTGGTTTACACGCCCACCTATCGCCAGTTCTTTCCGGGCGTGGATATCAGCGTGCCGCTGGGCATCAGCTATTTCCCCATGGGCAAGTCGGCTGTGATCAGCGGGTTCGGCCCCGACAGAGGCGGGGACATGAACATCGGCGTCTCCGCCACCTATTTGGACCAAGTGACGGTGGGGCTGACCTACACCCACTTTTACGGTCCCGAGGACACCAGCCTCAACGCCGCCAACCAGTTCAATTACAAGCAGTCGCTGAAGGATCGGGATTACCTGGCTTTCTCCGTCAAGACCACGTTCTAAGAGGATTTGCGCATGACCATTCAGTTCACTCTAAAGGCCTTGTGCTTAACCCTGCTGGCCGCTGCCGCGCCGATGGCCTTGGCCGCCAGCGCCGAACAAGCGGCCGCGCTGGGCAAGACCCTGACGCCCTTCGGTGCCGAGAAAGCCGGCAATACCGACGGCAGTATTCCGGCCTGGGACGGTGGCTACACCAAGGTTGATCCAGGCTACGTCCCGGGCGGCAAACGCAGCGATCCATTTGCTGCGGACAAACCCTTGTACAGCATCACCGCCCAGAACCTGGCCAAGTACGCCGACAAACTCAGCGACGGCACCAAGGAGCTGTTCAAGCGTTTCCCGGACACCTATCGCATCGATGTCTATCCGACCCGGCGCACGGCGGCCGCGCCGCAGTGGGTCTATGACAACACGTTCAAGAATGCGACCCGCGCCAAACTGGTCGACAGCAGCGCCGGACTGATCCCCGACGGTGCCTATGGCGGGATCCCGTTCCCGATTCCACAGAATGGTACCGAAGCCATCTGGAACCATGTGCTGAACTGGCGCGGCACTTCGGTGGCGGGGCACTTTCGCCACTATCTGATGACCGCTGACGGCAACCAGGTGATGACCAGCGACGGCCTGTTGACCCAGGAAATGCCCTACTACTTTCAGGAGGGCGGCCCTGAGAACTATTCGGGCGACTACTGGCAGGTGCACTTTGTCAATCTCGGCCCGGCGATTCGTGCCGGTGAGCAGATCCTGGGGCGTGAAAACATCAACGGTGACAAATCCCAGGCCCATGTCTACCTGAGCGGTCAACGCCGGGTACGCACGCTGCCCAACGCTTGCTGCGATACGCCGACGCCGTCCACTGCCGGGGTCATGTCCTTCGATGAGTTGAGTGTGTGGGGTGGTCGCACGGACCGGTTCGACTGGAAACTGGTGGGCAAGCAGGAGATGTATGTCCCCTACAACACCAACAAGGTGCAAAACGCTGCCCAGCCGCAGGACCTGCTGGGCAAGCACCATCTGAACCCGGACTACGTGCGCTGGGAATTGCACCGCGTCTGGGTGCTCGAATCGACGGTGGCCGCCGGCAAGCGCCACCAGTTGCCCAAGGGGCGTTACTACCTCGATGAAGACACTTGGCAAGCCCTGCTCGGCGACCGTTGGGATGCCAGCGGCCAACTGGCCAAGACCCTCTGGTCGCTGCCTTCCGTATTGCCCGACCTGCCTGGGCTGGTGCAACTCTCTTCAGGTTTTTATGACCTGACCTCCGGTGCGTGGTTTATCCAGAATCTCTATGCCGGGTTGCCGGATCAGTATCGCGCGGTCGATCGCTACAAGTCCTCGGAGTTCTCGCCCGCGGCGATGGCGGGGCGTGGCGTGCGTTAGACCTGAGCCGAGAGTGAAGGGCAGGCCTGCCGGTCTGCCCTTGGGATACGAGTGTTTGTCCGAGGTAGGTTATGAACAGAATCAGTCAGGCGAGCGCGTTGCTGTTGGCCTTGTATTTGCCCCTCGCCACGAGCGAGTGTCTGGCCGGGTCGGCAGCGGTGGGCGTGCCGCTCAATACCCCGGCCATGCGGGTACCGGCTGCGCAGAACGGCGTATTGATCGACCTGGCGCGTGCCGGCACACGCCTGGTGGCCGTGGGTGAGCGCGGCCTGGTGCTGTTCTCCGACGACAATGGGCAAAGCTGGCACCAGGCTTCGGTACCGGTTTCGGTCAGCCTGACGGCGGTGCGGTTCGTGGATGCGCAAAAGGGCTGGGCAGTCGGTCATGCGGGCGTGGTGCTGGCGACGCTGGACGGCGGCGAGCACTGGACGCTGCAGCTCGACGGCGTACGCGTGGCACAGCTGGAACTGGACGCCGCCAAGGCGGAACAAGCCACCGCTGTCGACCCGGATGCCGCCCTGATACGGGTACAAAATGCCGAGCGTCTTGTCGCCGATGGTCCAGACAAACCCTTTCTGGCACTGGAGTTCGTCGACGCACATCGCGGGCTGATCGTCGGTGCCTACGGTTTGGCGCTGCTGACCACCGATGGTGGCGCCACCTGGCAATCGCTGATGGGGAAAATTGCCAACCCCAACGGCTTGCACCTGTACGCCATCAGTCGCCACGGCACACGTTGGTTCCTGGCTGGCGAGCAGGGCTACCTGGCACGCTCGGACGACGATGCGCTGTCGTTCAGTCAGCTGGACAGCCCCTACGAAGGTAGTTTCTTCACCCTGCAGAACCGCGCGGATGGCGCGCTGATGGTCGCCGGTCTGAAGGGCAATGCCTTTGTCTCCCACGACGCCGGCGCAAGTTTCCAGCGTCTTTCGGTGCCCGTACCGATCTCCTTCAACGACGCCACACGCCTGGCCGACGGCCAACTACTGCTGGTCAACCAGGGCGGCATGCTGTTTCGCAACAGCGAGCAGACCGGGGCGGCGCTGCTGCCGTTGGGAACGCCCTTGGGCAAACCTGTTTCAAGTGTGATCGAGGCCGCCGATGGTAGCTTGATCGTTGCCGGTTTCACCGGGCTGCAGCGTCTTGCGCAGCCAGCCACTGCCGCTCCGGAGTGAGGTTATGACGTCCCCTGATAATTTTTCCCCGTCTCGTGCAAGTACGTTCGATGACTTTGATCCACGCTCCGGCTCGCTGCTCGAACGAGCATTGTTCAACCATCGTCTGTGGGTGTTGCTGCTGTGCCTGGCGACCACGCTGGTGCTGGGGTGGCAGTCCAGTCGTGTCGAGCTCAATGCCAGCTTCGAAAAAATGATTCCCACCCATCAGCCCTATATCGCCAACTACCTTGAGCACCAGCAGGAGTTGAGCGGGCTGGGGAATGCGGTGCGCATTGCAGTGGTCAACAAGCGGGGCGACATCTATGACAGCGCCTACCTCAAGACCCTGCAGGCGTTGAGCGACAAGATCTACCTGCTGCCCGGTGTCGACCGTGCGTACATGAAATCGCTCTGGACGCCGGCCACGCGCTGGGTGGCGGTGACCGAGGCGGGCCTGGAGGGTGGGCCGGTCATTCCGGATAACTACGATGGCGGCGCAGCGAGCCTTGCGGCATTGCGGCGCAACGTGCAGCTGTCCAACGAAATCGGCCAGTTGGTGGCGTTCGACCAGGCTTCGAGCATCATCCAGGTACCGCTGCTGCAGCGCACCCCGGACGGCAAACCCTTGGACTACAGCCAACTGTCGCAACAGTTGGAATCATTGCGCAGCCAATACCAGAGCGACAGCATCGACATCCGCATCACCGGTTTCGCCAAGAAAGTCGGTGACCTGATTGCCGGCCTACGGCAAATCCTGATGTTCTTCGCCGTGGCGATCCTGATCACCACGGTGGTGCTTTATTGGTACACCCGCTGCATTCGTAGCACTCTGTTGGTGGTGTTCTGCTCATTGGTGGCGGTGGTTTGGCAGCTCGGCTTGCTGCCGCTGCTCAATTATCAACTGGACCCCTATTCGGTGCTGGTGCCGTTCCTGGTGTTTGCCATTGGCATGAGCCACGGCGCACAGAAGATGAACGGCATCATGCAGGATATCGGGCGCGGCATGCACCGGGTGGTCGCCGCACGCTTCACCTTCCGCCGCTTGTTTCTCGCCGGCCTCACCGCGCTGCTGTGTGATGCGGTCGGTTTCGCGGTGCTGATGATCATCAAGATCCAGGTGATCCAGGACCTGGCGATGATTGCCAGTATCGGCGTGGCGGTGCTGATTTTCACCAATTTGATCCTGCTGCCGATATTGCTTTCTTATGTGGGGGTCAGCCGCCGTGCGGCGCAACTGAGCCTGAAAAGCGAGCACGCCGAACTGGCCGGCCACAATCGCCACGGATTCTGGCGCTTCCTCGACCTGTTCACCCAGCGCCGGTGGGCGGCGCTGTGCATCGCCCTGAGCCTGGCGCTGGCGACGCTCGGCTTCATCGTCAGCCTGCAATTGAAAGTCGGTGACCTGGATGCGGGCGCGCCTGAGCTGCGGGCCGACTCGCGCTACAACCAGGATGATGCATTCCTGACCCGGCATTACGGCGCCAGCAGCGATCTGTTCGCGGTCATGATCAAGACACCCGCCAGCGCCTGTTCGCGCTATGACATCCTGAACAAGGTCGATGCCCTCGACTGGCAGTTGCGCACCTTGCCGGGTGTCGATTCGACCAATTCCCTGGCGTTGCTCAACCGCCGCATGCTGGTGGGCCTGAGCGAAGGCAGCCCGAAATGGTATGAGCTGCAGAACAACCAGGCGATGCTCAACATGGTCACCGCCGGGGCACCGCGCGGTTTGTACAACGAAGACTGCAGCCTGCTGACACTGTACGTCTACCTCTCCGACCACAAGGCGCAAACCTTGAGCCGCCTGGTGGATCACGTCGAGCAATTCGCCGCGGCGAACAATACCGATGACGTCCAGTTCCTCCTGGCCGCTGGCAATGCCGGGATCGAGGCCGCGACCAACATCGTCGTCAGGCAGGCCAACCGCGAAATGCTGTTCTGGGTCTACGGCGCGGTGATCCTGCTGTGCCTGATCACCTTCCGTTCCTGGCGCGCCACGATTTGCGCGGTGATTCCGCTGATGCTCACATCGATCCTCTGTGAGGCGCTGATGGTCTGGCTGAACATCGGCGTCAAGGTCGCGACCCTGCCGGTGATTGCCCTCGGCGTGGGCATCGGCGTCGACTACGCGCTGTACGTGATGAGCATCCTGCTCGGTCATATGCGCCAGGGTACAAGCTTGTCTGAGTCGTATTACCGGGCACTGCTGTCCACCGGCAAGGTGGTGATGCTGACTGGCGTGACCTTGGCGATCGGCGTGGCCACCTGGATGTTTTCGCCAATCAAGTTCCAGGCTGATATGGGCGTGCTGCTGGCCTTCATGTTCGTCTGGAACATGGTCGGTGCGCTGGTTCTATTGCCAGCCCTGGCTCACTTCCTGTTGCCGAGCAAGCGGGTGAGCGCGGGGTCGGCCGAGGCCAGACCCAGCCACCCATTGAGCTTGCCGCTAATGCCGGCCGTAGCCGAGGAGGGGGCCTGTGTGAAGCACCACTCACTGCGCCTGACGTCGGGACACGATCAAACGACGACAGCGGCTGCTGACCCTGTCACGTCATAACAACAAGAAAGGACTTTCCCATGTCTCGTGCATCTCTGTTCCAGCAGTCTCTATGGCTTGACGTCATCGCCGGCCTGAGCGCCTTCGGTATGGCATTTTGCGCGGCGCAACCTGCGGAGGTGCGCGATGAACGTTGAACGCCAGGCGCGGCTACCGCAATCCTTGTTGCTGTTGCTCGGCAGTTGCCTGCCAGTGCTCGGTGCGGTGCTGCTGGCCCCCGTCCTGCCGCGTATGCAGGAACACTTCGCCGACACACCGGGTGTGGCCGTGCTGGTGCCCATCGCCCTGACGCTGCCGGCGTTGATGATTGCGCTGTTGGCATCCGTGGCAGGGATCATCGCCGACCGGCTGGGGCGCAAGACGTTGCTGATCGGTGCGATGGTGCTCTACACCGTCTGTGGCGTGCTGCCGTTGTGGCTGGAGTCGCTGCAGGTCATCGTCATCAGCCGCGCCGGCATCGGCGTGGCCGAAGCGGCGATCATGACCTGCTGCACAACGATGATGGGTGACTACTACAGCGGCGCACGACGTGAACGCATGTTCGCCCTGCAAATGGTCGCGACGTCGTTGTCGGCGGCGATCTTCATTGCCGTCGGTGGTGTGCTCGGCGAGCACGGCTGGCGTACCCCGTTTGCCCTGTATGGGCTGGGGCTGGTGTTGCTGCCGCTGATGGCCTGGTTGCTCTGGGAGCCGCGCGGGCATGCGGCCATCGAGAAGAAGGCGATGAGCAGGGCATTCCCCTGGCGCACCTTGGCACCGTTGTATGGCTTGTCTTTCCTGGCGGGCTTGAGCCTGTTCATCGTGCCGGTACAAGTCGGTTATCTACTCAACCTATTGCACGTTGAAGGCGCTCAGCAGATCGGCTTGACCATGGGCGCCAGTCAATTCGGCGTGCTGGTTGGCGCCCTGAGTTTCCGTCTGTTCAGTGGTGTGCCGGCGCACCGGCAGATGCTCCTGGCCTTCGTCGCGGCCGGGATGGGTGGCGGGCTGCTGGCGGTAGCCGACAGTCATGGGCTGGTGGTGATCGCCGTCCTGATCAACGGCCTGGGCATCGGCCTGATGATGCCAACCCTGCTCACCTGGATCATGAGCCAGGTCGACTTCCAGCAGCGCGGCCGCGCGGCCGGCGGCTTCACGGCGATGTTCTTCGCCGGTGAGTTCGCCAGCCCGCTGGTGGTGCTGGCGATCACCGGCGGGGTAATCGGCGCCTTGCCAGCCGCACTGGGCATCGTCGCGGGCGTTCAGCTGGTGGTAGCCCTGGCCTGTCTTCGGTTGCGAGGCAGCGGGGCTGCTTTTACTACTGCGGTTGTCGCAGACCCTGAGCACTGACCTGCCCATTCGACGTTTCATAAAAATAAGAACAACGAGGAGAACATCATGAGTTATTTGCTCAACACCTGGTACATCGCTGGATGGGCAGACGAGCTGGCGCAAGGTGGCATGCTGGGCAGAACCATCGTCGAGCAACCCATTGTGTTCTTTCGCGATAGCCACGGTGTGATCCAGGCGCTCGCCGATCGTTGCCCGCACCGTTTTGCCCCGCTGCACATGGGCAAGGTTGTCGGCGACAGCGTCCAGTGCCCGTACCACGGCCTGCGTTTCGATGGCAGTGGCCAATGCACGCACAATCCCCATGGCGAAGGAAACATCCCCAAGGCCGCCTGTGTTCGCGGTTTCGCGGCCGTTGAGCGCCACGGGGCGATCTGGGTCTGGCCGGGCGATCGTCACCTGGCCAGCGATGCCTTGATTCCTGATTTTTCCTTTTTCGAGCAGGCGCCCACCCATGCCAAAGGGCATGGGTATTTGCCGACCCGTGCGCACTACGAGTTGCTGTCCGACAACATCATGGACCTGAGCCATGTTGATTTCCTGCACCCGGATACGCTCGGTGGCGGGGCGTTGTCACACACCCGAGCCACCATCGAGGAATTGCCCAACGATCGCGTACGCATCAGTTGGTGGGCGCCGGACGATGTGCCCCCGCCGGCTTTCGGCGCTCACCTTGAAGATCCGAGTCGGGCAGACGTCTGGGCCGAAGTCATCTGGCACGCCCCCGGCCTGATGCTGCTCGGCAGTGGCGCCACGGCGCCAGGGCGCCCCAGGGCCGAGGGACCAGTGACATGGAACCTGCATCTGATGACGCCGCAGGACGCGGCCAACACCCATTATTTCTTTGCCAACACGCGCAGTTTCGAGCAGGACAATGCGCAGTTGAATGCCTTCGTCCAGGAGATGTTGATCGGTATTTTCGCCGGTGAAGACAAACCCATGGTCGAGGCTCAACAGCGCCAGATTGGTGAGGTTGAACTGCTTGGCCTCAACCCTGTGTTGCTGCCAGTCGATGCAGGGGCCGTGCGCTGTCGACGTGTTCTGCGTCGATTGATGGAAGCCGAGCGAGCGGAGACGCAAGCCAGTCGGTCATCAAACTATGAAAAAGAGGAACTGCGATGAGCTTTCTACGCAACGTCTGGTACGCGGCCGCCTGGGGAAACGAGATCAAGGCTGGCGAGTTGTTCCAACGAACCTTGCTCAATGAACCCGTGGTGTTTTTTCGCGACACCCAAGGTAATGCCCAAGCCATTGCCGATCGCTGTCCCCACCGTTTCGCGCCCCTGGGCATGGGCATCCTCAAAGGCGATGCGGTGCGTTGTCCGTACCACGGCCTGGAATTCGATGGCAGCGGCACCTGTGTGCATAACCCTCATGGTGATGGTGCAATTCCCAAGGCGGCAAAGGTCAAGGCCTACCCGCTGGTTGAACGCTACAGCCTGCTGTGGATCTGGATGGGCGATGCACAACTGGCCGATGCGACGCTGATTCCGGATTTCAGTTGCATGGATGAAGACCGTTGGTATGTCGGCAAACGCTACCTGCACGCCAGAGCCAACTACGTGCTGGAAACCGACAACATCATGGACCTGAGTCATATCGAATTCTTGCACCCGTCTACGCTGGGTGGCGATGGCGTCAAGAGCGCGTTGACCAGCGTGCAAGAGGAGGGCAACACCGTTTGGTCCAACCGCCAGACGGTTGCGGAAATCATGCCGGAGTTTCTCTACACCGCCTGGAACATTCCTCAGGGCACACCGGTGGACCGTTGGATCGATGTGCGTTGGGATGCTCCGGCGAACATGTTGCTGTTTTCCGGCGCCGTGGCGACCGGGCTCCCCAGGGATAAGGGCGTTTCCACACCGATTCCGCATCTGTTCACTCCAGAGACCGAGACCACGACTCACTACTGGTTCTCAGTCTGTTTCCCCAAGGTAATGGGCGAATTTGTCGAGAGATTCGCTGATGAGCAGGCGGCCGCGATCAGCCGGCCCTTTGCCGATGAAGACTTGCCAATGCTCGAGGCGCAGCAGCGCATGATGGGCGCTGCATCGTTCTGGGACTTGAAGCCGGTCCTGCTGATTGGTGATGCAGGAGCGGTCCGGGCGCGGCGTGTCCTCGACCGCATGATTGCTGCCGAACAGCCTGCGGGTGCCCAGTGATGATTGAAGTCATCGTCACTCGCAAGCGCCTCGAAGCCGAGGGCATCTACAGCTTCGAACTGGCCCCGGTCGAAAATTCCATGCTGCCTGCCTTCAGCGCTGGCTCGCATATCGACGTGCACCTGCCCAATGGCCTGGTGCGCCAGTACTCGCTGTGCAATCACCCGGAAGAACGCCACCGCTACCTGCTGGGAGTGTTGCTCGACCCAGCGTCTCGCGGCGGTTCGCAGGCCATGCACCAGCAAGTGCACGAAGGCAGCCGGCTGCGCATCAGCGAGCCACGCAATCTGTTCCCGCTTGAGCATGGGGCGGGGCACAGCGTGCTGTTCGCCGGCGGTATCGGCATCACGCCGATTCTCTGCATGGCCGAGCGCCTGGCGCGGATCGGGGCGCCTTTCGAGCTGCACTATTGCGGTCGCTCGGTCGGGCGCATGGCCTTTATCGAGTACCTGCGCCATTCGACGTTTGCCAAGTGTGTGCAGGTTCATGTGGACGATGGCGAGGATGCCCAGCGTCTCGACGCCGCTCGGGTTTTATCCGGGCCAGCCGCCGACCGTCACCTGTACGTCTGTGGCCCCAACGGTTTCATGGAACACGTGCTCGGCACGGCTCGCGAGCAGGGCTGGGCCGAGGCGCGACTGCACCGTGAGTACTTTACCGCCGCCGCTGCCCCGGCGGGTGAGGCGGGCGGGTTCGAAGTGCAACTGGCGAGCACCGGACAGTGTTTCCAAGTGCCGGCCGCGCTCAGCGTTGCCCAGGTGCTGTCGGAGGCCGGCATCGAGATCCCGTTGTCTTGCGAGCAGGGCATCTGTGGCACCTGCATCACGCGCGTGCTGGAAGGCGAGCCAGAGCATCGTGACATGTTCTTGACCGATGTCGAGCGAGCCCGCAACGACCAGTTCACGCCGTGTTGCTCGCGCGCCAGGAGCGCGCGGCTGGTGCTCGATCTTTAAGATTTTTCCATGCATCCATCTTTACCCGCTGCGGTGTTTCGCCAACTGATTGAGGAGTCGGACATGCAACAACTTCCTGGTTTCAAACGCGTGGTCACCGGGCACGATGCCCAGGGCCAGGCGGTGGTCGCGCTCAGCGGACCGACGCCCAATAGCTTCCCGCTCAAGGCCGTGCCTGGCACGGTCTTCCATGAGATCTGGAGCAGTGGCGCCAGCCCGGCCGTGCTGGATAACGGCGACGACCCCACCCGCAAGCCGCTTCAATTGAGTCCGGCACCCCTGGGCAGCGTCATTCGCGTGGTGGATATCCCGCCCGACAGCATGCAGAACCAAATCAGCGCCGAGGATGCCGCGGCGGCCTTTGTCGAAATTGGCCAGGCCCATGCCGGCACGGGGCAGGCGGATTCCAAACACAAGCTGATGCACCGCACCGAAACGCTCGATTACGGCGTGGTCACGGAGGGGGAGGTGTGGCTGGTGCTCGATGGCGAGGAAGTGCATCTCAAGCGCGGTGACATCGTCGTGCAGCGCGGCACCAACCACGCTTGGAGCAATCGCACCGAGCAGATGGCGCGCATGTTGTTCGTGCTGCTCGATGGCCGCTTCGCCCCCGAGCTGCAAGGAGAACCGGCATGAAGCTCAGCACCCTGAAAGATCACAGCCGCGACGGTCGCCTCTTGGTCGTGTCGCGCGACCTGGCCTGGGCGGTGGAGGCCAGCGATATCGCCACGACGCTGCAGGCCGCCCTCGAGCATTGGTCGAACGTCGAAACGGCCTTGCGCTTGCGGTATGACGCCTTGAACGAAGGCACGCTGGCCGGTGCCTTCGCCTTTGATCCGGGGCAAGCCGCCGCGCCCTTGCCACGTGCCTGGCAGTGGCTGGACGCCTCGTCTTTCCTCAGTCATGGCGAGCGGATGCAGAAGGCGTTTGCGCTGGATCCGATCGAAGGCGTTGAACACACGCCGCTGATGTACCAGGGCTCTGGCGATGATTTTCTCGGCGCTCGCGATGACATTGTGCTGCCTAGTGAAACCCATGGTATCGATTTCGAAGGTGAGTTCGCGGTAATGGTCGATGAGGTCCCCATGGGCTGCTCGGCGCAAGAGGCCGCCGACCATATCCGGCTCATCGTGCAAGTCAACGATGTCAGCTTACGTGCGCTCGCCCCTCGGGAAATGAAGACCGGCTTCGGTTTTATCCAGGCCAAATCCTCGTCAAGTTTTGCCCCGGTGGCGATCACCCCCGACGAGTTGGGCGAGGCCTGGCGCGACGGGCGTGTGCACTTGCCGCTGAGGGTCGAATGGAATGGCCAGTGGTTCGGTCATGCCCACGGTGGCGCCATGCATTTCGGCTTTCATCAATTGATCGCCCATGCGGCGCTGACCCGGCGACTCAGGGCCGGCTGCGTGATCGGTTCCGGCACCGTTTCCAATGCCGATCCCACGGTGGGCGCGGCCTGCATCGCCGAGCGTCGTGCCGTTGAGATGATTGAGCACGGCGCGCCACAGACGTCCTTCATGCGCTTTGGCGACCGCGTGCGCATGGAGGTCTTCGATCTGCAAGGGCAGTCGGTGTTCGGGGCGATAGACCAGTGCATCGTGCGCGGAGGCCTCCCATGCGCGTAATGATTACCGGGGCCAATGGTTTTGTCGGCCGGGCGTTGGTGAAACGATTGCTCCAAACCAATGAGTTGCGAGGCCGGTCGATCAGCGCGTTGATATTACTGGACAAGGAATTGGTGGGGTTTGCTGAGGATAAGCGCCTGCGCCGGCATTGCGGCAGTGTCACCGACGCCGCGTTATTGCGCCGGGCCTTGGCCGATGGCATCGATGTGGTCTTTCACTTGGTCAGCATCCCGGGTGGCGCGGCCGAGCAGCACTATTCACTGGGCTATCAGGTCAACCTGCTGGCAAGCCTGGAGTTGCTTGACCAGTTGCGCGAGCAGCCTGGTACGCCGGTGCTGGTGTATGCCAGCAGCGTGGCGGTGTACGGCGGCGACCTGCCGGCTCGCATGGATGAGCGTGCCGTGCCGCACCCGCAGTTGAGTTACGGTGCGCACAAGGCAATGGTGGAAATGGCGATCAATGACCTTGCCCGACGGGGCGAGGTGGACGGTCGTGCCGTGCGCCTGCCCGGCATCGTAGCCCGTCCACGTGAACCCAATGGGCTGCGCTCGGCGTTCATGAGCGATCTACTTTACGCCTTCGCTCAAGGTGAACCGTATTGCTGCCCGGTGTCGCCGCAGGCGCAGGTGTGGTGGATGTCCGTGCGGTGTTGCGTGGATAACCTGCTGCGGGCCGCCGAATTGCCGGCGGCCGAGCTCGGCGCGTCACGTGTCTGGCAACTGCCGCTGTTGCACCTGTCCATTGCCCAGGTCATCGATGCCCTGGCCGCAGCCTACGGCCAGGAACGCCGCGCGCTGATCAGCTTCGCGCCGGATGCCGGGCTGCAAGCGTTGTTCGGCAACTTCCCTGCAATGAAAACCCCTCTGGCCCGCGCCCTTGGCTTTCGCCATGACGGCTCTGCCGGCGCCTTGATACGAAACAGTTTGAACGCTGCTGCCCCGGCGCGTCGTATGCGTGGACGGGTGGCGCTTGGAGTGACTGATCATGCAAACAGCTAAACGCCGCCTGGTGGACCTGTCCGTCACCCTGGACAACAACCCCTACACCGATCCACCGCCGTTGCTGCCGAAAATCGACTACATGGACCATCAGCAAGGCTGGCCGGAGATGGCCGCGATGTTTCCCGGCCTGTCCAAGGCGCAACTGCCTGGCGACGAATCCTGGGCGGCCGAGCGCCTGCAGATCACCACGCACAGCGGTACGCACATGGACGCCCCTTGGCACTACGCCTCGACCACGGACGGTGGCAAGCCGGCGTTTGGCATCGACGAGTTGCCGCTGGACTGGTGCCTGCAACCCGGCGTCAAACTGGACTTTCGTCATTTGCCGGATGGCCATGTGGTCAGCGCTGCCCAAGTGCAAGCAGAGCTGGAGCGTATTGGCCATGTTCTACGGCCGCTGGACATTGTCCTGGTCAATACCCGTGCCGGCGCGCTGTTTGGCCA
Source organism: Pseudomonas sp. AM8 (assembly GCF_036346475.1). NCBI lineage: Bacteria > Pseudomonadati > Pseudomonadota > Gammaproteobacteria > Pseudomonadales > Pseudomonadaceae > Pseudomonas > Pseudomonas sp. AM8. The sequence goes on from NZ_JAOTNX010000005.1 coordinate 162,124, forward strand.
GCCTGGGTACCTGGACGCCGGGGTTGGCATCGGCCGTGAGGCCACGTTGTACTTGTTGGAACGCGGCGTGCGCGTGGTGGGCACCGATGCCTGGAGCTGGGACGCGCCGTTCAAGTACACACGCGAACGCTTCGCCGCCACAGGCGACGCCTCGATCATCTGGGAAGGGCACAAGGCCGGACGCGACATCGGTTACGGCCAGATGGAGAAGCTGGCCAACCTGGAATGCCTGCCGGCCCATGGTTTCCAGGTGTCCTGCTTCCCCTACAAGATCAGGCACGCTTCGGCCGGTTTCGTCCGCGCCGTAGCGATTTTCGAGGAATGAGCGTGCCGGCTGCCGGTGGGAAAAAGCGCGCTAGCCTGTCCCAGGGGCTCGAGGCGCTGCTGTCGGAGCACATTATCGAGGGACGGCTGCGTGGCGGTGAACAGTTGCCCACCGAGTCGGCCCTGATGCTGGAGCATGGCGTCAGCAGGACCGTGGTGCGCGAGGCCATGTCGCGTCTACAGGCCGGGGGAATGGTCGAGACACGCCACGGCATAGGGACCTTTGTATGCGGTAGCGCCCTGTCGTTGGGGGCCTTCATCGACCCGGAGACGATCGGTCTCATCACCGATTCGCTGGCGATCATGGAGTTTCGGATCGGTCTTGAGGTCGAAGCCGCCGGGCTCGCGGCCCAGCGACGCAACACGGATCAGTTGACGGGGTTGCGGGCACTTCTCGATCAGCTCGGGCAGCCGGATGTCAGCGTCAATGATCGGGCGGCGTTGGATTTTCAATTCCATTTGGGCATTGCCCAGGCGACCGGCAACCCCTACATCGCCAGCACACTGCTCAACCTGGGCGAGGTCATCATCCCCCGCAGCCGACTGGATTCTGCGCGTCTGTTTCACGATGAGCCTTTGCATTACGAACAGCGCATGCAAAGCGAGCACGAGCAGATTTACCAGGCGATCTTCCATCAGGACACTGAGTGTGCGCGTGCCGCGATGCGCCTGCATCTCCAGGACAGTCGCGAATACTTGCACCAGGCCCGCCAAGAGTTGATGACATGACGGAGAACCAGAGCTACCCGGTGCCGGACATGGCCACGCAGCCTACTGCCACGGCGCTCACCATCATCGATCCCCGCTGGACTTTGTTCGTCCGGGTCGTGGCGGCTGGCAGTCTCAGCAAAGCGGCCGTACTACTGGACATGCCGCAGTCCATGGTGAGTCGCAATATTGCCCTGCTCGAATCGCAATGTGGCGAACGCCTGTTCCATCGCAACGGACGTGGGGTGGTTCTGACCGAATTTGGCGAGCAGTTGCTGCCCTGTATATCGGATCTTCTGGCGAACGCTGAAAGCCTTGTCGATGACATTCGCAACCTGCGTGGAAAGCCGGTGGGGGAGGTAGTTGTGGGCATGTTGCCTTCCGCGGTGCGCCGGTTTGCGGGGACGCTCTTTTCTGCGGTGCGCGCGCAGATGCCCGGGGTGAGATTGCACCTGATCGAGGGCGCCAGTGCTCAACTCGAAGAGCAGTTGCACGATGGTCGTCTGGATATGGCGCTGGTGCTGCGCGAGAGCGAGGCGAGCGTCGGCCAAGCTCATCTGTTGGCCAGGCTACCGCTGCACCTGGTAGGACCCGTCGCCGATCCTCTGCTCGGAAATCGAGATATTGCGCTGGAAAATCTATCTGGGTTGCCATTGGTCGTGCCTGGGCGGCCGCATCTGCTGAGGGCCAGGCTCGATCATTTGGCTGCGGAGCAAGGCGTGGAACTGTGCGTGGCCGTGGAAGCCGACTCGGTCCAGCTCCAGTACGAAGTCGTCGCGGCAGGCGGAGGCTATGCGATTGCCTCGGTGTTGCCGGGCTCACTGGATCAACGACTTATTTCATCGCGCATTATAGAGCCCGTGTTGGAGCGCTTTGTCGTGCTGGTCGAATCGCCCCGGCGCCCCTTGACCCGTGCTTCCCGTGAAGTGCGACGGCTGATTTGCAATCTGTCCATGCCATCGATTTAAGCGATAGCTGCTTTGCATCCCCAGCAGTATTCGGTGGGGGGCGCGCCTCGTAGGGTGTCAGTCAACCAACGACTGATCCCCGATTGCGAGGTTTGCGCCATGCATCACGCCCAAGAACTCCAAGTCATTGCCCCGACGCTTTTTCTCAGTGACGCCGATGTGGCCTCGCTCGCCGACTGGAGCACCGCCGTCGCCGCGCTCGCCGAGGCGTATGCACGCCCTGCATCGGATGCCATGGTGCCGCCTCGCTCCATGGCCCGGGGCGATGGCATCTGGCTGCGCAGTTTGACTGCCGTACCTCCGGCTGGCGGCCATATGGGCTGCAAGTTGATCGCAGCCTCCATGCGGGCGCGCTGCGCCAGCTACCTGATTGCGTTGTTCGATCAGAAAACCATGGCGCTCAGTGCCCTGATCGACGGCAACCGGGTGACGGGTTTGCGCACCGCGGCAACCGCTGCGCTGGCAGTCGATTTACTGGCGCCCAAGCGCGCGCTGCGGGTGGGGGTGATTGGCTCGGGGTTTGAGGCCCGTGGCGCATTGGACTGCCTCAAGTCCGTGCGCGATGTGGCGCATGTCCGGGTATTCAGTCCAACGCCCGCTAGCCGCGAGCGTTTTGCCGAGAGCTTCAGGCCAGGGCTGGAGATCCAAGCGGTGAACAGCGCGCAAGAAGCTGTGCAGGATTGCGACGTGGTGATTTGTGCCGCCCGCAGTCGTGACGAATCTCCGGTCCTGCAAGGCGCCTGGCTTTGCCCGGGGGCCACGGTTGTGTCGTTGGGTTCCACCTTGCCTGAGCAACGGGAAGTTGACCCGGTCACGATGGAGCGAGCCGTCTGCATCGTCGCCGATATGCCGCAAGAGGTGCTTCACGATACCGGTGACGCCATTGCGGCGATCAGTGCCGGCGTTTATGTCGCCGACAAATTGGTCGCGCTGTCGGACCTCGTCGCGGGCCGTGTCATACCGCGCCAGCACGCAAGCGACATCGTTCTCTACAAGTCTGTTGGCTCGGCGCTGCAGGACGTCGTCATCGCCCAAGCGCTGTACGAGCGCGCCCGGCAACAAGGCCTCGGCATCGAGTTGCCCGCCAGCATTGTCCCTGTCTCGAAATAACTCCCTTCACTGTGCAAAGGAACATCATCATGGCCACATACAAGAAAGCGGATGCCCGTGCCTGGGCGCGGGAAAACCTGGTGGGCTGCTCGGCTGTCACCATCCCAAGTTTCAGTGCTGATTTGAAGCGTCTCAATGAGCGTGGCATACGCCACGACATCGAACATACGGTTGGCCTGGGCTACAGTGCTACGTTGCTGTGCAGCGAGCTGGCGATTTCTATCCAGGAGAATGCCCAGTTCACTGCCTGGGCCCGTGAGTCAGGGAAAGACCTGATCCTGTTTTTCCATGCGGCCTTTGGCACGCTTGCCGAGAATATCGAGGCGGTGAAGCTCGCCGAGAATGCCGGTGCGGACATCGTCCTACTCTCCTATCCACCACAGTTCTGGCCGACCTGCGAGCAGGAAATCTACGACTACACCAAGTCGTTCTGTGACGCGACGGACCTCGCCGTCATGCTCTTCCCGATTCCGCTCTGGGGCTTTGAGCGCGTGCATCCGGCAGGGATGTCCTTGGAGTTGGTCAGTCGGCTGTTGGCTGATTGCCCGAATATCGCGGCCATCAAGTCCGAGCAAGGGTTCCCGCTGCCGGCGGGCATTTGCGAGATGTATTACCACTTCCGTGATCAGGTGGTGATCAGTTGCCCGATCGAAGGCGACGCAATCCCCTTGATGAGCCTGATGAAGTTGCAGTTTTCCGGCACCAGCAACACCGCCTGGATGAGCGACTACTACCCGAAAGCTTTCGAACTGGCACGCACGGGCCGCTTTGAAGAGGCGATGGAACTGTACTGGAAGGTCAATCCGGCACGCAGCGCCAACGGCGCCGCCGCGCAAAGCTATGCCGGCGGCACTGGTGTGCTCAATCGCACGATGTGGAAATACCAGGACTGGCTCGCCGGCTTCAACGGCGGCCCACTGCGTGCCCCGGCGATGCGCGTGCCGGATCGCTTCATGAAGTCGCTGCGTCAAGGGTTGGTTGCGTCGGGGTTGCCGGTGACTTCGGATCCTGACAGCGCCTTCATGATCGGGCGTCATCCGTGCTGATCAGGAGGGTTGCACAGTGAAGCATTTACTTAAAGATCCCACACTGTGGCGTGACGGTGCCTATATCGCCGGTGAGTGGCTGAGCGAGACGCCGCACGGTCACTACACGCTGCGTAATCCGGTTGACCAAACGGTGCTGGCCGAGTTGCCGCGTTGTCGTGAAACTGAAGTTCGGCACGCCATCGACGCGGCGAATGAGGCCTTTGGCCCATGGCGTCGCCTGACGGCCAAACGCCGTGGCGAGGTGTTGCGCCGCTGGTATGAGTTGATGGTTGAACATCGGGAGGACCTTGCCACGCTGATTACCCTGGAGGAGGGCAAGCCACTGGAGGAGGCGCGGGGTGAAGTCGATTACGCGGCGTCTTTTGTGCGCTGGTTTGGCGAGGAAGCCACACGGGTGCGCGGTGATCTGATTCCGGGCGTAAAGGACACTCAGCGCATCGTGGTCCTGCGCGAACCCATCGGCGTCTGCGCGGCGATCACGCCCTGGAATTTCCCCGCTGCGATGATTACACGCAAGGCCGCTCCGGCCCTCGCGGCCGGTTGCACGATGGTGGTGAAACCGGCCAGCCAGACACCGCTGACCGCGCTGGCACTCGCCGAACTCGCCCTGCGCGCGGGAGTGCCGGCGGGTGTGTTCAGTGTGATCACCGGCAATGACACGCGCGATATTGCCGGTGAACTCACGGCCAACCCGTTGGTGCGCAAGCTCACGTTCACCGGGTCCACGGAAGTGGGCCGGCTGCTGCTGGCGCAAGCGGCGCAGACGGTCAAGAAATGCTCCATGGAGTTGGGCGGCAACGCCCCGTTCATTGTCTTCGATGATGCTGATCTGGATGCTGCGGCTGACGGGGTGATGTTGGCCAAGTTTCGCAATGGTGGACAGTCCTGTATCGGCGCGAATCGGGTGCTGGTGCAGTCCGCGGTTTATGACGCACTGGCCGAACGCATCGTCGAGCGCATGGCACGCCTGAAGCTGGGCAATGGCCTGGAGCCGGGTGTACAAGTCGGGCCGTTGATCGATGACGCGGCGGTACGAAAATCCCAGGCGCTGGTTGATGATGCGCTGGCCCAAGGCGCTCGACTGCTGTCTGGCGGCAAGCCCCATGCGCTGGGCGGGTGTTTTTTCGAGCCCACCTTGTTGGCTGATGTGACCCATGGGATGCGGGTTGCTCGTGAGGAGATCTTCGGCCCGGTCATGCCGCTGGTGCGTTTCGACACGGATGACCAAGCCATTGCCATGGCCAACGACAGCGAGTTTGGCCTGGCCGCGTATCTGTTCAGCCGTGACGCGGCGCGTATCTGGCGCAACGCCGCGCGCATCGAGTCGGGCATGGTGGGCATCAACTGTGGCTTGATTTCAAATGAGGTCGCACCTTTCGGTGGCGTGAAGCAGAGCGGTCTTGGGCGAGAGGGATCTCACCTGGGAATAGACGAGTTCCTAGAGGTTAAATACCTCTGCTGGGATGGCTTGGAAAGCGTGTAAACAACCGTCGTTAAAGGCCGGTGGACGGCGGTTCGTGTGAGCCGTCGTTCATCGGCTTTTGTATTTGTTCTGCCGCAAAGGCAGGCACTCCGAGCAATGCCCCCGGCTTACCTGCGAGACCCATCGCCGCCAGCGATACCTCGGATTGTGCAAAGCGATTTCAGCCCTGATAGCCGATTCGATAGTCTCGTGGCTGATCCGGCATTTTTCGTCGGCATTCCATGTTGCTGCGGCATTGACGCAATGACGCCGCAGCGCTCGTTGGTGCGCCATGCAATGTCTGCCCGAGTGAATAAGAATAATTAGGAGAGCGTGATGATTGCAGCAGTCAACAAGGTCCTGGTGATCGGGGGAGGGTTCTCCGGTATGACCGCGGCTATCCAGCTCGCCCGCCAGGGCGTCGAAGTGGACCTCGTCGAAATCGATCCATTGTGGTGTCCTTTGGGAGCGGGGATTACGCTCAGTGGGCCCACGCTGCGAGCGCTTGATACGGTTGGGATTTTGGAAAGGGTCGCCGGGGAAGGGTACCTGTCGACCAATTTCGATGTGTTTTCACCGGTGGGCGACCTGATCGTGCAATTGGCGCTTCGACCGCCGGTCAGCGATAAGCCGATTCCCTGTGGTGGCGGCATCCTGCGCCCGGTACTGGCTCGAATATTTGCCGACAGGACGCGGGAAGTGGGGACCCGTGTGCGCCTGGGCATCACCTACGACAGCGTCATCGAGCATGATGATGGCATTGATGTGTCTTTCACCGACGGGACCACTGAACGCTATGACCTGGTCGTCGCCGCTGACGGCGTGCATTCGCGCACGCGAAAGGAGTTTTTCCCGGAAGCACCCTCGCCAAAACCCATTCATCAGAGCGTCTGGCGCGCGGTGCTGAAGCGTCCGCCGGAAATCGTGCGCCCCACTCATTGGCTGGGTAGCACCAAGGTTGGCGTCAATCCAATCTCCGAAACGCACATGTACATGTTCCTCATGGAAAGCCGCGAGTTTTCCGAGTGGATCGACCCGGCCAGTTGGCCGGGTGAAATGGCGCGCCTGTTGAGTGAGTTCCCAGCTCCGATCCTGCAAACGCTGGTGCCGCAACTGTACGAGGCGGACGCCAATATCGACTATCGTCCGCTGTCCAATCTGTTGGTGCCGTTGCCCTGGCACAAGGGCCGAATCGTGCTGATCGGAGACACGGTGCATGCCACCACACCGCACCTGGCTTCCGGGGCTGGCATCGGTATTGAGAGCGCCATCGTGCTTGCCGAAGAGTTGCTCGGCAATAGCAATCTACAGACGGCCCTGAGCCGGTTCGAAACGCGGCGCTGGGAGCGTTGCCAACTCGTGGTCGAGAACTCCGCGCGTCTGTGCGAGATAGAGAAAAGTGGCGGGGACAAGGAAGAGCATGCGCAGATCATGCGTGAGTCCACTGCGACGCTGGCTGAGCCTATCTGATTGATTGCGACCCTGCTGGATGAGAAGGGTCGCGCTTCTGGTCGTTAGGAGCAGTGATCGAAAATAACGACCTCTTTGACGTAAGCGAAAAAAGACGCCGACGTCAGCGCCACGCCGTCCTCGGCAAGTTTTTGAAACAGCGCTCGCTGATACTGCCGAAAGGTCGAAAAATCCGCTTCATTTTCAAACCACAGGCTAGAGGCGCCTTCGTATACGGCGATGTTTGGCCCGAAATAGGCCGTCACCTTGTCACCCTCGGGCAGATACCGGGAGCGAACATACCGGCGTAGGGCGTTCTGGAAGTCGGGCTGTTCGCGGGTAATGCTCTCGTGAGCTGCGTCCCAAGCTTCGAAAAAACGATCGAGCGCCATCGCGGGATTCTTCTTCAGCAGGATCATCGCCTTCCACTGGAGGGGGGCTTTAGCGACGTTGGAGGTCTCTATTTCTTCGTCCATCAATTGAGCGAGCTGCTCGGAAAGGTCAGCGAAGTTCTTTGCATCTGGGCCGACGGTTTGCTGGGTATAGGGATCGCTGAAGGTGCGAATCAAACCTGGCACGTCTTCAAAAAACAGCTCCGTAATGGAGTCTTTGTGGAAGGACTGTGCATAGGCATTGTCGGCGTCGACCCCGAAAGCCGCGTCGATGACATGGTTTTGCACGTACCGTTTGACGCCTAACGGTTTGGCTTTAGCGATTTCTCCGTGGGTGTGCTCTACATAGTTTAAAAACTCAGCATGCGTCATTCCTGGTTTTCTGCGTACAGCGGCTAGGATTTTAATCATGGGCGCGTTCTCGTTTTTGGCAGGGTTGACTGGTCTTGGACCTTAAATGCATTTTGTGCGGGTGTTATTCATCTAGTTGTTTTTCAACACCAAAATATAGAGTCAGAGTGGCCCTGCAAACCAATCAGTATTTCTACTGGCTGGTATCACGCAATAACATGCTTGACCAGCCTTGAGTCGGCTTCGGCTTCGGCTTTGAGCGTTTGGTGTGAAGTGAGAGAGCTCTGAAGGCAGAGCATGTAGTGAGCGTACTCTGCATCGCCTATAAGCTTTGCAATAGCCCTTCATGCCTGCATATCGGGGAACATCGCTTCTTGGACGAGACCGTCAGTGTTGGGTATACACTGGTTAAGCCAACAGCACTCAGCTTTGGAATATGGCATGGTGCTGTCCGCAAAATTGCATAAAAACGAAAATGAAAGCCCATCTGGTCCGCTATTTCAACACGTTCAGTATGCCTGCCTGGACCATCAAGAAAATGCTCATATGGCCTCATATTAGTGAGCAAATTGGCGCTTGGGGCGTTTAATTCCCCAAGCATATACGGCAATTTCCACCAAACCCATGCGGGCCTCCAGGTGCGGAGTGAGTGAATTGCCCACTGTCCTTGAATCCAGAAGGGCAGGCAGGCGCCGCAGGTCGAGGGAGCCAACCATCACCACTACATTGCGCGATCAGCTTCTGCGCAGCCAGGCTTGTCTCAACAGAGGTTAGCTTCTTCGAGATGGCTGCTGTTTCACCCTGAAGCTCTGTTGCCCAGGCTCCAGAGGCATATCCGGCTTGCGGCAGTGAGATAGGAAGCGCTCCTGACGAGGTCGTAAGAATGAGTTGGACAGAGCCATATGTCCGATTACCATTTGAATTGACCGCAGCCTTTCTCGTGCAAAGGAGCGACCACTGTGCTTCGCTTTGTGGAAGCTGAAACCCGACAACATTAAACGCTTTGTCATAGGACTGCACTTGGCCGTTATTTTGTGAACTACAAGAAACCGCCTCAGGGTCAATGGCCAAAGAGTCAACGGATTGCGGTAATGAACTCAGACGCTTCACGCTTATGGAAAAAACAGTGGGCGTCTCGCCCGGCGGCATGGATATTGACGTAGCAACGCCTTTAGCACTAAGTGCACGACAAGCAACGTAAGCATCCAAAGAACTGCGAACCACTAAACTTGAATCGGCTTGGTTGTAGTTGGTGTTTGTATTGAGCGACTGTTCTGCTTTGCAGTACTCATCTTTCGAAGAGTAAGAAAAACCGAGCGCGGATGAGGCGTCTTTGTAGTCAATCCCAAATCCCGAACCGGCCATTTTGCACACGTTTTGGTAGTAGTACTTCCTTTGGTCAGAGAAGGATACGTCGTGACGGACATCCCGGGACGCATACCTAAGAATATCTCCACAAGACTCGACTTCTTCAGCGGACGCAAGCGGTGCAAGGCCGCTGAGGAGCATGGTGGCTACCATAGGAAAAAATGCCTTCAAAGTCTGCTCCTTGCGAATAGATTGCGTTCGTCAGATGCTGGATTAGTGGAGCCCTTGAGGGGGCGGTCAAATTCCTATGCTTCATTCCTATGGCATCTGAGTATGGTCGAATTACTAGGAATGGCAATTGGCTATCCCTTGTCCACCTTTTAACTTTATCGTTGAGACTCCATCCTCTTCGCAAATCGCTGATGCTGCCGGGCTTTGCCTTTTAGGTTCTGACTCCAGCATTGGCGCGCCTGACTTCATCTCTCCAAACATGTTTCATGTCTCGCTCTCACAACGGAGCGTTGACCGGACGGCACGGTGTGCAAAACTACCTGGTGACCCGTTCGGCTAAGTTGCCATCGACGATACGGAAAATGGAAGAGAACCTCATGAATGATGCGTCGGCGTTGCCCGCTGGAGGATGGACGATTCACCCCTACAGTTCGATGGATCGTGATGAGCTGCAAGCGCAACTGGTGGCAAACGGGATCGAGAGCCAACGGCAATTGCCTGTACTGTGCAGTGACATTTGTGCGTTGCTGCAGCGCTGCTATCCCCCGCACCTGCTGGCGGTCCTCGCCCATTACGGGCTGCAGGCACCGGTCAGTGCCGAGGGCGTAGCTCAACGCAGTCTAATGTCGGGCATCGGGCAGCCGCATGTCGAATTGCTGCAAGCCTTGATCCTGACGTTGCGTCAGGATCAGTGGGGGCAGCGCCCGGCTGAACCCGACGAGATTCAGCAGTTAATCGAGCGCCTGAAAGCCCTAGCAGACGCGTTTTACCATGCCCGGTACACCTCACTGTCCGAGGCGAAGGAGGTGAATGAACGCGCCGCGTTGGTGCTCCAGGAGCGCTTGCGCGGGCATACCCAGTTCGTCAGGAATTGGGGCTACCATGGTGCCGTGTTACGCATTGCCCGCGAGCTATACGGCGCGTTGGACGGCGACCTTACCGCTGCCTACGGATTCGGCGCGACCGACGTGATCGAGGTGGCTAAGGCCTTGCTCGTGGATGTCGAGCAGCGCGCATCAGAACGTCTGCGGCGATTGGGCGCGATTATCCGTTGCCAAACCCATGCTGAAATGGTCCACGCTTTTTTTCGCGAGCCTGACTTTGTCGAAGGCGATCCTGAGGCGTTTCTGCGCCAAATCCCGGAAACCGTAAGCCGCGAGCAGTTGGCCGGTTGGATAATGTCTCACGCCGATTTTCAACTGCTCAAGCTGGCCATCGTGGACTCCGAAGGCATCGCACACGCCACCGGCCGTGATCGAGGCGTCGTGGTACGGGTGTTGGAACGCTTGTCGCGGGAACCTGGGAGCTTAAGCGCCGACGACATCCCCCATTTCTTCATGGGTAATCCGATCTGGTCTGCACCCTGTATCAGTACCGGACTTGAGTACTTCTTCCCCATGCCCCAGTTAGTGTTCAGTCATATTCATAGCGTAATGCGTTCGCTGTTGGGAGACCTCACCCCGGCCGTCAGGAACAAAATGGCCCGGACACGGGCCGAGTACCTGGAAGCGCAAGTAACCGATCTGCTGCGAGGGGCATTTCCTTCCGCCCGGCTGCAGGCGGGAGTCAAGTGGGCGGTGGGGGTAGATCGCTACGAGACGGATGTACTGCTGATCCTCGATCGTACGGTGCTGATTGTTGAAGCGAAGTCTGGAGCTTTGAGCGCACAGGGTCTGCGCGGGGCGCCAGACCGAGTTAAACGCCATGTGCAGGAATTGCTGGTCGAGCCGGCCGTTCAATCAGATCGGCTGGCGCAGGTGATTGACGCTGCCAAGCGTGGTGATGAGCTCAGTCAACAGGTTGTTACATCCCTAGGGATTGACGCCAGGGTAATCGATCAGGTGATTCGGCTGTCGGTGACACTGGAGGACTTTTCCATTCTCGCTAGTTGCGAAGCGGAGCTGAAGGAGGCAGGTTGGGTGCCGCTGGATCTCGAGCTTGCTCCGACGGTGAATCTCGCCGACCTTGGCTGCATTTTAGAAGTCTTGGAGGAGCCGGCATACATCCTCCACTATTTGGCTAATCGCGGATCTGTCCAGCGCTGGACGGGGCTGCTAGGCGATGAACTGGACTACCTCGGATTCTATCTGCAAACCGCCTTTGGCATGGGGGAAGTCGCGCGGACTGACGCACTGTTTGCCATCTCCGGCCTGTCCGAGCCCGTTGACCGCTATTACACCAGCCGTGATGCCGGAGTAAGTCTGCCAAAGCCAACGCTGCTGTTACCCGACACGCTGCGCTATATGATTCTAGAGGCGCAGCGTCGTGGCCGTCACGGCTGGACGACAGTCAGTCTGGCGTTGCTGGACATCGCTTTCCACGCTGGCGACAGCCTGGACGACGAGCTACTGGCGCTTAAACAGGATGTTGCGGTGAACCCGCATGATCCCAAGCAGCCGCGAGGGCTCGCTGTCTTGCCGGCGCCCTACAGCGATAGCGTGGTGGCGTTCTACGTCTTTCCGCGCATGCTCTCCAGTACGCGTAATGAAGTGGCTGGTCAGTTCGCTCAGGACATACTGGCGCAGACTGGCAAAGCCCGCTGCGTTGTCGTGGGGCGCATGATCGAAACGTGGCAGCAGCCCTACAGCTTCACTGCCATCGTGTTCCCGGGTTGAGACCGTGTATCCCATGGGCCGGTATTCCGGGGTGGCGTGAATCAGCACACTGTAGTCGAGCGTTCAGCCGGCGCGCCAATGACTGAGGTGTTGCCAGCCGTCAACAACCACTACATTGACGGCCTTAGCCAGCGCATAGGCAATATCGGGCAGAGCGCACAAGGCTGTGCCCACGAGCGTCAACAGCGTTGCAACAATAATCGCGCTGGCCTGACCCGCCAGCGCGTGGGGGAGGGTGATTTGCTCGTGGTAGCGGATATTGTCGAAGCACAGGCGCATGTGCGTTTTCAGTGCGGCAATCTCAAACACGGCATTACCGTGCAGATCCTGCAGCGTGCGTAAGTCCTGGCGTAGCGATGCCAGTTCACGGAGCTCCTCGCTAGGGTAGTGGTGCATCGCTGTGGTGTTGCTGAAAGAGTGCGACTTATTCTGCGCGACCGAGGGTGTGGGTTCAAAGGTCGCGCGCAGCGCTTGGATTTTCGCCGTGGCGGCCAGGGCGATGGTTACGAGGCCTGAGACCACCGCAAGGAGTAGGCCGAAGACCAGCATATGATTTTTTTCAAAGAGGCCGAGCGCCGTAAAGGTTGTCACCACCAGCAGTAGCGCTAGTCCTATTCCTAGAGCTGTTTTCATGATCGCGCCTACGCATTATTGGACCTTCATTATGGCCGGCGCCAGGCTGGGATTCTAGGCTGCTGCCCCGTAGCGGGGCGAGGCGGAGGGCGAACTTGACGAGTGACAGCGCATACCTCAAGCGGACCGTCACCCAGACTCCCTGTATGATCCACACAGCCATGCGAGATAGCGCGGAAAGGGTTTAGGATGGACATCCTTATGGACAAAGTGTCGAGTTAATCGTTGCTCATTTCGCGCTGCACAAGCCTCGGAATGTAGTTATTAAAAAAAGTTCTTGGAAATGGAGGGCAGCATCGTGACGGCATTCCAGTGGCTGGTGAAAGATTCCCCAATTGATTCGCCTTGGCTACGCGGCACGAAGATTTTTGGTGTCAATAAGCCCGTCATGTTGATCGATCAGTTCGGCGGTAAACAACCTTACCTAATTAACCAACAGTACCGGGAAGAGGGCGAGTTGAGTTATCCGGCCTGTGCCAGGGTCGTGGTCGATTCCAATTTGTTGGACGGCATCGCAGCGCTGATGTCTGGTGCTGAGATAGAAGATGGCATGCGAGGCTTTATTGAGTTTGTCTCGCGCGAAGGCTGGGATATCAACGCGGGCTTCTTTTTGGTCGAGCAGTATGCAAAATCAACGCGCGCAAATTTCATACTTCATGCCACACGGCGCTTACGGTTGCTTTATCGGTTTCTAGCCATGGACACCGGTTATTTTCTGGCGACAGGTAACGTCCGCCTGCTCCCGGCCGCCGTCGCGCATTATCTTGCGAAGGAGGGCGTAGATTCCCTTGATGAGATTGCCGAGCGGCATGTGCATTCATTTATCGCAACCCACACCCAGCGTAAGGCTCTGGAGACAGTTGAAGTCACCGAGATAGCATTGCTGAAGATGGTTCTGTTACGGGAATTTGAAATGCGAGGCGCCTCGGCAGCAGACCAGTATATTGCTTATCAGCGGTTTATCAGCTCTACGGTAAATGTCTCGCTTGCGCGGGAAAGCCAGTTGGCTTTGCATTACTTCAGCGGGCAAGCAGGCTCTCTGCTCGGAATCAAGGAGAACACCTCACGTAAAAAGGCGCTCAGAAATATTTCCGCTACCGCGTGGGACTTGTTGCTGCTGAGAACGCCAGAACTGCTATTGAAGCCGCCAGTGAATGGTGGCCATGTCGAAATCGCCTTTGTCGCGACACATGAACTGAAGCTGGCCGAGCTGGCGCAACTCATGGCAATACACACATTGTTTCCTGGCACCACGCCCATCGTTCAATACGATATGACAAAGGTACCAGATGAGATCATCGACACCATTCTCAATGAGTTTGACGGGCAGATGGTGAGCCCGATTTTTCGGCAGGGACCACCGAGCATCCCGACAGGACTGCGTGATGCGCTAAGTAATTCGCTTTTGCAGCGGTTGCCGCAGATGGGAACGTTTGAGTAGGAAATTTGCAGGATGACCATCCTGTAACGAAACGAAATGTCCTTCCCGCGTACCGTGTCGCGGATGTTGCGATGCCTGGCCAATGTTCAGTGTTTGCACGCTACTGAATCTGACCAAGAGGGAACATTAATGAACGGCAACTATCGATTCTAAAGCTGCTCTTCGCGAAATGCGATTGCGCTAAGCGATGCGATATATCGCTGTCGTCGCGCCGGTTGGTGATGGCAACATCAGCGACTCGTGCATATGTTACGGACTTGACATTGGTATGGATCTGACTATGGACTGGAAACTGGAGCTCGCCGCTCGCCAACTGTATGTCTTGGAACTTGCTAACGGAAAGTTTTACGTGGGGCAGGCAAAGGATTCAAACCGTCGCATTAAAAAGCATTTCAGTGGCACGGGATCTCAATGGACACGCCTCCATCCACCCGTGCGCGAAGTACGTCGGGTCGACTTGGGAGAGATTGACTACAGGACCGGGGAGTTGGCGGAGAACGAAGCAGTTCTCGCGCTGATGCGCATCCATGGGTATCAGAATGTTCGAGGCGGTTTCTTTACTAATTTGAGCCATGAGCTCACCGTCAAGGCCCTGATCAGTCATGGTCACCATGACGTGGTAGGTGCAATGCCTGGCATGGAAGCCTTCAACAGCGTCGCGTCCGCGATGGCCGCAGGACAACCACCCTGCGATGTTGTCGGCCCCGCAGAGTTGGGCAATGGCGGGGAGTACTCGCTGTTCGTGTTACTGCTGGAGGGGGACCGGTATTTTGTAGGCTACAGCAGTAACCCGGTCGCACGCATTCGTCGTCACTTTGCGGGCAAAGGTTCGGAATGGACCACGATGTATAGACCTGTTGAGGTTTTAAGCGTCCGATCTTTGGGAATAGTCGCCGAGTCGGAGGCCGCGAGTTTCGCCGCCAAGGCTACGGTAAGTCTGATGCGTAGAGTAGGGTGGCAGCATGTGCGGGGTGGCCCATGGTGGAGCGTTGACCCCGAGGCAACGCTCAAGTTACTGGTGGGGCATGGCGTCGGCGAAATCCCACCCTCTGTTCCATAATCTCTGCGGACGGGGGGACTTTTTCAACAGAATCGCCCGTGAGCGAACAGTCGGGATCGGCAGCTAACGGCCAAAAGCAGTCGTTCACGGGAGGCGGCTCTCGACCCACAGCAGTAATCTCGCATTGATTTAAAGCAATGCCTCCTGCCCATCCTAAAATCGTGATGGCAGTTCATTTCCGGCCTGGGCATCCGAAAAGACCTCATCTGGATCTGCCTGACACCAATATCTGAAAAGTAGGCGAGGCTCGATATTTCCGAAATATTGATCCACGATGCTCTCGGGGCGCACGACCAATTTAGGTTCTGGCCATTGCTGGGCTAAAACACCTAATGGTTTGCCAGATGAATAAACAACCCAAGTGGCCTTGCCTCCACTGATACGAGGTAGGTAGTCCATATCTTGTATCACTTCGATCAAGGTGCGCAGTGTTGCTGATTGATCGAATGTGATCGATATTGCATGACTTTCCAGATCATCTCCCGCATGAACGCTATCTCGATCAACGGCAACTACCAACATGACTGCTCCTTTTAGTGGTGTGCTTTCACCAGATCGATCAGCGTAGAGACATCAGCGGCTAACTGTCGAGTGCGCTTCTAGCCGAAACCTGCCGTACCAGGCTACCGCTTTCGGCAAGAAGTGGCCATTCTCCTCAAAATCGGCGGCATCTCGATCTACGCTAAACAAGGCAATAATGCCGTCGTACTTATTAAGCCGCGATCGGCAACAATTCATTTTTTTGCGCCAGCGATCTTGATAAACGCTCTAGCCATCGATGTTCTTCAGTGCCTGAACTAACTAAAAATCATGCTTTTCATCAAATAGTTTGCTCATAAAGCTTTCAGGGTTAGCAAAGTAACTTTTCATAATTAGGTAGTTTTCAGTTTCTGAATATTCCTTCTCTACCAATCCACTATTGGTAAACTCCCAAATTCTGGCGCCCGGGTAAGCAATTAAAATTGGTGAGTGAGTTGCAATTATGAACTGCGAATTTTGTTTTGCGAGTTCCGCTATACGTACCAGCAGAGATAATTGGCGTTGGGGAGATAGCGCAGATTCAGGCTCGTCTAGTAAATACAATCCGTTTCCTCCGAATCGATGTAAAATCAGATCCATAAAAGCCTCCCCATGAGACCTCGTATGAAGATCGTTTCCCCCGTATGAGTCCTTAATAGCTGGCCCGCCAGGTCCGCAATCCAACTTATTCATCTCTGTAATTACATTATAAAAACTTTCTGCGCGATAAAAATAGCCATCTCGAGGTCGCTTTGCTGTGCGTGACAAGCGCAATGCCTTGGACAGTAGGGATTTTTCATCGCTGGAAGAAAACTTGAAATTCTTACTGCCTCCCTCATGATTAAAGCCACATGAAACTGCAATAGCCTCTAAGAGGGTTGACTTACCGCTACCGTTTTCTCCAACGAAAAAATTTATCACGGGATGAAGCTCGATTTTGCTAATTGATTGAATTGAAGGCAAATAGAAGGGGAAATTATTCTCTTCTCTATAGTTCTCTAAGATTTCAATTCTCTTAATGTAAGGCATTAACTTCCTGGCTTTATTTATCTTATTTGATGGTTATAGTTATATGTGTGATACTTAGGGTAATTATAAATAGTCTTTCTGTAGTTTGGCTCTTTTTTATAAGCACTAGATATGTCCGACATAAAAATAAACCATTCTTGGCTCGCGCCGCAGTTGCGGCGCTGTTTCGGCCAAACTTCTAATTTGCAATTTATCGTCTATTGACGGCGTTTGCTCAACGGTCTCCGTATATTTTATTCAATTTCAGATTATGGTTCTTATTGCAGAGTTCGGCTTTAGCGATCCAATCATTGATGCTCCAGTTTTACGCTGCGTTCGGGGAAATTATCGAGTCAGGTGGGCACCAATGCGTTCGGCTAGCATGATAGTAGTAAGATTTGTCGCCACCGAT
Source organism: Pseudomonas sp. AM8 (assembly GCF_036346475.1). Lineage (NCBI taxonomy): Bacteria > Pseudomonadati > Pseudomonadota > Gammaproteobacteria > Pseudomonadales > Pseudomonadaceae > Pseudomonas > Pseudomonas sp. AM8. The sequence goes on from NZ_JAOTNX010000005.1 coordinate 179,164, forward strand.
GGGATATCCGGGATGATAGAGGCATCCACAACACGCAGTGCCGCGATACCTCGCACCGCGCCCCAATTGTTGACTACGGCGGCCTTGTCACCGTCCGCGCCCATCGGCACGCTCGACGTGGGGTGCTGATAGCCGGCGACATTGTTTACGATGTTTTGTCGCAAAGCCTTGCCTTCAAGTACGCTGCTACCCGGTGTCATTTCATGGTCAACCAAGTCAGCAAACGGTGCACTGCGGCCAATCTTGCGAGACAGTTCTACAGCTTCGACCATGCGATCCAAGTCATTTTCCTGTTCAAAAAAGTTGTACCGAATGTTCGGCGCAACTCGGGGGTCACGGCTGGTCAAGCGTACGCTACCGTTGGATTTAGGTAATGTGACGGCGCATGCCAGCACTATCGCACCGCCGGTAGGGCTTGCCTTTGGGTCGATCAGGTGTGTACCGGAGATATGTAAGTCCAGATCGTCCGGTGCGGCGTGTTGCGAACGAGTCCAGGCGATGGCGCCGCCGGCTGGGGTCATAGCAATTGCGGAGGTCTTCAGCGCGTAGACGTTGAAGAAAAACGGATGTTCTTGCAACCGTTCACCTACCGGTAGATCAGCGACGGTGGCGATTCCCATCTCGCGAAGATGGCCTTGTGGGCCGATACCGGAGCGTAGCAGGATAGCGGGGCTGCCTATGGCACCGGCCGACAAGATTACTTCGCCGGCTGGAACTATCTCGCCGTCTACTAGCAATACACCTATGGCGCGTTCTCGTTCTATCAGGACGCGGTCGGCTTCAGCGTGGCCGCGGATAGTGAGGTTGGCGCGAGCCCGCACGTCTGCACTCAGGTAAGCCATGCCGGTATTGATTCGGGTGCCGTTGATGACATTCAACGGGTAGGGACCTACGCCGTGCTGGCGCGCGCCGTTGAAGTCATCCACGAGCGGCAGTCCAACTGACTCGGCAGCCGCCACGAAAGCACGCATTGAGATAGTATTCTGCGCAGCAGTGCGCTGACGCACTGGAAATGGGCCGGTACGGCCATGCCATGCATCTTCGCCAGTTGGCGTGTTTTCCATCGTTCGGTAGGCGGACAGCACTTCCGGCCAAGCCCAACCTTCGATTCCGCGTCCGGCCCAGCGCGCAAAGTCGGCAGGACGCGCACGCATCGCCACAGCAGCATTGACCGCGGAGCTACCACCGATCACTCGGCCGCGTGGGATGGCTATGTCGTGACCTATCCGAGCTGAGTCGTCACTATGGTAATGCCAGTCGTATTCGGGAGAGGCGGCAACTAGGTCGGCGTTCGTCAGCACTGCTGGATACCGGTCGGGCGCAAAGTCGGGACCTGCGTCGAGCAGCAGCACACTGCGCAGCGGGTCGGCACTGAGACGTGCTGCAAGGACGGCACCGGCAGATCCACCACCGACGATCACCACGTCAAACTGCTTGCCAGTCCGAGGGGTCTCTTTAGTTTTACTGGAGCTGCGCGTTGCACTAGAGGCAAACGTAGCAGCGCCTGCCGTCATTGCAACCAGCACTGCCTGTGCTCCCAAAGCTATCGCGCCGCGTCGTGTGATTGTCAAAGTCATAGATTCCAGATCAGGTATCGTTAGTGCCGTCGAGGATGAGAGGCAAGAAACCATGGTAGGAACGCGTACCTGACCCAGCAAGACGGGGTTTCTGGAATCTGTGTCCGGTGGAATGGACGTCGAGAACTCCCCCTATCTTCGGCGCCTACCCGCTCGGTAGTGCCGCCGTAGTTGCTGTATTCGGTAAAAAAACGTGCTGTATTCACGGAGAAGCCGCTGCAACGATTTGCCCAGCGTATTAAGGATGGCTTTACAGCTAGAGGATCTTGGGAAACTCCGAAGCCAAGTGATCCAAGAAAACACGTACTGACGGCAGTAATCCTTTGCGGGAAGGTACCAGTGCAGTGATCCTGGCATCGCCAGCTATCCATTCGGGCAGAACTCGATGAAGCTCACCACGCGCAACGGCCGCCCGCGCGATGTAACTCGGCAGGGCCACAATCCCAAGCCCGCTGATAGCTGCATGTTGCAGGCTGAGCATGTCCTCGCTTTGCAGCCGCGGCATGATGGGCACAGCAATTTCTTCGATCGATAAAGTGACATGGCGCAACCGCCAGTTCATGGGGGCATTAGCTCGCGCAAAGAAAATCGAGGCGTGGCTGCTTAGCTCCGCTGGCGTGGCCGGTGCGCCATGTTCGGCCAGATAGCTTGATCCGGCGAACAGAAACCAGAGAGCGACCCCGAGCATGCGCTGGACAAGATCGGAGTCCGGCAATGGAGCCTCATGCGCCCGGATGGCGACGTCGTAATTTTCGCCAACAATATCGATGGTTCGATCGGCTGCATGAGCGACCATATTGATCTTGGGATAGACACGAAGGAAGTCAGCGATCATACCCGCCATGGCGAAATTCATGGTCGCGACTCCAGCGGTACACCGGATGGTCCCGACGGGCTCCAACAACCGCTGACGCACTGACATTTCTGCCATCTCCGCTTCTCGCAGCGCGGCCAGCGCGTGCTGGTAAAACTCTTCTCCTGCCTCGGTCATACCGAAGCGACGCGACGTTCGGCTGAGCAAACGCACACCTAATTCGCCCTCCAATTGTTGCATGCGGTGGCTAAGCGTTGACTTGGGCATACCGGTACTTGCAACTGCGGCAGTAAACCCACCGCGATCGACCACATTGACAAAAATAAACAGATCGTTCAGGTCCAGCCGATTCACGTATGGCCCAATCATAGGAAGGCAATTTTTAATCTTGAAGAGTTCCAAGGGTACCGTCTAGAACTATGTGGTTATTTGGCAATGTTTCGCTGGGAAGGAGCGTCCAATGAGCGGGAAGTTGAATCTGGCCAAACCGGCTTGTTGGGGGGAGGCCCAATACCTAACATCCGGTGAATAGCCAAACCCCGGAGCAGAGAATGAAATCAATAAATGGCAAAGTCGTCCTCGTTACTGGTGCCTCATCGGGATTGGGGCGCGAGTTAGTGCATCAACTGCTGGAAAAAGGTGCGCTAGTCGCAGCCACCTTTCGCAAGCAAGAAGAAGTGGATTTCTATAACGGTAAACATGCTGCGCAGGGCATGGGCGTTTTGGTAGACGTGACAGACGATGTGGCGGTCAAAACGGGGGTGGCCCAGGTGCTGGATCACTTTGGACGTATCGACATTGTCGCCAACTGTGCGGGTGCTGGCACAGTGGGTGCAGTTGAAGAAATGACGGATCGAGAAGCGCGGCGTGTATTCGATCTGAATTTCTTTGGCGGCCTGAACATCATTCGCGCTGTAACCCCTGCGATGCGCAAGCAGCGCAGCGGGCACATCATTCAATTCTCCGCAATCGGTGGCTTCATTGGCTACCCGGGCATGGGCGTGTACTCGGCCGCTAAGGGCGCTACTGACATCCTGGGGGAAGCACTGGCAGGTGAACTTGCACCCTTTAACATCGCCACGACTGTGTTGACCATCGGTGTATTCGAGACCCAATTTGCGGGTCGCTCACTGGCTTACGTCGAGCAAAAAATCGATGACTATGAAGGCACACCCGTCGGTAAGTTCCGTGTAGCTATAGGTGGTCTGCAAGGTAAGCAGCCGAATGTTCCAGGAAAAGGGGCTTTGGCGATTATCAACCTGATGGAGGCGGATCATCCACCCGTACACGCGGCCTTGGGTGCCGATGCGATGGGCGGAATGCGTGCAAAAATGGCCAAAGTCGAGCAGGAACTTGTCCAGTGGCAGGGCAACGCAACCTCTACAGAACGCAGCATCAACGGAATCTGATCATGCGAATGACCAACAAAGTTGTACTGATTACCGGCGCATCGCGCGGGCTCGGATTATCCCTGGCACGTCGTTTTGCCAGAGAGGGGGCTTCCGTTGCGTTGACGTACAACACTGACGCTGCCGCAGCCGACCGAAATGTCGAGGCTCTCGTTGCTGAGGGCGCTCAAGCAATGGCCATCGGGGGAGACATCAGCGACCCGGACGCTGTCAAAGCCATATTCGCAGCAGTGCTGGCTCGATTTGGGCGCATCGATATTGTCGTGGCCAATGCCGGGCGGGAGCTTATCGACACACCGATCACGGAAATCGATAACGCGATGTTCGAGGCTGTCACCAAAACCAATGTGTTTGGCACCTTCTATACGCTTCGCGAAAGTGCGCGCCATGTTACCGATGGTGGACGCATCATCGTGATTTCGTCCACTACGACGATCGTACCGAACGCAGGCTTCACCGCGTATGCCGGAAGCAAAGCCGCCGGCCGGCTTTACGTTGAATGTCTCGCGCAGGAAATGGGCAAGCGTAACGTCACGGTGAACGGTGTGGTACCGGGGCCGCTACGTGACGCCGGTGTCATCGCAAACCTTCAGGAAAATGACTATCAGGCATTGGCACAGTTGTCGCCATTTGCGCGCTTGGGCTCTGTCGCCGATGTCGAAGGCGCCGTGCTTTTCCTGGCAAGTGACGATGCAGCTTGGATTTCCGGTCATCACCTGGTTGTCAACGGCGCCGCCAAAGTATAGGGCAGACCCACATGACCAGGCGGTGGGGCAGTCCTCATCGTTCGGCCACCGTTCGACGTCCGTTTTTTTGTTCTTTTCAAATTGATTACCCCCTTTAAAGCCACTTAAATCAAGGTCCCATCATGTCGCCTAAAAAGATTGCCGTCATTGTCGGCAGCCTGCGCAAAGAGTCGTTGAACCGCCTATTTGCTCAAGAAGTAATCGCGCTTGCGCCACCGAGCCTTTTATTAGAAATAGTCGAGATCAATGAACTGAATCTGTTTAACCAAGACTTGGAAGAAAACGGTAAGAGTGCCCCTGAAGCCTGGACTCGTTTTCGCCAAAATATGGCGTCGAAAGATGGAGTACTGTTTTTCACTCCCGAATACAACAGGTCAGTTCCTGGTGTATTGAAGAACGCCATTGATATTGGTTCTCGCCCTTACGGCGAGTCTGTGTGGGCAGGCAAACCCGCAGCTATCGTAAGCGTATCGCCCGGTGCCAGCGGCGGCTTCGGTGCTAACCATCATTTACGTCAGTCTATGGTATTTCTGGACATGCCACTTTTGCAGCAGCCGGAAGCGTATATCGGTGGGGCGACAAGGCTACTGGGGCCAGGCGGAAATTTGAATGACGACGGAACTACTCAGTTCTTGAAAAAATTCATTGACGCCTTTGCTGCATGGGTCGAAATCAATACCGCCAAGTCAACGGGTTTAATCTAGGGTGCTAGAAACTCTCTGCTTTGGCTGATCTAAGGCGTTGTATGAGTCGTCTCAGGTTTCACGTACGGCCTTAGTGTCCGCTAATGGCCGAAAGCAGTCCTTTGAGCGATCATCCAGGCGCTGGATCATGCCAGCGAACCGATGACGGTGCGCGACTTAGGGTTTGTCTGAAAAGTCAGCCCGCAAGCATTTCTTGATACAGGCCAGTGTAATCATGGCTTTGAAGCTGCTCGCCAGTTTTTCGTATCGCGTACAGAGCCGACGCTTTTCTTTGAGCCAACTGAACAGCCGTTCGATCACGTTGCGCTTTTTATATTGTGGCCTGTCGAACAGTCGAGGCAGGCCTGGTCGAGGCTTGCGATGCATCTTGCGCAAGGGAATGATCGGCTGCATGCCGTAGCGGTCACAGTACTGACGCAGTATCTGGCTGTCATAGCCCTTGTCCGCCAGTACACATCGGCAACGCTTACGCGGACGACCCTTGCTGCCTGGCAGGCTGATCTGTTCCAGTAGCGGCATGAAATAGCGCGAGTCGGCTTCTTGACCGGGCGACAACATGACAGCCAGGGGGAAGCCATGGCTGTCGCAGGCGAGATGTATTTTGGTGGTCAATCCGCCTCGGCTACGGCCTAGGCAGTGGTGTTGCGGTTCTTGCGGGCCCCTTTTTTTCCAGCACCGCTGGCCGCTCGGGTAGCTCGAATCGATGTCGAATCGACCATCCAGGTATTCAGATCGATAAAGCCATCTTCGCACAAACGAAGGTGTAAATGGCGCAGAACCTGCTCAAAAGTGCCGTTGTCACGCCATTGTCGGAAACGCTGGTAAACGGTCTTCCAAGGCCCAAAGCGCTCTGGAAGATCTCGCCATTTGGCACCAGAGCACAAAATCCAGAAGATTCCGTTAAGCATCTGGCGGTCATCGCGCCTTGGCCGCCCCATGTGTTGAGGAGGAGAAACGATGGCTTCGATCATCGCCCAACGCTCAGATGAAATTTCATAGCGGCCTGTCATGACGGCCCTCTTGGCAATCAGAGGGCATCATTTTAGCCAAAGAGACTTTTCAGACAAATCATAATAGATTTCCTAATATATTTTTTCTTCAGACGTTCTTCATTCACTTTTGATAACGTAACTATTGTGAAAATTCTCCTAATCGAAGACGACCTGGATCTCGGCAATGGCGTTCGTATCGCACTTGCAGATCAAGGGTTAGATGTCATATGGGTTCGCCGAAAAGTAGATGCGTTGCATCAGCTCGATGTCTGCGTGCCAGAACTTGTGCTACTCGACCTCGGACTGCCCGACGGTGACGGCATGAGCCTGGTAGCATGCTTACGTCAGCAGTTCAGGGGGATCCCCGTCATCATCCTGACTGCAAGAGGCACTCTGCAAGATCGCCTGTGTGGGCTCGATGCGGGTGCAGACGACTATCTGGTAAAACCATTTGTTCTCGCCGAGTTGTTGGCTAGGGTGAGAGCACTGGCCCGACGCAGTTACGGTTTTCAAAATGAGGTGATAGAAATTCGAGGATTATTTCTTCATATGCCGACTCGTCGCGTGACAGTTAGTGGACGTAATGTTGATTTAACGGCAAGTGAATACGCCCTGCTTGAAATTTTAATGATGCGCGCTGACCGCGTGCTTACACGACGTTTTCTGGAGGAAAGGCTATTCGGCGCGAAAGAAAATATGAGTAATCCGCTGGATGTGCATATGGGAAATTTGCGTCGCAAAATCGGCGAAGGCTATGTGCGAACGGTGCGGGGTGTGGGGTATGTCATTGATACCGCTACAATTCAGAAAGGGATTGGTTGATGCGAAATTTTTGGCTCAACTTGAAAACTCCAACGCTTGTAAGACGAATTATACTCGCCCAGATGCTACTACTTACACTGCTTTGGTGTCTTTTTCTGACCTACATTTTGTGGGAGAACTTGCGAAGCCCCTCTATGCTCACGGGTAGCAATACTTACGAAACCATTCTTACATTAGTTAAGCGCATGGATGATCGCCCGCAGGACCTCACTACCGTGCTGAAAAAGTTCAGCGAAGCATTGCAGGAAGGTTATGGCGGAGGTGAAGATCCCAAACTGTCAATCAGCCTCATTGTTCGTAAGAATAGAAAGATAATTTATTCATCTGATGGTGCTCCGACAGGAGTAACAAATAGCAGGTATGGAGAAATTCAGAGCATTCAGAGTGAGGGGCGCAGCTGGAATAGCCGTACTCTCAAATCAGGGAACTCCGACGCGGAGGTAACACTTATTACCCCTGCCGGAGGCTGGAACTTCTTCATATACCTGAACTCTCGTGGATACTACATATTGCCGCTGCTGGTGTGCATTCCTTTTCTTTTTTTTCCCGCATGGCTATCAGTCCGTATTGCAATGCGCCCTTGGAGCAAGGTGATAAATGGTATTTCTTTGCGAACTTTAGAAGATCTCTCCCCCTTAAAAGAAGGACCAAAGCAGATAGAGCTTCGCCAAATGGTGGACGCGACTAATCTATTTCTTGCCAGAGTGCGAGCAAGTTCTGAGAGGGAACGGGTTTTCATTGCAGATGCCGCTCATGAGCTGCGTACTCCCCTGGCTGCAATGCGAATCAATGTTGAGGCTTTGCAGTCCTATGTAAGCAGCACTAATCAACAGGAGCTGCTTGCAGGGATTATTCGCAGCAATAGCCGTGCTGCGCGTCTCGTCAATCAGTTATTGCTGCTGATGCATAGCGAAGCAAGCATCGACACTGTTATGGAGGCTGTGCCGCTGACGACCCTCATACAAGAGCAAATGGCTGCGCTGGCCCCCCTAGCGGCTGAGCGTAGGATTGAACTTGAATTCTACTCTGATGGTGAAAGCTGGATCAATGGCATCAGGGAACGCCTTATGTCGCTGATTGATAACTTAATTGAAAATGCCGTGAAGTACAGCCCTGAGGGCGGACGCGTTGAGGTAGATGTGCGATCACTTGATAAATCTACTCAGCTACGTGTCTCAGATGCAGGCCCTGGCATTCCATTTGAATTAAGGGCGCGAGTCTTCGATAGGTTTTTTCGCGAGCCCAATCAAATGCAAAGCGGCAGCGGACTGGGGCTCGCAATAGTCAAAGCGGTTGCACTGCAGCACAACAGCAACGTATGGCTAAGTACATCTGCAGAGGGTGGACTCCTGGCGACTGTTGATTTTCCAAAACACAATTCCGACTGAAAAAGCATGATTTGATGCCTGCCCGGCGGAGGGCCCATACCAGAACAATGGAGTTGAAATTGAAATATTTATCCTTGCCTATACTATTATTTTCTATCTCAATCAGCGGGTGCGCTATAACCGTCAGCGAATTAAAAAGTAGTCATTCATCTTATGACGGCAGCTTCACTAGCGAGAAGACGCCCTCCGATACTTATCGAAACTTAAGACTAATGGCAAGACAATGCCTGGAACATGAGACATATACAGGAAAGCCGGTCATCGTATTAAGCGAGTTTAGCGATGAGCGCAGTGAAGGTGAGATCAATCAAAAGCTCCTTTCGGAAGGACTGTTGATTAACAACGCCCTAATTGAAATAGAAAGACATGATGCGAACAAAGCACAGGTCAGGTTGTACACAACAAAGAACATCTTGAGTGTCGGTGCTAGATCGCCGAAGATAAGTGATATCAAGCGCTGGGCTGACGGCGATATAAATTGCGCTAACGAACTCTAGTTCATGCCGTGAGTACTCCAAGTACTATTGGAAAAATCCCGCATAATTGTTCAATCTGCTTTTATAGGTCAACGGCGACATATGCAATGAGCCGTTTGCCAGTCGCCTGCATAGAGTCGATGCAGCGAGGAGCCGACTTGTCGCTTAGGAGTAGTGGGCCTAAATGTAGGTAGCATTCTATGGTTGGGTGTTTGAATGCATCAGGGTATCGGACGGAGCCGTAAAGCTTGATCGCAATATGCTCTGAATAATGGTGACCGATTGGCCAAGTGTCGGTAGGCGTGGCCATGCTGAAAGACCATTGTTGGCGCTGGAGCGAGATTGATCCAGTTGCTAATATTTAGCTGACCCGGGCTGTTGTGACGTAAACGATCATTGGCTCTGGGTAATTCGCGAGCTGACCGGGTAAGCGTCCCGTCCGCAACAGGGGCAATCCGTCATCAGCGGTCACAAACAGTCTTCCAAGGCCCAAAGCGCTCTGGAAGATCCCGCCATTTGGCGCCCGAGCACAATATCCAGAAGATACCGTTAAGCATCTGACGGTCATCGCGCCTTGGGCGTCCCATGCGTTGAGGAGGGGAACGATGGATTCGATCATCGCCCAACGTGCAGATGAGATTTCATATCGGCCTGCCATAACGGCCCTCCCAGCAACCAGAGCACGTCATCTTAGCCAAAGCGACTTTTCAGACAAACCCTAGGTCGCAGTTCCAGGATACGGTTCATTAAACTCGTAGGGGCGCTACAGCAGGAGCAGTTTCACGGCCCCATCTAGTTACCTAAGAAATTAGTGAGTAATTGTCCAGACCGGACGCTCCCGTCCGGCTGGTTATGGGTAGAAGCAAATAGAGCAGCCCGGAATCACGCTTTCTTAGCCCTTGTTATTCCCCAAATACAAGTCCAGAATTAAGTCTTTTCCTGCTACGGCAAGAAAAGAAACCCCTTATATTTCAATGAGTCGGACACCAGATACGAGTCTCGTTTCCCGCTCCAAGTATTGCGCTGCAGAGCTCCACTGAATTCTGCAAGCGATTGAAATCAGGACCTTCGGGTCCTTTTTTCGTTCCGGCAAGAACCCCTGAAATCCAGCACCATCCAGTGTTTTTAAGTCCTGAATGAGAGTCTTGAATGAGAGTCTTGAATTCGGACGCACACTGAATCGGTTTACGTCGCTCTGTGCGTAATGCGGTAGAGCACACGGACTTTGATCGGCAACGCGATCATAACCTCTACCGCATCTGGAACCGGTTGTGTTCAGGGTCGTATTTCCCGCCACCTGTACGGGAAAAGCGCATTCCAAAAGACAACGGCAAGGAGCGAACAGTACTACTCGGTTCGCAGATGCGGCCCGCGAGGTTCTGCCTTATCTGGGCGGCGAAGCATCTGACCACTGGGCTAAAGGCTCTCTCCCGGACACCAAAAGCTCCTAAATGCTCCACGTCTTGCTCGCGCCATCGGCCTAAGATGATTTCGTCAAGACGTGTCTACCGCACGGTTACCTCTGATCCACTGCTTACTCATTCCAGTGAAAGGATCAATCAAAGGTTTTCGTCGAGCTTAAAAATAATCGCTGGATAAATATGTACAAGTATAAAATCCGTGTACAGTTTTTTTCGTTCATGACGATATAGATGGCAAGGTGCCATGGATAGGGCCCGCAACATCTATGAGTCCAATCGTCATGACTATCTTCTTCAAAAGGCGCCGTGATCGTCGCGCTATTCAACAACTGGTAGCTGCAATCACTTGCGGGGTACCGCCACAAGTAGACGGGTGCGCTGAAAGCGCTGCAGTTCTTGGTGCTTGGAGGACTTTTGACTCACTCGATCGCGGCTCCAAGTCCCGTATATCTGAGCTTGAGCATGAATTGGAAGCAGCCCGTGAGCTGCTTCGCGAGGCAGCGTTGTCCGCTTCTGCGCATGAGGTCAGGTTTGATCTTGTGAACCGAGCCTCTAGCGAGGGGCTTTGGGATATGGAAGTAGTTGCCGGCGACCCCGTGAACCCTAAAAATCGCTTTTGGTGGTCTCAGCAACTACGAAACCTTCTGGGGTTCAGAGATGAGCGCGATTTCCCAAATGTTTTAGCCAGTTGGGCTGATCGCCTGCATCCGCAGGACAAGCAAGCCACTCTTGATGCTTTTGCCCGCCATCTGAACGATAAGTCCGGGCACACACCTTATAAAGTGAAAAATCGGCTCGCGATGAAAGACGGTTCATACCGTTGGTTCTATGCCCAAGGAGAAACTCTACGGGATGATCGCGGCATGCCTATACGTGTAGCTGGTTCTCTGCGTGATATCCATGATCAGCTTGAGCGCGACCAGGAACACGAGGTAATCATCACCAGATTTGAACTGGCCAGGGAGATGCTCTCGGACGGGTTGTGGGATATGGAAGTTATCTCGGGAGACCCGGTAAATCCAAAGAACCCTTTCTGGTGGTCTCCTCAGTTCCGGCGATTGCTCGGCTTTGAAACGGTGGAGGAGTTCCCGGATGTTTTGGATAGCTGGGCGTCCAGGCTGCATCCGGACGATAAGGAGCAAAGCCTCACCGCCTTTGGTGCTCACCTAAGCGACCGTTCTGGTAAAACGCCCTTTGACATCGAGTATCGCTTGAAGATGAAGAGCGGCGAGTATCGGTGGTTCAGAGCGAGAGGTCAGACTCGGCGCGACTCCTCCGGCTCACCGCTTCGGGTAGTAGGTGCCCTTGTGGATGTCCATTTGCAGCATGAGCAGGAGGCGTTACGACAGGCAGAGGTCAAGCATCAGCGGACGCTTGAGAACAACATTGCTCAATTATCGCAAATCGTTGGGACTATTCAGAGCATTGCGAGCCAGACAAACCTCTTGGCGCTCAACGCGGCAATTGAGGCGGCGCGCGCGGGCGAAGCGGGCCGTGGCTTTGCGGTCGTTGCAGACGAAGTTCGCAAGCTCGCAACTCGCACGACTGAAGCAACCGAACAAGCTGCCGGGATGATTGCTCGCTAAGTACGGTTCCGGTGAAGCTCCTCAGGCGTGACGTTTACCCATACGCTCTCTGCCTTGGTACCTGCTGTCTAACTCGCGAGGCCCACTGTGAAGCATGCGCACGGCCATGATAGCTATGAGCTATCATGGCCGTGCGTATTACTAACTGGATGACCATTCTGCGTCTACGTATCGTAGAGGTATTAAGCGTGATGGGCCGGTAGCACCGTTCGCGTCTTCCAAATCAACACAGGCCTGTACAGGTCATGTTTCCGAGATTTCCATGAAGAAAACGCTTTCGTTGGCCACACGCATAGGGCTTAGTTTCGCGGCCATCCTGGCGCTGCTCATATTGATAACCACCATCGGCATTCACCGCGTTGCGTTCATTGACTCCACCTTGGGCTACGTAAGCGAAAATGCCGCAAAGGTGCAGCGCTACGCAATCAATTTCCGAGGCAGTGTCCATAACCGTGCCATCGCTATTCGGGATGCCGTGCTGGTAACGACTGATTTGGATTTGGCAAAACACTTATCGGAAGTCTCAGCCTTGGAAAAGGCCTACTCTGACTCGGCAGCTCCAATGGATCAGTTGTTCAAGGGCGCAAGCGTAACTGGCGAGGAGGTTCGATTACTGAGCGCTATCAAGGACATCGAACAACAAACCCTTAACTCCACCAGAGCGGTAATCTCCCTGCGCCAGGCGGGTGACATACCAGGGGCTCAGGCGCTGCTGATGCGTCAAACGTCTTTGGATTACAGTGAGTGGCTCAAGCGCGTCAATGCATTGATCGACTACGAGGAAGCATCAATCAAGGCAAAGTTGGGCGCAGTGCAGGCAACCGCTAGCCAGTTCAGTACGCTGATGCTTATCGCGACAGGTATTGCCCTGCTGCTGAGCATCACGTTGTCGGCCGTACTTATTCGCTTTGTTAAATCCACGCTGGGTGCTGAGCCCACAGACGTTGCATTGGCCATCGAGCGACTGGCAGCTGGTGATCTGAATCAAACGATTTCCACAGAGTATCCCGGCAGTGTCATGGGCGTCCTGAAAGACACGCTGGGCCATCTCGCAGAGACCATTCGTCAAGTACGTAAGGCGGCCCAAGAAGTCAATTACTCGGCCACCCAGTTGTCTGCCGCATCATCGGCTAATAATGAGCAGACCAGCTTGCAAACCCGCGAAGCCGAGCAGGTAGCCGCAGCCATCATGCAAATGGCGGCGACGGTTAATGAAGTATCCGGGTATGCCGCGCAGGCAGCTGATGCCTCCCGGTTGGCTGATACTGACGTGGGAAGTGGGAACAAATTGGTTGCAAGCACCACGGTTGCTATCGAACAGCTGGCATTAACCCTCGAGCAAACGACTGCTACCGTGAACCAGGTCTCCAAACATAGTGAAAATATTGCGTCAGTGATCGACGTAATCAACTCCATCGCCTCGCAAACCAATTTGCTTGCTTTGAACGCAGCTATCGAGGCTGCTAGAGCTGGCGAGCACGGGCGTGGATTTGCGGTGGTAGCGGACGAAGTACGTTCCTTGGCCAACCGGACACAGCAGTCGACCGAAGAAATTCGAGAGATGATCAGTACGTTGCAATCGGGTACCGAAACAGCATCTCAAACCATGCGCGATAGTTGTGAGCTGGCGAGCCAAACGGTCACACAAACACGCAGTGCGCAGGAGGCGTTGGCAAGGATCAGTGAGCAGGTTGCCGCTATCAGTCATATGAACGCCCAGATCGCGAGTGCCTCCGTGCAGCAGAGTAGCGTGACCGATGAGGTCGCTGAAAACATCAACCGCATTCATGGCTCGACGGTTGAGTCGGCCAATGGCGCGCGCCAAGTGGCAGCAGCCAGCATCGAGCTATCAGATTTAGCGGATCGTCTTACCGCTAAAGTGGCGTTCTTCTCTGCGGCTTAGTGGATTCGACAGTTTTTCACAGCCGGACTGACGTTTATGCGCGACCGCTGGGCTACTCAGCAGGATGCTTCGACAAGAAGTAATAAATATCCTATCAAACCCCGTAACGCTTGTTTCCACCTGAGGTAATGCAGTACCTACCCCTTGATCCTTGTTGCACAGCGCTGCCCATTCAGCACTGATACAGCAGAACCAAAGCAACTGACTGAATACCTGAAAGCAGCTGCATTAAGCGGGCTTTCAAGGTGAGTATCATGCTCGGGCCGCTCTGCTGCGGGTCATATGGATGAGTGCTGATCTACGACTATCCAGGGAGATTCGCTCTTCGACAGCAAAGGGCAAGAAGCCTAGTTTTGGATAAAGCAGCAAGCCTGCTGTATTTTCATTGAAGCACGAGATCTGCACCTCTGTGGCGTCGTAGCGGTCGAACGCCAGAGCTGTCATCGTCTCCACGATGAAGGTCGCCACACCTTTACCTCGTGCCTCTTGGGCAACGATGACATTGCCGATACAGCAAACCCCACCCGTTTCAGCCCGATAGAAGTTAGCAAAGCCGACAACGCTGTTCCGGGTCTCGACAACCGTGGAGTCGAATCGTTGAGTAATAGCGTTAGACAGTTGAGCTTCAGTCAGAGGGTATTGAGCTTTCGGGAACATATAAAACAGTTCCCGAGCGTTCAGGGGAAAGCTACAGATAGTTTTGATGTCGTCAGCCTTCACTGGCCTGTGTTGCAATATCATCGCGCGTCCTTGAGGTCTGTGTTTCCGGCATTTTAGCTCAACTATATTTGCTCAAGCACCTTGCCTGATTACCGGGGGCATGCATCGATGCATACATAAAAACGTATGGGACAACCTGGTGGCAGGCCTGCAAAAGGAGGTTCCCTACGACTCAACCGTCGTTGCTTTCTTCGCTTCGTCCAGCATCCATTGAGCAAACGCTTGTATTGGCTCTCTGCTCAATGCGATGGGCTCGGGGAGGATGAGGCAGAAGGTTTTGGAAATGGTTTTCCCCTCTGGCCACGGAGCGACCAGACGTCCTAACGCCAGTTCAGTTTCAACGTAAAGACGCGGGACCAGCGCAACACCGAGGCCGGCCAATGCCGCCTCGATCAACATGCCGTGAAGATCGTAGCGCGCACCAATCGCTGGATTGGTAAGTGGGATCCCCGTTTCCAGGGAATAGCGCTGCCAGGCATCCGGGTTCTGCCGTCGGTGCAGGCGTGGAAGCATGTCCAGTGTTGCTGCTCCTGTGCTCTCTTGGAGCAATGCAGGATGACAAACAGGAACCAGCACTTCATGCAAAAGGTGGTGAGTCCGCATACCCGTCCACGCTGGGTGCTCGAAATGGATGGCAGCATCGAATCCGCTCCCGGCCAGGACGAAGGGGTCCATGCGCTCGGCCAAATGCACAGTGATGTTCGGATGCTTTTGCTGGAATCGTGTCAAGCGAGGAATGAGCCATCGCATCGCGAACGTCGGGATAGTGGCGATGTCCAGGCTCGCACCATCGTTCGGCTGCCCCATTAAGTACTGACTGTCCCGATCCAGGCGGTCCAGCGATTCGCGAACTTGGGCCGCGTAGCGTTCCCCGTTGGGCAGGAGCCGGACACGATTGCCGACTCGTTCGAATAGCGCGACACCGAGGAAGGCTTCCAGCCGGCCAATCTGGCGACTGATGGCGCCTTCAGTCAAAGACAGTTCTTCTGCCGCGCGCGCGAAGCTGCCGTGACGAGCGGCCGCCTCGAATGCTGTCAATGCCGTGCTGCTCGGGATCTTCTTTCGCATAAGCGTTCTCGGTCTAAGGGTGGTGATCCAGATAAGCTTGAGCTTTTATCACTGAAGTATACCGAAAAATCGCTTTATTCGTTGATGTCAAGGCCATACCGTGATGGAACATCAACAAGGAGGGCCGGACACACGATGTTCGGTCGCGACGTTATCCATGATCTATACCGTCGAGTGCAGCTTTACCGACCCCGCCAGCGAAGCCGAGTGGAATGATTTCTATAGCCTGGAAAAACTACCCGCGCTTATTTCCGTGAGCGGGTTCCATACCTCGCAGCGCTTCAAGGCGTTGAGCACGGGTTGCCCTGTCTACCTTGCCATGCATTCGATCGACGGCCTGGCCGTGCTTGAAGGCGATGAGTATCGCCAGAAGGGCGGCGGCAATTTTGCACGCTGGCAGCAGCACATCACCGATTGGCACCGCAATCTGTATGGCGCCCTTGAACGTGCGCCTGCCGTCGGTGAAGGCGAGCATCTGATCGTAAGCGCAGTCGGTCCCGAGCCGCTCATCGAGAGGGGGCTGGCGCCTGATCGGATGCGCGCCGTCGCATTGGAGAAGTGCCCTGAAATCAGATGGCTGGCGAAGCTGGATAGCTCCATCCGTCTCGATGTGGATACCCTTCCGAACCACGTACACCTCTATGCTCCGATGACCGCGCAGTTGACGAGTGGCAGTGGCGCACTGCCCCACACGCCGGGGCAAAACCGACATGCCTAACCTGACAATCTTCATCCAGGCGGAAAAGATGCCGCCCGAGGCGAATCTGGCGGAACTCACTGAAGAATGTACTCGGCTTTGCACGGACGTCCTCCAGGCTACGTTGGACAACGTGCATGTCATCTATGTCTCTGTTCGCCAAGGGCGCGGGCATCCTGCTTACGCGGAAATCAGGTACCGCCTCGAACCGCTCAGAACGCCATCGGTCATGGATGTCTTCATGGCGCGACTGGATGAGGCCGTAGAGCGCCATGCGGGGCTAACGGCGCGCATCCGTTGTATCGGCTATCCAGCTGCTGCCATTTACGCGCGGAACTGATGACGCGCAAGGAGTGCTGCAATGAGCGACATGAAATTTCCGGGCCAGCAGATCGGCGAGTTTTCGATTACGGCCATCAGTGACGGATACCTTTGCGCAAGTCTGGATCTCCTCTCCAATATCGATCCTGCGCAGGCGTCCAAGTTGCAGCAGGACGCAGGCGTGAGCGACCCATCCTCGATCCACATCAACTGTTACCTGGTGCGTGGAAGGGGCCGCACGATTCTCATCGATGCGGGGGCTGGTGGTTTCAAGCAGTGGGGCGGAAAGCTGAAGGCCAATCTCGCACTGGCTGGCGTGCAACCCTCTGACATTGACGCGATTCTCCTGACTCACGCACATCCCGACCATGTTGGGGGGCTGGTTGATTCTTCCGGGGCAGCTGTCTTTCCCGATGCAGAGTTGGTCGTGCACCAGCGTGAGGTTTCTTTCTGGGAGGACGATGGCAATCTCAGCCGAGCGAGTGAGCGTGCTCGTGGCAACTTTCTGTTTGCTCGGAAGGTGTTCGATCAGTATCGGGAGAAAATGCGCACATTTACTGATAACGAAGTCCTCCCTGGCATCAGTGCGACGCCCCTTCTGGGGCATACGGCGGGGCATTCCGGTTATCGCCTCGAATCCGATCAGAGGAGTCTGTTGATCTGGGGGGATATCGTTCATTTCCCTCAAGTCCAGATTGCGCGTCCCGACGTATCCATTGCATTTGACCAAGACCCGCTGCTTTCCGCCGCCACACGTTCAAAGTTGTTGGATGTCGTCAGCTCGGACAAGATTCTTATCGCGGGTATGCACCTTTGCGAGCTTGGATTTGCACATGTCGAGCGGATAGGCAAGACCTACAAAATTTCCTACGAAACTTAGCGGCTGTTCGAGATGCCTACGATGCATCGGCTGCGGCGAATGAGGTCATTGATCCCACGGCGCCTCCTGCCAGCGGTCGAACAGAAAATCGCTGAACGCCGTCAGCCGGCGTGGATTGTAATCGTCACTCCTCATTTGCGGCGCATACGCGGTGCCACACCGGTCAGATGCTCACGTACACACGCCCAGGCTATGTGAAGGCTGTTGCGCAGTGACACGGCATCAAGGGTCATGATGCGTAATGAAACCCCGCAATCGTTGGGCAATGCGCTGACACCCAGATAGCTGTCGGGGTGAGTGGGCAGGGCATTGCGCAATGCGGTTTTCAGCGCTTCGACAGGCAAGCCCTGACCCACGAGCATGAATGTCGCCAGGGTCTGGAAGGCACCACTGACGCCCGGTAATTGCCGCAGCAGGTCTTGCCCGTTCAGCGCCAGGCGATCGCCGGCCAGCAAGCGGCCTGCCGGGCAGCGCACTTCCAGGTCGGCGCGGTAGACATCGAAGAGGCCGGCACTGTCCTGGGGGGTGTGCAGGCAAAACGCGTCGCACAGCATCACCCTGGCGCCCGGGTGCAGATTCACCCTTACCTGGCTGTGCAGTTTTGCCTGGGGAAACAGGATCGTCGCCATAGGCAGGTACTCCAGTAGCGCTCCGTGTTCGGCGGTGAGGCTGACGGTCTGCCGTGCCGATTGCTCGAGCATACTGTGGGCTACCGTCGCCGCGCCAGTGCTGACATGCACTTGAGTGTCCGGCCCGGCATGCAGGTGCATCCGCAAATCCTGGCCTGCGAAAATCCCGCCCGAGCAAGACTGCACATACACGGCGGCCATGCCTTTCGGGTCGTCGGGCAGCTTCAGGGTGCGGCCCAGATGAAAGGGATAGCCCACGCGCTGTTCGCTGATATAACTGGCGCCGGACGGCGCTTTGCTGAAGGCAATCCGGGCCTGCACCTGCGAGGATGCCTTGGGCGGTGCAATCAACGGGTGAAACAGTTCCTGCGGCGCGTTCATGGTCGGTCAAACAACACGGCGCGGCTGATGGCGTCGACGACCGCGTCGACCCCGTCACCCGTCGCGCAGTTGGTGAACAGCACGGGCCGGCCGTTGCGGGCTTCGGCTGACTCGCGACGCATGCGTGGCAGATCCACGCCCACATAGGGCGCCAGATCATATTTGTTGACCACCAGTAGATCACAGCTCAACACGCCGGGCCCTCGTTTGCGCGGGATGTCATCGCCGCCGGCGACATCAATGACAAAGATCCAGTAATCCACCAGATCCAACGAGAAGGTCGAGGCCAGGTTATCGCCGCCGGACTCAATCAGGATCAGGTCCAGGTTCTCGAATCGCGCTTCCAGCTCGTCGGCCATTTGCAGGTTCAGCGTCGGGTCTTCGCGGATCGCCGTGTGCGGGCAGGCGCCGGTTTCCACCGCGAGCACCCGTTGTGGGTCGATCAGGCCGCTGCGCTGCACGCGTTCGGCGTCCTCGCGGGTCGCCAGGTCGTTGGTGATGATGGCCAGCTCGGTGCCGCGCGCGATGAAGCGCGGAATCAGTTGCTCCAGCAGGCGAGTCTTGCCCGAGCCGACCGGGCCGCCGATCCCGACGCGCGCGGCGCCGGGGTGGGGTTGCGGCTGCGGTGCGGCGTTGAATGCAGTGCTCATTAGCAGGTTCCTTTTATTGGCTGTTATCAGCGCAGCATGTAGCGCTGGGCCAGGGGCACTTCGCTGACCGGCTCGCAGCTCAGGCGCTCACCGTCGGCGTACACATCGAAGGTCTGGGGGTCGACGCGAATGTCCGGGCAGGCGTCGTTGTGCAACATGTCGGACTTGCGCAGCGTGCGGGTGCCGAAGGCCGGCAACAGGGCTTTTTTCAGGCCCAGTTTCTCAGCGGTATCGGCCTCCACCGCAAGGCGATTGACGAAATTCACCGACAGTGCCTGTTTGGCCTCACCAAAGGCCCCCCATTGCGGGCGCATGATCAGCGGCTCGCAGGTGTACAGCGAGGCTGCCGAGTCGCCCATCACGCCGTGCACGATAAACCCGCCCTTGACCACCAGCTCCGGCTTGACGCCAAAAAAGGCCGGCCGCCACAGCACCAGGTCAGCGAGCTTGCCCGGCTCCAGCGAGCCGATGTAACTGTCGATGCCGAACACCCGCGCAGCGTTGATCGTATACTTGGCGATGTAACGCTTGATGCGTTCGTTGTCGCCCAATCCGGTTTTTTCTTCCGGTAGACGGCCGCGTTGGTCTTTCATCTTCGAGGCCAGCTGCCAGGTGCGGCAGATCACCTCGTTGATGCGCCCCATGCCCTGGCTGTCGGAGCCCAGGATCGAAATTGCGCCGGTGTCGTGCAGGATGTCTTCGGCGGCGATGGTCTGCGGACGCACTCTGGATTCGGCGAACGCCACGTCTTCCGGCACGTCCGGATTGAGGTGATGGCAGACCATGATCATGTCCAGGTGCTCGTCGAAGGTGTTGACGGTGTACGGGTTGGTCGGGTTGGTCGAGGAGGGGATGCAATTGGATTTTCCCGCCACGCTGATGATGTCCGGGGCGTGGCCGCCGCCTGCGCCTTCGGTGTGGTACATGTGGATTGTGCGGTCGCCGATGGCGGCCAGGGTGTCTTCGAGAAAACCCGATTCATTCAGGGTGTCGGTGTGCAACTGCACCTGGAAGTCGTATTCATCGGCCACCTTGAGGCAGGTATCGATCACGGCGGGCATCGCGCCCCAGTCCTCGTGGATCTTCAATCCCAGGCAGCCACCGCGCAGTTGGCCGAGCAGCGATTCCGGCTTGCTGGAATTGCCCCTGCCGAGAAAGCCGAAATTGATTGGCCAGGCTTCAGAGGCCTGCAGCATCTTGCCGACGTTCCATTCGCCGCCGCAGTCGATCCCCACGGTAATCGGCCCGAGCGAGCCGCCGATCAGCGTCGTCAGGCCCGCCGCCAGCGCGTGATCGCACAGTTGCGCCGAGTCGAAATGCACGTGCACGTCGATCCCGCCCGGCGTGACGATCAGGCCTTCTGCGTCGCGCACGGTGGTTGCGACGCCGCAGATCAATTGCGGATGGACACCGTCCATGACCTGCGGATTGCCGGCCTTGCCGATGGCCACGATCTTGCCGTCCTTGATGCCGATGTCGCCTTTGACGATGCCGATCACCGGGTCGATGATCAGCGCGTTGCAGATCAGCATGTCCAGCGCGCCGTCTGCGCTGTCATGCCCCGGCATCAGGCCCATGCCGTCGCGCAGGGTCTTGCCGCCGCCGTGCAGGCATTCATCGCCGGGCACCGCGTAGTCGAATTCCACCTCGGCCAGCAGCGACGTATCCCCCAGGCGCACCGCGTCGCCGGTGGTGGGGCCGTACATCGCGGCGTATTCCTTGCGCGTCATTGTTGCCATGGGTCACGCCCCCTTGAACTGTTGTGCGCGGGCTCGATCAAGCGCGATGGCTTTGCAGGCCGGATCGTGCAGGTTGCCATTGGTCAAACCGCTGAAACCGTAGATGTCCCCCGTGCCGCCGAATTGCACCAGCTGCACTTCGCGCAGCTCCCCCGGCTCAAAACGTACGGCGGTGCCCGCGGGAATGTCCAGGTGCATGCCGAAGGCGGCGGTGCGGGGGAAATCCAGCGCCTTGTTGACTTCGAAAAAGTGGTAGTGACTGCCGATTTGCACCGGCCGGTCGCCGGTATTGATGGCCCGTACGGTGGTCGTGGGGCGACCGCTGTTGAGTTGTATATCGCCCTCGGGCGAGATGATTTCCCCAGGCGTCGGCATGACGGCCAACGGCAACTGCCCGGGTCGAATCGGCTGATGCACGGTGACCAGTTTGGTGCCATCGGGGAACGTACCTTCCACCTGCAGTACCGGCAGCAGATCGGCCACGCCGGGCATGACGTCGTCAGTGTTGAGGAGTGTCGAGCCGAAACCGATCAGCTCGGCCACGCTGCGACCCTCACGGGCGCCTTCGAGGATTTCATCGGCAATCAGCGCCGAGGCTTCCGGAAAGTTCAGGCGCAGCCCTTTGGTGCGGCGTTTGCGCGCAAGTTCGGCGGCGGTGTATAGCGTCAGCCGCTCAAGTTCGGTGGGCGTCAGCAGCATGTTCAAGCTCCTGTGTCGGCAGCAGGCGTTTTCGTGCCCGCCACCTCAATTGGCGAAAAGACGGAGGTCCTGGGTTTCGTGCCGCATCACGGCGATCTCGGCCATGGGTGTGAAGCCGCTGGCGTCGTCGAGGGTGAGTGGCGCCTGAGCCAGCAGTTGCAGCAGCAAGGGCTGGATGTCGGTGAGCACCCGCTGCGCATCCACATGCCCCATTACGCCCAGGCGCACAGCGGCACTGACCAATCCGGTGCACAGCCCATGGGCGGCGGCGAGTTGGCAGTGCTCGAGTTGCATGCCGAGTTGTTGCCACAGCAGCCCTTGCAACACCGGCAAATGCCCCGGCGTTGCCCAGGCGAGCACGTGTTGCTGGTAAGCGGCAGCGCCGGGGGTACCGAGCGCGACATGCACGCCCAGCAACGATTGGCCGACGCGACGTGAGCCTTGGCGCAGTTCCTCGGCCAGGGTCAGGGCCTCGATGTGACTGTCCAGGTCCATCAGGGTGGCGAGGTCAGCCGCTGCATGCCAGGCGGCGCATAAAAACACCCGGTCAAAACTGTTCCAGCGATGGCGCAATTGACCTTCGACGAAGGCCCGCACCTGAACGCTGCGATCATTCTGCAGGCCGCGCTGACGGCGCCTGACAGGGACGGGGTCGGTCATCGCGGCGTTCTGCCCCAGGCGCGCATCGGCCACCAGCGTTTCCAGGCCCCATGACCAGGCAACCGCACCACCAGGGAAAAAACTGTCGGCCTGTTGCAGTGCCAACAGGCTGCTGCGCAACTCGGCCGGTGCGGCGTTCATAGGCGCAGCACCCGGCCGTCCGCGAGCAGCGGCGCCAGACGCTCGAGGTAGTCGGCCTCCGGGCCATTCAGCGGGATCCGTAACGCAGTGCCTGCAAAGCGCACGGCCCAGTGCATGTTGCCGGCGAAATACCCCAGCTCCAGCGCTGCGGCAGCGTCCCGCGGTTGCAGGTCGAGAAAGTGCACGTCCTGCATGTGCACGACGATGGCGCGCTGACCGTCGAGCATCAGCACCGAGCCGTTACGCAGCTGCTGATGGCGCTCCAGCCGAATCGCACAGTCGGTGCCGCGATCACTGGCCAGGCGCAGGCGATGACGCTGAATGTCGCTGGCCGACAGGCTGAGGGTTTCGACCAGGCCTGCGTGGCTGAGGTCATGCAAGCGGTCGGCGAGGGCAGGGTCGCTGGCCTGGCCCAGAATGCGGTCGAGGATCAACATGGTGTGTGCTCTCAGGTCTGGTTTCAGATGGTCAGGTAGCGCAGGATGCGCTCGCGGTCGACGGTTTCGCGGACCTCGCTGTGCACGAACTCGCCTTTCTCGATGATCAGGTAACGGTCGGCCACCGCCATCGCAAACGACAGCACCTGTTCGGAGACGATCAGCGAAAATCCCCGTTCTTTTTTCAGCAGGTTCAGGGCCCGGGCGATGTCCTTGATGATCGACGGCTGAATGCCCTCGGTCGGCTCATCCAGGATCAACACTTTGGGGTTGGAGACCAGCGCGCGGGCAATCGCCAGCTGTTGTTGCTGGCCGCCGGAGAGGTTGCCGCCCTTGCGTCGACG
Source organism: Pseudomonas sp. AM8 (assembly GCF_036346475.1). Classification (NCBI taxonomy): domain Bacteria; kingdom Pseudomonadati; phylum Pseudomonadota; class Gammaproteobacteria; order Pseudomonadales; family Pseudomonadaceae; genus Pseudomonas; species Pseudomonas sp. AM8. Next base: position 202,368 of record NZ_JAOTNX010000005.1, read on the forward strand.
CATCTCGAACAGCACCGGGAAGTACTCGTAGATGTAGTCGGGAATCGGTGCGGCAGGGGCGCCCTGCATGCCGGTGAGGATGTTTTCCTCCACCGTCAGGTACGGAAAAATCATCCGCCCCTGCGGCACGAAGCCCACCCCGGCGGCGACCCGCTCATAGCTCTTGCTGGCGCTGAGTTCCCGGCCCGCCAGCGTGATGCTGCCGCTGCGCGCCGGCAGCATGCCCACCAGGCTTCTGAGCAGGGTGGTCTTGCCCATGCCGTTGCGACCCATGATCGCCAGGGACTCGGCCGGTGCGAGGGTCAGGTCGAGATTGCGCAGCACATGGCTGTCGCCGTAATACACGTTCAGGTTATTGACGGTCAGCATGCTCAGTGCCCCAGGTAGACGTCGATGACGCGAGGATCGTTTTGCACCTGATCCATCGAGCCGTAGGCCAGGGTTTTGCCCTGGTGCAGGACGGTGACTTTGTCAGCCACTGACTTCACGAACTCCATGTCGTGCTCGATGATCACCATGGCGCGGCCCTTGGCGATGCGCTTGAGCAGGCCTGCGGTCTTTTCCCGCTCGCCTGCACTCATGCCGGCCACCGGCTCGTCCAGCAGTAACAGTTCCGGGCGCTGCATCAGCAGCATGCCGATCTCCAGCCACTGCTTTTGCCCGTGGGACAACAGCCCGGCTTTGCGCCCCAGCTGGTCCTGCAGGAAAATCATCTCGGCGGTCTGCTCGATCTCTGCTTGCAGGGCCGGGTCTTTGCGGGCGAACAGGCAGTTGAAAATGCCGCGTTTGCCGGGCGACGAGATGTCGAGGTTCTCGCGCACGGTGAGGTCTTCATACACCGAAGGGTTCTGGAACTTGCGCCCAACGCCCGCGCGGGTGATCTGGTATTCGATCATGTTGGCCAGTTGCAGGTCCTTGAAACGGATGCTGCCGGCACTCGGTCGGGTTTTGCCGCAGATCATGTCAAGCAGGGTGGTCTTGCCCGCGCCGTTAGGCCCGATCACAACGTGCACCTGGTTTTCTTCGACATAGAAATTAAGGCTGTCCACTGCCTTGAAACCGTCGAACGACACCGTGAGGTCTTCGACACTCAGCAACAGGCCACTCATGACTGCACCTCCTGTTTGTTGTGGCCAAGGCGTTGCAGCAAACCGGCCAGCCCGGTCGGCAAGAACAGCACCACGCCCATGAACAGGAAACCGATGAAGTACTGCCAGAAGTTGACGAAATTTTCCGACAGGTAGGTTTTGGCCACGCCGATCAACAGCGTGCCGTACACCGCACCGACCAGCGACAGACGCCCGCCGAGGGCTGCGTAAATCACGATTTCGGTCGAAGGAATGATGCCCACCAGCGACGGCGACGCGAGGCCGACCTGCAGGGTGAACATCACCCCGCCGAGCGCGGAGATCAGTGCTGCGACGGCAAAGATGAACGCTTTGAACAGTGCTGTGTTGTAGCCGGAAAACCGTACGCGGTCCTCACGGTCACGGATCGCCACCACCACTTTGCCCAGCCGGCTGCGCAGGATGAACCCGCACAACGCCACGCAGCCCAGCAGTAACAGGGTGGTGATCAGGTACAGAATCCAGGGCGTTTGAGGCGTTTGCAGGCTCAGGCCAAAGGCGGTCTTGAAGTCGGTCAGGCCGTTGACGCCGCCGGTGTAGCCTTGCTGGCCGATGATCATGATCGACATGATCGCCGCCAACGACAGGGTGATGATCGAGAAGTACACGCCGCCCACGCGCTTCTTGAAATACGCGTAGCTGAACACAAACGCGAGCAATGCCGGGAGGACGAGGATCGCCGCAAAGGTGAATGTCGCCGACTCGAAAGGCTTCCACCACCAGGGCAGCGCGTCGACGCTGTTCCAGATCATGAAGTCCGGCAACGCCGAGCCGTAGAAGGCGGCGAGCGCGCTCGCCGCTTCGTCGTTGGCGGTGGCTTCAAGTTTCAGGTACATCGCCATCATGTAGCTGCCAAGGCCAAAGAAGATGCCCTGGCCCAGGCTGAGTATCCCGCCGTAGCCCCAGATCATCACCATGCCCACGGCGCAGAACGCCAGGCTCAGGTATTTGCCGGCCAGGCCCAGGCGAAAGTCGCCCAGGCTCAGGGGCAATATCACCAGCAACAGCAGCGACAGCCAGACCAGGCTGTGGCGCTCGAGCAACGGCAGCAACCCGGTGCGCAGCCGGCGCGTGGTCGGCGTCGAGGTGCTGGGGCGGGTGAGGGGCGTCTCAGTCATATCGTTCATCTCAGCGTCTCACTTTCGCGGCGAACAAGCCGTTGGGGCGGAAGAACAGCAGCACGATCACCACCAGCAGCGTGATGGCTTTGGCCATGGACCCGGTGGTGAGGTATTCCAGCGAAATCTGCGTCTGGCCGATGGCGAAGGCCGACAGGAAGGTGCCCAGCAAACTCTCCACCCCGCCAAACACCACGACGATGAAGGTGTCGACCAGGTACTGCTGGCCGCTGACCGGGCCGGTCGAGGCCAGCATGGTGAACGAGCTGCCGGCGATCCCTGCCAGCCCGCAGCCCAGGGCAAACGTGACCGCATCGACACGGGCGGTGTTAATGCCGGCTGCCCCCGCCATGGCGCGGTTCTGGGTCACCGCGCGAATGCGCAGCCCCCAGCGGCTGCGGTACAAAAACAGAAACACGGCGCCGGCGATCACCAGTGTCAGGCCGATGATGAAAATCCGATTGAGCGGCAGTTCCAGGCCTTCGCTGATCTTCCACGCGCCTTGCAGCCATTGCACCGTGGGCACGCTGACTTCCTTGGGGCCGAAGACCTGGCGGAACACCTGCTGCAGCACCAGCGACAGGCCCCAGGTCGCCAGAAGCGTGTCGAGCGGGCGGTTGTACATGAAGCGAATAAAGCAGCGCTCGAGCAGGAAACCGAACGCGAAGGTCACGACGAAGGCCACGCCGATGCCGATCACGAAATACCAGCCCATGTAGTCGGGAAAGTAGCGCGCAAACACCACGGACGTGACGTAGGTCATGTACGACCCCATCGCCATCAACTCGCCGTGGGCCATGTTGATTACGCCCATCAGGCCGAACACGATGGTCAGCCCCAGGGCCATCAGCACCAACACCGAGAACAGCGAAAACCCGCTGAAGACCTGCATCACCAAAATATCGAAAGTCATTGCGTCGCTACCTGTCGCTGCACGTTGGCGGACCGCGTGGGCGGGAGAGGGCGCGAGTCAGATCGCGCCCGACCCTGCATCACAGTTTCGGGAAAGGGTTAGGCTCGATGGGCGCGGACTCGTAGATCACGTCAACCTGGCCCTGGGCGTTGAGGGCGCCGATGCGCGCACGCTTCCACAGGTGGTGGTTGTCCTTGTGGACCTTGACCTCGCCTTCAGGCGCGTCGAGGGTCAGCTCCGAGGACGCGGCGATCACGGCCGGGACGTCGAAACTGCCGGCTTTTTCCACGGCTTTCTTCCACAGGTACACGGCGGTGTACGCGGCCGCCATCGGGTCGCCGACTACGCGTTTGTCGCCATAGCGGGCCTTGAAGGCGGCGACGAATTTCTCGTTGACCGGGTTTTTCAGGCTCTGGAAGTAGCTCATGCAGGTGAGAAAGCCGGTGAGGTTTTCGGCGCCGATGCCGGTGACTTCTTCTTCGGTGACGGCCAGCGCCATCAGCGTCTGGTTGCTGCTGTCGATGCCGGCGGCCTTGAGCTGTTTGTAGAACGCCACGTTTGAGCCACCGACGATGGTGGACAGTACGATGTCGGGCTTGGCGGCCTTGATTTTGTTGATCACCGAGGAGAACTCGATGTTGCCCAGGGGCAGGTAATCCTCACCGACGATGGATCCGCCCTGCTTGGTCACCGACGCCCGTGCCAGCTTGTTGGTGGTGCGCGGCCAGATGTAGTCCGAGCCCACGAGGTAGACGGTCTTGCCTTTGTTGGCCATCAACCAGCTGACGGCTGCCAGGGTTTGCTGCGACGCTTCGGCGCCGGTGTAGATGATGGCCGGGGATTTTTCCAGGCCTTCATAGAACGTCGGGTAATACAGCAACGCCTTGTTGCGTTCGAACACTGGCAACACCGCTTTACGCGACGCCGAGGTGAAGGCGCCGAACGTAGCTACAACGTGATCGTTTTCCAACAGCTTGCGCGCCTTCTCGGCGAAGGTCGGCCAATCGCTGGCACCGTCCTCGACGATCGGTTCGATGGTCTTGCCGAGCACGCCACCGCTGGCGTTGATTTCGTCGATGGCGAGTTTTTCCGCGTCCACCACCGAGGCCTCACTGATGGCCATGGTGCCGGTCAGCGAGTGGATGATGCCGACCTTCACGGTCTCGGCTGCCTGCACCTGGCTGACCAGGGAAAACGGCAACAGGCTGAAGGCGCCCAGCAACAGGGCATGCTTGATCAAACGGCGTTTGTCGTTGTGCATTCACTTCTCTCCAGGAATAAAAAAAGCCCGACATCCCGGCTAAATCAATAGTCGGGAAATCAGGCTTCTTGTGCCGAATCTGGCGGGACAGCTGTGTCCGATCCAGTCGTACGCGAGGTGCTTCCCTACTTGCCAAGGGGGCGTAGGGCAAACAGCTGGCGCGATGTCTCTGGAGAGTTATAGCAAGGGCAGTGCCAATTGCGACCAGGGCGTTTTCCGGGCAGTCGAAGGGGCGTGCGAGTGACGCCTGCATCTATTGTCGCGTGTCACTGGCCTGCGCTGCTTTGGCGCGAATGCACCCTGAATGCACCAATACCGTGAGCGTGTGGGCGGCATGGATGGGCTCCACGGCAAGGATTGAAACCGGCCGGCGCCGCGGGTGCAGCTCGCCCATTGCGTGTGGCCCACTATCTGCATGAGCGACAGGCAACACCCTCGCAGGGTCCCTTGTCACACGCCCATTCTCGGCAGGTGTGGAAGGCCCCTCGCATGACTGGCCCTGACAGTGTTGTCGCGCCAGCCCCAGGCACAACCCGCCTGAGAGCAGCCATTTTGTTATACGGCGTCTCGCTCAATCATTATTTGCACAGGCCTCCAGACCCCCAATCCACGAGCGGGTGTCTTTTATCACGTTGAACAAGGTTGATAGGCATGGTTGACCAGTCGATCCGCATAGGCGGTCTGTTTTCCGATACCGGTGTCACGGCGGCTGCCGAGGGCTCGACGATGCGCGGCGCGCAGTTTGCAATTGCGCAGATCAATGCGGCAGGCGGGGTCGGTGGTCGCCCGCTGCAGTTGATCACCCGCAACCCCGATTCAACGCCTGCGCTGTACGCCATGCATATCGAATCGCTGATCCGCGAAGAACACCTGCGGTTTTTCTTTGGTTGCTACACCTCGGCTGCACGCAAGGCGGCACTGCCGATTGTCGAGCGCTACGACGCCCTGTTGCTGTACCCGGTGTATTACGAAGGTTTCGAGTATTCGCGCAACATTATCTACACCGGCGCCACACCGAATCACAATGCCTTGCCCCTGGGCAATTACATGCTCGACAACTTCGGCAATCGCGTGTTGATGATCGGTTCCGAGTACGTCTACCCGTACGAAACCAATCGCTTGATGAGCGACCTGTTGTACGAGCGTGGCGGTACCAAGCTGGGCGAGTATTACCTGCCGCTGAAAAACGCACGTCCGGAAGATTTTGCCAAACTGATGGTCAAGGCCAGGGAGCTCAAGCCCTCGTTTATTTTCTCGACGGTCGTCGGCGAAACCATGGGGCATTTGTACCAGGCCTACGCCGACGCAGGCTTTGACCCCTCGGTGATGCCGATTGCCAGCCTGACGACCAGCGAAACCGACATCCAGCAAATGGGGGTTCACCTGGGCACTGGGCATATCTCGGCGGCTACGTATTTTCAGTCGGTGGACACGCCGACCAACCGCCAATGCATCGCCCAATACCGCGAGTTGTTTGGTCAACACCAGGTCACTGACCGTTGCTGGGAGGCGGCGTACTTTCAGGTGCACTTGCTGGCCAAGGCGATCATTCGAGCTGGCAGCACGCAAGTGGAGGATGTGCTGCAGGCCATGCGCGGGCTGGAATTCGAAGCGCCACAAGGACGCATTCGGGTCGATGCCAACAATCACCACACGTACCTGTTTTCGCGGATTGGCCGGGCCAACGTCGAGGGCCAATTCGACATCCTTTACGAAAGCCAGAGTGCACTCAAGCCTGACCCTTATGCCATTGCACCCAATTTCAATGAATGGTCCGGCTCGGTGGGGAGACGTCCATGACCTTGCGCGCCGCCAAGAAACGCCTGCGCAACGACAGCGCGACAGGCATCAAGGACCTGCGCGATGTCAGCGTATTGGTGATCCACCCGGATGACGAGGATGGACGCAACCTGATCGAGCAGTTGCAGCGCATCGGTTGTCAGGTGCGTGTGCAATGGCCGATTCCGGAGCGCTTGAGCGCCGAGGCGGACGTGATCGTATTGGCGGTGTCGCCGGAAAGCCTGTCGACCAACACGCCATGGCTGCTGCACGCCAGCACGCCGCCGATCATTCCGGTGATTGCCTATGAGAACCCGATCATCGTCGAGGCATTGGTGCAACTGAACGCTTGCGCTGTCATCCCTTCGCCCGTGAAGTCGTTCGGTTTGCTGACCGCTTTGGCGATCACCCTGAGTCAGTCACGCAAGGCCCGCGAACGGGAACGGCACGTCAAGCGCCTGGAAGGGCGCATGGCGGTCATGCGCACCGTGCAGCAGGCGAAAATAATCCTTATCGAAACCAAGGGCATGTCGGAGACCGATGCCTACAACGCCTTGCGAGATCAAGCCATGGCCAAACGCGAACCGGTGGAAAAAATCGCCGAAGCGCTGGTCAAGGCCCATGAGTTGTTCCGACAAGCCTGTTCCTGAACAGCCTTTGAGCATCAAGCTTGTGAGGGCTTGATCCTCTTCTGCGTGGACGTTTGCCATACGCCTCCCTTGGCAGGTATGGATCACCGCGTGGCGACCGGCGTGGACAATGGAGTCCTCCGGAGCGAGCCGTAACCTGTGCAGTGGGCACGGGTGGCGCGCGTCAATGATCGCCCGAGATCGGGTGGTTCTTAACGTCATTTGGAGAACACCATGTCCGTAAAACGCCCCAGCAAAGCCGACTTTCTGATTGCCGCCGAAGACCACGGTTATCACCTGACAGATAGCCAGATGGAGGCCTTCCTCAACCTGGCCGATGAAACGTTGAATTCCTACGAAGCCATCGATGCGCTCTACGCTGCCAACGTCGCGCAGCAACCGCCTGAACGCGAATACAACAAAGCCGCCGAGGCAGACAACCTGCACGGCGCCTGGTACGTGAAAACCCGAATCGTCGGCGCGGCGCAAGGCCCGTTGGCCGGCAAGACGGTGGTCATCAAGGACAATGTGTCGGTGGCTGGCGTGCCCATGGCTAACGGCTCATTGAGCCTGGACGGTTATATCCCGTCCGAAGACGCCACTGTGGTCAAACGCTTGCTGGCGGCCGGGGCCACGGTGGTGGGCAAGTCGGTGTGTGAAGACTTGTGTTTTTCCGGGGCAAGTTTTACCTCCGCCAGCGGCCCGGTTAAAAACCCCTGGGACCTGACGCGCAACGCAGGCGGTTCGTCCAGCGGCAGTGCGGTGCTGGTGGCGCTTGGCCAAGTCGACATGGCCATCGGCGGCGATCAGGGCGGTTCGATCCGGATGCCGTCGGCCTGGAGCGGCATCGTCGGGCACAAGCCGACTTACGGCCTGGTGCCTTACACCGGCGCTTTTCCGATTGAGCGGACCATCGACCATGTGGGCCCGATGGCCAATAACGTACGCGATGTGGCAGCGATGCTCGATGTCATTGCGGGGGCCGATGGGCTTGATTCCCGGCAGAAAAATCCGCCAGCGGTCAACTGCCTCGCGACGCTGGAGCAGGGCGTGGCCGGCTTGAAAATCGGCTTGCTGCGAGAAGGTTTTGCGATCCCGGGAATGTCCGAGCCGCAGGTGGATGCCCTGGTCAAGGCGGCGGTTGCCCAGCTTGAAAGCCTGGGCGCCAGCGTCGGCGAAGCAAGCGCGCCGTGGCACACGGGCGTGGCGTTGGATCTGTGGAACGTGATTGCCACTGACGGCGCGGCGTATCAGATGTTGCAGGGCAATGGTTACGGCATGAACGTCGACGGTTATTACGACCCGGACATCATGAGTTACTTCGGCGAAAAACGCCGCGAACACGCCGATGCGTTGTCCAGTAGCGTGCGAGCGGTTGCGTTGACCGGTCACTACAGCCTGAAAAACCTGCATGGCGCCTACTACGCCAAGGCGCGGATGCTGGTACCGGAGCTGACGCGCCAGTACGACGAGGCATTCAAGGATTTTGACGTGTTGGTGATGCCCACCATGCCCTTCGTAGCCACGCCGTTGACCGCCGCGGACGCACCCGTGGAGGAGTACGTGCACAGTGCACTGGACATGCTTGCCAATACCGCGCCGTTTGACCTCACGGGGCACCCCGCGACATCGATCCCGGCGGGGCTTGCGGACGGCTTGCCGGTCGCCATGATGATCGTTGCTCCGCGCTTCCAGGACGCCCTCGCACTGCGCGTTGCCCAGGCCTACGAACACGCCCGCGGCGTATTCCCTAAACCCCCGGCGCTGTAAACCGATGGCCTGCCCAGGCGCTGGCGAATACGTTCGCTGGCGACTGGGCCTGGAATGGCCAGCGCGCAACGCCTGCTGGCAGAAGGCTGGCGTGTGCAGGGGCTGAGTCGCCGCGCTGCCGGTATCGATCATCCGCGCTTTCACTGGACTGAATGCGATCTGAGTGACTTGCAGGCCTTGGATCAAGCCTTGCAGCCCATCGAAACGGTGGATGCCATCGTCCACGCGGCAGGTTTCATGCGTACCGCCCCGTTGGGGCAGTTGCAGCCGCAGGATGGCCAAGCCATGTGGCAGGTTCACGTGGCGGCGGCGAGCCATTTGGTCAACACCCTGCACGCCAGGCTGCACCCCGGCGCCCGAATCGTGATGATCGGCAGCCGCACGATGCAAGGCGTCGTGAAAAGACCTGCGCGGGGTCTTTAGCCGGCTGCAAGTATTCTGTTAATCCCTGGAACCACATCACCTCGACAAAATCACCGCTGATTTTCAGATCGCCTGTACGCAACCCCGTCAGGAATTCATCCTTGCTGTCTTTAGCCGACAGAATGGCGAAGCCTCTTTCTGTGTTTCTAAACGACAGCGTGAATGCCGGCTTTTGCGTTAAACCTGCGGCGGATTTTATCTTTCCGTTCGCAACGGTGAAGTAGCGACCCACGCCATCCTCTGTTCGAATCTGAAAGACCAACGACTTGCCTTTAACAAATTTTGCGCAGCCGGGGTTTTTCTTGATGGCCCGCTGAAACAGCTTGGTCAGCGCCCACAACAAAAATTTAAACTTCAGCATGATGTGCTGGCTCCGTAAGTTGTCATTCGCTGAGGAACGCGATGGCGTGTTTCAGAAAGCGCTCAGGGCATTGGAATTGGGCGCCGTGGCCCGCATCCGGGTACAGGAATAACTGGGCGTTCGGGATGTTCTGGGCCATGTACCAGGAGTTGACTGTTGGAATCATGACGTCATTCATGCCGTTCAGGATGAACGTTGGCTGTTTGATAGCGCGCAGATGATTGAAGGGATCATTTGGGTCCAGCTTGGGCATAAAGTGCATGTGGGCTTCGATCTGTGCCTGCATCACCTGCACAGAGCTGGGTGGATCCTGGTCGACACGCTGATGACGGCGCTCCCAGAACGCGAGCCCTGCCTGCCGCGCCGCCTCGGAGCGACCGAAAAACAGAAACAGAAAATCGTCCACTGTGGGAATGGGCCGTGGTGCGGCCTCCAGCACGCCAGGGTCTGAGTCCGGATTACCGCCACGAGGCCCGGTACCCAGCAGCATCAGTTTGCGCACGAGGTCGGGATGGCGTCGTGTCAGGTCCTGGGCGATAAAACCGCCAAGCGAGAAACCCAGCACATCGACTGTTGATAGACCGAGTGCGCGGATCACTGCGGCAGCGTCGTCGGCCATCAGCTCAATTCGGTTACGCGGCTCTCCGGAAGAAGAGGCAATGCCGCGACCGTTGTAGAGGATGACCTCGCGCCCTGCCGCCAGCCCATCCGTCATGATGGGGTCCCAATGATCCATGCCGCCACGGAAATGCTGGAGGAGGAACAGCGGAGGCTGATCTGTCTTGTCATTGCCCCAGCGGCGATAGGCAAATGTCTCGCCATCGACGTCGATATACAGGGTAGGGGCGGTTAGATGGCTATAGCTCATTTTGAAGTCCTCCAAGGGGTTGTCATCTGATGCAGCAAACCATGGCTGTTTGGGTACAGATTGCACCCGCGCGGGTTGTCCGCACCGGGCTCGATGTCTGGTTGCACTGCGACGGGTGTTGACGGAGCAATGCGACTTCGCAGTGTTACTGCTGCAACATCAAGCTACGCCAGACGATTACAGGCTGAGCCGCGTCTTCAGGTACTTTGCTGGTCGGTGACTGCGCAGGTGTCGCTTCGTCACGTTGTGGCGCTTGATCCTGATATGGGCCTGTGTGTCCTGTATCGGGTGGTGCGGCTGCGGTTGATTCAACGCACTCATTGATGTCGCACTTATCGTTATTCAACTTCATCTTTCCAGCCTTTTGCGCGCTCCTGCCTTACCCCTTGTGCCCCCAGTCGTGATCGTTCTGTAATCGACGCTGGCTCGTTTGGTGCCAGAACACAGGTAACGACACCAAGCGCGCCATTTATACGGAGTTACCTGGACCTTCCCGGATACAAGCTTCGGTCACGCAGTGAGAGGGATGCACAAATAAAACCTGGCCCGGTCAGGCACCGCCTAGTTGGTGGCAGCGCTTGATTCGGCCAGTGTCGGGTAGTCGATGTAGCCCGTCGCACCGCCGCCGTAGAGGGTGGTGGGGTCGAAGGCGGACAGCGGCGCACCGGCCTTGAGCCGCTCCACCAGATCCGGGTTGCCGATAAACGGGCGGCCAAAGGCGATGAGGTCAGCCTTGTCCTGCGCAAGCCGCGAGTTGGCCAGGTTTTGGTCGTAGCCATTGTTGGCGATGTAGGTGTTCTGGAAGCGCTGGCGCAACGCGTCGAAATCAAACGGCGCCACGTCGCGTGGCCCACCGGTCGCGCCTTCGACGACGTGCAGGTAAACGATGTCGAGCGCATTGAGTTGGTCGACGATGTAATCGAACTGAGCCTGCGGCTCACTGCTCGACACACCATTGGCGGGCGAGACCGGCGACAGGCGAATGCCCGTGCGGTCCGCGCCAATCTCGGCGACCACTGCAGCGGTCACTTCCAGCAACAGGCGCGCACGATTTTCGATCGAACCGCCGTAGGCATCGGTACGCTGGTTGGCGCCGTCCTTGATGAATTGATCGAGTAAATAGCCGTTTGCACCGTGGAGTTCCACGCCGTCGAAGCCGGCCGCAATGGCGTTTGCTGCCGCTTGGCGGAAATCGTTGACGATGCCTGGCAGTTCGTCGAGTTCGAGTGCGCGTGGCTCGGACACGTCGGCAAAGCCGTTATTGACGAAGGTCTTGGTCTGGGCACGGATGGCCGACGGCGCTACTGGGGCGGCACCGCCCGGTTGCAGGTCCACATGGGAAACCCGGCCAACGTGCCACAGCTGCACAAAAATCTTGCCGCCCTTGGCATGCACCGCTTCGGTAACCCGGCGCCAGCCGTCGATCTGCGCCTGGGTGTAAAGACCGGGTGTGTCTTGGTAACCCTGCGCCTGCGCCGAAATCTGGGTGGCCTCGGTGATCAGCAGTCCGGCCGAAGCGCGCTGGCTGTAGTAAGTGGGGGCGAACTCGCTGGGCACCAGTCCAGTGCCGGCGCGATTGCGCGTCAGGGGCGCGAGCACGATGCGGTTGGCGAGGGTCAGTGAGCCAAGGGTATAGGCAGTAAACAGATTTTGATCGGTCATGTGAGGTGTCTTCTGTGGCTGTGGCGGAAGAGGGATTTGGTTTGCCTTTATGATGGTGATCATAATCAAAGCTGTCAATTATTTTGATTGCAATCAACATCTATGTACTATGGGCGTAGGTTTTTTGTGCAAGTTCGAGGTATCGCAGGTGAAAGTGACCAAAGCGCAGGCGCAGGCAAATCGCGAGCACATCGTCGAGACGGCCTCCGTGTTGTTTCGTGAGCGGGGGTTTGACGGCGTAGGTTTGGTGGATCTCATGGGGGCCGCCGGGTTCACCCACGGAGGTTTCTACAAACATTTCGGCTCAAAGGCCGATCTGATGGCCGAGGCTGCAGCCAGCAGTCTTTCCCGGTCGCTCGCCGGCACCGAGGCGCTTGATATTCAGACGTTCATCGATATCTACGTGTCGAGGGATCACCGTGACCGGCGTGGCGAGGGCTGCACCATGGCGGCCCTGTGTGGAGACGCCGCGCGTCAGTCGGATGAGCTGAAGCGTGCATTCGCCGAAGGCATAGACCGCATGCTGCAAGCGTTGGTGCAAAAGTCTCCGACCGTCGAAGACGCTGCGCCGGGCGAGACGAGAGCGAAGATGATCGACGTACTGGCTCATGCCGTTGGCGCGATGGTGTTGTCGCGAGCGTGTCCGGATGATTCGCCGCTCGCCGATGAAATACTTGAGGTTTGCCACGCCCGGATATCGGCTTCCTTGCCGGTATCGCCAGGCAGCGAGCAATAGTCCGGGAGACCTCAAGCGCGCCTGCCGATGCAGGCGCGTCTGTGTGGGTCAGATAGCGGTGGTCAGGTAGCCACCGTCGACCGGCAGAACCACGCCGGTCACAAATGACGCCGCATCCGAAGCCAGAAATGCAATCACCTTGGCGACCTCTTCGGCACTGCCGAAGCGCTTCATGGGCGTGCGAGAGAGCAAACGGTCGATCCTCGGTTGATCATCGATTTTCGCCAGCAGGGGGGTCGTGATCCACCCCGGCGCCACGGCATTGACGCGAATGTTGTCAGGGGCGTAGGCCTCCGCCAGGGATTTCGTGATCTGGACAACCGCCCCTTTGGCTGCCGAGTAAGCCACGAGTTTGCCCCCGCCGAAGTAGGAGAACATCGACGCGATGTTGATGATCGACCCACCTTGCCTGGCCAGCAGCGGATGCGCCAGGTTGATGAGGCGGTAAACGGCATTGAGTTGAACCGACAACACCTGGTTGAAGGCCTCCCACTCCATCTCCTTTTCGCCCAGGGTGCCACCCGCAGCCGGTACCAGAATATCCAGGCGGTCCAGGCTTTGGATCACGCCTTTAAGCGCACCATCGTCGGTGACGTCAACCTCGCGCAGATCGAGCTCAACCCCCTCGGCGACGATTGTCGCGTCGGCGCCCAAGCCGATCGCCACGACCCTGGCGCCATGCCGGGCCAGATACTCGGCGGTCGCTTGGCCAATCCCGGACGTGCCGCCGCTGACGAGCGCGACCTTGCCTTCAAACAGAGAGCTGCTGAACATAGTCATCGTTACCTCATGGAGTCAGTTAAACGTTTTATTCAAGGCACGGGCTTACAGACCCAGTACCGAACCCACATCCAGCACCACTAGCAGGCCAACCACGAAGCCGTTGTTGCTCAATTGCGTCGCGCCCGGGTTGTAGAAGTTGTCCGGGTTGATGATGTACTGGATGCTCGGTTCGATCGCCAGGTGGCGGGTCAAGGCAAAATGGCCGTTGGTTTCCACGGCGTAGACATTGCGTTCACCCAATTCAGGATCGCCACCAGCCGCCGTGCGCAGGCGCTGCTGGAACTGCAACTGGTGGGCGTTGACTTGCAGGTAGCTGACTTTGAGATTGAGCTTGTCCTGCGCCCGATCAAAGGGGGCAAGGTAGGTCAGCCCGGCTTCGGCGAAATGGCTGAAGGGTTGTTTCTCGTCGGCCGCCGCCGACAGCGAGCCGAATACCTGTACGCCTTGTTGCCCGCCCTGCCATAGCGTCTGTCGGAACTTGAAGAAGCCGCCGGCCGTGCCGTGGTCGCTGGCACCCGTCAAGGGGTCGACCTGGTTGGACGAGTTGAAGTACGCATTCAGTTCGTACTGGGTGGTGTCATCGCCAGGCTTGCTGCCCAGGCCCACCAGGAAGCTGGTGCCACTCGCGTCGTCGGTGCTGAAATCCAGGCCTTTGCGCTTTTTCAGGTAGTCCACCGGGTTGGATTCGAACGCACCCGCGTGCACGTAAAAGCGCGGGTTCACTTGATACTTCAGGTAGCCACCCCAGGCGCCGAAGGGCGGCGGCAACATGCCGCTTGAAGCGTCCAGGATCGGGTCAGTACAGGTGACGCCCGTTTCGCAGTTATAGATGTAGAAGTACCGCCGGCCATTGGTCCGTCCGACGTGCAGGTCGAGTTGACCATCGAGCCATTTTTGCTCGTAGGTCAACACGCTCAACTGGTTGCTGGCGATGTCATTGTGCAAGGGCGCACCGCCAAAATAGCTGCCGACGGCACCTTGCCATTCGCCCCCGGTCGGCTGACCGGTACCGTTATCGAGGATAAAGACGGTTTGTTCGAAATGCAGGGCTGCGCCGTCCAGGCCACTGAGCGTGGCGAGGTTAACGTCTGCGCCGATGTAAAGGTCACCGCTGTTGCCGAAGCTGTAGGGGCGCGGGCCGGTGTCGAGGTTTTTCATCGACAGGCTCGTGAATTGCACATGGGGCTGGATGCCGTAGCCGGCCAATTGCTCGCCCAGGCCGGCCAGTGGACCTTCACGGTCCAGTGCCCAGGCTTGGGGGTAGGTATACACCAGCAACAAAAACGCGCACAAACGAAGGGTAGGGTGCATGGTATTGGACTCATTTTATTGTTGTTGTGATGAGTAAAGGGAGCCGCGTGGTGATCTCGGATCACGCACGCTGTGTGCAGGCTTGCATTGATCGGCGTTGCAGCACGCCAGGCGCAGTTTCCTTGAGCAGCAGGGACAGCCCTGCTGCCAGCAAGGCGCCGCCGCAGGAGATCCACATCACAATCGACAACCCGAACTGATCGGCGGCGAACCCTGCGACGGTGGGCGCCACGAACCCTCCCACCAGTTCGCCAACGCCCATGATCATGCCCAGCGCCGTGGCCATGACTTCACGCGGGACGGTTTCAGCCGGAATGGTGGACATGAACAGCGTGAAGCAGCCAAGCCCGGTAAAGGTGAGCACCATCAGCACGCCGAGTATCATCGGCGAGGGCGCAAATAGCAGGGCTATCGGGCAGCAGGCAGCAACCAGCGAGAACAGCACCAGCGTCGGACGGCGGCCGATACGGTCGGAGATGCTGGGCACCACAAACCCCCACACAACCCATGCCGCACCCAGGCAACTCATGATCGTGCCCATGCTCGGTGCGCTGTAACCGCGGACGCTGACCAGAAACGTCGGGGTAAAGGAGATCAGGATCACGAACCAGGTCAGAAACACGCAACTGATCAATGTGCACAGCACGATGTTGCGGCTTCTAAGCAATGCCAGGCGATGCCCGCTGAGCTTGACGTCATTCACCGGAGCCTGACGAGGTTCATCCTGACGCACATAGCGCCAGATAAGCCATGCGATCAGCAGTCCTGGCAGCAGCGACACAATGAACGCATGTCGCCAGCCGTATGCCTCGGCCAGGGCAATCAATACCGGCGGGCCGATTACTGCGCCCAACAAACCCGCTGCCGAACCTTGCAGCAGGCCCATGTTCAAGCCCCGGCGATGCGGCGATGACGCCTCCACCATCATCGATTGAGACAACGGCAGGATGGGCCCCTCGGCCAACCCCATGATGGCGCGAAACAGCAACAGGCTAAGGAATCCCGCGACCAGCCCGGAGAGGGCCGAGCACAGCGAGAAGAGGATGACCGCCGCAATCAGCAGCGGCTTGCGCACCCCCCGACGATCTGACCACGCGCCGACCAGCGTGCCGGAAATCGCCCAGGCCAAGGCCAGCACCGAGGACAACATGCCGAGATGGCTGTTGCTCAGATTCAGCTCTTGCGCCATGAACGGAAACAGGAACGACAGCGCTAGACGATCGAAAAACACAAAACCAAACGTCAGGAACAACACGCAGAGCAGGACATTTTCATAACTGGCTTTATTATTTTTGTGAGCCATGACGGTTCTCCGCAGCAAGGGGTTTAACGGAATAGACGGTCCACTGCATCAGCGCCCAGTCCGACCTTTTCGTAATGTTCACGGCACAGGGCGATGTAGGAGTGCACGTCGAAGTAGCCGGTGGATTCGCCGTGCTCGTCGAGCCAGATCAGCGGCCCCTTGACGATGAAGAACACGCGCATGGGTTCCTCGTGTTCATAGGCCACCAAGGTGTGACCCTCGCCGGGCGTCTCATAAACGAAATCACCGGCGGTGGCGGTCCAGTCGTGCTCCAGGTAGCCCCACTTGCCCGACAGGGTGTAGGCGAACACTTCGTGCGGGTGGTAGTGGCGATTGACCAGGCCGGCATGGCTGGACATCAAGATGTCGCACCAGCGGTTTTCGCTGGGGGAGATCCACAGAGGGCGCGAAGAAACCGTCTCGGTGAAAGGCACGTAGAGCCGCAGATCATCGCTGGCGGCATTCGGCAGGTAAACCTCAGGCTTGGCATCGGGCTTGAAGCAGTTCGCGATGGGCTGCAGGTCTTTCCAAAATTCGTTGCGGGCTAATTCGGGCATGTTGGGCCTCTGATTGTTGGAATACAGGGGCCACTCTAGGGCGAACGGGGCACTGCGGTTTGATCGAAACTGACGTCATTGTTGTCTGAATCGGACGGATATTTTCAGTTCATCGGTTGCCGTGGTTTTGTATCGGCTACCGATTGACAGCGTGCCTGGCTGGGCGGTTAATGGAGCGCTGCAGGCCCCGAAATCCGCCTTGTGTAGCGCCGAGCAGTCAATAAGAACGAGAAAAAAAATGACCCGAACCGCCGCCTTGCTTGATACCCAGCGTGCCAGTACCGATGACCTTCCACTGGATCAGCGCGTGGCATTCTGGGAGCAGTACAACGCATCGACGCTGGTCGGCCTGAAGTGCTCTTCCTTCAGTGAAACCGGGTTCAGCGCGCGGGAGGACAATCTGAGTCTGGACCGGCTGCGGGTTGCCCATATTGCCGGTACCCAACACGTCATCGAGCGTGATGGTTCAATGATTCGCACCGTGCCCAAAGAGTCGGTGTTCGTATCGCTGGTCATGGGCAGTGCGTCGTTTTTCTTTCAGAACGGCAACTGCCATCTGCTGGAACCGGGCGAGATGATGGTGTATCGCACCGACAAGCCCTACCTGTTCGGCTTCTCCGCTTCGATGCACAAGTTTATCTTCGATATCCCCCAGGACGTGTTTGCCTCCCGCTGTCTGCGCCGCTTTGATCACGCCGTGAAGATCAGCGCACACACCGGCACACAGCGTTTACTGCTAAGGACATTGAGTGAGCGCACCGGCGGTTTTTTCGAGCGGCCGCTCAGCCAAGGGGCGGACAATTATCAAGAGGATGCCCTTGAGCTGCTCGGCACGATCATCGCCGGCCAGATGGGCAATCGCCGGATCAACGCACTCAGTGCGTCTTACCTGTTGGTCGCCAAGCAATGCATCCTCGAGCAGTTGGCTGACCCGGCATTGAGCTGTGAGCGGGTGGCGCTGCAAACCGGCGTTTCCACGCGGCACCTGGCCCGGCTATTTGCCTTGGAAGACACACAACCCCATCGTTTTATTCTGGAAAAGCGCTTGCAAGGAGCGTTCCGTCTGCTGAGCCAGGCGGACAGGCGCGGGCTGGACATTGCCGAGGTCGCCTATCGGCATGGGTTCACCAGCCAGGCGCATTTCGCCAGGGCCTTCAAGGCGCACTATGGGCGCACGCCCAGCGACGTGCGCGCGTCGTCGGTCGGCGTATAGCATCTGCGCTCCAGGGCGCGCCTCCTCATTGGATTGTTTCATTCATTGAGCAGGGCACCGCTTCGGGCAAGAACTCGTGGTGGCACTGGAAAACCCCGCCGCCCCGTCACGCGTTCACGTCAACGATGGTGCGCCCCTGAATTTTCCCTGCGAGCACGCGGCTGGCGATGTCAGGAACATCGCCGAGGCCAACCACCTTTGAGGTTCGGGCAAGCTTGTCCAGATCCAAGTCACTGGCAAGGCGCGACCAAGCCTGCAGCCGTATCTGCTGAGGCGCATTGACCGAATCAATGCCAGCAAGGGTGATGTTGCGCAGGATGAAGGGGAGCACAGAGGCGGGCAGATCCGCGCCTTGTGCAAGTCCGAAGGCCGCGACCACGCCACGATACCGGGTATGCGCCAGCACGTTAGCCAACGTATGGCTGCCGACCGAGTCAATGGCGCCCGCCCAGCGCTCTTCGGAAATCGGTGCGCCCGGTGCGGACAGGGTGTGGCGGTCGATGATTTCGTTCGCGCCGAGCGCGCGCAGGTAATCGGCTTCTTCAAGCCGCCCGGTCGACGCGATCACGCGATAGCCCAGTTTGGACAGCAGGGCAATCGCCACCGATCCAGAGCCGCCATTGGCGCCGGTCACCAGGATGTCGCCGCGCGCAGGCGTCAGACCGCCATGTTCCAGTGCCAGCACGGACAGCATTGCGGTGTACCCCGCTGTGCCGATGGCCATGG
The DNA here is from genome assembly GCF_036346475.1 of Pseudomonas sp. AM8. Lineage (NCBI taxonomy): Bacteria > Pseudomonadati > Pseudomonadota > Gammaproteobacteria > Pseudomonadales > Pseudomonadaceae > Pseudomonas > Pseudomonas sp. AM8. The sequence continues at coordinate 220,908 of NZ_JAOTNX010000005.1, forward strand.
CATCCCGGGCCGAAAACGCTGCGGGAACCTTGACCAGCCAATCACCGCTCACCCGTGCCCTTTGGGCGAAGCCGCCGTGGTGAGTCTGGCTGAGTCCCCAGCCGTTGGCCAGCACACGGTCGCCGGCCACAATGCCGGGATAGGTCGACGACTCTACGACCCCGGCAAAGTCGATCCCCGGAATCAGCGGAAACTTGCGGATGATCGGTGACCGGCCACTGAGCGCCATCGCGTCCTTGTAGTTCACCGTTGAGTATTCGACCGCGACGGTGACGTCGCCCGGCATCAAATCCTCGTCCTCAAAGTCAACCAAACGGGTTGAAAGGGTGTCACCGGTCTTGCTGGCGAGCAGTGCCTTGAATGTCATCGTCTTCTCCTGGTCAGGTGACCACGTGCGTTGTGCTAAATCAGTTGACCCAGTTGGAAAACCTTGGGTTCGCCTGCGACCCACCTGAGGGTAGTTGAAGGTGACGATGCCCTTGTCCTTGCGCGTCCCAGCGAGGTTTTCCTGGACCATGGCGGCAAACTCGAAGGCCAAGCCCGCCTCGACGAAAGCAGGTGGGCGCGGTCAGATGGGCGCGCAAATTTCCAGCACCCTTGTGAGGCAAGCACCTCAATGATGTCGATCATAATCTTCGTCGTCAAGATCTTTGATTGCGATTGACATCAATGAAGGCTATAGGCTTCACTGCTGGCCTATCTACACAGATCTTGAAGATGAAAGTCACTAAAGCGCAGGGGAACGCTATCGAGGCGGTCATGCGCCCAGTCGATCCCGACAACAGGGCCGATTCAATTGACGGAGCACAGCATGAAGTACACATCATTTGGAAAGACCGGTTTGCAGGTTTCACAGGTGGCGCTCGGCACGGGCAACTTCGGCACAGGCTGGGGTTATGGCGCCGATCCCGACGCCAGCAAAGCTGTGTTCAACGCTTATGCCGAAGCTGGCGGCAACTTCATCGATTCGGCTGACGTCTACCAATTCGGGCAATCCGAAGAACTGCTCGGTACATTGCTGGAAGGGCGGCGTGAGGATTTTGTGCTCGCCACCAAGTTCAGCAGTGGCGCAGTGCAGAATGCGAACCGACTGGTCACCGGCAACAGCCGTAAGGCCATGGTGGCTTCCGTGGAGGCAAGCCTGAAACGGCTCAAAACCGATCGGATTGATATTTACTGGGCGCATCACCCGGATGGCACCACGCCCCTTGAGGAAATCGTCCGAGGCTTCGAGGACCTGGCGCGTGCCGGCAAGATCCTGTACGCGGGCCTGTCGAACTTCCCCGCCTGGCGCCTCGCCCGTGCGGTCACGTTGGCCGAACTGTCCCATGCCGTTCCGATTGCGGCTGCGCAATTCGAACATAGCTTGGTGCATCGCGAGCCCGAGGCCGATTTGTTCAAGGCATCGCATGCGCTCGGTCTCGGCATCGTGACGTGGTCGCCCCTGGGGGGCGGTATGTTGACCGGAAAGTACCGGCAAGGGGAAAAGGGGCGTGCTGAAGGGTTCGCAGGGCGTGTGTTCCAGCCGGAGAACTCGGCACAGCGCACGCAGACGCTGGACGCGGTAGTCGCTATAGCGGGTGAACACGGCGTCAGCCCGGGCCAGGTTGCCATTGCTTGGGCAGGCACGCATGGTGCGGTTCCCATTATCGGCCCGCGCTCACTTGGCCAACTTACCGATAACCTTGGAGCGCTGACACTGCAGCTCTCTGCGGAGCAAATTGGTCGACTTGATAGCGTGAGTGACCTGGCGCCGTCGGCAGTAGCCAGGGTACCTGTTGCTTGGGCTGACGGCGCTCCAGAGCGTGTCGTTGCCTGACCTGTGAAGGTGCAATGCGAACGCGCGGTCAATGAGGGTTAAGCCTGGAGTCACTGCGAGGACGAAACAAGCCAAGCTGACGACGCGGGTTTCGGCTATCGGCATGTTCTCGCATCAATCTATGGCTCGTGCTGGGTACGCGGTCAAGTTATGCCGTCGATCAAAATATGCCGTTGTCCCCGACTGCACTGCTCGATCCGCGCCTCAACCTGGTACACCTCGCGCAGCATGCGTTCGGTGATCACCTCATGACTCGCGCCGCTGCCTTGGGCGGTGCCGTCGGCAATCACCAATACCTGGTCGGCAAAGCGCAACGCCTGGTTCAGGTCATGCAGGGCAATAAACACGATGACCTGCTGTTGGCGGGCCAGTGCGCCCATGAAGTTCAACACTTGCACCTGGCGATGCATGTCGAGGGCGCTGGTGGGTTCGTCCATCAGCAGGACTTCCGGTTCGCGCACCAAGGTCTGGGCGATGGACACCAGTTGCTGCTGGCCGCCGCTGAGTTCGCCGAGGTTGCGAAAGGACAAGTCGCTGATGCCAAGGGCCTCGAGCATTTCGTCGACCAGGTTCAACTCGTCATCGTGGACGGTCCATTGCGGCGACAGTTGCTTGCGGGCCAGGAGTACCGATTCGTAGACCGTCAACCGCGCACTGGCATTCAAGCCCTGGGGCATGTAGCAGATGCCCTGCCGGCCCTTTTTCGAGTCCTGCAGGATCACCTGTCCAGGCCCGTCGATCAGCCCGGCCATGCGTTTGAACAAGGTGGACTTGCCCGCCGCATTGGGCCCCACCACCGCGACCACCTGGCCGCCGGTGAACGCGGCGGTGGTAACGCCACGGATGATCGTGCGCTGGCCATAGCGGGCACCCAGGTCTTGCAGCTGAATCTTCACCATGTGTTTTTCTTCCCGCTGAGGATCAGTGATATGAAGAACGGCACGCCGATCAGTGAAGTGACCACCCCGATCGGGAAGATGGCGCCGGGGATCAGGGTTTTGCTCACCACTGAACTGGCGGACAGAATCAGTGCGCCGGTCAGCAGCGAGGCCGGAAGGAAGAAGCGTTGGTCCTCGCCGATCAACATCCGCGCAATATGCGGGCCGACCAGCCCGATAAAGCCGATGGTGCCCACAAAGGCCACGGGGAACGAGGCGAGCAGGCTGACCATGATCAGCGTCTGAAAGCGCAGGCTGCGTACGTTGATCCCGAAGCTGGCGGCCTTGTCGTCCCCCAGTCGCAGTGCGGTCAGGGCCCAGGCGCGCTTGGCAAAGATCGGCAGGGTGATCACGATCACCAGGCAGATCACCCCGAGTTTGGGCCAGGTGGCTTTGGTCAGGCTGCCCATGGTCCAGAACACCACGGCCGCCACGGCTTGCTCGGTGGCGAAAAACTGCACCAGGGCCAATAACGCGTTAAACGTGAAGACCAGGGCAATACCCAATAGCACGATGGTTTCCGCGGTGACCCCGCGACGCATGCTCAGGAAGTGAATCAGCAACGCCGACAGCATGGCCATGATGAACGCGTTGACCGGCACCATGTACTGCGCCGCCAACGGAAACAGCGCCACACCAAACGCCAGCCCCATGGCTGCACCAAAACTGGCGGCGGCGGAAATGCCCAAGGTGAAGGGGCTGGCCAGCGGGTTATTGAGGATGGTCTGCATCTGCGCGCCGGCCAGTGACAACGCCGCACCCACGGCAACGGCCATCAGGGCGATCGGCAGGCGGATGTCCCACATCACCACGCGAACCTGTGCCGGCGCACTGTCCGGCGCAAACAGTGCACCGAGTACTTCATTGAAGCTGTAGCGCGCCGGCCCCAGGGCCAGGTCAAGCAGCACACTGCACAACAGCAGCAAGAGCAGGCCACCGAGGATCAGGCGTTTGCGCAGCACCAGGGCCCGGTAGGTGTCGCGTTGGATCACGGCACTCATGGCTTGAGGCTCACGAAGTAACCCGGCTCATAGGGCACCGGCAGGAATCGCTCGTGCAATTCGCGAAACGAGGCTTCAGGGTCCAGGTCGGTAAACAGTGTCGGATGAAACCACTTGGCCAACTGCTGGATGGCCACGAACTGATAAGGGCTGTTGTAGAACTGGTGCCAGATGGCATGGAACGCCTGGTCATCCTGCGCCTTGATCCCGGCATAGGCCGGGCGTTGGGTATACCAGGCCAGTTTGCGCCGGGCTTGGGCCATGTCGGCACCGGGCCCCACCCCGACCCAGTGGCCACCGGGGGCAAAGGCTTCCCAGTTGGCACTGGTGACCACCACCTGTTCCGGGTTGGCGACGATCACTTGCTCGGGATTCAGCTGGCCAAAGGTGGTGGGAATAACGCCTCTGGCGATGTTATTGCCCCCCGCCATATCGACGAACAGACCGAAGTTTTCATTGCCGAAACTCAGGCAGCAATCGTCGGTGTAGCCACCGATACGCTCGATGAACACGCTGGGGCGCGAAGGGTGTTGCGCGTTGATCACGTCGGTGACGCGGCGGATCTGCTGGTTGCGAAAGTCGATAAACGCTTCGGCACGCGCCTCTTTGCCGAACAACTGGCCGAACAGGCGCATGGTCGGTTCGGTGTTCTGCATCGGGTGGTTGCGAAAGTCGACGTACACCACTGGAATCCCCAGGGCATCGAGCTTTTCGATATAGCGGGCGTCCTCGGTCGCGTGCTGGGCCTCGATATTGAGGATGATCACGTCCGGGCGCTGGGAGATGGCCTGCTCGATATCGAAGGTGCCGTCTTCAAAGCCGCCAAAGGTGGGGATTTTGGCGATGGCGGGAAATTTACGCAGGTAAGCGCCATAGGTGTCCGGGTCGGACTGGATCAGGTCCTTGCGCCAGCCGACGATTCGCTCGATGGGGTTTTGCGTATCCAGCGCGGCAACCAGGTACAACTGACGGCCTTCCCCGAGAATCACCCGCCGGACCGGCAGGTGCACCTTGACCTGGCGCCCGAGCAAATCGGTGACGGTGCTGCGTGGTGCCTGCGGCTCGGCGGCCGTCGACGGCAGAGCCCATCCCAACAAACCCGCAAGCAGCAGCCCGGCGAAGGCGTGGCTGCGTCGAACAATGGTAACCATGGTTAAAGCCTTTGCAGTGGTCGGGCCGGGTGGCGGTGCAGCTTGCCGTGCCGGGCCGAAGGTTTCAGAAATCGACCGTGGTCGACAGTAGAAGGGTGCGTGGCGAGCCTTGAGAGAACGCACCATAGGAAGCGACCCCCGACCAATACTCACGGTCGAACACGTTCTGTACCGTGGCGCGAAAGGTCGTCGGCCGCTGGGCGATGCGCGTGCTGTAGCGCACGCCCATGTCGAAGCGGGTCCAGGGGTCCAACTGCTGGGTGTTGGCCTGGTTCACATATTGGCTGCCGGTGTACAACGCCCCGCTGGTTAGCGTCAGCCCCTCGACCCAGGGCACGTCCCACTCGGCCCAGAGGTTGGCTTGCACCTTCGGCACCCCCACTGGGGTGTTGCCCCGGTTGGCCGCAACCGCGCTTTTGGTCAGTTGCGCATCCAGCAGCGTCACCCCGCCCAGCAGGCGTGTGCCTTGGCCGGCCTCACCGGATACGTTCAGCTCCAGGCCGCGGTTGCGCTGTTCGCCTTGTACCGCAAAGGTGGTACCTGACAGCTCGCCACTGGGTTTGGTGATCTGGAACAGCGCGAGTGTGGACATGACCGTGCCGTAGTCGAGCTTGACCCCCACCTCATGCTGGCGTGAGACGTAGGGGGCAAAGATCTGGCCCGCGTTCGAGGCCGTGGCGGGGGCGATATCGCCTTTGCTCAAGCCTTCCAGGTAGTTGTAGTAGAACGACACATGCTCCCAGGGCCGGACAACTGCGCCGAACAGCGGCGTGGTCCTGCCGTCGTCGTAAGCCGTGGTCACCGTACCCGCCGCGTCGTAGTTGTTGGAGCGGATGGTCTGTTTGCGCAGGCCGGCCGTCACCTGCAGGCGCTGATCGAGGATCGACAAGGTGTCGGCAACGGCGACGCCGGACAATTCGGTCGCCGAGACTTTCGGCGTGGCAGGCGTAGCAATGTCGGCCTCGGGTCGTGAGACAGGGTGGTAAATGTTCGACAGGATCGGCGGGCCGGAAATAATGCCGCGCGACAACTCATCGCGATAGCGCGTCACTTGCAGCGTGGTGCTGTGGCTGATCGGCCCGGTGTCGAAACGCAGTCGGGCACCGCTGTCGACCGTGTAGCGCCGTACTTTAAATTTGTAATAGCCGGGGATCGACGAGGTGTCGCCGACGGTGTTGATGATGGTCGGGGTCTGGTCGGAAAGGCGTGCCACGTTCGACTTCCCACCGCCGGCATGGGCAAACAGGGTCAGTGCGTCGCTCACGTCATACTCGCCACCCAGCAATGCCGACTCGTCGCGAGTCTTGGACCAGCCCCACGCCTGGCTGACGTTGGTACGCCCGTTGGCGGCGTGGGGAATCGGCACGCCGGGCGCGATCAGGAAGGGCCGTGACGCCGCGTCGAATTGCTCTTGCTGGTTGATCAGGTCCAGGCTGGTGCGCAGGCGATCGCCCTGGTAATCCAGGGCGATGGCACTGACCCCGACATCCCGCGATTGCTTGTCGATGACAGTGTCACCCTGCTGCACGCGGCCGTTGACGCGCATGCCGAATCGCCGGTCCTCGCCAAACCGCCGACTCAGGTCGATATGGGTGCCCAGTTGTCGGTCCTGGGCATAGGTGGCCGTGACGCGGGTCAGGTCCTCGTCCAGGGCGCGCTTGGGGACCACGTTGATCACGCCACCGACGGCGCTGTTGGGGGACATGCCGTAGAGGAGGGCGCCAGGGCCTTTGACCACTTCGATGCGTTCGGCGTAGTCGGTGAAGACCCGGTAATTGGAGGCCACGCCGTACGCACCGTCGAACGCCAGTTCCCCGAGGTTGCCTTCGCCCACCGGAAAGCCGCGGATAAAGAATGAGTCGACGATCCCTCCCGTCTGGCCGGTGGAGCGGACCGAAGAGTCGCGCTCCAGCACGTCGCCCACGGTGGTCGCCTGCTGGTCTTTGATCAATGACGCGGTATAGGTGCTGATGCTGAACGGCGCGTCCATCACATCCGTATTGCCCAGCAGGCCGAGACGCCCGCCCTCGGCCACCTGGCCGCCCGGGTACACCGGCGGCAGGCTATCGGTGTGTTTTTGCGCCGCCTCCACCGTGGTCGCCGACAGCGTCAGCCGGCGCAGTACCAGGGTGTAGCTGCCATCGCTGCGCAACACCATCTCCAGGCCGCTGCCTTCGAGCAAACGCGTGACGGCTTCCTGCGTGGAGTAGGTGCCGTTCAGTTCGGGGCTGATCAGGCCCTCCGTGATCGACGGCTGGAACGACAGGGCAATACCGGCGTCCACGGCAAAGCTTGAGAGCGTCGCGCCGAGCGGGCCGGGGGCAATGTGGTAGGCCTGCACAGCGACTGAGTCCAATTGGGCCGGTGCATCCGCCAACGCCACCGGGCACATGGCTCCGGCCAGCAGCAGGCTGAGCACAACGCCGTGCACCATCGGTTTGAGCGGACGAGCCGGACGCAGGGGCCGTGCTACGAGCATGAAAGGATGACCCATGGACGAGAGGAAAAGGCTGTTCCTGTCTTTGCCAGTCGAGATCGAAAAAAGTATCACCCCGGCCGCCGTTTATTTTTGCGTGAGAGTCAGGCGGGCGACAGGGTGACCCAGTAACCGCGCAAATGACTGTTCGCCAGCACGGGATAAGTGTGCACCAGCATGCTCAAGGTGCGATCGGTATCACTGATCGGAAAGGCCCCGGAAATGCGCAAGTCGGCGATGGCCGGATCACAGCGCAGGAAACCTCGGCGGTAGCGCGTCAGTTCCGCGACGAAATCCGCCAGGCGCATCTTGTCGGCCATCAACATGCCTTGGGTCCATGAACCGATGTAGCGATCGGTCGGCGCCAGGTCACCAAAGGTCTGTGAGGAGAAGTCGGTGCGCTGCCCTGCATTGACGATCAGCGGCGGGGTCTGGCGGTTATCGGCCAATATCACCCGCACCGCGCCGTCGATGACCGCAAGATGGGTGCGGGGGCTGACTTCACGCACGGTAAACCGTGTGCCCAGCGCCTGCATGCTTCCCTGGCGGGTGCTGATCAGGAACGGCCGGGGCAGGGGGGCGGTGTCCACGGCGGTCTGCACCAGGATTTCGCCCTCGCGCAGGTGAATAAGCCGTTGACGGTCGTCGAATACGACGTCGATGGCGGTGGCGGTGTTCAGGGTGATGCGTGAGCCATCGGCCAGGGTCAGTTCGCGGCGTTGGCCAACGTCGGTGCGATAGTCCGCTGACCATTGCTGCGATTGCGCCAGCTTCCAGCTCCCCCAACCCGCGGGCGCCAGCGCCAGCAGGATCGCCAGCTTGCCCAGTGCTGCACGACGTTCAGGGCTGTCTGGCCGGTCCAGCGCCGACATCGCCAGGGCGGGCGGCAGGCCGCCGAACTTGCTCTGCAGCAATTGCGCACGGGACCAGGCGCGATCCCGCTCCGGGCTGCTGACCTTCCAGCGCTCCCATTCGGCGCGCTCGTGCTCGCTCAGTTCGCGTTCGCTCAAGCGCATCAGCCACTCGGCGGCTTCTTCGAGTACCTGCGGGTCCAGCGGCGGCTCCTTGCGCAGACCGAGCATTCACTCCACCAGCATCAGGCACTGTACGAAGGCCTGTTTCATGTAGCGCTTGACGGTGATCAGCGATACACCCAGTTGCTCGGCGATGTCGTCGTACTTGAGGCCGTTGATCTGCGACAGCAGGAAGGCGCGCTTGACCAGGGGCGCCAGGGTATCGAGCATGGCGTCGATTTCGTGCAGGGTTTCCAGCACCATGAAGTGCGCCTCGGGCGACGGCGCTTCGTGGGTGGGCACGTTCGCCAGCGCATCCAGGTAGGCGCGTTCCAGTGCCTTGCGCTGGTACCAGTTGACCAGGATGCCCTTGGCCACGCAGCTCAGGTACGCCCGTGGCTGGTCAATCACCGTGACTTGTGAGGCGAGGATCCGGGTGAAGGTGTCCTGCGCCAGATCCGCCGCATCCATGGCGTTACCCAGTTTTCTCTTCAGCGTGGCATACAGCCAGCCGTGATGCCCGCTGTATAGGGCCTCGATGGCGCGCAGGTGATTGAGATGATTTGCGGAAGAGATTTCGCTCATGGCGGCAGATTTGTTTGTAATTGAGAAGTATTCCCAATGCTAGTTGACAAACCAGCTTGAGCGCAAGCGCCATCGTGTCCCGTGATCAGGCGTGTGACAGGCGTATCAAGGCGTCAATCAGCAAATCGATTTCAGCTTCGGTGTTGTAAGCGTGAACCGATGCACGGCTGACCTCAAGCAAGCCCCGCTGCTGCATGTCGAGCAGGGTCGAGCCTGCTGTCGAAGTGCTCACGTTGATGCGTTTGGGTTGCGCTGCGAGCCACTGCTGCACCTGTGGGGCGCTGTGGTGGCGATGACTGAAGGTGACGATGCCGGACTTTACAGGACCCAGGTCCTGCGAGGTGATACCCGCCACGTCGGTCAGTCGATGGCGTAAGTAACCCGCCAGGTGCTGGATGCGCTGCCATATCGGTTCGATACCCTGCGCCAACGCATACTCCGCTGCGGCCCCCAGGCCCAGCTTGGCCGCAACATTGCATTCCCAATTTTCAAAACGTCGCGCATCCGCACGAATTTCAAAGCTGTCTGCCGTGAGCAAGGACGCCGCATGCAGGTCCAGAAAAACCGGCTCCAGGCGTTGGCACAGGGATTGTTCTACGTACAGGAACCCCACGCCCCTCGGCCCGCGCAGGTATTTTCGACTGGTGGCGGCGAGCATATGGCAGCCGATCTTTTGCACATCGATCGGCACCTGGCCCACCCCTTGGCAAGCGTCCAGCAGGAACAACACACCCGCCGCCCGGGCGAGGGCACCGATCTGCTCGACGGGTTGCACAGGCCCGCCGTTGGTGGCGATCATCGGCAGCGATACCAGGGCGACGCGCTCGTCTTCAAGCATGGCCGCCAAGGCTGCGAGGCACACCTGGCCGTGTTCATCGTTGGGGATGATCCGGATCTCGATCCCGCGCTGCTGCCTCAATTGCAGGTATGGGATGTAGTTGCCGGCGTATTCGGTCATGGAGGTCAGCACGGCGTCGCCGGGCTTGAGCGCCAGTGAATAGAAGGCCATGTCCCAGGCTCGGGTGGCGTTTTCGACCACTGCGATTTCAGTGGGGTGCGCATTGATCAGGCGCCCGACGGCGGTGTAGACATTGTCCAGTTCAGGCGCGCATCGGGCGGCCGCTTCATACCCGCCGAGGCGGGCTTCCTGTTGCAGGTGCCCGGTCATGACCTGGACCACCGGCTCAGGCATCAGCGCCGCACCGGCATTATTGAAATGGATCAGATGCTCGACACCCGGTGTATCGGCACGCAGTTGTTCAATGTTCAAACCCTTGCTCCTTGTTCAGTCGCTGCCTGCAACGCCATTGGACGGCGCGGACACCGACCAGTACCGCAGCGCGACCATGGGAATCAGCGCCACTGCATAGGCCAGGCACACGAAAAGATAGGTGTATTGCAGGCCGTAGACCTGGCTCAGCAAGCCACCGATGGAGATGCCGGCAATCGAGGCGAACTGCGCAGTGCTTTGGGCAATACCCAGTACGTAGCCTTGTCGCGAGCTGTCGGCGGTTTTCGAGACCAACGCCATCAGCACGGGGGTGGTCGCCCCTAGCAGCACCCCCCAAATGAAGTAGGCGACGATAAATACCACGGCGCTGCGCGTTACGCCCGCCACGGCGGTCAGGGCGATGCAGCCCATGACGACATATGTGATGCGTTGCAGGGTTTCTGCCTGGGAACGATGCTCGAAGTAGCGCGACCATGCCGTTGCCGACAGGATGAAGCCCAGCGCCAGCAACCCGTAGCACAAGCCGACGACGGAGTTGTTGACCTCGAACGTCGAGCTCACATACAGCGAGAACGAGGTCTGCGGCAGCATGCGCGCGAGCAGCAGGATGCCCATGACGCACAGCAGCGACAGCAGCGGAGAGCTGCGCCATACGCTGTCGGTGCCTGCGACCGGCGTGCGGGTGGCCACCGTCGGCTTTTTTGGTACGGGAGGCACATCCGGCAAGGTCACGGCGGCGATGACGGTACAGAGTGCACAGAGCACCGAGGCGACGATGTTGATCCAGAAAAACGTCGCGTAATCGAGGATCAGGCCGCCTACGACCGCACCGAGCAGTGAGCCGACATTGGTCGATATCTGCAGGATCGCGAATAACCGCGCCCGCCGCGACGGCGCTTCGATACTGACCCCGTAAGCCTGCGCCGGGGCTATATAGCCGGCAAAGGCGCCCTGCAGAAAACGCAGGACCAGGATGACCCAGATGTCACTGAAAAAGGCCAGCCCGAGCTGGGTCAGGGACAACCCCGCGAGTGCGCGGATCATCATCAGCTTGTGGCCGTAGCGATCGCCGATACGGCCCCAGAATGCACTGGTCAGCATGATGCCCAGCATCGGCCCGACGTACACGGCGATGCTGGCGAAGCTGAATACCGACTCCGAGGACGCCAGCCCGCGCAGGTGCACGGGCCAGAACGGCCCGCTCATTTCCATCGCGCCCATGGAGACCAGCTGGATCGCGAACAGAAGATAAATGAGGATTCTTACACGCGAACCCTGGATGGCACCTGCTTGGGACATGAGACGGCCTCAGTGATTAAACGGCAGCTAGCGGGTTGGTCAGGGTGTGCTGCAAACGATAGTTGGAATACTGCATCAAATGCATGCGCAGTAACGAACGGGTAGGCCATGGATCCTCGACAAAGGCCTGGCGCTCGACCTCCCACACCTGCGGCGAGACCCGCTCGCGCACGGCGGCAAAGGCGTTTTCGGTTTCCTCGCGCAATATTGCCCACAAACGTGTGTTGTCCATGCCGTACTCCTTGGTCAGCCACAGGGCCATTTCATGCAAGTGGGTGAGGAACGCGGCGTCCAGTACAAACATGCGCACCGGCTCGATATCGCCGCTAAATACCGTAGGCAGAATGCCAGGCTGCACATGCGGCTGTAACGTATAACCGCGTTCTTCCAGCAGGGGGGCGTAGGTTCTGCCATCGCCAAAATCGCGGATCAGCAGGCTGCGCGGCACGCCATCGGGTGAGAACAGCACCATGGTGTTCTGCTGGTGCGCTTCGAGCCCGATACCGTACAGCAGATAGATTGCCACCACGGGGTGGGTGACGACCTTGGCATAGTGGCGAAACCACTGTTCTACGCTGGCGGCGTCGGCACGCACCCCGTCGCGTTCGATCAGGTCGGTAAACAGCGGCCGACCGCTGCCCGGTAAACGGGTGAACAACGAAGCCACCGTGATCGGCAGACGCTCATCGCTGCGTTCGAACGCTTGCCGGCTGGCACGAAACACCACGGACAGGTGTTTTCCCGGTACGTCGTCCTGGGTGATTGCGTGGCGGTAGCGCACGCCGATTTCTTCCGGGAAGATTTCCAGTTGCTGGTCGAAACCGTTTTCGGCTTCCAGGATTTGCGTGATCACTGTGCTGATGCGCGGCCCCATATGGATCGACTTGGCTTGCAGGCTGCGCAACTCGCTGGTCATCCACAACGCGATGGGCAATTTGATCAGCGGTGCAGCGTGGTCCAGGACCGGCATCATCGTGCGGTATGACATGGTCGGCAGCGTCTGAATATCCGGCCCCTCAGTGATCAGCAGGCCTTCTTCGATTTCCGCAGCAAACGTCTTGAGCACATAGGCCTGCAAGTGCCAGGCATGAATCGGCAGGGGCAGCCATTGCGTTTCATCCAGGCCTTTGGCGTTGAGCGCCGCTTTCCATTGCTCCCAGTGTGCCGGGAAATTGCTGGCGAACCAGGCGTGGTAGTTGGTCACGTGAGGCATGCTTTCGCTTTTGGCCATGTCGGCACGCAAGGCGGCTATCCGCAGGGGCACCTGGGCGTTGAACTCCGGAGACAGTTGCTCGACCTCAGCGTCATTCAGCCCGGGGCGGGCTTTCCAGGTCGGGTAGTAGGGGTGGCCTTCCAGCGAGCCCCACTGATCCAGCAAGATCGCGGCGTCCTTGGTGCTTGCATGCCGACGCAGGTAATCGGTGAGGCTGCTGAGGCCCTGGCGTTGAGCGGCCTGCGCCAGGCGCGCGTTCCAGTGTTGGCGGAACTGACGTGCGTGGGCGTCGTTCAGCAGGCTGTTTTCCATATCCGACTTGAGACCGGCCACACCTTCGTCGCTGGGCTCGAAGTCGAAACTGTCGCGCAGTACATCCAGCAGGTCCTGATGGCGGGTGATCACCTGGCGCACGCCTTCGGCCGTCAGTAGCACCACGTCGCCGTCATTGACCAGCGTGTCGGCCGGGCCCAGCGCAATCTCGGAGAAAAACAGCGCCTCGCCGTTCTGCTTGAGCGGGTAGGTGGCCTGCTGGCCGTCGTGGGTAAACGCCAGCGCCGAACGATCCAGGATATTTTCCGCAAACAAGCAACGAATCAGCCGGCGCAGGGCGTTCTTGCGGGAGTAGGCGATCAAGGTGTTGAGGTCATCCATATCAGCTCTCTGCTTGTTGAGTCATTCATTAAAAGGGTTATGCCGTGCGAGGCCATTGGCTCGGGAAGTAATCCAGCGCCGAGTCGCGCAGGCCTTGCATGTAGGCAACGCTCCAGTGCAGGACTTCTTCGATATAGGGCACTTTCAGTTCAAAACGCCTGGCCATTTCCACCAGCAGCACCAGGCCATAGGCGACGTCTTCGTTGAACGCACGGCTCTCACGCTCGATCACATACCCGGCGCGGTTATCACCGGCTGGCACCATGGGCGCGAGGATGTCGTTGTAGGCCTGGTTGGTGCGCAGAATGGACAACATGCTGCTCTGGTCGCGAATCTGATCGCCGTACGCCTCGACGATTTCCTGTTTCAAGGATTTGACGGACGACAGGTCGACGCCCATGCGCGCACTGATGACCGCGCACAGTTCCTGGCTTTCCTGATCCATGCGTTCCAGGAAGTAGGCGCCCAGTTCGGGGCACTCCGTCCACCAGCACAGGCGCTGGGGAAAGATCTTGCGGTGCCATTGCCCGTAGGGGCCGATCAACCCGTAGATCACCGAGCTGTGCATGATCGGGTTACCGGGCGTCAGGGTGATCTCCAGGTAGTGATCGAGCAGCGTGACGCAAGGGCCGTAGAGGCGTGTGAGGATGTCGTGCAAGTGCTGGCGCGACACCTGGGATTCGCGGGCATGGGTCGCGACATATAACTGGCTTTTGCCGCCGCCCATTTTTATCGACCTACCGGGGGTGAGATCGAAGGCGGTATGAGGTACGTCCTTCATGCCCCAGATCACCAGGTTCGGGTGGTTTGCCAGTGTGGCCTCGGCCAGCCAGTCGAACCCGCAGAAGCCCGGAATCGCACCGATGTACACCGGTTTGCTCGTGCTCAAGTGCGGCGCGATGGCCTGCAGGGTTTTGGCACGGGCATGGGCTGGCACCGTGATGATGACGATGTCGGCGTCTTCGACGGCGGGCCTGGCCTCGGCGGTCACCCGATCCAGCCGGGCGTTCAATGTGGAGCCGTCCGGCAGCAGGGCCTGAAGCGGCACCTGCCGCGTGTGGTGGTCGACGACTTCCAGGTTGCTGGTCAGCAGCGAAACCTGGACGTCAGGCAGTTGCTTGAACAGGATGGCGTTGAGATGACCTGTTCGGCCACCGCCGCAAATGGCGACTTTCAGCGGTTTCATTCAGAGGCGCTCCTTGGTCGAAAGAGGGTCATGCGACGCTCAGTTGCAGCGGGGCGGAGCTGGACTCCTGCCAGTGGTTCTTGCCCAGCCAGGCATCCAACTGCGACGCGACGCCGGGGTCGAGCAAGTCGCGTTCCTCCAGCCACTTATCGTCGAAGACCGTGTGCAGGTATTTTTCGCCGCCATCGGCAATCGGCACTACTACATTGCCGCTCAGTACACCTTTGTGAATCAGCTCCAGGGCCTTGAAAATTGCGCCACCGGTCGAGCCGCCTACCAGCAGGGCGAGGTGGCGGGCGATATAGCGCGAGGTCTCGAAGGCTTGTGAGTCGGTGACCTGCACGCCCAGGTCGATGCAGCTGTAATCGAGCACCAGCCCCACTGTGTCCCCGGCAGGCGTGCCGGTACCGGACTGATAGTACGGATAGCCGGGATGCCCGAAAACGATGGAACCTGCGGGCTCCACCGCCACGGTCACAATGTCGGGGTTGTGCTGTTTAAGGCCTCGGGCAATCCCGGTCATCGACCCGCCGGTACCGACGCAACCGACATACGCGCCGATCACACCTTCGGCCTGAACGATGGTTTCCCGCACAAAGTCGCTGTAGCCGCCGGCGTTGGCCGCGTTGTCGGACTGGTTCATGAACACGGCCCCCGGGATCTGCTCGGCGAGTTCGGCCGCCAGGCGCTGGCGCTCTACCACCGCGACTTCATCTTCACGATAAGTTCCCGCGACAAACCGAATATCGGCGCCCAGTGCCTTCATCACCGCGATCTTGTCCTGCGCCGCGTGATGGTCGACCACGGCGATAAATTGCAGGCCGAATTCGACGGCGGCCATGGCCAGGCCGATGCCGGTATTGCCCGACGACGACTCAACCACCACGCCACCTGGTTTCAAGCGTCCGGACTTGAGCGCGGCGAGTACCATGTTGCGCGCCATGCGGTCCTTGATACTGCCGCCGGGATTGTTTTTCTCTATCTTTAATAACAGCCGGGCATCAGTGCCCGGAATATAAATACCCAACATAGGCGTATTGCCGATCAGCTCGGAAACTTTAGTCAGTATCATATGAAGTACTTCCTTTAGTCGTCAGGTGAAAACGCGTAGTTACCGTACGTGCAACAGGTCGCCACCATTCGCCGGGGCAGGGGGTGACGATGGAACTCATTCTCCAGTAAGTCCATTTGATAGCCGGCGGTGTTGGCATAAATTAATAAGTCGCCGGCCTTGGGGGAAGTCGTGAAGTTGATCAGGCGGTGGGTGATGACGTCATCATCCAGGCAACTATGCCCGGCAATATAGGCTTGCATTGGTGTGGCGGATGTTGGCGCTGAGCTGATTAAAATCGGGTCGACCAGATATTCCGACGCGAACCATGTTTCGCAGGCACTGAAGCTGCTGCCTTCGACAAATAACACCGTTTTGTTATTGGCCAGTTTTTTGCTGCGTGTAATGCGAAATACCGAAATTGCCGCTTGGTCCACCAGACTTCGGCCCGGCTCCAATGCCAGGGTTATGCTGTTGGCTTTCAAGTACTGGGCAATGTTTTGTCGCGGCGAGAAGGCACTTTCCAGAAACAACGTTAACCATTGGCTCGCCGTCAAGTTGCTGCCGTAAGGGTAATAAGACTTGGGTACTGACTGGTTGTAATAGTGATTGGGCGTATTGTCGTTTTGTAGAAAGCGCTCGTAGGCGTGTGGCTCGACATAGCGGATGGGCAAACCTCCGCCGATATCGATCATGGTCGGAGCCAACCCCATCGTCCGAGCCACATCGACGAAATCGGTCACTTCACGAAAGGCCTGTGCTCGAGATTCGAACCCATAGCCACCGAGGTGGAAATGGAAACCCTCGAAGTCAAAAAATGCCCTGAGTCCGGTCAGTAAGTGCAAGCACACCAGCAGGTCCGCGGCCCCCATTCCGAAGCGGCTGGTCCCACAGGCTTTAGGCCTGTAACGCAGTAAAACCCTGGCCTTTATGGCCTCGCTGCTGGCTTCGACCAGTGTTTTCAAATGGTCGAACTCTTCCAGCGAATCCACGCAGATCAGTGCACCGGCATGGACCAGCGCCCGATGAAAATCTTCGGTTTTGGCCGGGCCGGTGGCACACAACTGAGCGGCCGGCACACCGGCGCGCAGTGCTGCTTGCATCTCGTAAATGCTGGAAACGTCGACGCCGATACCGGACGCCTTGGCCGCGCCGAGTAAACATTGTGACTTGTTGGCTTTGGCGCCATAGAAGATCGCATGTCGGACTTCATGCTGTTCCAGCACGGATTGCAATGCGCCGGTGTTCAGTGCAAAGGCGTGTGGCCATACAAGATTCAGGGGGGAGCCGTGTTGCGCAACGAGTTCAAGCAGTTTGTCGGGTTGGCTATGTAACAGCTGTGCGATACATGCGTCCAATAATGGATTAAGCATTTTCGAAAGATGAACTTCAGTGCGCGCTTCATTGAGGCGCGTTATTGCAATAGACATAACTATCCCCTGGCGCTTATAGCGTCGTCATTCATATTTAAATCTCTGGAAGAGATCGATGAATGTGGTCTTGTCGTTCGTCGTGTTTTTAACGCTTATGCGTTTGGCGGTGGATGCCACACGAATCCTGCAGGCGAAACTGTGGCTTTGATGGTAATAACCGGTTCATAAAACAATTGCATAAGAACCCCATTCCATAAGGTTTATACGGGTGTAGCTATCGGCCACTAACTGCCGTTTTTCTTGATCTGACTCACCGCTGAGTGATGGTTAAATGATGTCGCGAGGCCATACTTTCGGTGAGCGTTAAGACTTGCCTAGGGTCATGAAAAGTTTCTCTTGGCGGCGTGAACAATATTGCTACCGAGAACGATTATCAAGTAAGGTTTTCAAATATTTCTAATTGATCCCGGCCGAACAGCGTTGCGCGAACGTGTATTTGCACGCTCTTGCGGGCGTTCGTACCAAGTTTGAAAGCGTTGTTAATTCATTGATCAATAAGGGGTTAAGCGTTGATCGGCGAGGGCGCTGACAGAGGCGCAATTCAGCCGCCCCGAGGCCCCTGAAAATTTTGCAAAAACCACGACTGATGCACGCCAAGGAGAACTGCTATGAACACTGATCGTCCGATCACGACTGCCCTGCTTCCCATCAGCTACCTGTTCGTTCCGGGGAACCGTCCGGAGCGCTTTGCCAAAGCGGCTGAGGCCGGAGCGGATGCAATCATCCTGGACCTTGAGGATGCGGTTCATCCCGATAGCAAAGCCGCTGCTCGAGCTGCCATCTGGACGTGGCAGGAGAGTGCGCCAAGTGTGGCGTGCCGGCGGTTTATCCGGCTCAACAGCGTCGGCAGCGCGTTGTTCCGCCAGGACCTGACGTGGTTGGGCGACATGCGTTACCCCGAGCGTTGCACCGGGGTATTCCTGCCCAAGGCCGAGGCGCCGCAAGCGTTGGCGCGGGTGGTCGAGCAGTTGCTGGCGTGGCAACCCCAATTGCACATTGTCGCGATCATCGAGACGGCCAGAGGCTTGCAGCAGGTGGAGGCGATTGCTGCGGTTCCCGGCCTGTCACGCCTGGCCTTTGGCTCGCTGGATTTTTCCCTGGATATCAATTGCGGCCAGGTGCCTGAGGCGTTTGTGTACGCACGCAACCGCATCGTGCTGGCCTCTCGCACTGCAGGTTTGCCGGCGCCGATCGACGGAGTCACACCGGCGATCAACGACCTGGCGGTGGTCGCCCAGGACTCGCTCTACGCTCGCTCCCTCGGGTTCGGGGCCAAGCTGTGCATCCATCCCGCGCAGTTGGCGACGGTGCAGCGCGCATTTCTACCCGATGCGCAGCAATTGGCCTGGGCGGGTCGGGTGATGAGTGCCGTGGCCGGGGGCAGCCATGCGGTGCAAGTTGACGGCGAAATGGTCGACCTGCCGCTGATCGAACAGGCGCAACGCCTGTTGGACATGGCCCGCCGACACGCAGCGGTCGCCAAGACCGGAGCTTGCTGAACATGCTGCCAGGACAGGAAGGGGCCATTGCGCAGACCTATCAGATTGCGCTGCGACCGGTGTGCGAAGTGCTGCAATCGGAACAGGTGGACCCGGCGAATGTGCAGTGGCTATGCGACTCGATTATCCGCGCAGGGCATTGGCTGGAACCGATCATTGTCGAGCGCTCGCAAGGCATCGTGATGGACGGTAACCATCGCCTGAATGCAGCGTTGCAGTTGGGTCTGTGTCGGGTGCCGTGCATCCAGCTCGACTACGCGGACCCACGGGTGTGCGTACGGCACTGGCACACGGGGCACGCGTTCGAGGTCGCGCGGATTTTCAACACCATCGCTCGCGGCGAGATCTTTCCGTACAAAACCACACGGCATGTGTTTGATCCGGCGCTACCGGTCATCGCGATCCCGCTGGATCGCCTGTACGAGTGAGCCGTGCAAAAAAATCAGGTGGGTGGGTGATACTTTTTCGCACGTCGACTGGCATTAGGAGTGATTCCCATTTTCTCTCGTTGAAAGGATCCTCTCGTCATGCCTGTTGCCAGTCGGCCCTGCGGTGAACGCGCGTTAACCCTCGCTATTCGAACCGCCCTGTTGAATTTCGTCATGGTCGCAGCGGGCGCCAATGCCTGGGCTGAGACACCAACGCCTGCCGCCACGGATGACAGCACGCCCAGCCTGACCCTCGACACCACCACGATCGACGGCCGCTACAACGGCCCGACGGCGTTGCCCGAAGTCCTCCCCGGTGGACAGGTGGCGCGCGGCGCGCGGCTGGGCATGATGGGCAACAAAGACGTGATGGACACGCCGTTCAGCGTCACCAGCTACACCGCCAAAACCCTCGCCGACCTGCAAACCGTTACCGTTGCCGATGCCCTGGAACGCGACCCCTCGGTGCGCTCGACCGGCCAGACCGGCGGTATCGTCGATTCGTTTTTCATTCGCGGTTTCGCCATCGGCGAAGGCAACCTGGGTGAGCTGGCCTACGACGGTGTGTATGGCGTAGCCCCCAATTACCGGGTCTTTACCGAGTATGCCGAGCGTGTCGAAGTGCTCAAGGGACCGGGTGCCTTGATGTATGGCATCTCGCCCAACAGTGGCGTGGGTGGGGTCATCAACATCGTTCCCAAACGGCCGCTGGAGGAAGACCTGACCCGGTTCACCGGTAGCTACGCGTCAGATTCCCAGGCGGGCGGGCACCTGGATATCAGTCGGCGTTTTGGTGAGGAAAACCAGTTCGGCGTGCGCTTTAACGGCAGCCTGCAGGGCGGCGACACGGCGGTGAACGACCAGCATCGCGACGTAGGGATCGGTGCGATTGCCCTGGATTATCGTGGCGAGCGGCTGCGCCTGAACCTGGACTACATCAGCCAGAAAGAAAGCTTCGACGGTGCCTCACGCCCGTTCACCATCGCGCCGGGCGTTGACGTGCCATCCGCCCCCAATGGCCGTACCAGCCTGCCGCAAAAGTGGGGTTGGTCGGATACCAAGGAACAGTCCGCATTGCTCGGCGGTGAATATGATCTGAGCGACAACCTCACCGTTTTCGCCCATGCAGGGGGCGGCAGGTCGGATGTGAAACGCATGTCCGACCAGGTGCCGCGCATCCTCAATGACGCGGGCGACACCAGCAACGTCCCGGGCTATTACAAATTCAACGTCGACCGTTCTACCGCCGATGTGGGGATGCGCGGGCTCTTCGCCACCGGCCCGGTAACCCATACCACCACGCTGATGGCGACCCGTTACCAGGATGAGCTATCGCGGGGCATCAACAACGGCACCACAATCCTCTCCAATATCTACCACCCGGTGGACACGCCCAAGCAATACATCAACACGCCCAAGGTGCTGCGAATCTCCGAGTCGGAGTTGTCCGGCGTGGCGTTGACCGACACCTTGGGGATGCTGGATGACCGTTTCCAACTGACCCTGGGCGTACGCCGGCAGTTTATCGAGTCGCGTAACTACAATGCCGCCGGCTCCGTCAGCTCGCGTTACAGCGCCAACGCCACCACGCCGTTGCTGGGGGTGGTGGTCAAGCCCTGGGAGGACGTCTCCCTCTACTACAACTACGTCGAAGGGCTGAGCAAAGGCGATGCGGCACCGGGCACGGCGAGCAATGCCGGGGAAACCTTTGCGCCGTATGAGTCCAAGCAGCACGAACTGGGGGTGAAGTATGAACACGGCACCTTCATGACCACGCTGGCGTTGTTCCAGATCGAGAAACCTGCCGGCGAACTGGGCGCCAATGGCGTGTATTCGGTGCAGGCCGAACAGCGCAACCGTGGCCTGGAACTCAGCGTGTTCGGCGAAGTGGCCACCGGCACCCGTTTGATGGGGGGGGTGACCTTCCTCGATGGCGAGCTGACCAAGTCGGCGACTGCCGCTAACCAAGGCAACAAGCCGGTCGGCGTGCCCGATATCCAGGCCAACCTGTGGGCGGAATACGACACCCCCTGGCTGGAAGGTTTCACCCTCACGGGTGGTGCGATCTACACCGACAGCCAATACGTCAACCAGGCCAACACCCAGGAACTCGACGCCTGGACCCGCATTGACGCCGGTGCGCGTTACGCCACCAAGATAGAAGGGCGGCCGACGACATTCCGCGCCACGGTACAGAACGTGTTCGACCGTGAGTACTGGTCCGGCGTGGCCTCTTATGGTGCGTTTTCCCCGGGGTATCCGCGTACCTTGCAACTATCGGCGACCGTCGATTTTTGACGGGCGCCGGTATGGAGCAATCATGCACCAGCAATAAGCTTAAGCCTTGCTGGCCACCCGATCGTCACTGACCCGAATTCGCCATTGCTCAACGGTGCGCAGGGGTTTACAGCCCTTGCGCTCTTTGTTGGCGTGGCTGCTCGGCGGCGTCACGGTGTCCTGCGATCATTGCCCTTTGAGCGCGATTGCCACTGCTGCTGAAAGTGAAGTCGTGGCCCTGCCGATCAGCGTCGAAAGCTGATGGCTATCATCGAAAAGTGCGCCTTGGGATGCGTTGACATCGTAGCCAGCCAGGGCCTGTGCGAGTGGCTCCGGGAGGCCGAAATTGATTAACGCAGAGGCGTAGTCAGTTTCAGGCAAGTTCTTGTAGGGAATGTTCCTACCCGTTTGCCGAGAAACCTCGGCTGCGAGTTCCGATAACGTCCAGGCGCTGTCACCCGCCAACTCGTAGACCTTCCCCTCTTGATCGTCGCGGGTCAGCACGACGGCAGCGGCCTGGGCAAAATCTTCCCGTGTCGCCGCGGCAATCTTTCCATCACCTGCACTGCCGATAAATTCACCGGCCGATAACGCGCCAGCGATAAAGCCGGTGTAGTTCTCGGTATACCAACCATGACGCAATATCGTGAATGCCAACCCCGATGCTGTGAGCTCGGCTTCCGTTTGTCGATGCTCCTCGGCGAGGCTCAATGAAGAGGTATCCGCGTGCAGTACACTGGTATAAACGACGCGACCTACACCGGCCTGCCTTGCTGCGTTGATGACATTTCGATGCTGTGAGAGTCGCTTACCTATTTCGCTTGAGGAAATGAGTAGAAGCGTGTCGACTCCGCTGAGCGCCGCGACCAGGGTTTGCGGATTGTCATAGTCGGCAACACGTGCCTCCACGCCTAGATCACTCGCCTTGTCAGGGCTGCGCACCAGCGCGACCAGGTTGGACGCGGGTACTTTTTGCTTGAGTTGCTGGACAACGAGGCGGCCAAGTTGGCCGGTGGCTCCGGTGACGGCGATCATGAGGGGTTCCTTTTACAAAAAGTGATAGAACAGGCAGAGTAGGGCCTTAACTAACTTTTCGTAAGTACGTACCTAAAGGTAAGTAAGCATGCCGGATTCCGAGCCCTCTGGAGCAACCCGTCCCGCAACAGTGGCCAACCGACTGCGCAGCGGTGAATTATTCGACCCGGATTGTCCTTCGAGGGTCGTGCTCCAGCACGTCAGCAGCCGCTGGGGAGTATTAGTATTGGTGGCCTTGCTCGCGGGTACGCATCGCTTCAGCGATCTGCGTCGCAAGATTGGAGGCGTCAGCGAAAAGATGCTTGCGCAGACCCTCCAGTTTTTGGAACTCGATGGTTTCGTCCTGCGCAAATCCTATCCGGTCGTGCCACCTCACGTTGAGTACAGCCTCACCCCTATGGGAACTGAAGTAGCCCGCCATGTCGAAGGCCTGGTTGACTGGATCGAAGGCAATCTGCCAAAGATTCTGGAGGAACAACGCTCTCGCCAGATTTCATAACGGGCTTGCGACCTCTGATTGATCACTCAGGCGGGACCTTAGGCAAGAGTCCCTCCAATCCGATAGTCAGGCGGTCAGTTCCCGATTCATGGCAACAATGTCCTCGTGTGTGAAATGGCCACCGGGCGTCATGAACGTGGCCATCAGGGCATCCCGGTTTTGAGGCGCCCTCAACTTATCTGCCGCGCACAAGGCTGCCTTCAGCGCTGGCAACTTCAGTTCGGTGCAATAGGCAGGTGTACCGGGTTGCTGACGCCACGAGTCTTCAAGGCTACCCGCGGCAAGCGCGGTGAAGCCGGTGTCCTCTACAAGATCTTGCGCGATCGCTTCAGCATTGATGTCACCGCCAGCTACAGGTAAGGCTATGCGTGAGGAAGACCCGACCGGTTGGCCGTGGTCGGCAAGCGTTGCTGCGAGGACGGCATTCCATGCCTTAACCACCGGGCGGCCAATCTGCTCGCTTACCCAAACGCTTTCGGGCTTGCCGTCGTCCACTTCTTTGATCGCTCCGTCTCGTCCTGGATAGTAATTGGAGGTGTCGATGATGACGACCTTCTCGGGAAGATTGCTCAATGTTTGCCGCAGATCCGGGTACTTTGCAAAGGGGATAGAGAGGATTACGGCGTCCACGTCGGACACCGCGTCTTCTTTGGTCACCGCGTGTACACCGATTTTGTTGGCAAGGTTCTCAAGGGTATGAGGGCTCTTTGAATTTGCCAGTTTGACTTCATGGCCGCACGCCGCGAGCTTACGGGCAAGCGTTGCGCCAATGTTGCCTGCGCCGATAATTCCGATTTTCATTTCAATTGGATCCTCACCTACGAACAATAATCAAGCTATCAAGCCGTGCCGATCAATCCTGGGCGCTGCGAGATGCCATCGGGTGACCGCGATGGCAGCAGAGGCTACTCACACGGTTGACATCATTCTGCCGGTGGTTTGTATCCCGCCAGCATTTTCAGCACATCATCATGTGATCCGCTTGCTTCAGCAAACCGTAAGGGCTTGGCGCGCTCGACGACAAGTTCCCGTGGGGTCGGAGAGATCTCGAGCAGTTCGAAGATTTCATCCAAAAACGCCTCCAGGGGCATGGCGTGTTCGTCGTTTTCCTGCCCCAGTAAAGTGGTACGCACCCCCGGCGGCGCAAGCTCTATAACCTCAACCGGCGAGCTCTCTAGCTGCACTCGAAGACTTTGAGTGAACGAGTGAACTGCAGCTTTGGTTGCGCTGTAGGTCGGTGTGGCTGGCAGCGGTACGAATGCCAGCGCCGAACTGACATTCACAATCGTTGCACTGGGTTGCTTGATCAGTTGGGGAGTGAACGCGTAAACCATACGAATCGTGCCAAGTAAGTTCGTGGTCACGATATCTTCGGCCGTGCTCAGGCTTTGCGGATCAGTCAGATCCTCCCAGTGCATGATCCCGGCGTTGTTTATAAGGACGTTCAGATTCGGATGGCTGGTCGCAAGCGCTGTGCAGCTGCGCTGGATGGATTGTGGATCGCAGACGTCCAGCACGACGGATTCAATCCCCGGATGCTCCGACACGATCTTGTCGAGCAGAGCCTTGCGACGTCCTGCAATGATGACGGTGTTGCCCGCCTTGTGAAGCCTGAGCGCCAGACCGAGGCCGATGCCTGAGGTGCCGCCAGTAACCAGAATCGTGTTGCCAGTGCTGTTCATAGTAAACTCCAGAAACCACGCTTAAACGGACAAGTGTCCGATTGATCAAAATTACCGGACAATTGTCCGATTAGCAATGCAATGAAGGAAAACTTTGTCCATGACTGACGAATTGGTGATGCGTTCTGACGCCAAGAAAAACCGCGAACGGATACTGGAAGTCGCTGTGCTCGAGCTGACCAGCGATCCTGCGGTTGCGTTGAGCACGATCGCGAAGAAGGCCGGGGTGGGGCAGGGCACGTTCTATCGTCACTTCGCCACCCGAGAGAAACTGGTATTCGAGGTCTATCAATTCGAGATGCAACAGGTGGCATCGTTGGCGCAACAGCTTCTCGCGGCAAAACCGCCCAAGGAGGCCCTGCGGGAATGGATGGACAGCCTCGCTGAATACGCAATGACAAAGGCAGGACTCGCTGCAGCGATTCAACAAGCTGCGTCTGTTTACGAGTTCCCAGGGAAATCGGGATACGCTCCAGTCCAGGCCGCCGCCGAGTTGCTTTTGAGGGCGAATGAAAAGGCCGGAACTATTCGTAGCGGGATTACCAACGACGATTTCTTTCTAGCCATTGCTGGCATATGGCAAATGGATGCCCAGAGTGAATGGCGCTCGCGTCTCGCCAGATTGATGAACCTGGTGATGGATGGTCTGTGCGCTGGCAGCCCCGAGAGCCTGAAGAAAAACGTGTAGCCTTTAGGGCAGCCCTATTGCCAGCAACCTGGTGGTCACTCCGCCCGCCTGTTTCAGGGGCAATTTGAATCGTACCCTGACTTCAAGTAGGTCTTGGCCCACTCACGATAGTTATCCGAGAGCGTGTATTTTGAAAGCAGCTCAGGAAGGGAAAGCTCGCTTGCGTGTGTGCCGCTTTGTTCGCGCAGCGCCTCGTAGGTCGCTTTGATTGCGGACAAATAAGGGGCATGCCCATTGACCACGACCCGCACATTGGCGGCACTCAGTTTCTCGACATCGCTCAGGGCCGGATTGCCGTAGTTGATCAGCATGATTGGCACGCTGAGGTGTGCCGTGAGTGCTTCCAGGTGCTGGAAATCCTTAACGCCAACCAGGCAAATCGCATCTGCTCCGGCCTTCTGATAGGCCGCAGTGCGAGCGATGGAGTCTTCCAACGTGGTAGCGGCCACATTCGTTCTGGCAATGATGCTGAGCGCATCATCCGAACGGGCAAATCGTGCAGCGTAGATCTTGGCTGCGGCTTCTTGCCTTTCGATAAGCACGTTCGACTGCTCGTCGTACTTGGCCGGTAGGTGGGTGTCTTCCAGCGTCAGGGCGGCAACCCCGGCTTTCTGAAGTTCGGTCACTGTTCGCATGACATTAAGTGCGTTACCGAACCCATGATCAGCGTCGCCGATGATTGGGATTTGACTGGCCCGCCCGACTCTAGAAACCTGTTCGACGTACTCATCAAGCGTGAGCAGTGCAATGTCAGGTGCCCCGAGCACTTGAAGCGAGGCGACGGAACCACCTTGGATGGCAACCTCAAAGCCAAGGTCGGATGCCATGCGAACCGAGATAGGATCGAATACGGACGCGGCAAGTTTACAGGCGGTTCCGTGAAGTAAGTCACCAAACGTCTTGCGCAATTCATGATGAGATCGCTCGATCATTTTTTCGGCTCCATCCACTTCATTCGCGGTCTTCGTTGGGATCGTCCCGCGTTGAACGAGACCTGGAAATCACGACCGGTCATGGCCATGGTTGACGCGCAAATGACCGGTAAACTGTGCTGATTACTTTTGCGGCAACAGTGCTTTGCGCACTGCTTTTTGGTGTTTCATTGCGGCAATTTCACGCTCGCAGGCTTCGACGTCAAAGGAGTTGTCCCATTTGGCAATGGCGATGGTGCCGATACCGTTGCCGATCAGGTTGGTCACGGCACGCGCTTCGTTGAGGAAGCGGTCGATGCCCAACAGCAGGACAAGGCCTACCAACGGAATGGAGTGGATGGTCGTGAGCGTTGCCGCAAGGGTTATGAACCCGGCACCCGCCACGCCAGCGGAGCCTTTTGAGGTCAGCAGGAAGACACCCAGCAGAATCATCTGATCCATAAACGTCAGGGGCGTATTGGTTGCCTGTGCGATAAAAATCGCCGCCATGGTGAGGTAAATGCAGGTGCCATCCGCATTGAAGGCATATCCAGTGGGTAGCACCATGCCCACCACTGACTTCTTGCAGCCCAGCTTTTCAAGTTTCACCATCATTCGCGGAAGCACGGCCTCGGTTGAGCAGGTGCCAAGCGTGATGAGAATTTCATCTTTGAAATAACGCAGAAATTGCATAAGCGGCATGCCTGACCATCTAGCAACCGTCCCCAGTACGACCACGATGAAAATCAAGGTGGTGATGTAGAGCGCGACCAGCAACTGGCCGAGTGACAGCAAGGTACCAATTCCGTACTTGCCTATCGTGAACGCCATCCCGGCGCCGGCGCCAATCGGCGCCAGGCGCATAACCATTGCTACGATCTTGAACAGCCCTTGCAGAAACAAGTCGATGGTATTGATCAGCGGTTTGCTGGTGTCACCCATTTGAACGAGGGCAATGCCCATCAATACCGAAATCAAGATGACCTGAAGCATGACGCCATTCGAGAATGCGCCAATGAAGGTGCTCGGGATGATGTTGAGAAAGAAATCGATAGTCCCGCCCTGCTCACTGGCGGCTTGGCTGTACTTGGCGATAGCGCTGGCATCAAGCGTGGTAGCGTTGATATTCATCCCGGCGCCTGGCTTTACGACATTGACCACAATAAGGCCGATGACCAGCGCAATGGTTGAAAGGATTTCAAAGTAGAGCAGCGCCTTCACGCCGATCCGCCCGACCTCCTTGATGCTGCCCATCTTGGCGATACCCACCACGACAGTACCGAAAATAATCGGCGCCAACAGCATTTTGATGAGTTTGATAAAGCCATCCGCAAAAGGTTGAAGCTTGGCTCCGAATTGCGGTTCAAAGTGACCGATTGCAGCGCCGATGACGATACCGATCAGCACCTGCACATACAGCTGGCTGTACCAGCGGGACTTGGACATTTCCACGGAAGCACCTCATTTTATTTTTGTGATGGGCATGTGGTTTGGCGTCAGTGGATGACGCCTGAGTCTGCGGCCCCTTTAAAAGAAACCGCAGACCGAGGTTGATCAGCCTTCGCCTAGCTCGCGCATGACTGCGTACAAGGCGGACTTGGCTTCGAAACCAACACCTGGAATATCCGGCAGGCCGACATAACTATTTTCCACCTTGATTCCGTCGGCGAAGCCGCCGAAAGGCTGGAACACGTCGGGGTAGGATTCGTTGCCGCCCAGGTGCAGGCCGGCTGCGATGTTCAGGGACATCTGGTGGCCACCATGGGGAACCACGCGGCGGGAAGACCAGCCCATGTCTTCCATCACTTTCAGGGTGCGCATGTACTCCACCAGCCCGTAGGACAGGGCGCAGTCGAACTGGAGGAAGTCGCGATCAGGGCGCATTCCACCGTGACGCAGAAGGTTACGGGCATCCTGGTGGGAGAACAGGTTTTCCCCGGTGGCCATGGGCAGCTCATAGTGATTGGCGAGCTCAGCCTGAAGTGCGTAGTCCAGCGGGTCGCCGATCTCCTCGTACCAGAAGAGGTTGTACTGCTTGATGGCTTCCGCGTAAGCAATACCGGTCTGTAGATCGAAACGACCGTTGGCATCGACCGCCAGTCGACGACCGTCACCCACCACTTCAAGCACCGCTTCGATGCGACGAATATCCTCATCCAGCGGTACTGCCCCGATCTTCATTTTGACGACGTCGTAGCCACGATCCAGATAGCTCTGCATTTCTGCTTTGAGCTTGGTCTGGTCTTTACCTGGGTAGTAATACCCACCGGCTGCGTAGACCCAGACCTTGTCATCTGCCACGCCGTTACGGTAGCGGTCAGCCAGCAGGCGATACAGAGGTTTGCCCTCAATCTTGGCGACGGCATCCCATACAGCCATGTCGATGGTGCCAACCGCGACCGAGCGCTCGCCGTGGCCGCCTGGCTTTTCGTTGGTCATCAGGGTTTTCCAGATGGCGAACGGATCCAGGTTGTTGTTTTCATGGTCGACGAGCGTGTCAGGATCAGCTTCCGTGATACGCGCCAGGAAACGATCCCGCATCAGAGCGCCTTGGCCATAGCGGCCATTGGAGTTGAAACCGTAGCCGATGACGGGTTTGCCATCGCGCATCACATCGGTGATGACAGCGACGACCGAGCAGGTCATCTTGGAAAAATCGATATAGGCATTGGCAATTGGGGAGGCAATGGAAACTGTTTTTTCACGGATGTCTACGATACGCATGACGGGCTCCTCTTGTTGTTCGTGGCCCCACGTTATGCTTTGCGATGTCACCCGCCCAATGCTATTAATGCCGGACCCTATGCACAGGAGGCATGGCCCCTTGGAACTCGTTTGGCTTGAAGATCTTTCAGCGCTTGCGGAGTACGGCAGCTTTGTCCGTGCCGCTGAGGCACGCCATGTTACTCAGCCAGCCTTCAGTCGAAGAGTACGCTCACTGGAGAATTGGATGGGCGTCGAGTTGTTTGTGCGCACACCACAAGGCGCAACCCTTACCGAGGCCGGAAGGCAAATTTTGCCCAGTGCCCAGGAAGCGGCTCGACACTTGTACAGGATGCGCAACGAGGCTCAAGAGGTAGCAGGAATCGCCGCCAAGTCGTTGCAATTCGCGGCAACTCACTCGCTGTCGTTTACGTTTTTTCCCAAGTGGCTTCGAAGCTCAGAAAACGGTGCCCCCATTGAGGCAGTGAAACTGCACTCGGACAGCATGGCCGTCTGTGAGCAGATGCTGATACATGGTCAGGTTCAGTTCCTGCTCTGCCACCGCCATCCCGACGTTCCGCCTTTACTGGCGCCTGATCAGTTCACCAGCAAGAAGGTGGGGGAGGACGTCCTCGTTCCGCTTGCGAGTGCTTCCACTCACTTCGGCACCTCACCCGCGGCATTGCCATACCTCGCATACACCCATGAGTCTGGACTGGGACGTATCGTCGCCCACAGGTTGCGTGGCAAGGAAGATTACCTTCACCTCAAGCCGCTTTTCAGCAGCCACCTTGCAGCGGTACTCATGTCCATGGCCCTGGAAAGCAAAGGTGTGGCGTGGCTGCCCAAGAGCCTTACCGAGCAGGAAGTTCTTGATGGGCGCTTAGTCAGAGCGCTCGACGAAAGCTGGGACATACCTCTGGAAATTCATCTGACCCGCCCGAAAGCAATCCTCAGTCAATCTGCTGAAGAGTTTTGGAGCCGGGCGGGTAGTGACCCCCAAGCTCCCACATGACGAGCGCTCAGTTACGCGCAATGCCCAAGCGGGTCTTTATCTTCATGTCGGATGACTGAGCGACGGAGGTTTTCTGGTTCCCGCGGCAGAGTTTAACCAGAGCAGCATTGCGGCGAGAGAGGCGGCGACTATCAGCGTAAGCCACATGATGACCAGCAGGGTGAAGGTGACACTGTTGTTTAACTCCCGAAAAATGCCGAAGGCAAAAGCCGTGTACCAAGACACCCCCGAAACTGCACCGGAGGCGAGAAACAAGGCCGCTCTTTTGCGGGATACGCCAAAGAGCAGGGGGCGACTCAGGTCGCGTAGGGCTTCTGGCAGCACAAGCGCGTGGATGATTATTCCGTTGATGGTCAGGACGATCACCACAATGACTTTCGCCCAGAGTTTGGGGTTTTCAAACTTTTCCGGCGATTCCATCGCGTAAAGGGCAAGGAAACCAAGGCCTGAAAGCCACAGGAGGCAGAGTCCAATATTGACCGCGTCGCTGATGAAGTGAAAGGTGCGTCCGATTTCAACCGGGAGGCTGCCCCGGCGCATCCAACGCAGGATCCAGAGGTCCAGCATCGTCGCCCCACCGAGACCGAAGCACATGCCGAGCAGGTGTATACCTATAAGGAGTGTCAGCACCTTTAGCTGTGGGAGTGGAGCCGGCAATGTAACGCTCAGCGCGAGTGTGTCGGCGAGTAAGTAGCCACTGCCGGACAGCGCAAGCAGGCCGCCTAAAATCATGAAAGACGTGCGTATCTTCATTTATTACGGCCTTGGACGAGTGTTTTAGTTGGACGCGTGCGCAGTTTGTTTACTGGAACAGGCGGATCAAGCGGCTGCTATCTGCAGCGTTGCTGCAACCAGGAAGATACGTTTCGGGTTAAATGAGGCCAGCGACGCTAGCGTCACATCAGTAGGTTGCACGGGCGTAGACCCTGCTCAGGAAGGGACCGGTGCTTGGGCATCGATCAGGTTCCGGCTCTTGAGCTCCTCCCAAAAGGCTGCCGGGATACCGACCTTCATCGCCTGCACATTGGAAACGATCTGCCCCGGCGTGCGGGCACCCGGAATGATCGCTGACACTTGCGGATGTGCTGCCGCGAACTGCAGGGCGGCAGTATGAATGTCGATGCCATGTCGTTTGGCAACCGCCATGATTCGCGCGCGCTTTTCCACCGCTCCGGCAGGCAGATCCAAACTGAAGTTGTATCGGCTGCGTCCTCCCAGGAATCCATCGTTCAGTGGTGTTCCAACCACAACGCTGGTGCCCTTCCTGCTCAACGCCGGAAAGGTGTTGCGTAACGCATCGCTGTGCTCAAGGAGCGAATACTGGCAGGCAAGCAACACGATGTCGGGAGTCGGGTCATCACCGGCCATTGCCTGGACCACAGCATTCGGCGTATTGACGCCGAAGCCCCATGCCTTGATGAGCCCCTCATCACGCATCTTTTCAAGCTCAACCATCGCCCCTGTGCGCGCAATGCGATACGCCGCTTCCCAACCGCCTTCCAGTTCGCTGTTATCGGGCGAGATGTCATGGATAAACACGATATCGATACGCGGCAGCCCCAGCCGCTGCAGGCTGTCTTCCACGGAACGCCGTGCGCCTGCCGCGGTGTAGTCATACCGGTAGTTGAAGGGCGCGGGTGACTTCCAGATGGCATGGTCCGCGCGGGGGCCACCCGCGGCAGTCAAAACGCGTCCTACCTTGGTGGAGACCACATAGTCGTTCGGATGTTTGCCGTGCAGAAAGCGGCCTACCCGATATTCACTCAAACCAAACCCGTAGAACGGCGACGTGTCGTAAAGCCTTACACCCGCGTCCCAGGCGGCCTGTAGAACCAGGCCCGCCTGCTCGTCGCTGAGCGGCGCAAAGATATTGCCAATCTGTGTCCCGCCCATGCCAAAGCGTTGAGGCGTCATGTATCGCAGGGTAGGCGAGGGTGAATTGAGGGGCAGGCCTGTGCGCACTGGCCGGCCTTCAGTACGCATCACGCTCCCGCGCTCTGTCAGTAAAGAGGGCGCTGGGGCTGCCGAACTGGCGACACTCGAGGCTGGCAGCAAAGCGGCTGCAACAGTACCCACTGCCGAGTAAGTAAGAAAATCTCGTCTGTCCATCCAACGTTCCTTTCGCGACCGAGGTTTCACGGGATCATCGAAGCCGGTATTCGTACTGGAAGTTAGAACAACGAGGGTTGGCCGGGTGACCCTAATACGCCATATTTTTTGCACAATCCTGCCGATGCGCTTGTGTTGGTCACGCACTCTCAGCAGACTCGAGCATTCCGTAAACAGGGGCGCATGTAATGACGAGCGGTTCCTTCTCGCAGTTCGGTTCCGGCCATCTGCATTCTCTGGCGTTGCGCGATCCCATACAGCCCAACGAGCGTCTCCAGGCGCTCAGGCGGCTGATCGAAAAAGTCACCCGGCAGATTGGTTTGAACGAGGTCTGCAAAACATCGATTCCAGGTCTGGCCTTTTATCGAATGGCTGACCTGGGTACGCCCACTTACTGCATTTATGAGCCTTGCGTGGCCATCATTCTGCAGGGCGCGAAGGAGATCACGTTCGGTGAGGAGGCCTGTGAGTTCGGGCAGGGGGCGTTCTTCGTCACGTCGGTCGACATCCCCACACTGGCCCGTGTTACCGCTGCCAGCGAGGAAACCCCCTATTTATCCGTCGTGTTGAAGCTCAACCTTTCCATGCTCAACGAGGTGATCCAGACCTTGGAACCGCCTGCGCAGGAAATGGCTACTGAAGCGCGAGGCTTCGTATCCGGTGCGGCGTCGAGTGAGATGCTCGACGCATTCGCTCGACTCGCTACGCTGATCGAACGGCCGCTTGAAGCAGGCTTGATGTCGGATCTGATCAAGCGGGAAATATGCGTTCGGCTATTGCTAAGTAGTGCAGGGCACTGGCTGCGCAGCGTCACCCGCGACGGTTATCGAGACAAGGGCATCGTAAGAGCCATTGAATGGCTGAAACATCACTACGACAAACCGCTGCACGTGGCCGATCTCGCCGAACGATCAGGAATGGCCAGCTCTACGCTGCATCACAGTTTTCGCAAGCTGACAGGCACCAGCCCTGTTCAGTATCAAAAGGCGTTACGGCTGCAAGCCGCACGCAGCCTGATGTTGACCGATCGTGTTGACGTGAACACCGCCGCGTTGCGCGTCGGCTATGAAAGTGTCGCTCAATTCAGCCGTGAATATGCCCGGCGTTTCGGAGCCCCGCCCTCGAGAGACATCAAGCACGTACGGGAGCAGGGCGGACTGCTCGACTAGCGACGCTTCAAAGGGGAATGTGGGTGGTCGACAAGACCTGACGCAAGCCCATGAACGATCGAATCTGGCGAACCCCAGGCAGGTAAAGCAACTGTTCCGCGTGGAGCCGGTTGAAACTGTTGCTGTCCTTGGTTCGTATCAACATGAAGTAGTCGAATTCCCCCGTCACCACATGGCACTCCATGCAGCCGGACACTTTTTGTGCGGCTGCCTCGAATGCGGCGAAGGATTCCGGTGTGGAGCGGTCCAGCACCACGCCGATCAACACCACCATCCCCGCATCCAGCGCGACATTGTCGAGCAGCGCGACTATGCCTTTGATCAGGCCGACTTGCTTGAGCCGCTCGACGCGCCTGAGGCACGCCGGTGCACTCAATTTCACCTTCTCTGCCAGCGCCACATTGGAGATGGAGGCATCTCGCTGCAGGGCCTTGAGAATGGCGCGGTCGGTTCGATCCAGCGGCTGCGGCACCGGGGCCGATACACTTGGCTTCTTGCGAGTGTTTATTGCGTTCATGACTGTTTATTCGCAATTAAAGTATGTTCGATATTTATAGCGAGAAATTATAGTTCTTTAAGTGGTAGAAGTTTGCAACACATCTTTTTGGAAATCTTCTTAATATTGAACTCATCGAAGCCCGCCTGAAAGAACCTGGAAGGCAACCTTTGCCTTTCGGTCTGGCGCTTTGATGTCCAGTAATCAAGGAGCAGCGTCATGAACCTGAATCGTTTTAAACGTTATCCGTTGACCTTCGGTCCTTCTCCCATCACGCCCTTGAAGCGCCTCAGTGAACACCTGGGTGGCAAGGTCGAGTTGTATGCCAAACGTGAAGACTGCAACAGTGGCCTGGCCTTCGGCGGGAACAAAACGCGCAAGCTCGAATATTTGATTCCCGAAGCGCTCGAGCAAGGCTGCGATACCTTGGTTTCCATCGGCGGCATCCAGTCGAACCAGACCCGCCAGGTGGCCGCCGTTGCCGCTCACCTGGGCATGAAGTGCGTGCTGGTGCAGGAAAACTGGGTGAACTACTCCGATGCGGTATATGACCGCGTTGGCAATATCGAAATGTCTCGCATCATGGGCGCCGAGGTACGACTGGACGCCGCCGGGTTCGATATCGGCATTCGGCCCAGTTGGGAGAAGGCCATGGACGATGTGGTGGCGCGGGGTGGCAAGCCGTTCCCGATACCGGCGGGTTGTTCCGAACACCCCTACGGCGGCCTTGGGTTCGTCGGCTTTGCCGAGGAAGTGCGAGAGCAGGAAAAACAACTGGGGTTCACGTTCGACTACATCGTGGTCTGCTCTGTGACCGGCAGTACCCAGGCCGGCATGGTCGTCGGTTTCGCCGCGGACGGCCGTTCGAAGAACGTTATCGGCATTGATGCCTCGGCCAAGCCGGAGCAAACCAAGGCGCAGATCCTGCGTATCGCCCGGCACACCGCAGAGTTGGTGGAACTGGGCCGTGAGATCACCGAAGACGACGTGGTGCTCGATACACGTTTTGCCTACCCGGAATACGGTTTGCCCAACGAAGGCACGCTGGAAGCCATTCGTTTGTGCGGGAGCCTGGAAGGTGTGCTGACCGATCCGGTGTACGAAGGCAAATCCATGCACGGGATGATTGAAATGGTCCGCCGTGGTGAGTTTCCCGAAGGCTCCAAAGTGCTGTATGCGCACTTGGGTGGGGCGCCTGCGCTGAATGCCTACAGCTTCCTGTTTCGCAACGGCTGATTAACGCCAAAAAACCAGGGAGCTCACGAAGCGATGGGTGAGTCGGCATCAATATTGAATGTCACGACCCCATCGTCGAAACGCCACCCGGAGCACGTTGCTCCTATCCAACCGCCGGAAGTACCGCCATGCATGCGATAACGCAATCTGCAGTCTGGATCAAGGAGCCTTCGGCGGATGCCGGAGTAGTGATCGTTACCAGCGCCGCGTTGCCCCCGTACATGATCGACAAGCTGCATGTGGCGATAGATGAGTGGGACCAGGTGGCTTATCTAGCCATCAAACAGTCCGAGGCGTTGAGGCTCGACTGGTTGCAGGTCGGGTCCAGCCCGGAGCCGTCCGACGGAGCCTACGCGTGCCATGCCAGTCAACTGTTGCGCGGCGTCTCCCACGGCAGCTTTTTACTGGATGTCGAAATGGGCACGGATTCCGGCATGACGTGGCTGGGGTCCGTCTTTGGTCATCCGTTGCGCGTGGTCGAGCTTGGAGAAGTAGCTTCCTCCACTGCGCAGATGGATCAACAGGTGGAGGCAGTGTTAGCGGCGACCCGAAGCCTGGCGAAAAGCGTGTTGCAGGCACGCGGCGTCATTTAACCAATGACCTGGTCCATTCGCCTGTTGGAACCATAAAGGCATCGCTTATGAGCCAAGCTGTCGATTGTCGTCCCAACGCCATGAAGTGGATGCGCGAGCCATCAAGTTGTACGCGCATCGTGGTCATCGTGTGCGGACTTGATAGCGCTCATATTGACTTGATTCATCAAGGGTTCAGCTGTTTTGACAATGTTGCGCTGCTCCATGTCGATGCGGTGGACACCGTCCCTGGCAAGCACGTTGATGTGCAAGTGGCCAGGAGTGACTGTTCTTTTGTCGTGCTCGGTGAACTGGATGAACGTGTATTGCATAGCCTTTCCATGGGTAAGCGATGCCTCTACTCCATAGCGCCAGACGTGTCGGCCGAATGTTCGGTGATTGCAGCAGTAGAACAGGTCAAAAACTTCGCCCGAGTGAGCTATTCCCGTCACCTTGAAACGATACCCGACAGCGCCGGGAGCTGCCTGTGAACCTGTCGGGGACCACACGTAGAAAACCATGGCCTCAAACGCTGTCGCCGACCGCCAGAATGGTCGCCACCAGGGCCAGGGCGCGAGGTACCAGGGTGTCCAGCTCCAGGTATTCACGATCGGTGTGGACCTTGCCACCCACCGGGCCGAGCCCGCACAGGGTTGGAACGCCCAGGCTGGCGGTAAAGCCGGAGTCGGCGCAACCGCCGGTGAATTCGCCTTCGACGCTGAAACCCAATGCCAGTGCTTTTTGTTGATAGAGGTGCAGCAGTCGTTCGCTGTGGCGTGCTTCCATCGGTAGAAAGGTCGTCGCTTCCTTGAGGACGGCGCGGGTGCCGATCAGTTCTTCTTCGGCGACGATGGCCTGGATTGCGCTGAAGATCCGGTCCCAGTGCTTGAGTTCGATGAAGCGCACGTCCAGCCGCGCACAGGCGCTGGGCGCGACGGTGTTGCTCGACGTACCACCGGATATCAGCCCAACGTTAGTGGTGATGCCGGCCGGGTAATCGGTCAAGGCATGCAGCTTGACGATCTTGTGTGCCAGGGCCTCGATGGCGCTGGCCCCGTCGGCATGGTTGACCCCGGCATGCGCCGCGCGGCCGCTGACTTCGATGATCAGCGTGGCCCCGCCTTTGCGTGCGCTGACCACGTTGCCGCTGGCCCGGCCGGGTTCGGTATTGAGCACGGCGCGGGCGGCACGGGCGGCGTTTTCGATATGGGGCCTGGCGCTGCCGGAGCCGATTTCTTCGTCGCCGGTGTACAGGACCTGCACCGGATAGGGCAACCGGCCGGCGCGCTTGAGTGCTTTGAGCGCGAAGCAATTGAGCACCAGGCCGCCTTTCATGTCGGCGACGCCGGGGCCATAGGCGAGGTTGGCGTCGCGGCTGTAGCCGCGAGTCGTGGTGGTGCCCTTGGGGAAGACCGTGTCGCGATGGCCCAGCAACAGCACCGGTTTTCCAGAATCGCCTGGCACTTCGGCGAGCAGCACGTCACCAAAACCCTCGACCGGGATGCGCTTGAGCAGGATGCCGTCGGCCTCCAGTTCAGCCGCGAGCAGCGCGCCCACGGCGTCGACACCCGCCTTGTCATAGCTGTTGGAATCGGTGTCGACGATGCGCCGCAGCAGCGCTTCCATGGCTGGGCGCTGGTCGGCTAGCCAGTCCAGGGCCTGTTGTGGCGTGGCGCTCATTGCGCCTGCTCCCGTAACTGATGTTCCCGGGTCAGGCGTGCCGCATCGTTGCCCAGGTCCCAGAACAGCCCGGCCATGATTTGCAGGCTTTCCTTGACCACCGGCGCCAGCAAGTGTTCGTTCGGCGCATGTTGTGAACAGGCCGGGTACGAGTGCGGCACCCACAATGTCGGCAGGCCCAGCACGTCCGCGAACACGTCGTTGGGCAGCGAACCACCGAGGTTTGGCAGCAGCGCAGGTTTTTTGCCCGTGGTCTGTGCCAGGGAGCCGAGCGCCCAATCGACCCAAGGGCTCTGCGGGTCCAGCCGAGTGGCATGCATCACATCGATGCGGCTTTGCTTGACCTCGACATTGCTGAAGCCATGCGCATCCAGGTGGGTACGTACCGCCGGGATAAAGGTCGTGTAGTCGCTGTCGACCACGAAGCGGATATGGCAGTGGGCGTTAGCCTTGCCGGGAATCGCATGCACCGGGGCGTCTGGGTTGCCGGTCTTGAAGGCGATGACGTCGAGGGTGTTCCAGCCGAACACCTTTTCGCTCAGCGAAAGCGCCGGGTTACCCCAGTTGGCGTCGATGTCCGGATCGCCCGGTCCGCCACCCACGGCAATATCGGCCAGCGCCTGCCGAACCGGCTCCGGCAGTGTCTCGGGCATCAGGCCCGCCACTTTCACCCGACCGTGTTCATCGACCATGCTCGCGATGGCATTGGCCAGGATGATGCCGGGATTGGCCAGCAACCCGCCCCAGTTGCCGGAGTGGTGGGCGCCTTCACGTAAATTGACCACCAGCTCGAAGTTGAATACCCCGCGCGAGCCGAGAAAAATCGTCGGGCGTGATGCCGCCAGGCGCGGGCCGTCCGAGGCGATGAAAATATTCGCCGCAAGCTCTTTGCTGTGCGCGGCACAGAATGCGTTCAAGCCCGGCGAGCCTTCTTCTTCGCCCATTTCCAGCAGCAGCTTGACGTTGAAACCCAGTTGGCCATCGCGCGCCTTGAGCGTTTGTTCCAGCGCGGTCAGGTTGATCAGGTGCTGGCCTTTGTTATCCGCCGTGCCGCGGCCGTACCAGCGATCGCCTTCGGCAATGACGTGCCACGGCGACAGGCCTTCGCGCCATTGCGCCTCATAGCCGCGCACCACATCACCGTGGCCGTAGCTGAGCACGGTCGGCAGGTCCGGGTGTTCAATGCGCGTGGCGATCATGAAGGGGCCGCGCTCGGCCACTGGGTTGTCATAGATCTTGACGCTGAAACCCATCGCCTCGACATGTGGGGTGATGAACTCATTGAGGTAGCGATACAGCTCGGGCTGGCTGTCCGCTGCCTGGCTTTCGGTGTGCAAGGCGACGCTGCGTTGGAGCAGATTGAAAAACTCGCCATTGTCGAATTGTGCTGTGGTGTTGCTGATAGCCAGTGAACGACTCATGAGTGGACAAGCTCCAGTGTTTGGGCAGAAGTGTCGTGAAGGTGGCAACGCACGTTGCCGCCGATAAGCGGACCATTGGCCGGGTAGGCCGTTTTGCAGGGGGCGAAGCAGCTCGGGCAGCGCGGATGGAAAGCGCAGCCGGACGGCGGTGACATGGGGTTGGGGAAGGTGCCGTGCAGGCCGATCTCGGGAATGCCCAGGCGCGGATCGGGCGTGAGCACCGAATCCAGCAAGGCGCGGGTATATGGGTGACCGGGCTCCGCGAACAACGATTCGCGCGTGCGTTCTTCGACGATGCGCCCCAGGTACATCACGGCGACCCGGTCGGCGAGGTGTTCGATGACCGCCAGGTTATGGCTGATCAGCAGATAGGTCAGGCCGAATTCACGCTTGAGGTCCTGCAGCAGATTGAGAATCTGCGCCTGCACCGACACATCCAGCGCTGAGGTGGGCTCGTCGCAGATCAACACGTCAGGGCGCATGATCAGCGCCCGGGCAATCGCCACCCGCTGGCGTTGCCCGCCGGACAGCTGGCTCGGGTAGCTGTCGATCACCCGTTTGGGCAGGCCGACCACATCAAGCATCGCTTCGGTCTTCCTGCGGCGCTCGGCGGTGCTGCCGATGGCATGCACGATCAGCGGCAGGGTAACGATTTCGCGCAGGGTCTTGCGTGGATTCAGCGAGGAATACGGGTCCTGGAAAATCGGCTGGATATGCCGGGACATTGCCTTGCGATCAGTCGCCGCCAGGTGTTTGCCATTGACCAACACGTCGCCGCTGGTGGGCGGCAACAGACCGAGCAGCATCTTGGCCAGGGTACTTTTGCCGCAACCGGACTCGCCCACCAGACCGAGGGTCTCGCCACGCATCAGGCGCAGGGAAACACCATCCACGGCCTTCAGGGTGGCGGGCGGTTTGAAAAATCCCTGGTTGATCCGAAACTCACGGCGGATGTCACACAGCTCCAAAGCGATATCTTTTTTCATGACCTTGCACGCTCCTGAAGGCGAATCGGTGCCGGGGCCGGGGCGGCGAACAGGCAGCGCGCCATGTGCCCGTCCTGTTCGACTTCGGGGATGTTTTGCGCGCAGGCCGGGATCGCCTGACTGCAACGATTGCGGAACGCACACCCTTGCTGTTCGCCGACCAGGCTCGGCACCAGGCCTGGAATCGAACCCAGCGCCTCACCCGGTTTGGTCCGGCCAGGGATTGGAATACTCGCCAGCAGACCCCGGGTGTACGGATGCTGCGGATTCTCGAACAGTTGCAGGGCAGGGGCGGTTTCGACGATTTCCCCGGCATACATCACGGCGACCCGGTCGGCGATCCGTGCCACCAGCCCAAGGTCGTGGGTGATGAAGATCACCGCCAGGCCGAGTTCTTTCTGAATGTCGCGGATCAAGCGCAGGATCTGCGCTTGAATGGTCACGTCCAGCGCCGTGGTGGGCTCATCAGCGATGATCAGGTCCGGTTCGCACATCAATGCCATGGCGATGATCACCCGCTGGCGCAGCCCGCCGGAAAGTTGATGCGGATACTGGCGCAAGCGCTCGGTGGCATTGCTGATCCCGACCTTCTCCAGCATCTGCGCGGCGCGCGCCAGGGCCTCCTTGCGTGAGACCTTGCGATGCTGGGTCAGTACCTCGCTGAGTTGATCGCCAATGCTGTAGGCCGGGTTCAGCGAGGTCATCGGCTCCTGGAAGATCATCGCCAGGCGGTTGCCGCGCAGGTCGCACATGCGCCGCTCGCTCTGGCCGAGCATGTCGATGCCGTCCAGCGTCAGCCGGGACGCGGTGCGTTTGGCCTTGCGTGGCAACAGGTCCATCAACGCCAGCGAGGTCAGGGATTTGCCGCAGCCGGATTCCCCGACGATGCACAGCATTTCACCGCGCTCGACTTCAAAACTCAGGCCGCGTACGGCATGCAGCATGTCATCCGGCGTCGGGCTGTTGCCCATGGGGATGTCCACGCGCAGGTTTTCTACATGGAGTAGTGCCATGTTCGGTTCCCTCTATCAGTTACGGCGGTCTATCAGTTACGGCCGTCGGGCAGGATCAGATCGCGCAGGCCATCGCCGACGAGGTTGATGCCCAGCACCAGAATCATCAGGGCGACGCCGGGAATGGCGATAACCCACGGGGAAAAGAACATGTAGGGTTTGCCTTCCGCGATCATCAGGCCCCAGGACGGCGTCGGTGGCTGCACGCCAACCCCGAGGAACGAGAGGGCCGACTCCAGCAGGATCGCGTGGGCCATTTCCAGCGTCGCGACGACGATCAGTGCGCCGACCAGATTGGGCAGGATTTCACTCACCAGAATGCGCAGGGTCGAGCAGCCGAGCGCCTGGGCCGACGCCACATATTCAGCATCGCGAATCTGTTGCACCGAGGCCCTGACCACCACCGCGAAGCGATCCCATAACAGGCAGCCGAGCAGCACGATCACCACTTTCAGTGAGCCGCCCATCAACGAGGCCGAGGCCAGCGCGACCATCACCACCGGCATCGCCAGCCGGGTGGTGATCAGGTAGCTGATAAACCCATCGACCTTGCCGCCGTAGTAGCCCGCCAACAGCCCCATGAGCGTGCCGATAAAACCGGAAATCAGCGCCGCTGCAATGCCGATGAACAGCGAAATACGTGCGCCGTAGAGCAGCCTCGACAGGTAGTCACGGCCCAGCTTGTCGGTGCCGAGCACGTATTCCCAGGTGCCGTTGGCCATCCATACCGGTGGTTTCATGCGCAGCATCACGTCTTGCGCATAAGGGTCGTAAGGTGCCAGCCACGGCGCGAACAGTGCACCTGCGAAGATAATCAGCAACAACACCGCGCCGATGGCGAAACCCCGATGACGCAAGCTCTTGCCGAGCACTCGGCTCAGGCTGCTCGGTGGTGGCAGGTAGTCATTGATCGCGAGGGTAGTGGGGGTGCTCATGTAGGCCTCCTAGCGCACGCGAATACGCGGGTCGAGCAGTGCGTTGAGCACATCGGCCAGCAACGTGAGGATGATGTAGATCACCGCAATCAACAGGACCACGGCCTGTACCACCGGAAAGTCGTCACGGGCGATGGCGTCCCAGGCAAGTTGCCCGATGCCTTGCAGGGAGAACACGGTTTCGATCACCACCGAGCCGCCGAGCATGAAACCGAACTCCACCGCCGCCAGCGCGACGACCGGAATCAGCGCGTTGCGCAGTGCATGCTTGAACAGCACGCGGGCAGGGCGCAGGCCCTTGGCGCGGGCGGTGCGGATGTAATCGGAACTGAGCACATCAAGCATGCCGGCGCGGGTCAGGCGCATGATTGCCGGCGTCGCGTAGTAGCCCAGGGCAATGGCCGGCATGACGAAGTGCAACAGGGTCGCGTTGCCGGACACCGGCAGCCACTTGAGCGTCACCGCGAACACCACGATCAGCATCAGAGCAAACCAGAAACTTGGCATTGCCTGGCCCAGCACCGCGATGCTCAAGGCCAGCCGGTCAACCCAGGTGTCGCGTTTGACTGCGGCCAGCACGCCCAGTGGAATGGCCACCAGCAAGGCGATCCCCAGCGCCATGGCACCCAGCCCCAGGGTAATCGGCAGGCGGCTGGCGACGAGGTTGTAGACCGATTCCTGAAAGAAAAACGAGTTGCCCAGGTCCAGCCGCAGCAAATCGCCCAGCCAGTTGAAGTACTGGGTCGGCAGCGGTTTGTTCAAGCCGTACTGCACGCGAATCTGTTCGATCTGTTCGCT
This sequence comes from Pseudomonas sp. AM8, assembly GCF_036346475.1. Taxonomy (NCBI): domain Bacteria; kingdom Pseudomonadati; phylum Pseudomonadota; class Gammaproteobacteria; order Pseudomonadales; family Pseudomonadaceae; genus Pseudomonas; species Pseudomonas sp. AM8. Next base: position 263,110 of record NZ_JAOTNX010000005.1, read on the forward strand.
GGTGGCTTCCGGTCCGCCAATGGCAGTGGCGAGGTCGCCGGACAGGTGCAAAAGAGAAAAGCTGATCACCGACACGGTAATGGCAACGCAAATGGCGATGCCCAGGCGGCGCAGAAGGAATCCAAGCATGGCAAGTTTCCTCATATCCAATGGATGACAAGTGTGAGGACGTGTCCGTGGCGCACGAGAGTCCGTGCGCCCGGTTACGTATTACTTCCACGTGGACTCGACGAAACGCGGCAGCTCATCCGGGTACGGTGTGAACGCGAGTTCCGAGGTGTAGGCGTAATTCATCGAGTAGTTGAACAGCGGCGCCCAGTAGGCTTGCTCGCTGATGCGCTGCAAGGCCTTGCGGTAGTTATCCTTGCGCACTTGCGGGTCGAGGGCATTGTCGGCGGTCTGCAACCAGCCCTGGACTTGTGGGTCCTTGATATTGTCGTCCGGATTGCCCTTGAACCAGGTACCGGCCGACGCCGAGGTGTCGAGGATCGAGAACGAGCCCCAGGCCTGAAACGACATGGGCACCTTGCCGCCACGTTGCTGATCGCGCAGGGCGGCGTACTTCAAGTAGCGCAGCTTGGCGTTGATGCCCACTGCGCGCAGGTTGCCGATGATGGCTTCGACGTAATCACGGTCGCGATAAGCGAAGATTTCTGTCTCGAAGCCATTTGGGTAACCGGCTTCGGCGAGCAGCGCCTTGGCCTTGGCGGGGTCATAGTCGTAGACCGTGGCCGCAGTGGTATCGCAACCGAACTGGCCGGGATAACAGGCAACCTGCAAGGGCTTGGCTTCGCCCCCCACCAATTGCGTGGCCAGCGCATTGCGGTTGATCGCATGGTTGATGGCCTGGCGCACCTTGAGGTTCTTCATCGGTGAGTTTTCAGTGGAGGTGCCACGTGCATCAAGAATCAGGAAACCGATGCGCATGGTTTCGCCACTGGTCACGGTCAGGTTCGGCATACCCTTGAGGTCGACCGCCTGATCCGAGGTCACACGCCAGGTCCAGTCGACACCGTCGGTCATCAACTCGGCCAGACGGGTTTCTGCATCCGGGATCACGCGGAACTTGAGGTGGCTGATATGGGGCTTGCCTTGTGGGCTGTCCGGGAAGTAGTCCTTGTTGATCTCCATGGTCACGCCTTCGCCGGCCACCACCGACACGGCTTTATACGGCCCGGTGCCAATGGGCTTGCGACTGAATTCGGCCAGGCCGACCTTCTCGAAGTACTGCTTGGGAAACATCGGAACGGCGTTGGACAGGTATTCCAGTGCCGGCGGGAAAGGCTTCTTCAAATACAGGCGGACGCTGTAGTCGCCGGTTTTTTCGGCGCCCTTGATCCAGTCTACGTTTTGCACGGTAACGACTTTCGCTTCGGGCGACACCACGTAGTTGAGGGTGAACACCACATCGTCGGCGGTGAAGGCGTCGCCGTTGTGAAATTTGACGCCCTTGCGCAGCTCAAAGTCGAGGGTGGTGTCGTCGACCTGCTTCCAGCTGGTAGCCAGCATGGGTTTGTATTCGCCGCTTTTGGGATCGCGGTAGATCAGGTTGTCCCAGATCAGCCGGCCGAGAATCACGCCTTCGCGTAAATCGTTGTGATAGGGGCTGATGTTTTCAGGCTCGCTGTCGGAAGCGTAAACCAGGGTGTCGTTGGCTTTGCCGGCATGCGCCGGAAAGCTGTTGATAAGGCCCATCAGCGCGATACTGCAGGCGAAACCTTTGATGCCCATGCCGTCGTCTCCGTTGGCGAGAGTGGTTGAATCAAAGGGCAGCGAATCGCAAATGCGTAGAAGGAGGAGGAAAAGGTCGGGCGCTGTTTTTTTTGGTCTGGACACGAATGTAGGGAAGGGCTATCAATGCCGCAAGCACAATATTTCGATACTTCCTTTGCCGAAAAGGCAATCCTTGGGGGCTCCGATGCAGCTGTATGGCGTGCAGTCCACGGCACTGCGCTATTTTCTTGAAGTCGCCCGATGCGGATCGATCAGCGAGGCCTCAATGCGGCTGAATGTGGCGGCATCAGCGGTGAGCCGGCAAATTTCCAAGCTTGAGTTGGCCCTGGATGCCAGCCTGTTTGAGCGTCGTGCCCGCGGCATGGTGCTCAGCGAGGCGGGGGCGCGACTGGCGGCGTATGCGCGCAAGTCGCAGCTTGAGGCCGAGCAGGTGGTGCTGGAAATTACCGAGCTGCACGGCTTGCAACGGGGCCATGTGCATGTTGCCTGTTCGGAAGGATTTGCCCTGGAATACATGCCCAGGAGCATCAGCGCGTTCAGGCGTGAGTATCAGGGCATTCATTTTACGTTGGAGGTCTGTGCGCCCGCTGAAGCGACCGAGAAGGTTCGCTCCGGTGAAGCCGACCTGGCGATGACGTTCAGCCTGACGCCGCAAAAGGAAATCAAGGTCGAACATGTCCTGAGCGGGGCGATTTTTGCCGTGGTCTCCAATGCCCATCCCTTGGCCGGGCGGGAGTCTGTCAACCTCGCCGAGTTGCAACCCTGGCCCATTGCGTTACCCAAGGCCGACACTACGATACGGCAACTCTTCGACATCTGTTGCGGCGTCCAGGGGTTGTTGTTCGACCCGGTATTGACCACCAATTACGTTGCCGCGCTCTACAGTTTCGTCCGTGAAGAGGGAGGCATCAGCCTGGCCAGCGAAATGACCTTGCACCAACAGGTGGCGGACAAGCAGTTGCAATGCTTGCCGATCCTTGATGAAGGCATGCAGGCGCGGCGCATCGAACTGCAAAGCATGGCTGGGCGCAATCTACCGGCGGCGGTTTCGGCGTTCAGGGATTTTCTGATCGCTGAGCTGGCGAAGGCGAAGCGGCTTTGAAAAGATGAGGTTATTGCAGCGGCCCCACCACTTGCCGATAGCGTTCTTCCCCCTGCGGCGTCTGGCGGGTCATGTTGATTTCCAGGCCGATGGGATCGGCTTTACGGTTGCCGGCCAGCTGACGCCAGCCTTGGCCCGGTTCCCAGATGCGCACTTGCAGGTCGCTGACACCGGATAAGACGGCCACTGCTTTTTTGGGCGCAGGCAACGGGTATCGATCACTGGCTGCGGATGTGGCGCGGTACAGCGTGTCACCCTCCAGCCACCAGCGCACCCGTTGCAGACCGTTTTCGGGAAGGGCTGCGTTACGAATCACGTTCAGTTGAAAATCATGCTGGTCGGAGCTGCGAACGCTGATTGCGGCGAGCCCGTCGGGCTGTTCGTCATCGTTCAAGGCTGGCGTTCTCAGTTCAACGCTGGCGCGCAGGGCCAGGTCGCGGTCCAGCTGGTTGAGTGTGCGCAACAACGCTTCGGTTTGCTCGGTGCTGGCCTGCAGATGGCTGTCGGCACGGCTCACGCTGTCGAGGCCGCGCCAGGCAATCAGGCTGACAATGGCCATCAGCATGATCGCCACCATGACTTCAATGAGGGTAAAACCGTGCTGGTCTGTTTTCATGGTTGGTTCGCCACGCGTATTTGTCCTGTCGCCGTGCGGTGAAGGGTGAGGCGGTGCTGGCCATCCGAGAGCTGCAGTTGCAAGGGCGAGGCAAACCATTCGGCATTCAGTACCACCGGTTGCCTGGGGGTTACACGTACGCTCATCGAGGGTGTTTCCCAGGCACGGGGACGCAGTTGCGGGTCGCTCATGAAGTGATCCCAACCCTCGCCGGGCGCGTTGCGCCGACTGAAGCGAAACCCTTTATTGTCGGCCCGCCACGTGATGGGGCGGCCGTCGGCCCGGGCTTCGGCCTGGGCGATCTGCAGCATCTGGACCACGCGGTTGGCGTCCTTGCGCAGCAATTGCAACGGGTCGGGTTTGATGCTCAGGCTGATCGCCGCTGAGGCGATGCCGATGATCACCAGGACCACCATCAACTCGATCAGGGTGAAGCCTTGCTGATTGGCCTTGGTCATGACACAACGCTCCTTCGTCGTGGGTCTCTCCTGTAGACTGCCCGGCAGGACAACAAGGAGGTTTTGTCGTGGTCGCTATTTTTCGTTTGACCGCGCCGCGAGTGGTGCAGGCAGTGGCATTGGCCACGGCGCTCGCGGGGGGGCTGGTCTGGTCTTCCGTGTTGCTGACATCGGCCGAGTCCCAGGTGCCGCCAGTCGAGCCGCCGGTTTTGGCCGCTCGCCCGGATACCCCGGCGTTGCAGTGGTTTTCCAACCAGCCGGCGGTGGTGGACATCAAGGTCTCCGGCCTGATGGCGGGCGTGCGCGGGGCGGTGGCGATCCTGAGCCTGAACGAGGGGCCGCCGCGCAGTTTTCGGGTGGGCGAGTCATTGGCCCAGGGTGTGCGCCTGGCGGCGATCGAGGGCGATGCGGTAGTGATTGAGCGTGGCACGCAGCACACCCGCATTAAGGTCAGCACGCTGCCGGACTCGGTGGTGCTACCGCGCTTGACCCGACCCTGAACGCTCATTGGGGCGTTGCCTTCGGCGGGTTGAGCAGCGTTTCCACCCGCGCCAACGGTGGCGCCTCGCGCTTGCGCTCCGACACCTGCAGGGTGACGCGCATCAGGCGTCCATCGGCGCTCGGTGCGATGCTCTGCTCGCAACGCAACTGCAAGCGGCCCTGATCACAGTCAAACGCTTTGTGCCCCCTGGGCAGGCGTCCCTCCAGGCGCAGTTCGGCGAGCCTGCCCTGGGCCGACAGCAGCGCCATCGAGCGGTCGCGCAGCAACCCATTGCTCTGGGTCATCAAGCCTGCAACGCGGACCGCCGCCGCCATCGCCACGGCAATGATCGCCAAGGCCACGAGCACCTCGATCAATGTAAAACCTTGCTCCTTGCGCGACAGCTCCATGGGTCACTCTTGGCGTAAAAACACGCCGTAGAGTAGCACTCAGAGAGCCGCGGGCAGCGGCCAATTATTTTTGCTATCCAGATAGTTAGTTTTGTTACACTGCGCGCCGAATTAGGATCAAGCCAAGGATGGTGGATATGGATTTCGCGCGCATCAAATATGGGCCTCGCGCCCGCCACGTTCAGCAAGGGTTCACGCTGATCGAGATCATGGTGGTGGTGGTCATCCTCGGCATTCTGGCGGCGATTGTCGTGCCTAAAGTGCTGGACCGTCCGGACCAGGCCAGGGCGATTGCGGCCAAGCAGGACGTTGCCGGCCTGATGCAGGCGCTCAAGCTTTATCGCCTCGACCACGGCACCTATCCCAACATGAACCAGGGCCTCAAGGTATTGGTCGAGCGCCCGGCAGATGCAAAAAATACCAACTGGCGTTCTTATCTGGAGCGCCTGCCCAACGACCCCTGGGGCCGTCCTTACCATTACTTGAATCCCGGCGCGAACGGCGAAGTCGACATCTTCTCCCTCGGTGCCGACGGACAGCCTGATGGCGACGGTGTGAATGCCGATATCGGATCCTGGCAGCTCTAAGCGCGGCCATGAAATCACACTCGCCCACAGGGGCGAAACAGCGCGGCATGGCGATTATCAGCGCGATGCTGATCGCGGCGGTGGTCGCTGTGTTCGCCGCCGGCATGCTCACCCGCCAGAGCGTTTTTACCCGTTCACTTGAGGCCGAGCAGGCGCGAGTGCAGGGCAGTGCATCACTGCTGGGCGGCCTGGAAGTCAGCCGGCGATTGCTTCGGGACGCCCGCGAGCAGGATGTGCTGACGCGGCTTGACCAGCCATGGGCCCGGCCGATCAACACCGCTCAGGACGGCGAATTCGAAGGCCGCCTTGAGGACCTGCAAGGCAAGTTCAACCTGCGCAATTTAATCGCCCAAGAGTCTGTTGATCTCGGGCAGATGCGCAGCTTTGAGCGGTTGTGCGAGATGATCGGTGTCGAGGCCCGCCTGGCGCAGCGCATCAGCCAACGCGTGATTGCGGCCTACCCACATAGGCCGGTTGCCTCAACAGTGGGGCAGCCGCCCCCGCCATTACCCGCCACCCAGCCGATGCTGCGCAGTCTTGATCAATTACGCGGTATCGAAGGCCTCAATGAGCGGGTCTTGGCACGGCTGGAGCACTACGTCAGCATTCTTCCGGTCAACACCTGGGTCAACGGCAATACGGCCAGCGCTGAGGTGCTGGCCGCGGTGGTGCCGGGTTTGTCCTGGGCGCAGGCCAAGGCGTTGGTCGCCGAGCGCGATCGCGGCCAGTGGTTTATCAATCGCGGCGACTTCGTTAACCGTGCGCGATTGCCCAACCTGAACGTGGATGAACTCAACGTCGGGATCACCAGTGAGTGGTTCCTGCTCCAGGGGCAGGCCCGCCGCAATCAGCGCCGTGTTCACCTGGCTGCGCTGCTGCATCGTCCGGAAGACGCAATGCCCAGGGTGATCTGGTCGAGGCTGGGCGTATGACACGCCTGCGTCTTGCCTTGCCGCCGCTGGAGTCCTTGACGTCGGACACCGAGCTTGAGTTCGCGCAACTGGACCGCAAGGGGCACGTCAGTCATACCGGCATCAGCACCCTTGGCCAGCTGGGACAACAGGTCAAGTCTCAGGCCGTCGAGTGTTTCCTTCACCCCATGGACACGGTACTTACGCGCATTGAACTTCCGCCGCTGTCAGCGTCCCGTATCGATGCGGCCGTTACCTGCGCTGCGCAGGCCTTGATCCTGGGGCCCAGCGAGCAGATGCATGTGGCGCACAGCGCTCGAGATGCCGATGGACAGGTGCACCTGAGCTGGCTGCCCAAGGCTGTACTGGATCGCCTCGATCAGTTGCTTGGCCTGCACGGATTGAAGCTGGGCGGCCTGTATCCAGCGCCTTACCGCTTAGCCGTGCCAGCGGCCGGGCAGGTCAATGGGTGTGTGGTAGAGGGCCAGTTGCTGCTGCGTTTCACCCTCGCCCATGGGGCGGTGGAACCGTTGGTTGAGGACCGTCTGGAAGCGCTCGCCGCCACCGGCGAAAGTGTGCTGTGGCCCGTGGACCATCAGCGCTGGAACGGCGCTGCCCCTGGCTGGGGATTGCACGCCGGGGTCGGTCGGCGCACTGCACAGGCGGCCGGTTGGGGGCGGGCGTTGGGCTGTTGTGCGTTGGCCGTGGGTGTCTGGGTGGCCGGGCTCAACCTTTACGCCGCCCGCGAGGTTGCGCAAGGGCAGCAGCTCAAGCAGCAGATGAGCCAGCGCGTGAAGCACGCATTTCCCGAGCTGCCGGTGATTCTCAACCCTCTGCAACAGGCTCGCCAGCAGTTGGCGAACCGGCAAGGGGGAGGGCCCGCGCAGCTCAATCACGACTTTGCTTACCTGGTGCAGCAAGCCGCCATGGCGCTGCCGTTCATGGCCGGCAGCGTCCAGCGGTTGACCTTCAGCGAGCGCCAGTTGCAGCTGCAGATGACCGCCGAAGCCACTCCCGCTGCCGACGGCGCTGTACAGGCTGCGCTGAGCCAGGCGGGACTTTCCGCCCACCGCAACGAGCGCATCTGGACGCTGAGTGCGATGGCCGAACCCGCGTCGGGAGAGGGTGATTCCAGCGTGGAAAACGACGATGAATAATCCGAGGCTGATGGCATTCAGAGGACGCTGGAAAGCGTTGGCTCCGCGGGAAAAAACCATGCTCAGCGGTGCGGCGGTGTTTCTCGCCAGCCTGTTGGTCTGGCTGTCGCTGATCCAGCCGGCGCTCAAGAGCATTGACTATTGGCAAGCCGAAACCCCGAAGCTGCGCGCCCAGAGCCAGGCACTGGCGCTGTTGCTTCGCGAGGTCACCACGCCTGTCGGGCTGGACCTTGAACACTCATTGCGGCAATCCCTCGACGCCGCCGGACTGACGGGGTACTACCGGTTACAGGCCCAGGATGCGTCCTGGCAACTGACACTGGACGCGGCCCCCGCCGATGCGGTGCTCGGCTGGTTATTGAGTGACCCCAGGCAATTTTCGCTGGACGTGGTGGAGGCTCGTTTGCAGCGCGCCAGCGAAGCCTCGGCCGACAACACGGCAGGCACTCTCACAGGAACCGTCCGTATGGATCGGATGCACGGCGCTAAGGAAGCATCATGAAGTGGTCAGGTTCCCATTATGTACGCACGGCTGCGCCGTTTCTGTTGCTCGCACTGGGGGCGTGCAGCGCGCAACCCACGGCGGATTTACCCCAGGACAGTGAGCTCGGCCTGCCCCTGGCCACCACCCAGCGCAGCGGCGATGCCCTGGTAGACCGGCAGCGTGCGCAAGTGCAAATCGAACGGCAGTCGCGGCCCTTGCACAAGGTTACCAACCCCACACGTGGCAGCGGTGCCGGTCACAGCGGCGTGGCGCCGAGCAAACCCTTGGGCGATCAACCGGTCACGCTGAATTTCGTCGAGGCCGACATTCAAGCCGTGGTGCGGGCGTTGTCCCGTGCGACGGGGCAGCAGTTCCTGGTCGACCCGCGCGTCAAGGGTTCCCTCACGCTGGTTTCCGAAGGGCAGGTGCCGGCGCATCAGGCCTACGACATGCTGCTGGCGGCACTGCGCATGCAGGGCTTCAGCGTGGTGGATGTTGGCGGTATCGCGCACGTGGTGCCCGAGGCCGATGCCAAGCTGCTCGGCGGGCCGATCTACAGTGCCGACAAGCCGGGCGGCAGCGGCATGCTCACGCGCACCTTCCGCCTGCAATACGAAAACGCGGTGAACCTGATCCCGGTACTGCGCCCGATCGTTTCGCCAAACAATCCGATCAACGCCTATCCGGGCAACAACACCATCGTTGTCACCGACTACGCCGAGAACCTGGCGCGGGTGGCGCAGCTTATCGACGGTATCGATACCCCGAGCGCCATCGACACCGACGTGGTGCAGGTTCAAAACGGGATCGCCGTGGATATCGCCGAGATGGTCTCGCAACTGCTGGAGCAGCCGGGCAGCGATCCGACGCAGAAAATCACGGTGGTGGGCGACCCGCGCTCCAACGCGATCGTGATTCGTGCCGGCAGCCCGGAGCGAACCGAGTTGGCGCGTAACTTGATCTACAAGCTGGATAACGCCCAAGCCAACCCAAGCAATTTGCACGTGGTGTACCTGCGCAACGCCCAGGCCGCGAAACTGGCGCAGTCGTTACGCGGTTTGCTGACCGGTGAAAGCGACAGCGGTGGCGGTGACAATGCGCGGTCGGCCCTCAGCACAATGGGTGCCAATATCTCCGGCAGCCAGACCGGGCAGGGCAGTGGCCAAGGCAGTACCACCAGCGCCAATGAGTCGGCGCAGACGAACAGCAGCTCGAGCAGCCAGCCCGGCGGGCAAACGAATGAGCAAAACGTCGCCTTCACCGCCGGTGGCGTGACCCTCCAGGCCGACTCGACCACCAACACCTTGCTGATTTCTGCCCCGGAGCCGCTGTACCGCAACCTGCGTGAAGTCATCGACATGCTCGACCAGCGCCGCGCCCAAGTGGTGATTGAAAGCCTTATCGTTGAAGTCGGCGAGGACGATGCCAATGAGTTCGGCGTGCAGTGGCAGAGCGGCGACCTGGCCGGCAAAGGCGTGATTGGCGGGACTAACCTGGGCGGCGCGGGGTTCAACCTGAATGGCAAGACCAGCGTTGACGTGCTGCCCGGCGGGCTCAGCCTCGGCTTTATCAACGGTACCGTGGATGTGCCCGGCATTGGCAAGGTCATGGACCTCAAGGTGTTGGCCCGCGCGCTTAAAAGCAAAGGCGGCAGCAACGTACTGTCGACGCCGAACCTGCTGACCCTGGATAACGAGGCGGCCAGTATTTTTGTTGGCCAGACCATCCCGTTTGTCAGTGGCAGCTACGTGACCGGTGGCGGCGGTACCAGCAATAATCCGTTCCAGACGGTCACCCGTGAAGAGGTCGGCTTGAAGCTGAATGTGCGCCCACAAATCTCCGAGGGTGGCACGGTCAAACTCGATATTTACCAGGAAGTCAGCAGCATCGATGAGCGCGCGTCCAGCAGCGCCGCGTCGGCCGGGATCGTCACCAACAAGCGCGCGATCGACACCAGTATTTTGCTCGACGACGGGCAGATCATGGTCCTCGGCGGCCTGCTCCAGGACGGTTACAGCCAGAGCAATGAAGCCGTGCCGTGGCTGTCGAGCATTCCGGGGCTGGGTGTGCTGTTTCGCAATGAACGCCGGGCGGTCACCAAGACCAACCTGATGGTGTTCCTGCGCCCGTATATCATCCGCGACAGTGGGGCCGGGCGCGCGATCACCCTGAACCGCTATGACTACATGCGCCGTGCCCAGGGCCATTCCCAGCCGGAACACAGCTGGGCGATGCCGGATGTGCAGGCGCCGCAGTTGCCGGCGGTGGAGAAGGGGATTCCGGGCGGGCAGCAGCAGGGGCCGAGGGCGGTGATTCGCGCGGTGCCTGTAGGTGCGCGACCATGAGCCTGCTGTACGCAGGACCCAATGTGTATTCCTGTGGGAGAGGGGTATGAGCCTGCTGCCCTACGCCTGGGCCAAATCCCAACGCATCCTCCTGCGCCCCGGCGACGACGGCATGCTGCTGACCGTCTGCCCCTCCACCCCCGGCTGGTCCATCAGCGAAGTACGGCGCCAGTTCGGCCAGGCCCACCTCGAGCAGGTACGCGACGATGAACTCGACGGCCTCCTCGCCAGTGCTTATGCCGATACGGGCAGCGCCGCCGCCGTGGTGGGCGCGGCGGAAAACGAGGTCGACCTCGACCGCCTGATGCAGGACATGCCCGAAATCACCGACCTGCTCGACACCCAGGACGGCGCGCCGGTGATTCGTATGATCAACGCCTTGCTCACACAGGCAGCGCGGGACGAGGCCAGTGATATTCACATTGAACCGTATGAAACCCACTCCGTGGTGCGTTACCGCGTCGACGGCACCCTGCGGGATGTGGTGTCGCCGCGCAAGGCGTTGCATGGCGCGCTGGTGTCGCGGATCAAGATCATGGCCCAGCTCGACATCGCCGAAAAACGCTTGCCCCAGGACGGCCGCATCGCCCTGCGCGTGGCCGGGCGGCCGATTGATATTCGTGTGTCGACCGTGCCCACCGGGCATGGTGAGCGGGTGGTGATGCGCTTGCTCGACAAGCAAGCCGGCCGTCTGCAACTGGAAACCCTGGGCATGGCGCCCTCGGTACTGGCCAGGCTCGATACCCTGATCCGCCAGCCCCACGGCATCGTGCTGGTCACCGGGCCCACGGGCAGCGGCAAGACCACCAGCCTGTACGCGGCGCTGGCACGGCTGGATGCAAGCACCAGCAATATCCTCACCGTGGAGGACCCGGTGGAATACGACTTGCCGGGCATCAGCCAGATCCAGGTCAATGCCAAGATCGACATGACCTTCGCACTGGCGCTGCGAGCGATCCTGCGTCAGGACCCGGACGTCATCATGATCGGTGAAATCCGCGATTTGGAGACCGCGCAAATCGCGGTGCAGGCCTCGCTCACGGGGCATTTGGTACTCGCTACGTTGCACACCAACGACGCGGTATCCGCCGTCAATCGCCTGCTGGACATGGGCGTCGAGCCGTTTTTGCTGGCGTCTTCAATGCTTGGGGTTCTGGCGCAACGCCTCGTGCGTCGTCTCTGCCCGCAATGCAAGGAAGAAGACCCGGCCAGCCCGGGCACCTGGCGTCCACTCGGGTGTTTGGCGTGTAACCACACCGGCTACAGCGGTCGCACCGGCATTCATGAACTGTTCTGCATTGACGACGCGATTCGCGCGCTGATTCACCAGGGTGCCGGTGAGCAGGCGCTCAGGGCCGCAGCTCGCAGCGCCGGTATGTGCAGCATGCGTGAGGATGGCGAACGCTGGGTCAACAGCGGCGTGACGGCACCCGAAGAAGTGCTCCGCGTGACACGGGACGCCTGATGAATCGCTACCGTTTCGAAGCCGCCGACGCCATGGGCAAGATCGAGAGCGGACACCTGGAAGCCGACAGTCAGCGCGAGGCGTTCGGGATTTTGAGCCGGCGTGGCTTGACGGCCTTGTCGGTGCACCTTGAGCAAAATACGGCCTCGGGGGCTGGCGCGGGCCTGTTCAGCGCCAAGCTGTCGGACAACGACCTGGCCTGGGCCACGCGGCAACTGGCCAGCCTGCTCAGCGCCAGCCTGCCACTGGAGGCCGCGTTGAGTGCCACGGTGGAACAAGCCGAGCGCAAACACATCGTCCAGGCCCTGAGTGCGGTGCGTGCCGATGTACGCAGCGGCATGCGCCTGGCGGATGCCTTGGCCGCGCGGCCACGGGACTTTCCGGAGATCTACCGCGCGCTGATTGCGGCGGGGGAGGAGTCCGGCGACCTCGCCCAGGTGATGGAGCGGTTGGCCGACTACATCGAAGAACGCAATAACCTGCGCAGTAAAATCCTCACCGCGTTTATCTATCCTGGGGTGGTAGGGCTGGTCTCGATCGCCATCGTGATCTTCCTGCTCAGCTACGTGGTGCCCCAGGTGGTCAGTGCGTTTTCCCAGGCGCGCCAGGACTTGCCCGGGCTGACATTGGCGATGCTCAATGCCAGTGATTTCATTCGCGGTTGGGGTTGGCTGTGCCTCAGTGCTTTGATCGCGGGTTTCTGGGGCTGGCGTGTGTACCTGCGCAACCCGCTGGCGCGTCTGGGTTGGCATCGCCGCGTGTTGCGCCTGCCGCTGATCGGGCGTTTTGTACTCGGGCTCAATACCGCACGGTTTGCCTCGACCCTGGCGATTCTCGGCGGCGCCGGGGTGCCGCTGTTGCGTGCATTGGAAGCGGCACGCCAGACCTTGTCCAACGACTGCCTGAGCCAGTGCGTCAACGACGCCACTGCCAAGGTGCGCGAAGGCGTCAGCCTGGCCACGGCGCTGGCGGCGGAGAAAGTATTTCCGCCACTGCTGATCCACCTGATCGCCAGCGGCGAAAAGACCGGCTCGCTGCCGCCGATGCTCGATCGCGCCGCGCAGACACTGTCCCGCGATATCGAGCGCCGGGCGATGGGCATGACCGCACTGCTGGAGCCACTGATGATCGTGGTGATGGGCGCGGTGGTGCTGGTGATCGTGATGGCGGTGCTGTTGCCGATCATCGAGATCAACCAACTGGTGCAGTAGCAAAAAAGCCCTCGTCACCGAGGGCTTTTCATTTCACGAAGGTGACACCGCTGCTTAGAGCTTACCGGCGCCGGCCTTGGCCTTGACGTCGGCGGCGACCTTATCGGCAGCCAGCGGAGTGTAGCTGTACGGCGGGGTCCAGCCGATGCTCGAACTCCACGAGCAGCTCAATGCGCTGCCGTTGAGGGTCGAGCCGGTGTCGCGGTAGACGCTGCCACCGTAATCGCCGGCGATCTTGTCGCAACCGCTGATACCGGCGATCTCGAAGGCGTTACGCTCGGAGAAGATCTTCGAGTTCTTGCCCACACCGTGAGCGTACGAGAACGGGTACACCTTATGGCTGGTGCTGCCCACATGGTAGTTGTTGTACAGATGCACCTGGCCGAAACGCACGCGCGGCGCACGGGCAGAGATATTCTCAAACAGGCTGTTGTGGATGGTGACCTTGAGCTTGCCGTCGTCGGTGGTGCGGCTGTCGCTGGAACCGATCAGGTTGTTCTTCTCGTGCGACTTGAACGCCGAGTACGAGATGGTCACGTAGTTGGCGCCGTTTTTTACATCCAGCGCGCCGTCGTGATGCTGCTTCGGACGGCCGTTGGCACTGCCGTTCTGGTCATCGGTACGGCGGCCATCGGTGAAGGTCACGTGATCGACCCACACGTTATTGGCGCCCTCGATGGTCAGGCCATCGTATTCCGAGTTCCAGTTGCCGGCGCTGCCGTCCGTGGGGTCCCACTTCGGCTCGGGATCCCAAGGGTTTTCGATGGTGATGTTGCGGATGATGACGTCGTTTTCCTTGGCATAGAAGAAACCCTCACGGATCTCGGCATTGCTGGTGGTACCGACGATGGTGGTTTTGCCAGGAATATCCAGGCGACCGCGTACCTTCATATCAGCAGTCGTCGTATAAGCCTTGCCTTCGCTGATATCGATGATGCCGGTGATCTTGATGATGCGGCCGTTGGTGCCCACCGACGCGCTCAGTGCGGTTTTCAGCTCCGCCGCGTTTTTTGCCGTGTAGATATTATTCGCCGCAGCTCGCGAGCCGCCCTTGGTGCCGCCGTTCTGAGTGGCCCAACCAGTGGTGGCCGAATCCAGCCAGATGTCCGCGGCATGCGCAGGAACGCTGGAAAACAGCAGGGCACCGATAACGGCACTGGCCAGTGTTGAGGCAGTGAAGGTTGAGGGGGTTGTCATGAGTAATCAGATCCTTGATTAACTTGAGTGTTTAAACGCGCACAGGCATGCGCGTTTCTCGAGCGGACGTCCTTGCCACTGGTGCAGCGAATCGAACGTCCGCTGCATGAGAAATACTATCATGCGTGTATTCGTTGTCGTACAACTGTTTGTAAAATTAACGAGTAAATAGTTTTATTGACTAAAACAAAATATCGGATAATTATTCCTGTGCATCTGCTCCCATGCAGAGTCATCTTCAGGGTTATCCCGATGAGCCTTAAAACCCCGTCTGTACTGGCGACTCTTTACGTCGAGGCCAATGAGTCGTGCTTTGCAACCCCCGTGGCACCTGTGCTGATGCAGGGCTTCCCGGCCGAGCCGAATCACCGGGTAACGTGGCACAACTGGATGCGCGCGCCCTTCAGCCAGTGGGGGTTCCGTCATCTGGCGCGGCTGCGCCCCACGATTGATGTGGCGGCGGGTTCAAGGCCTGCCGGTCAGCTCAAGGAAGCGCCCACAGCGCTGGACCCGCTGTGTTTCGACAGCGAATGCGGGCTCAGCATCAGCGTGATCGAACACCTTGTGGCCAGCCAGACCGACGCTTTTTTAGTGATGCAGGGCGACACGGTGTTGTTCGAGCGCTACTTCAACGGCCAGCGCGCGGATGACCGGCACATCATGTTTTCGGTGACCAAGTCGCTGATCGGCACCCTCGGCGAACAACTGGTTTCCAACGGCATGCTCAAGCCTGAGCTGTCCGCCGCGTACTACGTGCCTGAGCTGGTGGGCAGTGCGTTTGGCGATGCCACCGTGCGCCAGTTGTTCGATATGGCCGTGGGCATCGACTACAGCGAGGTGTATGACGATCCCGCCTCCGAGAGTTCGCAGTACGGTTATGCCTGCGGTTTCCAGCCGGCACCGGCGCCATACGCCCAGTTTGAATCGCTGTACCAATACCTGCCGTCACTGAAAAAACGTGGCGCACACGGCGGCTTTTTCCATTACGTGACCGCCACCACCGAAGTCCTGGCATGGGTCATGGAACGTGCCTCGGGCCAGGCGTGCAGTCAGATGCTGGAACAGATCTGGGGGCGCTTGGGGTGCGAACGCGACGGTTATTTCATGGCCGATCCCTGGGGCCGTAACGTTGCCGGGGCGGGCTTCAGTGCCACCTTGAGAGACATGGCGCGCTTCGGTCGCCTGCTCGCCAACGACGGTCGCCAGGACGGCGTTGAGCTGCTGTCGCCTGAGACCGTGGCCCGTATCGCCGCCGGCGCTGATCCGGCGATCTACGCGCAAAATGCCGAGTTCTCCAGCTGGACGCCCGGTGCGTCCTATCGCAGCCAGTGGTACGTGTTCAACGACCACAGCCAAGCCCTGATGGCCGGAGGGATCCACGGCCAATACCTGTTCATCGACAAACCGTCCGGCGTGGTGATCGTCAAGCAATCGTCGCTCACCGATGCAGTCAGCCCGTTCGATAACGACAGCGTGCGCATGCTGCGCGCGATCGCCGCCCACCTGAGTCGCTGACCCACGCCCAAACAATAAGAGTCTTGCGTTCTATTCACCTGGCTTGCCCAGGTGTTGGCGGCGCTCTGCGTCGCCATTGACTGCCCTGTAACAACAATAATTCCACAGGAGCTTCTTATGGTTTTCACCAAGCGTTTTTCCCGAGCGCTGTTAGCGTTCGGCTTACCCTTGACCACCCACGTCGCGTTGGCGGGCTACACCTTTGAGGACGGCGATCTCAAGGGTGAAGTCAATCTCACGGCGGGTGGGGCGACGCTGTTTACCCGTGGCGTCAACTTCGGCAGCGGCCAGGTCGATGCACGCAACGGTAAAAACGGCGGCGCCCGGATCAACTGGCAAGAGGTCTACGTAAAGCCGGGGGTCAAGCTTGAGTATGCGTTGCAACCGGATTTCAGCCTGCTGGCCGGCGGTTCCCTGGTGGCGGCGAGCACCTTCGGCGATGGCGATGCGGGAGGCTTCAGCCGCAGTTCCGACGGCAAGGTCGCAGCCGAAGAACTCTACGGCGGTTTTCGCGTCGGCGAGTGGAAGTTCACCGCCGGCCGCCAGAACTACATGATCGGTACGGGGTTCATCGTCATGGACGGTAACCTCGACCAGTACAAGGACGGCGCCTACTGGCTCGGCCCGCGAACTGCGTTCAAGGACTCAGCGATCCTGGCCTGGGATCATGACGCGCTGAAGTCCCAGGCCTTCACCTTGCGTACCGATGACGACTTGGGCGATTTCCGCATGACCGGCGTGAACGTGGATTACAACCTCGATGACCAGGTTACGCTCGGCGCCATGGCCATGAAGGTCAATGCCCTTGGCCCCCGGGGCAGCACGCTGCCGCGCCGTCGGGACGGGATGCAGGTGTACAACGTCAGGGCGCTCAACGCCAAGGTGCCCGGCGTCCAGGCGCTGACCCTGAATGCCGAATACGCGCTGGAGCGCGGCAGCGGCGAGGGTGTCGACTACGATGCCAACGCCTGGTATGCCCAGGCCGACTATGCCTTCACTACCTTGCCGCTGACGCCGATCATTGGCTACCGCTACGCGAGCTTTTCCGGCGACGACAACCTTACCGACAACCGCCAGAAAGCCTGGGATTCACTGAGCAAGGGCTTTGTCGACTGGAGCACGTGGCTGGTCGGGGATGTGGTCGGCAACTACCTGCTGTTCAACAGCAACGAAAACGTCCAGCAGTTCTCCCTCAAGACCCACCTCAACGACACCCTGGCCCTCGGCGCGATTCACTACCAGTTCTGGCTGGACGAGAAAAACTACATGGGCGCGCCGGTCAGCGATCGGCGCTTTGCTGACGAAAGTGTGGTTTTCCTCGACTGGACGCCCACGCCGTCGTTCTATACGTCGCTGTCCTACAACTGGGTCAAGCCGCTGGCCGCCGCCAAACAGGTGTTCGGTAACAACCAGATGTTCAGTGCGCTGGAACTGTATTTCACCTACCGCTATTAAGTGCTGCGAGCCATCGCGGCCGCGCTGGAGTGTTTTGATCATGAACAGATTTTTGCGTAACACCGTGCTGGGCACTGTCGCCTCGTTGCTCATCAGTGGTTTTTGCCTGGCTGAAGAACGCACCGTACGGATCTACAACTGGATCGAATACCTGCCACCCGAAGTGCTCAAGAGTTTCCAGGAAGAAACCGGCATTCGCCCGATTTACGATGTGTTCGACAGTGCCGAAACCATGGAGTCCAAGCTGCTGACGGGCAACTCCGGGTATGACGTGGTGTTCCCCGGCACCGCCAACCTGGGGCACTTGATCACGGCCGGGGCCGTGCAGCCGCTGGACCGCCAGCAGTTGCCGAACTGGCAGCACCTGGACCCGCAGTTCATGCAATCCCTGGAAGCCGTGGGTGACACCGGCAACCGCTACGCCGTGCCTTACCTATGGGGCACCACATTGATCGGCTACAACGTCGACAAGGTGCGCAAGGCCCTGGGTCCTGACGTGCAGATGAACAGCTGGGACATCATCTTCAAGGAAGAAAACCTCGCCAAGCTCGCCAGTTGTGGCGTGGGTTTCCTCGACGCCGGCAACGAGATCCTGCCGATTGCCTTGCACTACAAGGGCCTCGACCCCAATAGCCAAAAGCGTGAGGACTATGTGCAAGCCCAGGCCGTGATGATGAAGATTCGCCCTTACGTCACTTACTTCAATTCGTCGCGCTACGGCATGGACCTGGCCAACGGTGATATCTGTGTGGGCGTGGGCTGGTCCGGCGGTGTCGCATTGGCCACGCGACTGGCAGATGCCGCCGGCAAGGGCGTCAAGGTCGAGATGGCACTGCCCAAGGAAGGCGCGCCGATGTGGGCGGACGTGATGATGATCCCGGCCAAGGCACCCGACCTGGCGGAGGCCCATGCGTTCATCAATTACATCCTGCGCCCGGACGTGATTGCGCGCATCAGCAACAGGATCGGCTACCCCAACCCGAACAAGGACGCCACTGCGCTGGTGGACGCCAGCATCCGCAACGACCCCAACATGTATGTGCCGGAGGAAGCGCGCAAGACCCTGTTCGCCCTGGAACCGATTCCGGCCGCCGTGGAGCGCATCCGTACCCGCACCTGGACGGCCATCAAGAGCAACCGCTGATCAGTGTGGCCCGGTGCGTGTGCGCCGGGCTTGGAGCTTGCCATGACTGAACGGATTGACATTGCCCCCAACTTGCAGCGGGTGCTGACCCTGCGCGTCGCGATAGGGCCGGGTGTGACCCTGGGCGACAGCGTTGAAGGCCTGCGCTGCAACTACCCGATTGTGGGCGGGGACTTCGATGGGGTCGGCATCAGCGGCCAGGTCCTGGCGGGCGGAGACGATTGTTTTGTTTTACGCCCGGATGGCATCGGTCAACTGGATGCCCGCTACAGCCTGAGGACCGACGAAGGCGAGGTGGTCAACATCCGTAACCGCGGCATATTGACCATGACTGAGTACGGGCGCCAGATGGAGCGCGACGGTCAATGGCCGATTCCTGAGACGGAGTACCGCTGCACCTGCACCCCGGTGTTTCAGGTGCCCAAGGGGCGGCTGGACTGGCTCACCCGTTCAAGTTTTATCGGCCTGGTGCATTACCCGGGCGCCGACCAGGTGGTAATTCGTTGCTATCGCTTTTACTGAGGCCCGGCCCTGGAAGCTGTCAGGCCTGCATGCCGTAGAACAGCAGCTCGGTGATACGCCTGACCTGGGTCGAGTGCGCGTCGATATCCGGGTGTTCCTGGTTCACCAGCCTGAACAGTTGCAGGTGCGAATAGTCGTTCAACAGGAACGCGGCCAATTCCACATCGAGTTGTGGGCGCAGCTTGCCGGCCCGTTGCAGTTCCCGCAGCAGTTCGCTGATTTGCGCCCTGAGCGCATCGTTCATGGCGCGATAACCGGCCGGCAGTTCATTGCTGCCGCCGAACAGGATCAGCGGCAGCAGTTCACGCCAGAGGCTGGGGTGCATGACTTCCAGGGCATAGCCGGTGAGCAGGCTTTCCAGGTGGCACAGCGCTTCGACCGGATCGTCGATTGTGTGGATCTCGCGGCGGGTGTCGCTGATTGCGCGCTGATCGGCGTGGTGCAGGATTTCCAGGATGATTTCCTGCTTGTTGCCGAAGTACTTGAACACCGTCGGCGGCGACACCCCGGCCTGGCTGGCGATCTGTTCGATGGTGGTGTTCTGGAAACCCTGGCGCTCAAACAGCTCGATCGCGGCCTTGCTGATAGCTTGCCGGCGTTCGGCTTTCTGACGTTCACGCAGTCCGCTCACAGGAGATCCTTGTCACGAGTAAAAAGAGGGGCGCTTATCGCCCCGGTATCCCTGCAAAATACTTAATTGGGTAAAGCTTTTAAAGCACTAATTGGCATTCAAGGGATTTGCCGCTGATGCTTCTTCAACCGGTAGGCAAATTGAGCGCGGCTGAGCCCCACAAGCCTGGCGGCGGCGGCCAGGTTGCCGGCGTTGCGTTGCAGGGCTTCATTGAGCAGGCGCGATTCAAGGCCTTCGATGGAAAACCCCGGTTCCAGTTGGCCAAGGGTGTCGAACAGTGCCAGGCACGGCGGCGGTGCGCTGTTGGACAGGCTGCCGTGGTCGTCGAGGCCGTAGGGATCGGCCGGCATCGGTTCGTTGCGAAACAGGTGCACCAGGTCAATGGGTTGGCCTTCGTCACTGGCGATCAGGCCGCGTTCGATCAGGTTTTGCAGTTCGCGCACATTGCCCGCGAAGTCATAGCGCAGCAACACCTTCAGGGCGCGCATGGTCAGGCCCGCCGGCGTTCGCGCGTATTCCTGGCAGAAGCGCGTGAGGAACGCATTGATCAACAGCGGGATGTCGTCCCGGCGTTCGCGCAGCGGGGGCAGGGCGATGGGGTAGACATTCAAGCGGTAGAACAGGTCTTCACGAAAGCTGCCGTCAGCCACGGCTTTACGCAGGTCGAGATTGGTGGCAGCCACCACGCGCACATCCACCTTGATACCGCGCACTCCGCCGACCCGTTCGATTTCCCGTTCCTGCAAGGCCCGCAGCAACTTGCTTTGCCCGGCCAGGCTGAGGCTGGTGATTTCATCCAGAAACAGCGTGCCGCCCTGGGCCCGTTCGAAACGTCCAGGCCGCGAGTGCGTCGCGCCGGTATAGGCGCCGCGTTCGACACCGAACAGTTCGGCCTCGATCAGGTTGTCCGGAATGGCGGCGCAATTGAGCGCCACGAACGGGCTGTCCTGGCGGCGGCTGAGCTGGTGCAACTGGCGCGCAAACATCTCCTTGCCGACCCCTGACTCGCCGCTGATCAACACCGTTGCCGGGGTCAGTGCGACACGTTGCAGGGCTTGTGTCGCGGCGTTGAAGGCCGCACTCGCACCCACCAGTGTTTGCGGCGGGTTGGCCCTGGCACTGTGGTTCACCGGGTGGTCGGGCGTGGGCGCGACCGTGGCGTTGGTGACGGCCTGGGACACATTCAGGTAGCGCAGGTCCTGCTCGACGTCACCCCATTGCTCCGCGGTCTTGCCGATCACCCGGCAACAGCGGTGGCCCATGCCCCGGCATTCCACCTCGCGGAAAATCACCATTTGCCCGAACAGGCCACTGACAAAACCGATCGCATAGCCGGTTTCAGTCCAGCACACCGGGTCCTGGCCGATGCCGTAGGCGCCCACGTGTTCATCGGCCTCGCAGGAGTGGTGCCAGAGGAACTCGCCTTCATAGAACCCCGAGTCGGCATCGAACTTGAAGTGCAGCGGTTCAACCTTGGTCATGCCTTCCAGGGTGTGCAGGTGGGTCCCGGCGCGGAACACCGCGGCGGCATCGGCCTGTGGCCAGCGCTCGCGGATCAACCGCGCGTCCCGCGCGCCGGAGACATAACCGGTGCGGGTGAACAGGCCACGCGCCTGCTCCAGCCCCAGGCGCTCGATGACTTCCCGGCGCAGGGCACCGAACGACGAACCGTGCAGCAACACCATGCGTTGATCGTTGAGCCAGATACGCCCGTCTTCGGGCGAGAAGAACAGGCAGTCAGTCAGTTCCGCCGGGGTGGGCGAGCTGCTGTCACTGAGTTGGCGGCTGTCGCCGCGCGGATGGTAGGGCGCGCTGGCCACCCGGTCGTCGGGCAGCGCGCTGGGGGGATTAGTCATTGTTATGCCCCTGCAAAGCGAGTGATCGATATGAGTAACTGCTCAGATAGTTATTAAACATAACCTTATCAATTGAACAAGTGGCAGCGCTGCGGTTTTTGCAGTCGATTGGCGGGTGAGGTATGAGCGGTGTGTGCCAGGCCCCGTCCCAGAGCCCTCGATGCTTTATGTCAGCGTTGTTGCGTGCAAGCGGCACAGCCTTTGCTCAAGGCTTGATGCGGCGTTTGCACCCTGTGCAGGCGATGACAATTACAAGAACCGGGAGTTGCCATGTCAGTACCTGAAACCACCCACTTGCTACAGCGGGCCATTGCGTCCGAATGCCTGTTCAACGGCGACTGGATACCCGCCTCGGGGTCCGTGATCCCGGTGATCGAACCCGCCACCGGCGAACCCCTGATGCGCTGCGCCATGGCCAACCCGGCCGACATCGCCGTCGCCTGCCGCAGCGCGGCGTTGGCGCAGCCGGCCTGGGCAGCACTCGGCCCACGGGAGCGCGCCGAGGTGTTTCGCAAGGCGGCGGACCTGGCCCAGCAGTCCTTTGCCGAACTGGCGCTGTACGTCGCGCGGGAAACCGGCGGCGCGTTGTTCAAGGGTGAACACGAAGTGCGCGAAGCGATTGTGCTGCTGTATCAGGCGGCGGGGCTGTTGTCCCAACCTCACGGGCTGGTGCTGCCCAGTGCGGCCGGTCGCCTGTCCTATGCCCGGCGTCAGCCCCATGGCGTGGTCGGGGTGATTTCACCGTTCAATTTTCCGCTGGTGCTGTCGCTGCGCTCGGTGGCGCCGGCCCTGGCGGCGGGCAATGCGGTGGTGCTCAAGCCCGACCCGCAGACCCCGGTCAGCGGTGGTTTTCTCATCGCCCGGCTGTTCGAGGAGGCGGGCTTGCCCAAGGGCCTGCTGCAGGTGTTGCCCGGCGCCGCGCCGGCGGGTGAGGCGCTGTGCCGCGATCCGAATGTGCAGATGATTGCGTTCACCGGGTCGACGGCGGCGGGGCGCAAAGTCGCCGAAGTGGCCGGACGCCACCTGAAAAAAGTCGCGCTGGAACTGGGCGGCAAAAACCCGCTGATCATTCTCGAAGACGCCGACCTCGACCTGGCCGCGAGCAATGCCGCCTGGGGCGCCTGGCTGCACCAGGGGCAAATCTGCATGGCCACCGGCTTGATTCTCGCCCATGAATCCATCGCCGAACGCCTCACGCGCAAGTTGGTGGACAAGGCCCGGGCGTTGACCGTGGGCAATGCCGCCCGCGGTGAAGCCGCGCTCGGCCCGTTGATCAACCAACGGCAATTGCAGCGCGTGCACGAGATCGTCAGCGACAGCCTGCAAGCGGGCGCACGGTTGGAGGCGGGTGGCGAATACGACCAATTGTTCTACCAGCCCACCGTGCTCAGCGGTGTGCGGCCAGGGATGCGCGCGTTTGAGGATGAAATCTTCGGGCCGGTGGCCACGGTGGTCAGTTTTGCCACCGACGAGGAGGCCATCGAGCTGGCCAACCGCACCGAGTACGGCCTCTCGGCCGCGATCATCTCGCCTTCGGTCGGGCGTGCCATGGCCATCGGCGAGCGGCTTGACTGCGGCCTGCTGCACATCAATGACCAGACCGTCGCCGACGAATGCATCAACCCCTTTGGTGGGCGAGGCGCTTCCGGTAATGGCGGCAGCGTAGGCGGGCCGGCCGATTGGGACGAGTACAGCCAGTGGCAGTGGGTCACGGTGAAGAACACTGCACCTGTCTATCCGTTCTGAGCCCTGGCTCATCGCTTTGATCCACCTATGCCTATACAAAAACAAGAGGGCTTGAACATGAACCTGCACAACAAAACCCTGGTCGTCACCGGCGTCGCCTCCGGCATTGGCGCCGAGCTGGCGCGGCTCGCGCGCTTCCAGGGTGCCACGGTGATCGGCGTTGATCGCCATGCACCGCAACTGACCCTGGATGGCTTCTTCCAGGCTGACCTGGGCGATCCGGCCAGCATCGATGCCCTGGTGGCACGCCTGCCGGCGCGGGTCGATGGGCTGTGCAACATCGCCGGCGTGCCCGGTACCGCGCCCGTGCAAGCGGTGGCCACGGTCAATTACCTGGGGTTGCGGCACCTGACTCAAGCGCTGCTGCCACGCATGGCGGCGGGCGGCAGCATCGTCAATGTCGCTTCGGTGCTCGGTGCGCAGTGGCCGCAACGCCTGGAGCTGCACAAGGCCCTGGCCGTGACGCAAAGCTTCGAGGCCGGGCAGCAATGGCTGGCGGCCAATCCGGTGGAGCAGGCCAGCTGTTATCAGTACTTCAAGGAGGCGCTGATCGTGTGGAGCTTCCAGCAATCCCAGGCCTGGTTTCGTGATCACTCGGTGCGTATCAACTGCGTGGCGCCGGGGCCGGTATTTACCCCGATTCTCGACGATTTTGTCAGCATGCTCGGGCCGGAGCGGGTGGCGGCGGACAGCCAGCGCATGACCCGTCCGGCCCTGGCCGATGAGGTGGCGGCGGTGATCGCCTTCCTGTGCTCCGACGCCGCGCGCTGGATCAACGGGGTCAATCTGCCGGTGGACGGTGGGTTGGCGGCGACCTACGTGTAGGGGTTGCTACAGCGGTAAACCCCGGTGCGGATCCACCGTGCCGGGGGTCTTGAACAACAACAAAAATACAGGACATACAAGATGCTCAAGCCTATCTTGCGGGCGGCTGCGGCCGGGACCTTTATCGCACTGTCATCGACTGCACATGCTTACGACTTGCCCGGCCTCAATCTGGGCAGTACCAGTTTCTACGACGGCTCACCGGCACCCGCCGGCCCTGGGTGGTATTTGGAGGAATACCTGACGTACTCCCGGGCCAGCCGTTTCAATGATGCCAACGGCCACAAGCTGGCACTGCCCAACCAGGACGTGGAAGTGGTGGCGCCTACCACGCAGATCATCTACCTCGGCCAACCCTTGGCGAATGGCGCGATGCCCGGATTCACCCTGATCAACACCTCCCTGGCCCATGTGGATGTCGACGACGGGTTGAACAATGCGGCCCTGAGTTCTCGCGCCGGCTTTGGTGATGTGATTGTGGGGCCCTTCCTGCAACTGCCGACCCTGAGCCGTGCCGATGGCAGCCCGCTGTTGACCCAGCGTATCGAAGCCGATATCTCGGTGCCGGTGGGCGCCTATGACCGCAAGCGCTCGATCAACCCAGGCAGTAATTTCTGGTCATTCAACCCGTATTACGCGGCGACGTACTGGTTCAGCCCGAAGTGGTCGACGAGCGGGCGGTTCATGTACCTGTGGAATGGCAAGAACGATGATCCGCAGGCAGGCTTCGGGGATGTTTCCGATACCCAGGCCGGGCAGGCGTTGCATGCCAACCTGACCCTGCAATATGCCGTGAGCCAGCAACTGAGCGTGGGGGTTAACGGCTACTGGTTGAAGCAGATCACCGACACCCAGGTCGATGGGCACGCCGTGAGCGGGCGTCGGGAGAAGGTCTGGGCCATCGGCCCAGGCCTGGTCTACGGGTTCAGCAAGGAAGACGTGCTATCGGTAAATGCCTACTTCGAGCAGCAGGCGGAGAACCGCACGCAGGGCAACAAACTGGTGCTCAATTGGCTGCATAAGTTCTAGTGGGCGCCGTACGCACCATCACGCTGATGATGGTCAGTGCGGCAATCACCACCCCGGGGGAGGTCGCCAGCAGTACCCCGGCGGTGCCGGCGCCGGCGGCGAGCAGTTGCCCGGCCGCCAGCGGCCCGGCCACCGAACCCAGGCGGCCGACGGCCACCGCGGCACCGACACCGGTGGCGCGCACCGAGGTCGGGTAGGAGGGCGGTGCCGATGCATACAGCACCAACTGCGCGGCCATGACGAACAGGCCGGCGGCAAAACCGGCGATGGCCATGGGCACGATGCCCACCGACAACCCGACCCCGGCCAACGCTGCGAGCAATCCGGCATACACGCCCAGCACCACTTTGACGGCATTGCAGCGGTCCAGCAGCACGCCACCGAGCAGCGAACCGAGGGCGCCGCCGATATTGAAGAGCATTTGCACCATGCCCGCCTGGGGCTTGCTGAAACCTTGCTCCAGCAACAGCGACGGCAGCCAGTTAAGCAGCATGTACATCACGGTCAGGGTGAAGAAATAGCTGAGCCACAAGGCCAGTGTGGTGCGGGCGCGACCTTCGCCGAACAGCGCCTGGCCGGTAGAAGGGCGGGCGCCGTGCGGAGTGTCGCGCTGTTGGCGAAAGGCGCTGGACTCCGGCAGCAGCAGGATCATCAACGGTACGGCGAGCAACGGCGCCAGGCCACCGATGATAAAGGTGGTCTGCCAGTGCTCACTGGAAAACATCGCCACCACCGCGGCCAATGCGCCACCCAGCGGCACCCCGCAGTACATCACGCTGATGGCCGTGCCCCGGTTGCGTTCGCTCACCGCTTCGGCGCACAGCGCGATCAGGTTGGGCAGTGCGGCGCCCAGGCCCAGGCCGGTGAGAAAGCGCACCAGCAACAGGCTGGCGTAGCTGTCGACAAACGCGGTGCTCAGGGAAAACAGCCCGAACAGCAGCACGGCACCCACCAGGATTTTCTTGCGCCCGATGCGGTCGGCGACCCAGCCGCCGAAGAACGCCCCCGGCAGCAGACCGATGATGCCGACGCTGAACACCCAGCCGAGCATCTTCGGATCCAGGGCGAACGTTTGACGTAACCCGGCGGCGGCAGTGCCGGCGGCCTGCAGATCGAACCCTTCGATCAGCGCAACGATAAAGCACAACGCAATAGTCAGCGTCGAACGACGCGATGGACTGTCCATGGGCAAACCTCATTGTTGTTTTTGTTGTGGTGACGAGCGCGAGTGGCTGCTGGTGATTAAGATAACAAAGATAACTAAAAAATGAATCGTGGATTAATCTGCCCATAAAACATGAATAAATTCATGTAATTCATAGGCTTGTGATGTTGATCCATATGCAGCTAAAAAATAGATAGCTTTATTAATGTTCGATTATCGCTCAGTTGTGGTTGACGGGCACCGTCGGCTGTTTCCATTCTTGGCTCGCGAAGCCGACCGGGCCGAGCGTGTGCCACCCCAAAAACAACAACAAAAAATGGACATCGAACATGCCAGAACTCCCTATGGAGCACGCCGTTGCAGCGGCGCCCGTCGCCTGTGTGTCGAACAATACCCCACGCCTGCTCATGGCATGCCTGGTCTTGAGCGTGTTGCCCACTTCGCTATGGGCCGCAGGCTTTATCGACGACAGCCACGGCACCTTGACCTTGCGCAATTACTACCTGGACCGCGACTACAAGGACGACGGGGCGAAGACCGCCGCGCGGGAATGGGCCCAGGCGTTCATCCTCAACCTGGAATCGGGCTACACCCCGGGCCCGGTGGGCTTCGGCCTGGATGTGCGCGGGTTGATGGGGGTCAAGCTCGACTCGTCGCCGGACCGCAGCGGCACCGAGTTGCTGCCGGTGTCGGCCAGCGACAAGCGCGCCGCCGATGAGTACTCGCGCCTGGCCCCGACTGCCAAGCTGCGGTTTGCGCAAACGACAGTGAAGGCCGGCGATGTGTCGATCTTCCTGCCGTTCGCCTTTGCCAGTCCGTCGCGCCTGCTGCCGCAAACCTTTCGCGGCACCACCTTGAGCTCCAAGGACATCGAGGGCCTGACCCTTAACACCGGCTACATCGACCGCATCAACAAGCGCGACTCCACCGACTACCAGGCCATGACCATCGCCTCGCCCAACCGGCGTTTCAACGCCACCGCCACCACGTCGCACCTGGCGTATGTGGGCGGGGACTATCAGGTCAACAAAGACCTCAGCCTGCGCGTCTATCACTCCCAGGTCGCCGACCTCTACCAGCAGGACACCCTGGCGCTGCTGCACAACCTGCCGTTGGGCGATGGCGTGCTCACCAGCGACCTGCGCAGTTTTTTCAGCCGCGAGGATGGCAGTGCCAAGGCGGGCAAGGTGGATAACCGCAACCTCTCGGCGCTGTTCGGCTACCGCCTCGGCGGCCATCGCGTCAGCCTTGGCTACATGCACTCAAGCGGGGAGACGGCCACACCCTATATCTCCGGCACCGAGTTGATGGGCATGAGCGAGCTGACCATGAGCTCGGACTTTCTTAACGCCAAGGAGCGCACCTGGCAAGCCATCTATGACTACGACTTCGCCGCAGCGGGTGTGCCGGGGCTCAAGAGTCGGCTGCGCTATGTGCGCGGCGACAACATCGAACTGGCCGCTTTCAATGCCGAGGACCGCAAGGAGCGCGAGTTCCAGATGGAGTTGGGGTATGTGATCCAGGACGGCCCGCTGAAGAACGTCGGGTTCATGGCGCGCAAGTCGATCTACCGCAATGACTTCCCGAGCGGCGCGGCGTTTCGCGATGAAAACCAGACCCGTTTCCTGGTCCTCTACACCGTGGCGCTCTGGTAGGCCGCTCAGTCCTGATAGACCTTCTTCAGCAGGCGCAGCAGCTCTTCGCGTTCCTGGCCGTCGAGGGCGGCCGTGGCGTCCAGGTCACTCTGGGCGGCGATGGCCTTGAGTTCCTTGAGCAGGATTTCGCCGCTCTTGCTGAGGAAGATCCCGTAGGAGCGCTTGTCCGGCTTGCAGCGCACCCGCACGGCGAGGGCGCGGCTTTCCAGCTTGTTCAGCAACGGCACTACCTGGGGCGGCTCGATGGCCAGGGCGCGGGCCAGGTCGGCCTGCATCAGCCCGGGGTTCTGCTCGATGATCGCCAGGGCCGAGAACTGTGCAGGGCGCAGGTCGTGGTCCGACAGCCGGCCGATCAGGTTCTGGAACAGCTTGAGCTGGGCGCGGCGCATGGCGTAGCCGATCAGATCGTCCAGGGCTGAATCCAGCGGCGGCCGTACCTCGTCGTTGTCGGGCAGGGCCTGGCTGGCGGCGGCGATGGTGGAAGGCTTGGCCATTGGCAGTGCAATCCTCAGAAGGTGGAGGTTAAGAAGGCTATCTAGTTTGCCGGGGTTGGCGCGCCATGGCTATGCCGGCTTTTCACAACGCCTGGAAAACGCAGGTTTCATCGCTTAAAAATATTGGTTATCCGGATTAATAGTTAATTGACATAACTATATTTGCGGTTTAATTTCGACTCATCTTCAAACCCAGAACAAGAGCGTACCGCCATGAGCAATTACGAAGGCCGTTGGACCACCGTCAAGGTTGAGATCGAAGAAGGCATCGCCTGGGTCATTCTCAATCGTCCGGAAAAACGCAACGCCATGAGCCCGACCCTGAACCGGGAAATGATCGACGTCCTCGAAACCCTCGAGCAGGACCCTGCCGCCGGCGTGCTGGTGCTGACTGGCGCGGGTGAAGCCTGGACCGCCGGCATGGACCTCAAGGAATACTTCCGCGAAGTGGACGCCGGCCCGGAAATCCTCCAGGAAAAAATCCGTCGCGAAGCCTCGCAATGGCAATGGAAACTGCTGCGCATGTACGCCAAGCCGACCATCGCCATGGTCAATGGCTGGTGCTTCGGCGGTGGCTTCAGCCCGCTGGTGGCCTGCGACCTGGCGATCTGTGCGGACGAAGCGACCTTCGGCCTTTCGGAAATCAACTGGGGCATCCCGCCGGGCAACCTGGTGAGCAAGGCCATGGCCGACACCGTGGGCCATCGCCAATCGCTGTACTACATCATGACCGGCAAGACCTTTGGCGGGCAGAAAGCCGCCGAAATGGGCCTGGTCAACGAAAGCGTGCCGCTGGCTCAACTGCGCGAAGTGACCATTGAACTGGCGCGCAACCTGCTGGAGAAAAACCCGGTGGTGCTGCGTGCCGCCAAGCATGGCTTCAAGCGCTGCCGCGAATTGACCTGGGAGCAGAACGAGGATTACCTCTACGCCAAGCTCGATCAGTCGCGCCTGCTCGACACCGAAGGCGGTCGCGAGCAGGGCATGAAGCAGTTCCTCGACGACAAGAGCATCAAGCCTGGCCTGCAGGCGTATAAACGCTGAAGGGCGCGGCCGCCTGGCCGCGCCGTTGTACCCTGCTTGAACGTATTCCCGATAAAGACAATAAAGAGGAATCACCATGCTGGACGTGCCCCTGTTGATCGGCGGCCAGTCGTGCCCCGCCCGTGACGGTCGAACCTTCGAGCGCCGCAACCCGGTGACCGGTGAAGTGGTCTCGCGGGTGGCCGCCGCCACCCTGGAAGATGCCGACGCCGCCGTAGCGGCCGCCCACGCCGCGTTCCCCGCGTGGGCGGCGCTGGCACCCAACGAACGCCGCACCCGCCTGCTCAATGCCGCCGAGCAATTGCAGGCGCGCAGCGCCGAATTCATTGCCGCCGCCGGCGAGACCGGCGCCATGGCCAACTGGTATGGCTTCAACGTGCGCCTGGCGGCCAATATGCTGCGCGAAGCGGCGTCGATGACCACCCAGATCACCGGTGAAGTGATCCCCTCCGATGTCCCCGGCAGTTTCGCCATGGCCTTGCGTCAGCCTTGCGGCGTGGTACTGGGCATCGCGCCGTGGAATGCCCCGGTGATCCTCGCCACCCGCGCCATCGCCATGCCGTTGGCCTGCGGCAATACCGTGGTGCTCAAGGCCTCGGAGCTGAGCCCTGCGGTGCACCGCCTGATTGGCCAGGTGTTGCAGGACGCCGGCCTGGGCGATGGCGTGGTCAATGTCATCAGCAATGCCCCGGCGGATGCCGCTGCGATTGTCGAGCGGCTGATCGCCAACCCGGCCGTGCGCCGGGTCAACTTCACCGGCTCGACCCATGTGGGGCGGATTGTCGGCGAACTCTCGGCGCGTCACCTCAAGCCGGCCTTGCTGGAACTGGGCGGTAAGGCGCCGTTGCTGGTGCTCGACGACGCCGACCTCGACGCGGCGGTGGCAGCGGCGGCCTTTGGCGCCTATTTCAACCAGGGCCAGATTTGCATGTCCACCGAGCGCCTGATTGTCGATGCCAAGGTCGCCGATGCCTTCACCGCCAAGCTGGCGGCCAAGGTCGCGACCCTGCGCGCAGGTGATCCCATTGCAGCGGATTCGGTTCTGGGTTCCCTGGTGGACGCCGGCGCCGGCACACGCATCAAGGCCCTGATCGACGATGCCCTCGCCAAGGGCGCGCGGCTGGTGGTGGGTGGCCAACTGGACGGCAGCATCCTGCAGCCGACCCTGATCGATGGCGTTACCGAGCATATGCGCCTGTACCGCGAAGAATCCTTCGGTCCGGTGGCGGTACTGCTGCGCGGTGACGGGGATGAAGCCTTGTTGCGCCTGGCCAACGACTCCGAGTTCGGCCTCTCGGCGGCGATCTTCAGCCGTGACACCGGGCGCGCACTGGCCCTGGCCCAGCGGGTCGAGTCGGGCATTTGCCATATCAACGGCCCGACCGTACATGACGAGGCGCAGATGCCGTTTGGCGGGGTCAAGTCCAGCGGCTACGGCAGCTTCGGCGGCAAGGCCTCGATCGAGCATTTCACGCAATTGCGCTGGGTGACCTTGCAGAACGGGCCACGGCATTACCCGATCTGAGCAGGCGTCGCGACATAACAATAACAAGGCGGCATTGATCCGCCTTGCTGGAGGACACCCTTGTGAGTTCCGAATTCAGACCGCAACCCCAGCCCGCACCGCGATACCGCGAGGTCTCCATCGGCCACGCAGCGGTGGCGATCACTGAAGAACACGGCGTGCTGCATATGCGCTCCCTCGAGCCCCTGGCCGAGTTGCCGGCGCGCCTGCTCGATCGCCTGGTGCATTGGGCCCAGGTGCGGCCCGAGCAGACGTTTATCGCCGCACGCCAGGCCGGCGGTGATTGGCGCCGGGTCAGCTACCGCGAGATGCTCGACAGCGTGCGTGCGATTGCCCAGGGCCTGTTGCGTTACGGGTTGTCGGCGGATAAGCCGCTGGCCTTGCTGTCGGGCAACGACATCGAGCATTTGCAGGTTGCCCTCGGCGCGATGTACGCCGGCATTCCCTACTGCCCGGTGTCGCCGGCGTATTCGTTGTTGTCCCAGGATTTCGCCAAGCTGCGGCATGTGTGCGACCTGCTGCAACCGGGGCTGGTGTTCGTCAGCGATGGGGCCGCTTACCAGCGTGCCATCGACGCCGTCCTGCCGGCCGAGACCCCGCTGATCAGCGTGCGCGGCCACGTGCCTGGGCGCACTCAGGCCAGCTTCGCCAGCCTGCTGCAAACGCCGGGCGGCGCCGAGGCCGACGCGGCGTTCCAGGCCACCGGCCCCGACAGCATCGCCAAGTTCCTGTTCACCTCGGGCTCGACCAAGTTGCCCAAGGCGGTGATCACTACGCAGCGCATGCTCTGTGCCAACCAGCAAATGCTGTTGCAGACGTTCCCGGTGTTCGGTGAGGAACCGCCGGTGCTGGTGGACTGGCTGCCATGGAACCACACCTTCGGTGGCAGCCATAACGTCGGCATTGTGCTCTACAACGGCGGCACGTTTTACCTCGACGATGGCAAGCCGACCGCCCAGGGCTTTGCCGAGACCCTGCGCAACCTCAAGGACATCTCGCCCACGGCCTACCTGACGGTGCCCAAGGGCTGGGAAGAATTGGTCAACGCCCTGGAACAGGACGCCGAGTTGCGCGAGCGCTTTTTTGCGCGCATGAAACTGTTCTTCTTCGCCGCCGCCGGCCTGTCGCAAAGTATCTGGGATCGCCTCGACCGCGTGGCCGAACAGCACTGCGGTGAACGTATCCGCATGATGGCCGGGCTGGGCATGACCGAAGCCGCGCCGTCCTGCACCTTCACCACCGGGCCGTTGTCCATGGCCGGCTATATCGGCTTGCCTGCGCCCGGCTGCGAGGTGCGCCTGGTGCCGTTGGACGGCAAGTTCGAAGGGCGCTTCCGCGGGCCGCACATCATGCCGGGGTACTGGCGGGCGCCGGAGCAAACCGCCGAGGTGTTCGACGACCAGGGTTTCTACTGTTCAGGTGACGCGATCAAGCTCGCCGACCCGCACCAGCCGCAATTGGGGCTGATGTTCGACGGGCGCATCGCCGAGGATTTCAAGTTGTCTTCCGGGGTGTTTGTCAGTGTCGGCCCGTTGCGCAATCGCGCGGTGCTCGATGGCGCGCCCTATGTGCAAGACCTGGTGATTGCTGCGCCGGACCGCGAATGCCTGGGCGCCCTGGTATTCCCCCGGCTCTACGAGTGCCGTCGGCTGGCCGGCTTGAGCGCCGACGCCAGCGACGCCGAGGTGCTGGCCAGCGCGCCGGTACGCCAGTGGTTCGGCGACTGGTTGCAGCGCCTCAACCGCGAGGCCACCGGCAATGCCAGTCGCCTGGAATGGATTGCCCTGCTCGACGAGCCAGCGTCCATCGATCGCGGGGAAATCACCGACAAAGGCTCGATCAACCAGCGCGCCGTGCTGCAATGGCGCGCGGCCAGGGTCGAGGCGCTGTATCGCGGTGAAGACCCTGCGATCCTGCGCGCCGGGCCCAAGCCTTGAACAGCGCCGGGCAGTACTCGGCGTTTGCCGATGTAGCGATTTTCGAGGCGGTGCGCACGCCGTGGGTCGACCTTGGCGGTGCACTGTCCCAGGTGTCGCCTATCGATTTGGGCATCAAGGTCGGCCGTGAAGTATTGGCCCGGGCCGGCATCGACCCCCTGGCGGTGGACAGCGTGCTGGCCGGCTCCATGGCCCAGGCCAGTTTCGATGCCTACTTGCTGCCACGGCATATCGGCCTGTACAGCGGGGTGGCGCAAGCAGTCCCGGCACTGGGGGTGCAGCGCATCTGCGCCACCGGTTTCGAACTGCTGCGCCAGGCCGCTGAACAGGTGCGCGACGAGGTGCAACTGGCCCTGTGCGTGGCCAGTGAATCCATGTCGCGCAACCCGATTGCGGCCTACACCCATCGGGATGGGTTTCGACTCGGCGGCGAGGTGCAATTCAAGGATTTTCTCTGGGAGGCCCTGTACGACCCGGCCCCCGGCCTGGACATGATCGCCACCGCCGACAACCTGGCGCGCCGTTATGGCCTGAGCCGCAAGGCTGTGGACCGCCACGCCTGCGACAGCCATCAGCGCGCCTTGCAAGCGCAATGTGACGGCGCGTGGGCGGAAGAAATCGTCACGGTCGATAACCAGGTGTTCGAGCTTGAGGGGTACCAGCCCAGGGGCATCAGCCTGGCGCGTCGGGCGAGTGCCGTCAGCGCCGACAGCCACCCACGTCCCACCGACCTTGATGCCCTGGCACGCTTGCGCGCCGTGCATCCAGGCGGCGTGCAAACCGCCGGCAACAGTTGCGCGGTGGTCGATGGCGCGGCGGCGGCTTTGGTGGGGCGTGCCTCGGCCTGCACACGTCCGGCCCTGGCGCGGCTGCTGGCCAGCGCGGTGGTCGGCGTGGCCCCCGAGTTCATGGGCATCGGCCCGGCACCGGCGATCCGCCTGCTGCTGCAACGCAGCGGCTTGAACCTGAGTGACATCGGCCGCTTCGAGATCAACGAAGCCCAGGCCGCCCAGGTACTGGCGGTGGCCCATGAACTGGAGCTGGACAGCACCCGCCTCAACGTCCAGGGCGGCTCGCTTGCCCTGGGGCATCCCCTGGCCGCTACCGGCCTGCGCCTGGTGATGACCCTGGCCCGGCAACTGCGCCAGCACAACCTGCGCTACGGGATTGCCGCAGCGTGCGTGGGCGGCGGGCAGGGCATGGCGTTGCTGATCGAGAACCCTGCTTACCGCGCTTGATGGTTTTTCTTAGTCGATGAGGTGTCCCGATGTGGAGCT
Source organism: Pseudomonas sp. AM8 (assembly GCF_036346475.1). Classification (NCBI taxonomy): domain Bacteria; kingdom Pseudomonadati; phylum Pseudomonadota; class Gammaproteobacteria; order Pseudomonadales; family Pseudomonadaceae; genus Pseudomonas; species Pseudomonas sp. AM8. The sequence continues at coordinate 297,088 of NZ_JAOTNX010000005.1, forward strand.
ATGAGGCGCCCCTGGGCGATATGCAATTTGTCCTGGAACACTGGCTGCAGGCGCCCGATACCTGGCAGCGCCACCCGGCATTCGCGGCCCTGGACCTGCCGCTGGCGGTACAGGTGCTGGAGGAGGCGGCACGCTTCAGTCAGGGCGTGCTGGCGCCGTTGAATAGCAGCGGTGATCGCCAGGGCTGCCGCTGGCAGGCGGGCCGGGTCAGCACCCCGGACGGCTTCGTCGAGGCCTATCGCGCCTATGTCGAAGGGGGCTGGCCGGCGCTGGCGTGTGCCGAGGTACACGGCGGCCAGGGCTTGCCGCAACTGCTCGATGCGGCGCTGCAAGAGATGCTCTATGCCAGCAACCACGCCTGGGCCATGTACACCGGCATCGCCCACGGCGCCTACCTGTGCCTCAAGACCCACGCCGCTCCTTGGTTGCAGGCGCGCTACCTGCCCGACATTGTCAGTGGCCAGGCCTTGCCTACCATGTGCCTGACCGAGTCCCAGGCCGGCAGCGATGTCGGCTTGCTGCGCTGTCGCGCGCAGCCCCAGGCGGATGGCAGTTATCGCCTCAGCGGCAGCAAGCTGTTTATCTCCGGCGGCGAGCATGACCTCACGGCGAATATCCTGCACCTGGTGCTGGCGCGCCTGCCCGATGCGCCGCCGGGCAGCCGTGGTATTTCACTGTTCCTGGTGCCCAAGCAACTGGACGATGGCCAGGCCAATGGCGTGCACTGCGACGGCATCGAACACAAGATGGGCATCAAGGGCAGCGCCACCTGTTCCCTGGTGTTCGACGCCGCCCAGGGCTGGCTGATCGGCGAGGCCCATCGCGGCCTGGCTGCGATGTTCGTGATGATGAATTCGGCGCGCCTGCATGTGGGCCTGCAAGGCCTGGGGCATGTCGAGGCGGCCTGGCAGAACGCCCGCCAGTACGCCGCCGAGCGCTTGCAGATGCGTGCGCCATGCCGGCCGGAAGAGGTGGTCGCCCAGGCGGCTGACCCGATCCGTTATCACCCGGCCATGCGCCGCGTGTTGCTGGAGCTGCGCACGACCAGCGAGGGCATGCGCGCCATCGGCTATTGGGCGGCGCACCTGCTTGATCAGGCCGAGCATGACCAGGACTCGTCGGCCGCCCGCTTGGCGCCGCTGCTGACGCCCATCATCAAGGCGTTTTTCACCGAACAGGGCTTTCGCCAGGCCAGCCATGGGCTGCAGGTGTTCGGCGGTTACGGCTACGTCACCGAGTTCGCCATCGAGCAAACCCTGCGCGACAGTCGCATCGCGATGATCTACGAGGGCAGTAACGAGATCCAGGCCAATGACCTGTTGCTGCGCAAGGTGCTGGGGGATGAGGGGCGAGCCTTTGGCCTGCTGCTGGCCGAGTTGCGCGCCGAGGCCGGGCAGGGCGCGCAGTATGAGGAATGCGCAGGCTTTTCCGGCGCGTTGGCCAACCTGTGCGACGCGTTGGCCAGTGTGGTGCACGCCATCCGTGAACGCACCCACGAGGACAGTGAATACCCCTATCGGGCGGCGCCGGATTTCCTCCAGCTCTGTGGCGTCGCGTTGCTGGCCTTTGCCTGGGCGCGGGCCGCGCGGGTCTCCAGGGCCCTGCGCGAAGACGATCCGCTGCGTGCCGCCAAGCTGCAAAGCGCCGGGTTCTTTTTCGATTACCTGCCGTCGCGGTTGGCCCAGCACCTGGGCGCCATAGACGGGGCACGGGCAGCGCTGGCGTTCATCTGACGCGGCCAGGTGCTTGCGGTACTACTTGCGGTACCATGGCGGCTCACGTTTTCTGGAAGTTGCCTGGATGAGTAAACCCGGTCAATTGGTGCTGGTTGCACTGCGCAAGATGATTGCCAGCGGGGAGTTGGCGGCGGGCGAGCGGCTGATGGAGATTCCCACGGCGCAGCTGTTCGGCGTGTCGCGCATGCCCGTGCGCATGGCCTTTCGTACCCTCGAACAGGAAGGACTGCTGGTGCCGTTTGGCGGGCGCGGCTATCAGGTGCGTTCGGTCAGCCCCAGCGACATTGCCGGCGCCGTCGAAGTGCGCGGCGTGCTTGAGGGCCTGGCAGCGCGTCAGACCGCCGAGCTTGGTTTATCCGACGCGGCGCGTGCGGCGCTGGAGCGCTGCCTGGTGGAAGGCGATCAACTGTTCGAAAAGGGCTATGTGACCGAGGATGACCTTGAGGTCTATCACGACCTGAACATGCGCTTTCACCAGGTCATCGTCGAAGGCAGCCACAACCCGGCGATCGCCGACGCGCTGGCCCGCAATGATCACCTGCCGTTCGCCTCGGTGACGGCGCTGGCGGTGGATCGCGAGGACATGGCCCGCGAGTACCGACGCTTCAACTATGCCCACATGCAGCATCATTCGGTTTTCGATGCCCTGGTCAATCGCCAGGGCGCGCGGGCCGAAGCCATCATGCGCGAGCACGCCAACGCGACGTTGCGCTATGCCGAGATCTTCAGCTCAGCCACCGCCGCCGCGCGCATGAAGGTGATTTTGCCCGCGTCGTGACACCTGTCAGATATCGAGCACCAGCAACGGGGTCTTCGCGCGTGAACAGCAGGGCGTGAACTGGTCATTCAGGGCCTGTTCCTGCTCGGTGAGGAACAGGTCGCGGTGCTCCGGTATGCCCTCCAGCACACGGGTCAGGCAGGTGCCGCAAATCCCCTGTTCGCAGGACACGGCAATCTCTATGCCGTGGCTTTCCAGGACCTGGACCACGGTCTTGTCGGCGGGAATTTCAAAGACCTGGCCGCTGCTGCCGAGCTTTACCGAAAAGCCGCCGTCGAGGCTGCTGTCCACCGGTGCCGCGCTGAAGTATTCGCGGTGCAGGCAGTCTTCCTGCCAGCCCTGCGCGCGTGCGCTGTCGAGCACATGCTGCATGAACCCGCCGGGGCCGCAGACATACAGGTGCACGTCATCGGCGGGCGCTGCCAGCACTTCGGCGATGTTCAGCGCGGTGTGGGGCTGCTCGTCGAAATGCAGGAACACCCGCGCGGCAAACGGCGACGCCTTGAGCCGCTGCACAAACGCCGCACGCTCACTGGCGCGGGCGCAGTAATGCAGTTCGAAGTCGGCACCCACATGGGCCAGGCGCTCGGCCATGCACAGGATCGGGGTGATGCCGATGCCGCCGGCAAACAGCAGGCTGCGTCGCGCGTTGTCGGCCAGGGGAAACAGGTTGCGTGGTTCGCTGATGGTCAGGCGGGCGCCCTCGTGAACCTGCTCGTGCAGGCTGCGCGAGCCACCCCGGGACGCCGGGTCCTTGAGCACGCCGATCAGGTAGCGATGACGTTCTTCGGGGTGATTGCACAGGGAATATTGCCGGATCACCCCATCGGGCAGGTGCACGTCAATATGCGCGCCGGCACTGAAGGCCGGCAGCGGCTGACCATCGACACTGGCCAGTTCATAGCTGCAAATGTCCTGGGCTTCGTTGTTACGGGATACCACCACCACATCGATCATGTTCAGTCCTCGCAAAGTTGTCGCGCTGTTCAGGCGGTGGTGGTGGCGATCAGTTGCGGTTCGAGGGCGCGTTCCTTGGCAATCAGTCGCTCCAGGATCTTGCGCGATTGCACGCCACCCGCGTCGATATTCAACTTGAGCAGGTTGCGCTGCGGATGGGCCAGCAGGTTCTGTTGCTGGCGTTCGAGCATCTCCAGGTCTTCGCTGAAAATCTTGCCCTGGCCCTCGCGAATGCTTGCGGTCAGTGCCTCATCGTGGGGGTTGAAGTTGCGCGCCATGCCCCAGAAGTACCAGATCGAGGTGTCGGTTTGCGGGGTGATGAAGTCGACCACGATGCTCGCAGCCTTGTGTTCGGGGGCGGCGTTATAGCCACCTTTGCCGGCGTGGGCCACGCCGACTTCGATCAATACATGGCTGGGCGGGGTGAAGCGGCAGATCTGCCAGCGGTCCACCGGCACGTCATCGGCGAGGTTATTACCGCGCAGGGCCATGCGCCAGAATGGCGGGGCCATGATGTTTTCCATGTGCCGGGCAGTGACGACCTCATCGCCGTCCACCGTGGTCACGGGCGGCGCTTCGTCGATTTCCTTCTGGCCGATGCTGGAGGCGTGCACGTAGGTTTCGTGGGTCAGGTCCATCAGGTTGTCGATCATCAGGCGGTAGTCGCACTGGATATCGAACAGCCCGCCGCCATAGGCCCACTGGTCACTCACGGCCCATTCCAGGTGATGGATCAGCGCCGGGTCGGCCTGGCTCTGATCGCCGGGCCATACCCAGATGAAGCCGTAGCGTTCAACGGCGGCAAAGGTCTTGTTGCAGGGAAAACCACGTACCCGCTGGCCGGGCATTTCCACGGTCTTGCCGTCGCCGCCCATGACCAGGCCGTGGTAGCCGCAGACCAGGTTGCCGTTCTCGACATACCCCAGTGAAAGCGGCGCGCCGCGATGGGGGCAGAAGTCCTCTACCGCCACCACGGCGCCTTCCTGGCCACGATAAAACACCATCTTTTCGCCACAGATCTGTCGACCGAGTGGCTTGTGCGCGATTTCATCGGGGGTGCAGGCGACATACCATGTGTTTTTGGGGTACATGATGACTCTCCAGGCGATGGATTATTTTTATTTAATGGATCCATTAGGCTTAAGAGGTAGAGAGTAGTCAAGCTTGGTATGGGATTTTACTGGGCGATTATCGAGCTGTTTGTGATTTATGGATCCAATGCTGGGGTTGATGTGGGAGGGGGGTTGCTTCTGTGGCGGCCTTAGAGCCGACCGGAGTTGGGTCTGGTGTCCTCGGTTAAAAATGTGGGAGGCCCACTACGTCTTCGACGTAGCGCTGTCGCGCAGCAAACTGGGGGCGCCTACGAATATTCGTGGCGGCTGAGGTGATCGTTCCCGCGCTCTGCGTGGGAATGATCTTTGAATGTGAAATTCCAGTTTTTAATTGAAAAATTTAATCTTTAAAATCAGGGAGTTATTTTAAGTTTGATAAGAGGGGGCTTGCCCCCGATGAGCATGGGTATCTACACAACTTGAGCGAGCCTTCTGCGTAGATACCAACGCCGCGCAAATCCGTAGCAGCTGTCGAGCGCAAGCGAGGCTGCGGCGGCCGCGACTCGAGCTTGAATCGGCAGCGCGCCTGACGCAGCCTCGCTTGCGCTCGGCAGCTGCTACGCACTATTCAAGTTGTGTGGATACTCATGCCCCCGATGAGGGAGTGTCAGTCACTTATTTGTTAACTGACCCGGTGCTATCGGGGGCAAGTCGCACCGTCCTACTCCCACATTTGAATCACGATCCCTCTCAGTAGCGAATCATCACTGACTTCAACTCGGTGTAATCCTCGATGAAGGCGCTGCCGAACTCCCGGCCTACCCCCGAGGACTTGTTGCCGCCAAACGGCACCGCCGGGTCCAGCATCGTGTGCATGTTCACCCACACCGTGCCGGCCTCGATGGCGGGCACCATGCGCAAGGCTTTGCTGAGGTCGTTGGTCCACAGGCTGGCGCTCAAGCCGTAGGGTGTGTTGTTCATCAAGGCCAGCAGTTCTTCTTCGCTGTCGTACGGCAAGAACGTGGCAATGGGGCCGAAGGTCTCCTCGTTGAGCAGGGTGTCGTTGACGCTGTTGGCGAGGATGATCGTCGGCTCGACGTAACAGCCCGGACGGTCGATCAGGTTGCCACCGTGAATGATGCGGTTGTTTTCGGCACGGGCCTTGGCGAAGAACTCGCCGAGTTTGAGCTGGTGCTGGCGGTTGGTTACGGGGCCGAATTCGGTGCGCTCATCCAGGGGCGAGCCGATGTTCAGCGTGCTCAGGCGCTGGGCCAGTTTGCCCATCACCGTTTCGATCTGCGAACGATGCACAAAGAAGCGTTCGGCGGCGGCGCAGATTTGCCCGGAGTGCAAAAAGCCCGCTTCGATGATGCCGTTGACGGCCTTGTCCAGGTCCACATCGGGCAGGAACCCGGCCGAGTTCTTGCCGCCCAGCTCAAGGGTGGCCCGGGTCAGCCCGGCGCCCATGGCACTCTGGCCCACCGCAATTCCGGTCGGCACGGAGCCGGTGAACGACACTTTGTCGGTGCCGGGGTGTTCGATCAGGCCTTTGCCTACGCTGCCGCTGCCGGTCAAGACGTTCAGCGCACCGGCGGGAAGGCCGGCGGCAATCGCCAGTTCGGCGATGCGCAGGATGGTCAGCGGCGTGAACTCGCTGGGCTTGATGATGATGCTGCAACCGGTTACCAGCGCCGAGGCGAGTTTCCAGATGGCGATCATGGTCGAGAAATTCCACGGCACGATGCCGACCACCACTCCGACCGGCTCGCGCAGGGTGAACGCGGTGTAGCGCTCGCCGGCGAAGGAGGGCAGCGACGGAGTGATGGTCTGGCCGCTGATCTTGGTGGCCCAGCCGGCGTAGTAACGCAGGAAGTGCGCGGCCTGGTCGACTTCGAAGGCGCGGGAAATCTGGATGATCTTGCCCGACTGGCAGGTTTCGATCTGTGCCAGTTCTTCGCGGTGTTGCTCCAGCAGATCGGCCAGTTTGAACAGCACGTTGCCGCGCACTGCCGGTGCGACCTGCGACCACTGCTTGAAGCCTCGGCTCGCCGACGCCACAGCCGCGTCAATGTCGGCCGGGTCGGCGTCGGCGACATCGGCGATGACCTGGCCGGTGGCCGGGTTGATCACCTCCAACCGCTGGCTGGAATGGCTCTCGACGTAGCCACCGTCAATGAACAACCCATGGGTTCGACGGAGGAAGGCTTCAACCTGGGGCAGCAGTGGAATATCGCTCATGGGGTTTTTCCTGGTGGCAGACATTGAAAAGCCCGAGGTTAATCCCCGTGGCCGGAACGGGCTTGACTGTGGCTGCCCAGTGGCATGTCTGTGGCTGCCAGCGCCTGTACGCGGCGGATCAGCCTGAGCCTTTGAAAAGTACAATTTTGACTCTGGAAGGTGCATGTCCTGCCAGGAAGGCACGCTCCATACTGGCCCTGCATCCGGCGCCACGCCTTGATTTCTGGCGCTGCCCGGACATCCAATAATAAGCAGGGCCATCCATGAAAAAGCCAAACCCGCTCCTTGAAGACCTCAAGTCCATCCTGCCGACCATCGCCGCCAATGCCTTCGTGGCCGAGCAGGACCGCCAAGTGCCCGCCGAGAATATTGCGCTGCTCAAGAGCATCGGCATGCACCGTGTGTTTCAGCCGAAAGTGTTCGGCGGCATGGAGTTGTCGCTGCCGCAGTTTGCCGACTGCATCGCCTTGCTCGCCGGGGCCTGCGCCAGCACGGCCTGGGCCATGAGCCTGTTGTGTACCCACAGCCATCAATTGGCACTGTTCTCGGCCCAACTGCAGCAGGAGGTCTGGGGCGCTGACCCGGATGCCACTGCGAGCAGCAGCATCGCGCCGTTCGGGCGCACCGAGGAAGTCGAGGGCGGCGTGCTGTTCAGCGGAGAAATGGGCTGGAGCAGCGGCTGTGATCACGCCGATTGGGCGATCGTGGGTTTCCGCCGCAACAACGCCCAGGGCACCCAGGATTACTGCTTCGCGGTGCTGCCGCGCAGTGACTACCAGATCCGCGATGACTGGTTTGCCGCCGGCATGAAAGGTAGCGGCACCAAGACCTTGATCATCGACAAGGCCTGGGTGCCGGAACACCGCATCCAGAAAGCCAAGGACATGATGGAAGGCAAGTCCGCCGGCTTTGGGCTGTACCCCGACAGCAAGATTTTCTATTCGCCGTACCGGCCGTATTTTGCCAGTGGCTTTTCCACCGTCAGCCTGGGCGTCGCCGAGCGAATGCTGGAGGTGTTCCGCGAAAAGACCAGGACCCGCGTGCGCGCCTACACCGGCGCGGCAGTCGGTGCCGCGACCCCGGCGCTGATGCGCCTGGCCGAGTCGACGCACCAGGTGGCCGCCGCGCGCGCCTTCCTCGAAAAAACCTGGGACGAACACGCCGAACACAGTGAGCAGCAGCGCTACCCCAGCCGCCAGACCCTGGCGTTCTGGCGCACCAACCAGGCCTACGCGACCAAGATGTGCATCCAGGCAGTGGACCGTCTGTTCGAAGCCGCCGGCGGCAACGCCTGGTTCGAGCACAACGAGATGCAGCGCCTGTTCCGCGACTCACACATGACCGGCGCCCATGCCTACACCGACTACGACGTCTGTGCACAGATCCTCGGCCGCGAGTTGATGGGCCTGGAGCCCGATCCGAGCATGATCTGAACGCGCTTTTGAAAACAACAATCAGGGCTGCGCCTGACGCAGCCCGGGAGTCTTGCATGTCTGAATCGACCTTCGACCCACGCGCTTTTCGCCGGGCCCTGGGCAACTTTGCCACGGGCGTGACCGTGGTCACCGCCGCCGACGCCTCCGGCCGCAAGGTGGGCGTTACCGCCAATAGCTTCAACTCGGTGTCCCTGGACCCACCACTGGTGCTGTGGAGCATCGACAAACGCTCCAGCAGCCACGGGGTATTCGAGGAGGCCAGCCACTTCGCGGTCAACGTGCTGGCGGCGGACCAGATCGACCTGTCGAACAATTTTGCCCGGCCCAAGGACGACCGCTTCGCCGAGATCGCCTATGAACCGGGGGAGGGCGGGGCGCCGGTGTTCGCCGATTGTGCGGCACGTTTTCACTGCGAGAAATACCAGCAGGTGGATGGCGGCGATCACTGGATCATGATCGGCAAGGTGGTGGCCTTCGACGATTTCGGGCGCTCGCCGCTGCTCTACCACCAGGGCGCCTACTCCATGGTCCTGCCCCATACGCGCATGACCAGGCGCGACGAAAGCCAACCGCCGAGCAGCCACTTCCAGGGGCGCCTGAACCATAACCTGTATTACCTGATGACCCAGGCGGTACGCGCCTACCAGTCCAGCTACCAGCCCCGGCAACTGTCCACCGGCCTGCGCACCAGCGAGGCGCGGATGCTGATGGTGCTGGAGAACGATGCCCGCCTGAGCGCTGGCGACCTGCTGCGGGAAGTGGCGATGCCGGTGCGGGAAATCGACGACGCCGTGGCCAACCTCAAGCGCAAGGGGCTGGTCGACGATGATGAACACGGCGTACGCCTGACCGCTGCGGGCATTGAACAGACCGAAGACCTCTGGGCCATCGCACGGGAACAGCAGGACAAGGTGTTCGCCGAGTTCAGTCAGGACCAGATCGACACCTTCAAGACGGTGTTGAAGGGACTGATCAGCCACTGCTGACTGGCCAAAATCCGATGCCGGCAACGGCATCGGATTTTTTTGCGTCACGCTCAGCGGGCTTCGGCCAACTCATCGACTAAGCGCAACTGAAACGCCGCCAGCGCCGCGTTCGGTTGCTGCAACTGCACAAACTCAAGCATCGGGTCGCCGACCTGTGTCCTGACGCCCACCAATTCCTCAATGGTCGCCAGCCCGCAAAACGGTACATAGGCTTCGGAGTAGCCGCCTTCGTGCACCAGCACCAGGCGGCCCTGGCACAGGCGTTCGGCTGCTTGGCGTACAAGACGGGTCATGTGCCGGAACGAGTCACTGTGCAACAGCATTCGCGCCAGTGGGTCGACCGCGTTGGCGTCGTAGCCGCAGGCGACGATGATCAATTCCGGCTCGAAGCGCTCCAGCGCCGGAATCACGATACGCTCCATCGCGTGCAGATACGCCTCATGACCGCTGCCGGGAGGCAGCGGGATATTGATGTTCGCACCCAGCCCCGCGCCGCGCCCGCGATCGGCTTCACCGCTGTAACCTGCCGGGAAACAGCCGTCCTGATGCAGGGAAATCGTCAGCACGTCGCCGCGTTCTTCGAAGATCGATTGGGTGCCGTTGCCGTGGTGCACGTCCCAGTCGATCACCGCGACGTTGCCCAGGCCACGCCGTGCTTTTGCGGCTTCGATGGCGATGGCGATGTTGGCCAGGAAGCAGAAGCCCATGGCGTTGTCGGCGAGGCAGTGGTGACCGGGTGGGCGTGACAGAGAATAGGCATTGTCGACTTCGCCGGACAGCACCGCATCCACTGCTGCCATGGCCAGCCCGGCGGAGAGCCTGGCTATTTCATAACTGCCTGGCCCGATGGGCGCGTGGGGGCCCAATTCGCCGCCCCCGGCATCGCTCATCGCCTTGAAGCGTTGCAGGTAGTTGGGCGTGTGCACCCGCAGCAGGTCTTCATCGGTGGCCGCGTTGGCACTGCGCACCTGTAAGTGGCGGGTCAGACCGGAAACGTCCAGCAGGCTCTTCAAGCGACGCTTGGTTTCCGGTGACTCGGCGTGGCCGGTGGCGGCAGGCGGCTGCACCCACCCGCCCACCGGTAAGGTCAAGGCGTGCAACCCGGCGCTGTGCCAGAGGCTGAGTTCGTCGAAGAAAAATGCACTTTTTCGGCTCATCGTCTTTCCATTTTCGTTGGGGTAAAAGGGCCCGTCAGGCATTCGGGCGGCTGCTCAGCATCAACACCAGGGACAGCACGGTGATGCACGCCCCTGCGATCAGCAGTGATTGGAAGCCGCCGCTGGCTTCGATCATCCGGCCAGCCACGGTCGGGCCGATGGCCAGGCCGCCACCGATCACCAGGTTGGAGGTGTTCATCAATTTTCCGGAGCGGTCGAGGTCGGCCAGGCAGGCCAGGACCAGCGGCAGGATGAAGGTCCAGGTGAACTTGAAAAGCAGCGCCGCCAAGGCAAAACGCAGCATGTCGGGCTGGCCCAGCAGCAACAGCACGGCGCCTGCCATCAACGCGTACCCCAGCAGTAACAGCAACAGGCGTGGCAGACGGTCGCCGATCAGTGAGGTACAACCGGCCCCGACGATGCCCATCACCGTGGCGAGCGCCAGAATCTCGCCACTGGCCTCGGCAGAGAGGCCGGCATGGCTGCTGATGGAACCGATAAAGGTCCAGACACCGCTCAGGCTGACGTAGAAACTCAGCAGGCCCAGAATGCCCAGTGCGGCTTTCCACCGGGAGGCGAGGGCGATGCGCTCGGCGGCTTTTTCAGGCGCCGGGCTGCCCTGGGGAAAGTGCCGTGCCAGGGGCAGAAAGAGCGTCATCAAGGCGGCGAGGATCAGGTAGCAGGCTGACAACCCGTAGTGCTCGAACAGCTGGGGCAGGATGCTCAAACCGATCGCCCCGACCACCAATTGCCCCATCACCCATAACCCGTAGACACGCCCGGGATGGGCCGTGGAGGCCGCACTGGACAGGCAGATGATCATCAACGAGCCACCGGCCAGGGCGCTGCAAAAGCGCAGTGCCAGGAGTATCGGGTAGTCGTGGGCCAGCATTGAAAGCAGGTTGGCGGCGATGAACAGCAACCCGGCCAGCAAGGCGGCGCGGCGCCAGTCGACACGCTTGAGCCACCACAGTGCCGGCAGGGTGGCCAGGCTCATGGCGCCGAGTTCGGTGGAGAACAGGTCACCGATCTGCGACGGGCTCAACTGCCATTGCGTCGCCAGTTGCGCCGCCACGGCCGGTGCGGTCATCAGAATGGTCGGGGTGATGGCAGCGAACAGCACAATGGCGGCCAGCAATGCCAATGGGGATGAGGCGCGCGAACGTTCATCGGTCAGCGGTTGGGTCTGGGTGTTCATGGGCAAGCTCCGATGAGGGGGTTCAGAACACATGGACCAGGCGCAGCAGCGCGTCGGTACCGTGATAGCCGTTGTCGGTGGCGACGTTCTGCGAGAGGCCGAACATCAACTGGTTCTGTTTATCCAGCCAGTGACCAACCTCGAACCCCACTTGGGTGTAGCGCTTGTGGGTGTTGTCGATGCGCTGGTCATTGATCCGCAATTCGCCGCCATCGGCGTGGATCAGTCGCAGTGCGCCGTAGGTGCTGGGTGTGAAGTCGTAGGAGGCGAAGGCTTGCAGGCGGTACAGCGGGTCCTGTTTCAGGTCGCTGCCGAAGTAGTCGTCGTTCTTGCCATAGAGTTGGGCTTCGAGGTTGGCTTCCAGCACCCATTTTTCACCGATGCCCTGGGTGTAGTTGTAAACGAAGGTGGTACCCCAGCGATTGGCACCGGGCGACACATCGGGATTGTTACCGTGGTATTCGCCCACAGGCAGGGTGATCAGGGTCAGTAGGCCGCTGTAGGTGCGCGAGGCCGGATCGTTGATGAAAAACACCGTGCCGCCGACCTGGGGATCACCGAAACCGCTTTCTGCGCTGCGTTGGCCGGCACCCGGCAGGCGGGCGTTGATGTCGGCGAAAGGCACGATGAACTGTGGGGTACAGAGGGTGCCGCAGAGGTCGGTGAAGAACACTTGGCGGTACGCCACGGCGTTAACCTTCAGGTCGGCCTTGCCGGTGCTGTCGGCCGGGCCGTGGAAGTCACTGGCGCGGCTTGCCGGCAGGTACAGCACGCCCAGGCTGGTACCCGAGGGGGCGCCGAAAAAGTCCCGGGCGTTGAGGTCGGCCGCACTGGCGTGCAGGCTCGACAGGCCGCCGAGCAGGGCCAGTGTGGTGGTGCGGGTGAAGGTGTGGATCATGGGCATGGCATCTCTTCTTTGAGGTGTTGTGTGGCGAACGGCTCGCCCGTGGGTGGCAGAGGGGACAAAAAAAGCGCAAAGGTGTCCCGTGGCCGTCAAAACGACAGCGAAAAAGTCAGCGCGGGTCAGTGGTGCCGATCAGTCAGGCGGGGCGTGCAGCAGATGGGCGATTCGGGCTTTGTCCTTGACCCCGAGTTTGCTGTAGATGGCGCGGATGTGATGGCGCACGGTATTGGGCGACATGCCCAGGTCGCGGGCGACTTCCTTGTAGGTCTTGCCTTCGCCGAAACCCTGGGCCACCGCATTCTCCCGAGGGCTCAGTTGCATCAGCACCGTACGGCTGCGGGCGGCCAGCAGGAGCAGGTCGCCGACCGTCGAGGCCTCGACCTGCAGGTGCTTGCCGTCATAGCCCCCGGCGTCCATCGCGACCGGCAGGCAAGGGCCGGTCCAGTCCGGCCATTCGCTCAGCAGCAAGTCGACGAAGCCACGTTCCGTACAGTGCAGGGTGCCGCGCTGGTCGCACACGGCAAGTGCGAGATTGCGCGGGTGGGTGAGGGCTTCGCGCATGGCGACCAGGGTACGAATCTGATTGGCCGAGACCGCCGCCACCAGGTGCCGCATGAGGTTGTTCAGCAGCAGGCAGTCCTGCTCGGTAAAGCGTGGGGCGTCGGGCGCCCGGTAGAGCGTGAGGTGATCGCTGAGGTGGGTTTGCGGGTCGATGTACACGACGCACAGCAATTCACCGATCGCGTAGCACGAGCCGAGCCAGTTGAGCCCCGGGCCGTTGGCGGGGTTGCGCATGTCGACGATGACCGCCTGCCCCGGCACGTCGTTGACCCTGGCAATGGTCACATCGATATGACGAATCGATTGCCAATCTGCCAGGTAGCTGCGGGGCAGGTTGTAGAGGTAGGAGCTGTGTTCTTCCGGCAGGCCGTCAATCAGCGCAGCCCGGCCCCACCAGGCGCTGTCGAAGGGCAGTAGTTGGCGGATGCAGCTCAGCGCCGCTTCGTGGAAGTGTTCTATGTCTTTGTCCTGCGCCAGGCGTTGGAGCTCCAGTGTCATCGCGCTGAATGCCTCCAGCAGGCTGGCGTGACCATGATCATGACGGCTCATTCGTATGTACCTCTGTGCGACATTCTTATTGTTTTCGTCACGAAGTCATTAAGGGCCGGAACGTCGTTTTGACGTGGGCAGGGCCTGGAGACAAGTATCGACGGGTTGAAAGCCGATCACCATCCTACAGATGCACGATAGCGCCCGACGCAGGGTTTTTTTGGATGGCAGCCACGCGCAAAGGCCTTGCAGGCTCGTACAAGCAATCACGCTCGGTTTGCGATCAGATCCGGGGTTTCGACTCGATCAGAAAGGGCCAGGCCGATGTTCTTCAAGAAAAAACAGCCGATGCAGGACCTTGCCGCCGTCCTCAAGCAACTGCTGGCGGGAGAGGTGTTGGGAACCCAGGCACTGCATGCTTATCCGTCGGTGCAGGCCGACCTGGAGCAACTCGCCACACAACGTGCGCGGGCTGCGCGGCAGTTGCTGTTGCTCGAGGAATCAGCCCGCGATCAGGCTGCCGAAGGGGCGCGCAGCGAACAGGCACTTGCCGTGCTTCGCCGGCAACTGGAGCAGGCCGGGCAGCGTGAACAGGCGCGGGAAGCCGAGTTGCGCGAGCATGCGCAGCGCGCCCTTGCGCATCAACACGAGACGCAGATCTGGGAGCTGCTGCTCTGCACCATGACCGAAGGCTGCTGGGACATCACCGTGGTCAACGGTGACGTGCAGGATCCCGCCAGCCGCATGCGGATTTTCAATCAGTTCCGCCTGCTCCTGGGCTACGCGCCCCATGAGCTGCCCGATGGCTGGGACGCGCAGGTCAGCATCACCCACCCCGATGACCTGCCGAAGATCATGGCGATCTTCGATCGGGAAATCCTTGCGCCCCAGGGCAGCGGTGAGTACGTGTTTGAATACCGGATGCGCCACAAGACCCGTGACTACATCTGGTGCCGCGAGCGTGGGCGAGCGGTGCGCGATGCCCAGGGGCGTTTGACGCGGGTGATCGGCGCGGTACGCGATATCAGCGATGAGCAGTCGGCGAAGACCACCCATCAACAGCTGCTCGCACACAATCAGGCCACCTACGGCCAGATCGCCACGGTGGTGAGTGTGATCAAGGGCATTGCCGACCAGACCAACCTGCTGGCCTTGAACGCCGCCATTGAAGCGGCCAGGGCCGGCGAGGTCGGGCGCGGGTTCTCGGTGGTGGCCGATGAGGTGCGCAAGCTGGCGGAAAACACCCGTCAGGCGACCCATCAGATCCAGACGATGCTGCATCAGCACGAACGCTAGGACGGAGCTGCGTTGCGCAGCTCCTGAGGCCGGTCAGAAGGGCACGGCCACCGTCAACTGGCTGTAGAGGCTGGTGCCGTTGCCACCCACTTGGTTACCGCCGGAGTCGGCATCCTTTTTGGGTTGGTAGATGCCCACCAGCGGGCTGATGATCAGGTGGCTGTTGACCGCCCATTCGGCGTACAGGTCCAGCTCCCGGGCGTCGAGGTTCAGCGCGTCGTGTTTGCGCAGGGTATTGAAGTCGAAGTACAGCGCGGCAATCGTCAGGTTTTCCAGCGGGGTCGCCTTGAGGCCGATGTGGTGAATACCGGTGTTGCTGTTGAATGGGCCGGCGTAATTGCCGGCGACTTCACCCTGGACCCAGGTACCGTAGCCGGTGCTGAGCCCGGTGAACAGCGGGTCCCATTTTTGCGAATAGCGCGTGTAGCGATAGGTCAGCTTCGGTGCCCAACTGACATCGGCGAAGGTGTAGCCGGCTTCACCGTACCAGGCTTTTTCCGGGCCGGTGTCTTTGTCCTGCCAGGCGTATTCGAAGGCGAAGCTGGCGTTGTCGATGCCCGCACTGCCTTCGCCGCGCAGGCTGTAGGTATTGAGACCGTCACGCTGCTTCTGGACGTCGTTGGCCCATTGGTCGGTGACGCCCATGCCGTGCACCCAGGTCAACCCCAGCGTACCGGCTGCGGCCGTGTAGTCGAGCGTGCCCGCCGCCAGTTCGGTTTCGGCCTGGGCGCGGTTGTCCGACTTGAGCCACAGCACCGAGCCGTGCAG
Organism: Pseudomonas sp. AM8; assembly: GCF_036346475.1. Classification (NCBI taxonomy): domain Bacteria; kingdom Pseudomonadati; phylum Pseudomonadota; class Gammaproteobacteria; order Pseudomonadales; family Pseudomonadaceae; genus Pseudomonas; species Pseudomonas sp. AM8. The sequence continues at coordinate 312,644 of NZ_JAOTNX010000005.1, forward strand.
GCCCTCTTGCCCGCCCAGGCGCAGCACCGCCGTGCGGTCGAAGGCGTGGCGTGCCGCGAGGTAATAGGCGCCACCACGGTTCAGCGCACCGTCAGCCGGGCCTTTGCCGAGGTTGGGGCCGTCGTCGTTGATCAGGAACCCCCGGCCGATCTTGACCACCTGGCGCCCGATGGAAAAATCCACACCGTCCTTGCCCAGCGCCGGAAACAGGTCGGCCGAGCGCCATCCCAGGTAGGCGTCTTCGATTTTGGTGGTGCGTTCGCTGCCATCGGTGTTGCCCGCCGCATCGCCGTCGCCCCAGGTGCCGGAGCTGACCCAATTGAGCGCGCCATACGCGGTGCCGTGCCCGGCCAGGCCCTGGTCGCCGCTCACCCCGTACTTGATGAAACCCTCGCGCCAGGTCGAGCCGCCCGCTGTGCCGTCGTAGTTGTGACGGCTGTTGAACAGGCCGTAGACCGCCAGGAAGTCCGCATTCAGGTGGGAGTCCTCGTCGGCGTATAGCTCATAGGCCTGGGCCGGTGAATGGCCGATCAACAGCGCGATACCCAGGCCGACGGCCAAGGATTGCGTGCGTATTTTCAAGGTGTGCTCCATTGTTATAGTCCCCAGCATGGTTAGGTCGAGGGCGCATTAAGATGACCCCAGGCGGAGGAAGTCTTTCACCTGCGTGCCACGCAATTGATCCTGCCCGCCAAGCCGTATGCCTTGGCAGGCAGCAACAAAAGCCACGGCAGACATGGGCAAGACGCTCGGTGCTCGGGAAGTGCACAGTGATTTTGCGCACGATGCCGTTTCGATCAGGGACTGGCTGGGGAGGGCTTTATCGCCGGCTCCTTGAACGGCTCGATGCATCCACTCAGAAATCCGCTTTCGAGGATCCGCACCATGTCGATCAATGACCGACTTACACAGCATTTGAAACGCGGCAGCGTCGGGTTTCCGACCGCGCTGGCCAGCACCATTGGCCTGATCATGGCCAGCCCGGTGATTCTCACCGCGACCATGGGCTTCGGTATCGGCGGCAGCGCCTTCGCGGTGGCCATGCTGATTGCGGTGGTGATGATGCTGGCCCAGGCAACCACCTTTGCCGAGGCCGCGTCGATCCTGCCGACCACCGGCTCGGTCTACGACTACATCAATTGCGGCATGGGCCGTTTCTTTGCGATCACCGGCACCCTGTCGGCGTACCTGATCGTGCACGTATTCGCCGGCACCGCCGAGACGATTCTGTCCGGGGTCATGGCCCTGGTGAACTTCGAACACCTCAACACCCTGGCGGAGTCCGCCGGTGGCTCCTGGTTGCTGGGGGTGGGGTTTGTCGTGGTGTTCGGTGTTCTCAATGCCTTTGGCGTCAGCGCCTTCGGCAGGGCCGAGATCATCCTGACTTTCGGCATGTGGACCACCCTGATGGTGTTCGGCGTGCTCGGCCTGATCGCGGCCCCGGCGGTGCAGCTGGAGGGCTGGTTCGGCGTATCGCTGGTGGGTACCGACCTGGTCACCATTCTGTCGCTGGTGGGCATGGCCATGTTCATGTTCGTCGGTTGCGAGTTCGTCACGCCGTTGGCCCCGGACCTGCGCAACTCGGCCAAGGTCATGCCCAAGGCCATGATTTTCGGCTTGTTGAGCGTGGCGACCTGCATGTTCATCTATGGCGCGGCGATGAAGCGCCAGGTGGAAAACGTGGTGCTGGATGCCGCCACCGGCGTGCACCTGCTCGACACGCCCATGGCGATCCCACGCTTTGCCCAGCAGGTCATGGGCGATATTGGCCCGCTGTGGCTGGGGATCGGTTTCCTGTTCGCCGGTGCCGCCACCATCAACACGCTGATGGCGGGCGTGCCGAGGATTCTCTACGGCATGGCGGTGGACGGCGCGTTGCCCAAGGTCTTCACTTATTTGCACCCGCGCTTCAAGACGCCGCTGCTGTGCATCCTGGTGGCGATGCTGATTCCGTGCCTGTATGCCCTGTGGCTGGGCGGCAACACCGATAACATCATGCACCTGGTGCTGGCGGCGGTGTGTGCGTGGAGTTTCTCTTACCTGCTGGTGACGCTGTCGGTGGTGATCCTGCGCATTCGTCGTCCGGACCTGCCACGGGCCTATCGTTCGCCGTTCTTCCCGTTGCCACAGATCCTTTCCAGCGTCGGCATCTTGCTGGGCATGTGGTTCATTACCCCGCCGGGCATGAACCCTGCGGACATTTATGTGCCGTTCGGGGTGATGCTCGGGATCACGGCTTCATATGCGCTGTTCTGGACACTGGTGGTACAGAAGGTCAATCCATTCAAGCCGGCTTCGGTAGAAGAAGTGCTGGCCAAGGAGTTTTCCCATGAGCCTGGCAACCCTCACAACCCTTATCTCGAGCAGGCTGCAAAAGCTGTCTGAGCTGTTCAGCGCCCAACGGGCCCCGTCCGGTTACCGGCCTGGGGTCACGCTTGAGTACGTGCGGCGCAACCTCGGGCTGGCGAGTTTCACCTCGACGGGGCCAGCCCAGGCAAGGTTTTGCCTGGACGACATCGGCCTTCAGGTCGACGTGGCCGAGCGCACCGAAGCGCAATTGCTGATGCACCTGGTGATGACCGAATTCAGGTTCACGGTGCCCGCCTCAGAGCAGGGCAGTGCGCGCTTTGAACTGCACCACAGCGGGTCGATCCGGCGCACGGGGCTGGCCTGCCGGCAACGGGCGGGAGCGCCGGATTTGCTGGCCAGGCTCCAGGCGGCCTTGAACGATGACCCCGACCTGCATCAAGCGTTGATGGGGCTGGACTTCAAGCGCCTGCACCTCGATTTGAGCGGGCAGCAATGGCACGTACGGCTTGAGCACATGGGCGGCAGCGAGGTGGTCAACCGCATGCCGGCGTTCCGGCGCTACATCCCCTTGAGCGGCGCGCAGCGGGCCGGGCTGCTCACGGTACTGGCGGGTTTGCAGCGGGTATTGGGCGCGCTCTGAGTCGAGCAATTGGCATCATTAGTGCTTCTACAGTCGGTATCACGTACTTGTTGCGCCTATATAGATAACATGTTAACTATTGGCCGACAAAAACAAGAAACCATTGTGGAGATGCCATGAGCACCTATCAGTCTGCGCACTATGGGTTGGAAACCTGGACTCGGGATCTGCGAGCGGCCTGCGGCCATTTCGACACGGAACTGGCCTTCAACCGCTCACTGTTCATCGGTGAGGTGTCCAAGCACTCCCGGGGCGGCCTGTCACTGGCCAACCTGCGCACCAACGCCGGCCTGATCAAACGCGAGCGGCCCAATGCCGATCACGATATGGACCAGCATTGCTTCCTGGTCAGCCAGCGCAGTGGCTATTGCCAGATCACCCAGAACGGCCAGGTCATTCAATTGGCCCCCGGCGATATGCTGCTGATGGACTCCACGGGTTCGATCGAGATCAGCCCGTTTGGCCTTATCGAACATGCCTCGCTGTCACTCTCGCGCAATGAAGTGTGCAAGCAGCTGGGCAGCGCCTCGAAAACCTTCGGCAAGATCTCTTCGAGCAAGGCCTGCGGGCGCATGCTCCACGTGTTGATGGACCAGCTGTGCCGCGAGGGCCTGGAGGGTCAGGATTCGATTGAAGAGGCCGAGGCGCTGCAAGCGGCGTTTGTCTCCCTGCTCGGGTCAGCCTTTGAACTGCATGACGCCCCAGGCGACAGCGGCGTGTCCTTGCAGGGCAGCAACCTGCGCAGTTATGTGCAGAAAGTCATCGACGAGTCCCTGACCCAACCCGGCCTGAGCCCGGTAGGCCTGGCCAGCCGCCTGAACATCTCGGTGCGGCATTTGTACCGCTTGTTTGAAGAACAGGACGACAGCGTCTGCCGCTACATCCAGCGTGCGCGGCTCAAACGCAGCGCGGACGACTTGACCAACCCGTTCCTCAAGAGCGAGTCGATCACCTCGATTGCCTACAAGTGGGGCTTCACCGATTCTGCGCACTTCAGCCGCTCGTTCAAGAAGCAATTCGAGCTGTCGCCCAAGGATTTTCGTTCCACTCATCTGCAGCAAGCGGTCGGTGCGGCATAGGGTATCGATGGATCAATGAAACCGCTCACCCTGTCGGCCCATAACATTTGCGCAGTCGCGGTCGAACACTTTGCCGCTTACGGCTACGACGCTTCATCGCTGAACGAAATCGCGGTCGGGGCGGGCATGCGCAAGGCCTCGCTGTACGCGCACTTTGTCAGCAAGGACGCGCTGTTTCAGACGGTCTTCGAGATTGCCCTGGCCCATGAACATCAGTACATCGCGCAGTGCTTCAAGGAAGAGGCCGGGCACCCTGGCGTGCCTGGGCAATTGCACCTTGAGCGGTTGCGCGGGCGCTATGCGGGGTCGGCGCACCTGCGCTTCCTGTTGCGCACGGCCTACTTTCCGCCGGCGGATATTCGCAGCGTGATTACGGCAGGATTTGAGGGGTACCTGGCGAGCATTCGCGAGGATTTCCAGCGTGCCGCGCAAGGGCGATACAGGATGGTACGGCCCGAGGCGCTCGAGGTGTTTTGTGACGCTTACCTGGGTATCGTCGACAGCCTGCATGTGGAGCTGATCTATTCGACGCCCCAGGGTTACGTCAAGCGGCTTGCGGCGTTGTCGCGGGTGTTCAGTGATTCACTGTCGCTGCTTGAAGGGGCGAGCGCTATTCAACGGATACACCGCCCCTCCCAGATTTGATCCGGTTTACATCCCGATAGAGGTCACTTCACCTCTGGCAACGTCGAGCCGCCGTCCACCACGATGGTCTGCCCGGTGATGTAGGTCGCCAGGTCGGAGGCCAGGAACAGCATGGCCCCGGCAATATCCTGAGCGGCACCGAGGCGTCCCAGGGGCACGCGGCTGGCGATGTCGGCATTGACCTGGCTGTCGCCCAGGTTATCCATGGCCGGCGTGGCAATCATCCCTGGCTCGACGCCGTTGACGCGCACCTGGTAAGTCGCCAGCTCCAGCGCGGCATTGCGGATAAAACCGTTGACCCCGGCCTTGGACGCCGCGTAGTGGCTGAGCCCCGCATAGGCAACCCGTGGCCCGGTGACCGATGAGGTGACCAGTACGCAGCCACCGCCCTGGCGTTGAAACATCGGTAAGGCGGCCTGGGTCAGCCAGAACAGCGCCGAGAGGTTGACCGCCAGCGTGCGTTCAAGCATGGCCGGGGTGATCTGCGCGAACGCTGTCAACGGAAAGTAGCCGGCGTTGTGCACCAGGATATCCAGGCGACCCCAGTCCTGTTCTATAGCCTTGATGCCTTCGAACACCGCCGTCGCCTCGGCCAGGTCCAGCGCGATGGCCTCGACCCGGCAGCCGCGCGCACGCAAGCCCTCGGCCAATGCCTGGGCTTGTGCCAGGCGCAGGTCGGCGATCATGACGCGGGCGCCACGCCAGGCGAACGCCTCGACGATGGCCTGGCCGATACCCTGGGCGCCGCCGGTGACCAGCACGGTCTTGCCGCTGAAATCCAAGTCTTCAGGCATGTGCACGCTCCATATGGACGTAAGCCAGCGTGGGTACATCGACAATGCTCGAACCGCCATCGGCGACCACGCTGGCGCCGGTGATGATCGCGGCATCCGGGCTGGCCAGGAAGCGGCATACCTTGGCGATTTCCTCGGCGCTGGCGGGGCGCCGCAACGGCACGTCGGCGCATACGCGGGCATAGGCTTGCGGCAGGGTGTCGCCGTGGAAGCTCATCAACGGCTGCATTTCCTCGTCGGCCATGGGCGTGGTAACCCAGCCGGGACACACCGCGTTCACCCGCACACCGCGTGGGCCGTAATCCCGCGCCAGGGAGCGATTGAGCCCGAGCAGCGCATGCTTGGCGGTGGTGTAGCCGCATACGTCGGGCCCGGCGGCCAGCGAGGCGATGGAACCGAGCAGCACGATATTGCCGGCGCTTTCGATCAGCAGCGGCAGGCAGGCGCGGGCGCTGTAGAACGCGCTGTCCAGATTGCTGCGCAAGGCCGCCTCCCAGGTGTGTGGGCTGGTCTGGGTGGCGCTGCCCACGCCATGCCCGCCGGCGCAGGCCAGCAGCACATCGAGGCGGCCGTAGCGCTGACCAATCTGCGCAACGAAACGCTCCCAGGTGGCCGGGCAGGCCGCATCGCCGACCAACACCAGGCCGCCGGTGTCCTGCGCAACTTGCTCCAGGGGCTCGCGGCGACGGCCGATGAGCACCAGGTTGGCCCCTTCGGCGGCGTACAAGCGCGCGCAGGCGGCACCGATGCCCGTGCCGGCACCGGTGATGACAACGGTGCGTGGATCAGGCATCGGGATACTCCGTGCGGTTGAGCACTTGGCAGTAGGAGCTGACTGGAAAGTTCGACAGCTCATCGAACGACGCACCGGCATAGCCGAAGATCTTGCCGTCGCTGCGGTGCTGTTGCAGGTCGATCAGCACCAGGCCGAGGGTCGGGATGATCTTTTCGCGCCAGACGAACAGGTACAGCTGATCGGCGATCTTGTAGTAGTGGCAGCGATCGGTATCGCACAGGCCTTGCTCCACGCCCTTGAGGCATTGCCAGGCATAGAACTGATCGTTCAGGTAGATGTGCTCGTAGACTTCGCTGGGGCTGTAGCGATACAGATTGCGCAGGCCGGTCAGTTCCTGGGTGGGCGCGTGGGGGCATTGGCCCGGCTGCCAGGGTTGATCCAGGCTGCCGTGCAGGAAGTCCACGTCCACCGAGGTCAGGGCCTTGCCGGCCAGGGCGCGGCTGTAGAGGCCTTGCTCGGTTTGTTCGCGGTCCGGCATGCGCCCGATCACGGCGGTGAACGACGACGTGGTGGTGTCCAGCACCAGGCTGATCGACCAGGCCTGTCCGGCTTCATGTTTGATGAAGTCGACCAGGTACAGGCCCGGGCGGACCGAGGTGGCGCGGTAGGCGGCCGAACCGCTGGATTGACCGTCGGCGGCGTGCCAGTGCAACTGCTCGGTGTCGAAGCGATGCTCGATCTGCCAGCCGTTGGCGAAGTGCAGGGTGAAGGCCTTGCCGTTGAGGTCGGCAAGGTTGGGCAGGATAAACGCGTCGGGGGCAAAACCATCGGCGAGGGCGCCTACGGTGATCCAGTCGGATGAAGTGGTCATTGCATGGCTCCGGTTGAGGGAATGGACACCCCGGATCATGCGGTTGGCAACCTGGCGCGCCTATCAACCAAAGGGTTGAGGCGGCTTAAAGAAACAGCGCGGCGACCAGTTCGGTACGACTGCTCACACCGGTTTTGCGAAACAGGTGGATCAAGTGGGTCTTGATGGTCGGCAGGCCGACATCCAGCTCCAGGGCCAGTTGCTTGTTGCTCGCACCCTGACGTAATAACCAGGCAATCTGGCGTTCCTTGGGCGTGAGACCGGCCAATGCATCGTCGCAGGGCTGCATATTGGCCACCGCCATTTGCAGCAATGCCTGCAAGGCATTGAGCTGAGCCAGTTGGTCGGGGGTAAACACCCCTTGCTCCGCCGTGCGCAGCAAGGAGATGGCCGCCTGGGGCTGGTCCGCGCGATGGGCCACGATCTCCACCACATCGACCACACCGTAGCGTTGCAGGAAGTCTTGATAGCGGCGGCTGTCACGCAGGGGCTGGCGGGCCATGGCGAACCCCAGCGGCACCACCGCCAGCCCGCTGGACAGGCAATTGCGCGGTTGCAACGGGTCGAATTGGCGGTAGTTGTCCAGGTAGTCGCGGTGCATCTCACCGCTCATGCCTTGCAGCCTGAAATCACGGGCCTGCAGCTGGCGGTCGACACAATAGAACGCTGCCTGGCTGGCGGGCACCAGTTGAGTGAAAGCCTGCAGGCAATGGCCGGCGACTTCCTGAGCGGGGATGGCGTGCATGGTCAGTCACCTGCGCCGGAACAAACGCTGCCGGCCGAAGCCGGCAGAGGGGAGCGATCAGACTACCGCGAAATAGTGCTTCACAAAACTCTCGCTTACCACCTCCCACAGCACCGGCGTGCCCTTGGTCACGAACCAGCTGTCGCCGGCTTTGTAGCGGGTGCTCTGGCCAGTACTTTCGTCGGTCAGCACCACTTCACCGGTGACCACCGTGGCTTGTTCGGCGAACGGGTAGACCATGCGGAACTTGCCTTGGGTGGTGCCGAAATAGGCGCTGCTGACGGCGTCGGTCGGGGCGCCGAAGGTCATTTTGCCAAAGGCTTTGACTTCGCCTTCGAGGATCTCGGAGCCGAGGTCGGCAACGGTGCCCCAGGCATCGAGGTCCGATAATTGGATGTCTTTCTTCAGGGTGGTAACGGGCATGGCAGTTCTCCTGTGAATGAAACAGCGGGGCTCAACGGCGACCGTTGAAATAGCCCGAAAGTTGATGAAGGCTTTTGCCGGCCGTGAGCAGCAGCGGGCGGATATGGTCCTTGCCCAGGATCTGCGCATGCTTGACCGCGCTGATCAGGTCGTAGCGCGACGAGCCTTCGCTCATGCCCTCGGCCAAGACCTTGCAGATGATGTGGCTGGGCGTGACCCCGAAGCCGGCGTAGCCCTGCACATAAAAGGCATTCGGGCGCCCGCTGAGCGTGCCGATCTGCGGGAACAGGTTGGCCCCGGTCGCCATCGGCCCGCCCCACGCCAGGTCGATCTTCACGTCCTTGAGGTAGGGGAAAATCTTCAGCATCAGGTTGCGGTTCCAGGCTTTGAGGTCCAGCGGGATGTGCTCGACGAAAGGTGTGGCGGCACCGAACAGCAAGCGGTTTTCGTTGGTGACCCGGTAGTAGTCGATCACCGGGCGAATATCGCTGTAGGCGCCGCGTATCGGGCTGATGCGGTTGATCATCTCGTCCGACAACGGCTCGGTCATCAACTGGAAGGCATAGGTATTGACGGTGGTCTTGTGCAGTTCCGGTTCCAGCTTGTTGAGGAAACTGTCGCAGGCCCACAGCAACTTGGAGGCTTTGACCGAGCCGCGGCCGGTGCGCACGGTGATGCGTTCGCCATAACTGACTTCCAGCGCCGGGCTGTGCTCAAAGATGCGCACACCGTGGCCGGCCAGAGCCTTGGCTTCGCCCAGCAGCAGGTTCAGCGAGTGCACGTGCCCGCCGCCCATGTGCAGCAGCGCGCTGGTATAGGCGTCGGAACCGATGATCTGCTTGACCTCGGACCCCGCCATAAAGCGGATTTCGTCCTTGGTGTTGATCGACTTGAAGTCCTTCTCCCAGGCGCGCAGGGTTTTTTCCTGGCGGGCGTTGAAGCCCATGTAGCCGTAGCCGTGGCAGAAATCGGCGTCGATCGCGTACTTGGCGATGCGATCCTTGATGATGCCGGCGCCCAGCTCGCTGATTTCAAAGATCTGGCGCAGGCCTTCGTCGCCGACTTGTTGCTTGATCTTCTCCAGGTCATGGCCGATCCCCGCCATGATCTGCCCGCCATTGCGGCCCGTGCCGCCGAAACCCAGGTAGCGCGCTTCGAGCACCACAATGTTGGTGATGCCTTTTTCGGCGAGTTCCAGTGCGGTGTTGATGCCGGAGAAACCGCCGCCAATCACCACCACATCGGCTTCCACGTCCTGTTCGAGGGTGGGGAAGCTGAGGTTGTATTTCTTGGTTGCCGAGTAGTAGGTCGGCGTTTCGATATTGATCATGGCGCAGCCTGGAAAAGTGAAGGGAAACGCACTGCAGAGCCGACACGAAGCTCTGTGCCTGTTGGGGTGTATTAAGTGCCTTCCGAGCGGTAGGTGTCTTGATTCTGTGTGCCGCCGCTCTTGACCGTGGCTGCCAATCATCAACCCTGAATCCGGCCGCGCGGTAAAGCCGCACACGGGCAACAATCGCCAATGCTAGAATGTTGTTAATCTGTTAACCAATTGCGACGCCGCCATCCATGTCCAAACCGCGCCAATCCCTGACCCTCACTTTGCTCCATGCGCGTGAAGCCGCCATGGGGTTTTTTCGCCCTTCGCTCAATCAACACGGGCTGACCGAGCAGCAATGGCGGGTCATTCGGATCCTCAGCCAGCATGAGGAGCTTGAGATCAACCGCCTGGCCGAGCTGGCGTGCATCCTCAAGCCGAGCATGACCGGGGTGCTGGTGCGCATGGAAGCGGCAGGCATGGTGGAGCGGCGCAAGGCGCAACAGGACCAACGCCGCGTGCTGGTGCGGCTGGCCGAGAAGGGCCAAGCCTGTTTCGACTCCATGAGCCAGAGCATGGAAGCCAATTACCAGCGCTTGCAGGCGGGGTTTGGCGAAGAGAAGTTGCAGACCTTGCTGACCTTGCTCAACGAACTGAAAACCCTCAAGCGCTAGTTAAACTACCCCCCGTGGATACCGTCTTATCCAACACCGCGCAAATCCTACGAATGCCAACCCCCCACCAAGGTCTCCTCCCGTAGCAGCTGCCGAGCGCAAGCGAGGCTGCGTCAGGCGCGCTGCCGATTCAAGCTCGAGTCGCGGCCGACGCAGCCTCGCCGAGGCTCGACAGCTGCTACGAATGCCACGGTCTACCCTCGTAGCAGCTGCCGAGCGCAAGCGAGGCTGCGTAGGCCGCGCTGCCGATTCAGGCTCGAGTCGCGGCCGACGCAGTCTCGCCGAGGCTCGACAGCTGCTACGAATGCCACGGTCTACCCTCGTAGCAGCTGCCGAGCGCAAGCGAGGCTGCGTAGGCCGCGCTGCCGATTCAAGATCGAGTCGCGCTCTACGCAGCCTCGCCGGGGCTCGGCAGCTGCTACGTTAGTAGACGCCGCCGGCCGCGCTGTCAGGCGCCGGTGAATCCTTGAAGGCCGCTGCCAGGCTTTGCAGCCCGCGCATCAGCACCGTGGTGTCGACGCCCACCGCCACGAACGCCGCACCCAGTTCGATGTAGCGCCGCGCCAGTGCCTGGTCGGCGCTGAGAATGCCGGCGGCTTTGCCGGCGTTGCGGATGCGCGCGATGGCGTCTTCGATGGCGGCCTGCACCTCGGGGTGGCCGGGGTTGCCGCGATGGCCCATCGAGGCGCTCAGGTCCGCCGGCCCGATAAACACCCCGTCGACGCCTTCCACCGCCGCAATCGCCTCCAGGTTGGCCAGGCCCTCGCGGTTTTCGATCTGCACCAGCAGGCACATCTGCTCATCGGCGTGGTCGAGGTAACCGGCAATGCTGTTCCAGCGTGAAGCCCTGGCCAGCGCACTGCCGACGCCGCGCACGCCCTTGGGCGGATAATGGATGGCTTTCACCAGCGTACGCGCCTGTTCTGCGCTCTCCACCATGGGCACCAGCAAGGTCTGTACGCCAATGTCGAGCACTTGCTTGATCAACGCGGTGTCGCCGATCACCGGGCGAATCACCGGCTGGCTGGGGTAGGGCGCCACGGCCTGGAGCTGGCCGAGCATGCCGCGCAGGTCGTTGGGCGCATGTTCGCCGTCGATCAGCAGCCAATCGAAACCGGCGTTGGCGGCCAGTTCCGCGCAATAGGCATCGGCCAGGCCCAGCCACAGGCCGATCTGGGCTTCCCCGCTGCGCAGGCGATGTTTGAAGGTGTTGATAGGCATGTCCATGAGCACTCTCCGGTTAAACGAATCGGCAGGCAATCGAACCCAGCATGTCGTAGTCGACATGGAAGGTATCGCCAGGGTTGGCCGCCACCGGACGGGTGAAGGAGCCACCCAGGATGATTTGTCCGGGTTGCAGGGTGACGTCATAGGCGGCCAGTTTATTCGCGAGCCAGGCCACGCCCTTGGCCGGGTGATTGAGCACGGCGGCGGAGACGCCGGACTCTTCGATCACGCCATTGCGGTAGAGCACCGCGGGTACCTTGCGCAAGTCGATCTCGGTGGGGCGCACGGCCCGCCCGCCCATGACCACGCCGGCGTTGGCGGCATTGTCGGAGATGGTGTCGAAGACCTTGCGGGTCGCCTTCGTGTGCGGGTCGACCTGCTGGATGCGTGCATCGATGATCTCCAGTGCCGGGATCACCCATTCGGTGGCGTCGAGCACGTCGAACACCGTCACGTTCGGGCCTTTCAGCGGTTTGCCCAGGATAAACGCCAGCTCCACCTCGACGCGCGGCACGATAAAGCGCTCGAAGGGGATGTCGGTGCCTTCATCGAAGAACATGTCGTCCAGCAGCGCACCGAAATCCGGCTCGGTGATATTGGACGAGACCTGCATGGCCCGGGAGGTCAGGCCGATCTTGTGGCCGACCAGCTTGCGCCCGTCCCTGATTTTCTGTTCCACCCAGGCGCGCTGGATGGCGTAGGCGTCTTCGAGGGTGATCGCCGGGTGATCGAGGGAAAACTGACGCACCTGTTCGCGTGAACGTTCGGCCTGGTCGAGGCGCGCGGCGGCTTGCAAAATGAGCGATTGATCAAGCATGGCAAGAGTCTCTTATTGAGGGTTGACGATGGCTGCCCGGGTGCGCAGCACCAGCAGGCCACCGAGAGCAATCAGCAGCGCCAGGACGTACAGGGCCAGGCTGGCGCTCTGGGTGGTGTCGCGCATCCAGCCGATCAGGTAGGGCGCGAAGAATGACGCGATGCTGCCGAACGAGCTGATCAGGGCGATCCCGGCGGCCTGGGTGTTATTGGAGAGGAACGCGGGAGGCAGTTGCCAGAACATCGGCAACGCCGCGCTGGCGCCCATGCCGGCGACGATCAGGCCGCCCAGCACCACGGCCGGGTTGGCGGGGGCGAGCCCGGCGATGGCAATGCCCACGGCCGACATCAGCAAGGGCACACACAGGTGCCAGCGGCGTTCACGCTGGCGGTCGGACGAACGCCCGCAGCCAATCATGAAAAAACACCCGGCCAGGTACGGCACCGCACTGAGCAGGCCGACCTTGCCGTCGCTGCCGATGCCGGCGCCGTGGATCAGCGTCGGCATCCAGAACGCCAGGGTGTTGACCGCCAGCATCACCGCGAAGTACACCGCCACCAGCAGCCACACCTGTGGGTTGCTGAGAATGGCGGAAAACGAGGTGATGGATTTGCGGTGTTCTTCCTGGTGCAGTTGCTCGCGCAGGTGTTGCTTCTGTTCCGGCGCCAGCCACTTGACCGTCTCGAAGCTGTCCGGCAGGCACTTGAGCACCACCAGCCCGATCAGAATCACGGGGGCGCCTTCGATGACGAACATCCATTGCCAGCCGCGCAGGCCGCCCAGGTCGTGGAAGTGTTCAAGGATGCCGCCGGAAAGCGGGCCGCCGATCACCCCAGCCATCGGCACCGCGATGGCAAACAAGGCGGTAACCTGAGCACGACGGCCGGCCGGGTACCAGCGGTTTAGAAACACCAGGATGCCCGGGAAGAAACCGGCCTCGGCCACGCCCAGCAAAAAACGCAGCACATAGAAACCCATGGCGCTGTCGATCAGGAACATGCAGGTCGACAGCACGCCCCACACCACCATCAGCGTGGCAATCCACCGCCTGGGGCCGACACGGTCCAGGGCCATGTTGCTGGGGACGCCAAACAACGCATAGGCCACGAAGAACAGGCCGGCGCCGAAGCCATAGACGGTGTCGCTGAAGTTCAAGTCCGCGCTCATCTGCATCTTGGCGAAGCCGATGTTGATGCGGTCGAGATGGGCGAAGAGGTAGCAGATCAGCAACAACGGCATCAGCCGCCAGGTGATGGTGCTGTGGGTACGGTCGCGTGCGACCTGGCCGAGGGGGGCGGCGGTATGGGCTGTGCTCATGGTTTTATACTTTTTGTCTGAGAGGCCGAGGGTGTGAACGGGCAGGGTGCTTTAGCCGACCTGCGCCTTGAGGAACGCATGCACGTTGTTCTGCTTGAAATTGAGCTGCTCGTGCAGTTCGAGCATTTCAAACGACAAGGCCAGCAGGCGCTGGGCCTGAAGCGCGGCGAAGTGCTGGGTGATGACCTCGAACAGGCGCTCGGCGACGTGCTGCCGTGTCGCCAGGTCGCGGCCATGGCCGACCTTCAACGTCATGTGCACGAACGCGTAGTCATGCTTGCCGTCGGCCATGCGCCAGGTGTCCAGGCGCACGCCACGGCTGCGGATGCCGCCCAGGGGAAACACGCCGCTGGCGCCCAGGCTGGCGTGGACTTTTTCAAACAGGCCCGGCAGGTCGGCCTGCTGTTCAATGTTGTCAGTGTATTCAGCGATGAAGTGAGGCATGAACGGCTCCTTCAGGCCGCGCGGGGATGCCGCGCGGCCATGCGGTCAAACAGGGAAAATGGCGTTGATCTGCCCGGTGCCCGAGCTGCCGAAGGGTTCGGTGATGATCTCGGCCGGCTTGTCGTAGTCCGGCCCGCCGAGCAAACCGAGAAGCATGGCGGTGTCGTGCATCTTGCCTTCGCCAAAGCAATGCTCGGCGTAGTCCGGGAGCATGGCGCAGAACTCTTTCCAGCGGCCCTGGCGCCACAGTTCCACCACATGCAGGTCGACCTGTTTGTCGAATTCACGGGTCCAGTTATGGATATTGGCTTCGGCATTGCGGTCGTCGGAGAAGCGGTGCGACAGCGACCCCGAGGCCAGCACCACGACTTTGCGATCGCTCTTCTCGATGGCCCGGCGCACGGCGGCGCCGAAGGTGAAGCTGTCTTGCAGGCGATGCCAGGCACACCAGGCGGCAATCGAAACGACGTTGAAGGTCTGCTCGTCCGGTACGCCCATGTGCATGTAGCGCATCGGCACCAGGGTGCCGTATTCCAGCTCCAGGCTCGGGATGTTGTGGGCCAGGGTACGCACGTCGGTGGCGTTGGCCTCGGCGGCGATCAGTTCGCCCAGCTCCGGGCAGCCGGGGTATTCGTAGGCCATGTTCTTGATGAAGTGCGGCAGTTCGTTACTGGTGTAGATGCCCTTGAAGTGCTCGCCGCTGTTGACGTGATAGGCGCTGTTGACCAGCCAGTGCACGTCGAACACCACGGCGGTATCGGCGCCCAGCTCGCGGGCGCGCCGACCGATTTCCTTGTGCCCGGCAATCGCCGCTTCGCGGCAGCCGTGGTGCTTGCCAGGCAGCTCCGACAAATACATCGAGGGTACGTGGCAGATCTTTGCTGCCAGAACTACTTCGCCCATGATCATTCTCCTGAGTATTTATTCTTTTGTAGGAGCGAGCTTGCTCGCGAAAAACATCAACGATAACGCAGCACTTCTGTTAGCCGGCGGCGCCTGCGGATTCTTCGCGAGCAAGCTCGCTCCTACAGGACGCGTTGTTGTGTCCGGGTTACACGCCCCAGCGTGGAATGTGATGGCTGCCCATCGAGATGCACACGTTCTTGATCTCGGCGAACACTTCGAAGCTGTACTGGCCGCCTTCACGGCCGGTGCCGGAGCCCTTCACGCCGCCGAACGGTTGGCGCAGGTCGCGCACGTTCTGGCTGTTGATGAACACCATGCCCGCTTCGATGCCATAGGCCAGACGATGCGCCTTGCCGATGTCCTGGGTCCAGATGTAAGACGCCAGGCCATATTCGGTATCGTTGGCCAGTTGCAAGGCTTCGGCTTCGTCCTTGAACGGAATCAGGCACACCACCGGGCCGAAGATCTCTTCCTGGGCGATACGCATGGAGTTGTCCACGTCAGCGAACACCGTGGGCTGGATGAACTGGCCTTTGCTCAGGTGCGCCGCCAGGTTGGCCGGACGCTCCAGGCCACCGGCGAGGAGGGTGGCGCCTTCTTCAAGGCCGATCTTGATGTAACCGGTGACCTTGTCGTAGTGCGCCTGGGTGATCATCGAGCCGACCTGGGTTTTCGGGTCCTGGGGGTCGCCGACGATCAGGCGTTTGGCGCGCGCGGCGAACTCGGCGACGAACTGCGGGTACACGCTTTCCTGGATAAATATCCGGCTGCCGGCGGTGCAGCGCTCACCGTTCAACGAGAAGATGGTGAACAACGCAGCGTCGAGGGCGCGCTCCAGGTCGGCATCTTCGAAGATCAGCACTGGCGACTTGCCGCCCAGTTCCATGGAGTACTTTTTCAGCCCGGCGGTCTGCATGATTTTCTTGCCGGTGGCGGTGCCGCCGGTGAAGGAAATCGCGCGTACATCGGGGTGACGCACCAGGGCATCGCCGGCGGTGGCGCCGTAACCCTGGATGACATTGAGCACGCCTTTTGGAATCCCGGCCTCCACCGCCAGGCGCCCCAGTTCGTTGGCGGTCAGCGGCGACAACTCGGACATTTTCAGCACCGCGGTATTGCCCAGGGCCAGGCACGGCGCGGTCTTCCAGGTGGCGGTCATGAACGGCACGTTCCACGGCGACACCAGCGCGCAGACACCCACCGGCTGGTACAGGGTGTAGTTGAGCATCTGGTCATCGACCGGGTAGCTGTGGCCGTCCATGCGCGTGCAGACTTCGGCGAAAAAATCGAAGTTGTGCGAGGCGCGGGGAATCAATACGTTTTTGGTCTGGTGAATCGGCAGGCCGGTGTCGAGGGTTTCCAGTTCGGCCAGGTGGGGCACGTTCTGTTCGATCAGTTCGCCGAGCTTGCGCATCAAGCGCGCCCGTTCCTTGGCCGGGGTGCCGGCCCATTTCGGGAAGGCTTCCTTGGCCGCCGCCACGGCTTGCGCGACTTCCTCGGCGCCGCCGCTGGCGACTTCACCGATGGCTTCGCCGGTGGCCGGGTTGTAGTTGACGAACACGTCTTTGCTTTCGACCTCACGGCCGTTGATCCAATGTTTGATCATGCTGCTCAAGCCTCTTTACGGGCGCTGAAGAACGCCGCTTCGCTGACAATTCGGTTAACCAGGCGGCCTACGCCTTCGACTTCCACAATCACTTCATCGCCAGGCACGACGTCGGCCAGGCCTTCGGGCGTGCCGGTGGCGATCATGTCGCCGGGTTGCAAGGTCATAAAGCTGGACAGGTATTCGATCAGGTAGGGAATGTCGAAAATCATGTCCTGGGTGTTGCCTTCCTGGCGCAGCTCGCCGTTGATCCAGGTGCGCAGTTTCAGGTTGCTCGGGTCCGGCACATCGGCCACATCGACGATCCACGGGCCGACGGGCGTGGTGGCGTCGCGGTTTTTCACGCGCAGGTTGGGTCGGTAGTAGTTTTCCAGGTAGTCGCGAATGGCGTAGTCGTTGCACACGGTGTAGCCCGCCAGGTAATCCAGGGCGTCTTCGCGCTTGACGTTGCGCGCCGGCTTGCCGATGACGGCCACCAGCTCGCACTCGTAGTGCATGTAGGCGACGTTATCCGGGCGCCAGGTCACCTGGTTGTGGCCGGTGTACGTGCCCACGGACTTGATGAAGGCCAGGGGTTCGGTCGGCGGCTTGAAAGCCAGTTCAGCGGCGTGGTCGGCATAGTTCAGGCCCAGGGCGAACATGCTGCCGGTCGTCGGTGGCAGCCATTGCACCTGGTCTTCGGCCAGCAGGCGACCGTCGGCCAGGCGCACGGCGTTTTCAGCTTCGACCTGTACCGAATGGACTTCACCTTCAAAGCGAATACGGGCGTGTTTCATGAGAGCTCCTCTGCCTTGATGTGGTTGACCAGGCGGCCGAGGCCGCTGATCTCGACCTCCACGGTGTCGCCGGGCTGCACATCCACCCGGCCTTCGGGCGTGCCGGTGATCAGCACATCGCCCGCGTGCAGGGTCATGAATTCGCTGATCTCGGCGATCAGCAATGGAATATTGCGCACGAAGTTGGCCGTGGTGTTGTGCTGGCGAACCTCGCCGTTGACGTACAGGGTGATCGCGAGATTGTGCGGGTTCGACACCTGCCCTGTGGGTATCAGCTCGGGCCCGATGGCGCAGAACCCATCGCGGCATTTGGCTTTGACGGCGGGGCGGTAGTAGCTGTCTTCCGGCAGGCTGAACTCATTGACGAGGGTGTAGCCGGCCACGTAGTCGAGGGCTTCATCTACGCTGACGCGGCTGGCGCTCTTGCCCATCACCACCCCCAACGCCGGCCCAGGTTGCAGGCGTTCGCCCTGGCCGGGATGCACCACCTCGGCGCCGTGCTGGTTGCGGGTGTTGGGCGTCTTGATGAACAGCACCGGCTTGACCGGCGGTTTCTGGTACGGCGGCTGTTCGAATTCGGCGAGGCGCTGCTTGAGCAACCCCTGGTAGTTCAGCGCGACACCGAAAAGGGTGCCGGTCGCGATGTCATGCAAGGCACGGCTCATGGGTTCTCCTGGCAGGGCCATGGCGGCCTTGCATTTAGTTAATGTGTTAACAGTTATAATTAAGATGTTAACTATCGTCAAGGGTGTAGACTGTCCACGGGGTGCTTGCAGGGTGAGCACCGCTGCATCAGGGCAATCACAATAAAAACGAGTAGCGTGCGATGAGCGACCGTCAACCCATCCCGAACATCAACATTGGCCAGGTGTACGACCAGCGCTACAGCGACGCCGAAGTCCATTACGACAAGCTGGCCAACCTGGCGGATTTTTTCGGGCGCAACATGCCCGTTCACCGGCATGACCGGTTCTTCCAGGTTCACTACGTAAAAAGCGGCACCGTGCGCGTGTACCTGGACGACCAGCAATACGTCGAGTCCGGGCCGATGTTCTTCCTCACGCCACCCACGGTGCCGCACTCGTTTGTGACCGAGGCCGACAGTGACGGGCATGTGCTGACGGTGCGTCAGCAATTGGTGTGGCAACTGATCGAAGCCGACGCCAGCCTGGCGCCGGCCGGTGTGCAATTGCCGGCCGCGTGTGTCGCCCTGACGCAGTTGGCGCCGCAATACGCGGGCGATATCCGCCGCCTGGATTATCTGTTCGAGGAACTGCGCGAAGAGGTAAAAGCCCAGCGCTCCGGGCGCAGCGCAGCCCTGGACAGCCTGACGCGGTTGATCATGATCAGCCTGTTGCGGCTGTGTTCGAACTCGTTGAAAGCCACGCCCGCCCGCCACGAAGACTTGAAAATCTTCCACCGCTTCAACGAGCTGATCGAAGCGCACTACCAGCAACACTGGCCGTTGTCGCGGTATGCCCAGGGCATTGGGGTGACAGAAGCACGGCTCAATGATGTGTGCCGGCGTATTGCCGACCTGCCGTCCAAGCGCCTGATCCTGGAGCGCCTGATGCAGGAAGCCAAGCGCCTGCTGTTGTTTACCGGCAGCTCGGCCAACGAGATCTGCTATCAGCTGGGGTTCAAGGACCCGGCCTATTTCAGTCGTTTTTTCCAGCGTTACGCCCAGCTCACTCCGGGGGAGTACCGCCAGCGCCAATCGGGATTGCGTTGAGCCAGGCATAAGGGGGGGCTTGTTGATCTTGTGCGGATCATCATGAGCATCGCCGCGGTGCAACAGAATGGCTTTTACGCCGAACCGATTGTACTTTTCACAGCCCCCAGGCCGCTTGCAGCGGTTGGCCGGCGACACTAAGCTGCCGACTCGCCCATCCAATTGGTGCCGATATGGCCAACCCCAGACCTTCGCTGACCCTGACCCTGCTGCAAGCCCGTGAAGCCGCAATGGCGTTCTTCCGCCCGGCGTTGAACAAGCATGCCCTGACCGAGCAACAGTGGCGGGTCATTCGGATCCTGCGTCAGCAGGGCGAACTCGAAAGCCATCAACTCGCCCAGCAGGCCTGCATCCTGAAACCGAGCATGACCGGAGTGTTGACGCGCCTGGAGCGCGACGGCCTGGTGCGTCGGCAGAAGTCCAGCCAGGATCAGCGCCGGGTGTTCGTGGGCCTCACCGAGCGCGGCCAGCAGTGTTTCGTCTCCATGAGCGAAGGCATGGAAAGCAACTACCAGAAGATCGAAGAGCAGTTTGGCGCGGAGAAAATGCAGCAGTTGCTGGACTTGCTCAATGAGCTGAAAAACATCAAGCCTTGAAGGTGGAGAAATTCATTAACAGGTGAACGTGTTTGCCCGAGGCTGGCATCGCGGGCGCACATCCTCACTATCCATTTTCGGCACACATGCACGCGCTGCCCCGGGTTCGGAATGGAACTTGCGTGCGATACGACCTGTAAGCCTTGCAACTGAAAAAGGTTAGGTCAATGAACAATAATAATGTGCAGATGCCTGCGGCCTCGGTGGTGCTTCCACCGGCGTTACCCCTCCAGCGTTTCCTGACCAGCGACATCGACGAGCACGCTCGTAATATGGGCGGCTGGCAGGTTCGCTACGATCAGTTGTCACCCGGCTCCTTTGCCGGTGAGTTGCTGGAGTTCCGCTCGGACTGGATGCAACTGGTGCGCGACCGCTCTAATCAGGCCATGGTCAAGAGTGGTGTGGCCTGGAAAGGTGCGATCACCTTCAGCATTCCCTTGAGTGCCGACGGCCCGGTGTATTGCTCGGGGCATCCGATCCACGAGCCCAGCCTGTTGGTGGCCCACGGTGAAAACCTGCCCGAGCTGCACACTCCACAGCACCTGGACCTGCTCGGCGTGGCCATCGAAGAGCACGCCCTGGAACATGTGCTGGAGTGCCAGGGCATTCAATTTCGAATTACCGATCTTCCCAGGTGTTACCGCTTGGGTGATTCATCCGTGCAACGTGACCTCGCGGCGTTGTTCGACGAGCTGGCGGGCTGTGATGCCGTGCTCGGGCATGACTCGATCCGCCGCGGCATCCGCGATGCGGTGATGCTGCATATGCTGGAGTTGATCGCCCCGGACCAGGCGCCACCCCTCAACCCCACGGCGCGCAAAAGGATGGTCGATCGCGCCCGCGAATATGCGTTGAGTCACCTCGACGAGCCGCTGTCGATCCTCGATCTGTGCAACCACATCGGCGCCAGCCGGCGCAAACTCCAGTACTGTTTTCAGGAGACCCTGGGCATCAACCCGGTGGCCTATCTGCGGGCACTGCGCCTCAATGCGGTGCGCCGCGAACTGCGAACCAGCACCCAAGCCCACGGCGTACAGGAAGTGGCGGCGCGCTGGGGCTTCTGGCATTTGAGCCGGTTCGCAAGCGATTACCGCACCATGTTCGGCGAAAGCCCGTCCCAGACCCTGCGTCGCACGCAACTCTGCTGAAAACGGATAACCGCCGCACTCTGCGCGTTACTAGGATGGCCCACACCACTTGATGGGAGGGGCATTCGATGATTCACCACAATAATGCAAGCGCCACACGCATGACGCTGTTCACCCTGGGGCTGCTGGGTTGCTGCGCCAGTGTCCAGGCCACCGAGAACGGTGCGCCGACCACCGCTGTCGGTGTGTACGATTTCGGCGCGGGGATGATGCCGCCGGCCACGCCGTTCGGGACCGTGGGGCTGCGCACGGCGTTTTACTCGGCCAATGTGCAGAAGGACCGTAACGGTCGCTCCGTCGACAACCACTTCTCACTGGATGTGTTGTCCATCGGCGTCGCCTACATGCGCATGACCGATCACACGGTGCTGGGCGCCAACTATGGTTTCGGCGTGGTGGTACCGTTCTTCAAGATGGACGCTTCCGTCAAGGTACCGACCCCGGCCGGCCCGCTGAGCCTGGAGGCCGATCCGTTTCGAATGGCCGACATGCAGTTTCTGCCGGTGATCCTGCAATGGAACCTGTCGCCGAACCTGTTTATCAACACGCAACTGCAGATCCAGGCGCCCACCGGTGACTACGACAAGAATCGTTTGATCTCCCCAGGGCTCAATCACTGGACGTTCTCGCCGATCGTCAACGCCACCTACATCACCGACGGTGGCTTCGAGGTTTCCTCAAGCGTTGAGGTGGACGTCAATACCCGCAACCCCGCGACCGACTACAAGAACGGTGTCGAGTACCGCCACGAATTTGCCGTGGGCCAGCATGTAGGGCCGTGGACCCTGGGCCTGGGTGGTTACTACTACCGCCAGTTCAGCGATGACGACGCCCCGGGGCTGCAATCGGGCAACCGGGCGCGGGTGCTGGCTGTCGGGCCGGCCGTGAGTTACTTCAAGCCCGGCCTGCCGCCCATTTGGCTGCACGCCTACAAGGAAACCGATGCCCGCAACCGTGCCGAGGGTTACACCGTGGCACTGCGCATTTCTCAAAGTTTCTAAGGGGCTGGCCATGAACTCATCACATTCCGATTCCCCCTCGCCGCGGCAAGCCACCGGGCGCCGTGAAGGGCTGGTGCTGATGCTGGGCAGCAGCTTGACCATCATGGGCGCGGCCATGGTCGCGCCGATCCTGCCCAAGCTGGGCGCCGAGTTCGGTGCGCTGGAACCGCGCGCCGACCTGCTGGTGCCCTTGGCGGTTACCGGGCCGGCACTCGCGATTGCGCTGTGCGCCCCCCTGGCTGGCTGGTTGGCCGACCGGGTCGGGCGCAAGGCGTTGCTGGTGATCGCCACGCTGTTGTATGCCGTGCTCGGGGCCATCCCGGCGCTGCTGGATAACTTGCCCGCCATCGTCGGTGTACGCCTGCTGTTCGGCGCGGCGGAGGCGGCGGTGATGACCTGTTGCGCCACGCTGATTGCCGACTATTGGCACGGCGAGGAACGGCTGCGCTACATCAATCGGCAAGTGGTCACCATCGGTTTGGTCGGCTCGCTGTTCTATGTCGTGGGCGGCGCGTTGGGCGAACACTCCTGGCGCCTGCCGTTCCTGCTGTACCTGCTGCCACTGCTGTTGGTGCCGATGATGATCAAGGTGCTGTGGGAGCCCGCCGCCGCTCGCCAGCCCGTCGAGGTGGCTGAACAGGGCAGGGTGGCCGTGCTGCCGTTGGTGCTCGGTTATCTGCTGATCCTCAGTGGGATGGTGCTGAGTTTTATCGTGCCGATCCAGGCGCCGGTTTTACTCGTCAGCCTCGGCATCACTTCAAGCACGATGATCGGGCTCTCGGCGGGGGGCAGTCTGCTGGCGACCCTGGGCGGTTCGTTAGCCTGGCCGCTGCTGCGCCGGCGCATCGGTATCCCCGGTTGCAATGCGCTGTTGCTGAGCCTGCTGGGCTTGGGGTTGTGGCTGCTGATGCGCGCACCGAGCTACAGCATGGTGCTGGTGGCCGTGCTGATCCATGGCCTGGGCGCCGGGCTGCTGGTGCCCAACGCGATGGCGCCGGTGATGAATGCCCTGAGCGCGAAAACCCGCGGGCGCGGCTTGGGTGGGTTCACGGCGTTTCTGTATTTCGGTCAATTTGTCAGCCCGCTGGTGGTGGCCGTGCTCAGCGTTTACTCGGGTGACGTGCGTCGTTCAATCCTGTGGCTGGCCTGCGCCAGTTTTGCCTCGGCCCTGGCCTGGGCACTGGCAGGCCTGCAAGCACGGCGCAAAGCGCTGACCCAGGCATTCGGATCAAGTCATTCGTAATCAAGAGGAGATAAGCATGGACATCCACAACCTGCTGGACAGCGAAGACGCCACCGGTTTGGCCGAATGGGTCAGGCGCGGTGAGGTGCAGCCCGGCGAGCTGCTGGAAGCGGTGATCGAGCGTATCGAACGGGTCGAACCGCAGCTGAATGCGGTGGCCGAGCGGCTTTACGATTCGGCCCGCCAGTCGGTACGCGCGTCGCGCCCCGGCCCCGCTGTGTTTGCCGGGGTACCGACCCTGATCAAGGATCTGTTTTCGCCGGTCAACGGCGCGGCGATGACCCATGGCTCGCAGGCGTTGGGAGGCGCTCGCGCTGACTTTGAAGCCGAACACGTAAGCCGTATCCGCCGTGCCGGGTGTGTGATTGTCGGTACCAGCACCTCACCCGAATTCGGCACCTCTTATTCCACCGAGTCCAACCGCTTTGGCGCCACGCGCAACCCCTGGAACATCGCCCACAGTGCCGGCGGCTCCAGTGGCGGTGCGGCAGCCTTGGTGGCGGCGCGCGCCGTACCGTTTGCCCATGGCAACGATGGCGGCGGTTCCTTGCGTGTGCCGGCGTCCTGCTGTGGGGTGTTCGGCCTCAAGCCCAGCCGTGGGCTGTTGCCGTCCGGGCCGATGATCGGCGAGGGCTGGGCCGGCATGGGCACCCCCCATGCGATTACCTTGTCGGTACGTGACAGCGCCGCGCTGCTGGATGCCACGGCCGGGATCGACCTGGGCGCACCCTATGCCGCGCCGCTGCAGGCGCAGCCCTATGTCACCGCGCTGCAGCAGGACCCTCGGCCGCTGCGGATCGCCCTGGTCGAGCAGCTCGGGCCTTGGCCGACCTCCGGCGAAAGTGTGCAAGCCGTGCGCCAGGCCGCCAGGTTGTGCGAATCCCTGGGCCACCGCGTTGAACCGGTCAGCTTGCCGGTGGCGCTGCCGGCGTTTCTCGATCAGGTCTTCACCATCATCGGTGCAAGCACGCGCCATTATGTCGATGTGTTGGGGCAGATGCGCGGTTCCGCCGTGCAGCCCGAGGAGCTGGAAGCCCGCACCCGCATTATCTTGCGCTGCAAAGGGGCTGTCAGCGGTGCGCAGTACGCCGGTGCCGTGGAATGGATTCATGCCTTGGGCCGGCAGTTGGCGGTGTTCATGCAGGATTACGACCTGATCCTCACGCCGACCCTGGCCCGCGAGCCGGTGCCGATCGGGGAGCTGGACCTGCAAGACGACCGCTTGAGCCTGGAGGAACTGATCGAACGGTTCCACAGCTACTCACCGTTCACGGCCCTGTTCAATGCCAGCGGGCAACCGGCGATGTCGGTGCCGTTGCACTGGAGCGCTGCCGGCCTGCCGATGGGCGCCCACTTCGCCGCTCGCTTTGGCGAAGAAAGTACCCTGCTGGCCTTTGCGGGGCAGTTGGAGCGGGCCCAGCCCTGGCGCGGCCGGGTTCCGCCGGTCAATGCCTGTCGGTTGTGAGCCTCTGAGGGCTTCTGCATCGGGCGGGTGGGCCGACCTGCCTGATGCAAACCGCCTTCTGGTCATTCAGCCGCGAATCGCTGCCTTTTTATTCGATACATATCACCGTCCGCATGGCTGAGCAGGGTGTCGGCATCCTCTCCGTCCTGGGGATAAACCGCCACGCCGATGCTGCAGGACGGCATCTTCACCCCACCAAACTCGGGACCCAGCGGCTCGGCCATGACCGCGAGTATCTGCACCACCCTGGCAGAAATAGCCTCCCGCGACGGGATGTCCGTCAACAGCACCGTGAACTCATCACCGCCCATCCTCGCCACCAGGTCGCTGTCGAGTACGCAGCGTTCCAGGCGTCGGGCAATCGCACACAGCACGCGATCGCCCATGGCGTGGCCATGCACATCGTTGATGCCCTTGAAATCATTGATGTCCAGGAACAGCAACGCCAGGCCGCGGTTGTGGGACTGCGTACTGTGCAGGGCCTGGTCCAGTCGATCATTGAACAGTGAGCGGTTGGTCAGGCCCGTCAGCGGATCATGATGGGCAAGGAAGCGCAGTTCTTCCTCGGCCTGTGTGAGCGCCGTCACATCCCGGGCGACCCCGATCCGTGCGCCCACCTCTTGGGACCAGAAGGCTGCCCACAGGATGTGCACGACACTGCCATCCTTGCGTAGATAGCGGTTGCGGAAGTCGACATGGGATTGGCCATTCATGACCCGCACAATCGAGGCCCGGGTGCGCGCCAGGTCTTCGGGGTGCATGTAGTGGGTGATCAGGGTGCCGATCAGTTCGTCGGCTCGGTAGCCGAGCAGCGCCTCGCAGGCATCGCTCACGAAGACAATCTGGCTGTCACCGTCGACGACAAACACCGTATCCAGCATCAGGTGGATCAGTTTTGGGTACAGCGCTTGCAGGTCAACGGGCATGGGGCATCGGGCGTCCGGTTCATATCGGCCGATCATAGCCCGATCATGAACCGAGGCGTTGAGCAATCCTGCACATTTTTAGTCCGCTCAGTAACCGTCGAGAGCGGCCTGGCAGAGGCTTTTCGCGTAGGGGGCGGCGCTGCGAGCCACAGGGAGGGTTGTCGTACAACCGAATGCGCTATGATGCGCGTTCCTCCGCCAACCGAGATACCCGTTCTTGATGGACAACCCGAACGTCCAGCCCACCGTTCGCCGCCGGCACCGCAGCCTGGCCGAAGAACTGGTCACCGAGCTTTCCCGGCGCATCTGTTCCGGTGAGCTGCCGCGTGCCACCAAGCTGCCCACCGAATCCGAAGTGATGGCCGAACATGGTGTGAGCCGCACGGTGGTGCGCGAGGCCATTTCGCGCCTGCAGGCCTCGGGCCTGGTGGAAACCCGGCACGGCGTCGGTACCTTTGTGAAGGATATCCCGAGCCCCAGCGGGTTTCGCATCGACCCGGACAGCATCGTGACCTTGCAGGATGTGCTGGCCGTGCTGGAGTTGCGCATCAGCCTGGAGGTGGAGGCTGCCGGCCTCGCGTGCGTGGGGCGGACCGACGAGCAATTGCAGGTGATGCGCGACTCGCTGGATGCGCTGAACTCGCGGGCGGTGAGTGCCGACTACGCGGTGTCGGCAGACTTTCAGTTTCACCAGCAGATCGCGTTGGCCACGGGCAATCGCTACTTCACCGACATCATGTTGCACCTGGGGGTCAACATCCTGCCGCGTACACGCCTGCACTCAAAACGCTTGGCCAACGACAACAAGGAGCCCTTCCTGGAGCGCCTGAGTCGTGAGCATGAGGACATCTACAAAGCCATCCTGCGCCGTGACGCCGATGCGGCTCGGGCAGCGATGCGCCTGCATCTGTCCAACAGTCGCGAGCGTATGCGCCGGGCCTATGAAGCTGCCGCCGCCGAGTTGTCGAACGGCCCGGCCGCAGTGAACGCGCCGCCCTGAAGCCCGCTGCCCGGTTCATCAGCCGCCGCCGGCGGTTGCTGCTCGACCTTGGCGCGAAACGCTTCCGAGCTGTCCTTGGGTGCAAAGCCCAGGTGTTCCGTGTGCCGAGTACTCCACCAGCGATCGCGATTGGCCGAGACGCCATATACCACACTGTGCCCGACCTCCTTGGTCAGCAGGGCGCGCGCCACCAGACGGTCCAGGTCGGTGTAGCTCAGCCAGGTCGACAGCATCCGCCGGTTGCGCGGCTCGGGGAACGACGAGCCGATGCGCAGGCTCACGGTTTCAATCCCATAGCGGTGAAAGTAGAACGCCGCCAGGTCTTCGCCGTAGGCCTTGGAGAGGGCGTAGTAGCCATCCGGACGGCGCGGTGAGTGCACGTCCAGTTCAACGTCCTGGGGATAGAAACCGGTGACGTGGTTGGAACTGGCAAACACAATCCGCTTGACCCCCTGTTGTCGCGCCGCCTCATAAATGTGGAATGTGCCGCGAATATTGGCGTCGAGAATCTCCTCGAACGGCCGCTCCACGGAAATCCCGCCCAGGTGAACGATGGCGTCGACGCCGGTGACCAACGCCGCAACGGCGGCCTTGTCGGCCAGGTTGCAGGTGATCACCTCGTCGTGCTCACCACGGCTGGGGGCCATGGGGCTGATGTCCGAGGCGCGGACGATGTCGGCATGGGCGTGCAAGGTGTTCCGCAGGATTTGCCCCAGGCCGCCGGCGGCGCCGGTGAGCAAGATGCGCGTGAAGGGTTTGGGTGGTGTGGTCATGGTCAGGTCTTCCATTGAACGCTGAATGCAGGTGGCTTGCCTGTCGAGCGATGCGCACTCGCCAGGCAAGTCGTGGGGGCTTTACATGAAGTTGTACTGGATGCCCAGGCGCCACCGCGCCTGGCGGTCTTCGGACGTGGCGTTGACCTTCACATCACCAATCTCCATGAACGGGGCCCATTCCTTGGTGAGCTTGTATTTGACGATCAGGTTCTGTTCGTAATCGCTCTTCTTGTTGTCGTAGCGGATGTAGTCAGTCTTGAAGTAGATGAACTGATATTCATACGCCCACTTACTGGCCGGCGTGTAGCCGAGCCAGCCCTCGAAACGATGGGTGGTCTGGTCATCCTTGATGTGGTCGGGCAAGTCCTCGTTGACCTGGTCGCGGTCCAGCTTCTTGGCATCCAGGCGATAGCGCGTGGCGGCGTAGAAGGCGTCGTTGATCTTGTAGTTGTACTTGAGGCCGAACTTGTAGGTGGTCGAGTCTTTCGAGCTGTCCATCTGGAACGCCGGGGTCAACGTCGATTGCGCGCTGAGTTTGTAGTTGTAGCTCACGGTGAACTCGTGCCCGTTGTTGACCATGTTGTCGTAGGCGACGTCTTCACGGTCGCCGGCGGTGCGGTATTTCATTTCCGCTTCAAATCCCAGGCCACTGTCCAGGCGGTAGTTGAGCTTGATTCGGTCAGCGTGGGCGCTGTCCTCCTCGGTGAACTGGTGGCGGTAGTTGATGCTGGCAGAGTCAGCGCTGACATACAGCGGCAGGCCGAGGGTCAGGGCAGTAACGAGCGTGCGTAGGGTGGTGTTCATACGGTCTTCTTTTTTGTTTTTGTTAGGGTCGTTTGACGGTTGCTACGGCAGTGGGTTGTTGCGGATGGCTCTCATCTAAGGTGCCGATATACGTTATCGTACGACAAGATGACTCGTCTATGGGTTATCGGTGGTTTTGAAACATCTTGAAATATATGTGCCCAGTGAATAGGGCTTTACAGCAATCCGAGTTATTCCTTGGTTGTCTTTAAAAATAAGGGTTTTGCCGGGATTTACTGAAAATGCATGCAGGTGAGGGGCGGGTTATTGGGTCTTTTCAAGTGTTGTACGATGACCTATGATCGGTCGCAACAGACGACACTTCCGTCACAAATCCAATAAGAAGGCTTACGACGTCCATGAGAATCACAGCAGTCAACGTCCAGGTATTTTCCTACCCGACCCGCCGCGCAGTGGACAGTGCCGGCCATGCGCACCCCGGTGATGTCACCCAGGCGCAGATGGCTTTGCTGCGCATCCAGACCGAAGACGGCCACGAGGGTTATGCCTTCGGCGCCCCCGAACTGATCCGCCCGTATGTGCTCGATGGTTTCGTGCGCAAAGTGCTGGTGGGGCAGAACGCTTTCGATCGCGAAAAAATCTGGCACGACCTCGCGCACTGGCAGCGCGGCAGTGCCAGCCAGTTGACCGACCGCGCCCTGGCGCTGGTGGAGCAGGCCCTGTGGGATTGGGCCGGGCGCAAACTGGGTGTGCCGGTGCACAAGTTGATTGGCGGTTTCCGCGACAAGGTGCCGGCCTACGGCTCCACCATGTGTGGCGACGAACTGCCCGGTGGCCTGGCGACCCCGGAAGACTACGGGCGTTTTGCCGAGACCCTGGTGCAGCGCGGCTACAAGGCCATCAAGCTGCACACCTGGATGCCGCCGGTGTCCTTCGCCCCGAGCCCGCGCATCGACGTGCAGGCTTGTGCGGCGGTACGCGAAGCGGTCGGCCCGGACATCGCCCTGATGTTGGACGGTTATCACTGGTACAGCCGCACCGAAGCGCTGTACATCGGGCGTGAGCTGGAGAAGCTCGACTTCGCCTGGTTCGAAGAGCCGATGATGGAAGAGTCCGCCGAGTCCTATGCCTGGCTGGCGGGGCAGTTGGACATTCCGGTGCTGGGTCCGGAAACCCTGTCCGGCAAACACCTGAGCCGCGCCAGTTGGGTCAAGCACGATGTGTGCGATATCTTGCGCGCCGGTGTGGCGGGCGTCGGCGGCATTGCGCCGTGCCTGAAGGTTGCGCACCTGGCTGAATCCTTCGGCATGGATTGCGAGATTCATGGCAACGGTGCGGCCAACCTGGCTGTCGTCGGCGCGATCAAGAACTGCACCTGGTATGAGCGTGGCCTGTTGCACCCGTACCTGGATTACGACGAAGTACCGGCCTACCTCAAGCGTCTGGTAGACCCGATGGACAGCGACGGTTTTGTGCATCTGTCCGACTTGCCGGGCTTGGGTGAAGACATCGATTTCAACTTCATCGAGACCAATACGCTTAAAAGCTTCTGACGTGCACACGGTCAGTCCGGCATGAGTCGGGCTGATCAAGAGCACCTACCAATACAAGAATAAATATAAAAAAGGCACTCTTGTTATGAGCATTTTCCCTTCGCTGTGGGCGCGGGTGTTCGTCGCCGCGCTGGCTGTCACCGCTGTACCTGCAAGTTTCGCAAAAACCCCGGCCGATCAATTGATCGTCGGCATGAGCATGATCAACCTGCTGTCCCTCGATCCGGCGGCGGCCACCGGCCTGGATGTGTCGGAGATCAACGCCAACCTCTATGACATGTTGCTGGTGCAGGACGTTGCCCAGCCGGATCGCCTGGTGCCGGCGCTGGCCGAGCGCTGGCAGGTCAGTGACGACCGCAAGACCCTGACCTTCAACCTGCGCACCGGCGTGAAATTCCAGTCCGGCAATGACCTGAGTGCCGAAGACGTTGCCTGGTCGTTGCAGCGCGTGCTCAAGCTTAACCTCGCACTGGCTTCCACCTGGAAGGCCTACGGCTTTACCGCCGAGAACGTCGAGCGCTACATGCGTGCCACGGATGCCACGACCTTCGTGATCGAGCTGCCGCGTCCGACCGACCCGCTGCTGGTGCTCAACACCCTGGCGACCTCGCCGAGTGCGTTTGTCCTTGATCGCAAAAAAGTCCTCGAACACCAGAAAAACAACGACATGGGCGCCGCCTGGCTGGTGACTCACGCCGCCGGCAGCGGTGCGTTCGTGCTCAATGACTGGCGCGCCAACGACGTGATCCTGATGACCCGTTTCGACGGGTACTGGGGCGGCCCGGCCAAGCTCAAGCGCATCGTCATGCGCAACATGACCGAGTCGCAGTCGTTGCGCCTGATGATCGAGCGCGGCGACCTGGACATCGCCAAAGGCATGTCCGCGCCGGACATCGAAGCCCTGCAGAAAAGCGACAAGGTCCGCACCCAGACCTTGCAGCGCGGCACCCTGTACTACGTAGCCCTGAGTGTGAAGCAACCGATGTTTGCCGATGCGCGTGTGCGCAAGGCCGTGCGTGCGCTGATCGATTACCAGGGCATCAACCAGACCGTCATGCCCCATTACGGCGTGATCAACCAACGGCCGCTGCCGCTGGGCCTGGCCGCACGCCTGCCGGATCCGGGTTACACGCTCAACGTCAAGCAGGCCAAGGCCTGGCTGGCCGAGGCCGGTTACCCGAACGGTTTCAAGACCACCATTCGCGTGCTCGCCGAACCGCCGTTTATCAACATTGCCTCCAACCTGCAGTCGACCCTGGCCCAGGCCGGTATCGACGCCAGCATCATCACCGGCACGGGCAACCAGATCTACGGCGCGATGCGTGAGCGCAGCTTCGACATCATCGTCGGCCGCGGCGGTGGCGGGGCGGAACGGCATCCGCACTCCAGCCTGCGTACGCTGGTGTACAACCCGGATAACCGCGATGAAGCCAAGCTGACCAACTTCCAGGGCTGGCGCACGTCCTTCTACAGCCCTGAGCTGAACCAACTGATCGAGCGCGCCGAAGTCGAGCCTGACACAGGCAAGCAACTGGCCCAATACCGCGACATCCAGGAGCAGGTCGACCGGCAGGTCGGGGCCATTTTGCCGGTCTCACAAATGACCGACACCGTGGTGGTGTACGAAGACGTGGCCGACTTCCAGGGCCATACCGCCGCGACCACGCGCTACAAAGACGTCTACAAGAAGCGCTGACCGATTATCAGGAGCTCACTATGTTTGTTATGACTGCCTCTGTCATGGGCGCTCGCGCGTCCAACACAGCCCGGCGTGCCGGTACGGTGCTGGTGACCTTGCTCGGCCTGCTGGCCCTGACGTTCATCATCGGCCGGGTCATGCCGCTCGACCCCGTGCTGGCGGTCGTCGGGCCGGATGCCGACAGTTCAACCTACGATCAGGTGTACCGGTCGATGGGCCTGGACAAGCCGATCTGGACCCAATTCGGTCTTTACCTCAACGACTTGCTCCACGGTGACTTCGGCAATGCGCTGTTGACCGGCCACCCGGTACTCGACGACATCCTGCGCGTCTTCCCCGCGACGATCGAACTGGCCACCCTGGCGATCCTGTTCGGCGTGCTGATCGGTTTGCCCCTGGGCGTCTGTGCCGCCAGCAACCAAGGGCGCCTCGGCGATCACGTGGCGCGGGTGATCACTTTGTTCGGCTACTCCACGCCGATTTTCTGGCTGGGCATGATGGGGCTGCTGGTGTTCTACGCCTGGCTCGGCTGGGCCGGTGGAGCGGGGCGCATCGACCTGGCCTACGACGGCATGGTGCCCGAGGTCACCGGCCTGCTGCTGATCGACTCGACCCTGGCACGTGACTGGGAGGCCTTCGCCAGCGCTCTGCGCCACATCGTGTTGCCGGCGCTGATCCTGGGTCTGAACTCGGTGGCGTATATCAGCCGCATGACCCGCAGCTTCATGCTCGAGCAGCTGTCCCAGGAGTACATCATCACCGCGCGGGTCAAGGGCCTTTCCCGGCGCCAGGTGGTGTGGGGGCATGCGTTTCGCAACATCCTCGTGCAGTTGCTGACGGTGGTTGCGTTGGCCTACGGCTCGTTGCTGGAGGGCGCGGTGCTGATCGAAACCGTGTTTGCCTGGCCGGGGTTCGGCCAGTACCTGACCAGCAGCCTGATGCTCGGCGACATGAACGCGGTGATGGGCTGCGTGTTGGTGATCGGCTTGATTTTCGTCGCGCTCAACCTGATCAGCGACGCCTTGTACAAGGTGTTCGACCCCCGTACCCGTTAACGCACTGCGCCGTACCGATAAAACTATAAAAAGAGGGAATTTTGCATGAAGACGGTATTTTCAACACTGCACCTTGGCCTGTTGACGGCGATGCTCGCCCTTGGGCCGATGACAACGGCCAGCGCCAAGACCCCCGTCGATCAATTGATCGTCGGCATGAGCATGGTCAACCTGTTCTCCATCGACCCGGCCAATGCGCCTGGCCTGGATGCCTCCGGCGTCAACGCCAACCTCTACGACACGCTGATCAAGCGTGACCAGGGCAACCCGGAAAAACACCTGCCGCAATTGGCCGAACGCTGGGACATCAGCGAAGACGGCAAGCAGGTGACCTTTCATCTGCGTCAGGATGTGAAATTCCATTCGGGCAACCCGCTGACCGCCGAGGACGTGGCGTGGTCGCTGTACCGGGTGATGAAGCTCAATTTCGGCCTGGCCACCACCTGGAAGGCCTATGGCTACAGCGTCGAGAATATCCAATCGCTGATCCGCGCCACGGACGCCCACACCCTGGTCATCGACCTGCCGCAGACCATGGACCCGCTGCTGCTGGTGGACTCCCTGGCGATCTCGCCGAGCGCTGTGGTAGTGGACCGCAAGACCGCCCTGGCCCATGAGAAAAACGGCGACCTCGGCGCCGGCTGGCTGGTGACCAACGAGGCCGGCAGTGGCCCCTTCGTGCTGACCAAATGGAGCGCCAACGATTCGCTGCTGCTGACCCGTTTCGACGGCTACTGGGGCGGCGCGGCCAAGCTCAAGCGCGTGGTGGTGCGGCACATGACCGAATCCCAATCCTTGCGCCTGATGCTCGAGCGCGGCGACCTCGACCTGGCCTACGGCATGGCGGCACCGGACATTCGCGCCATCGACGGCTCGGACAAGATTCAGGTGCAATCATTGCCGCGCGGCACCATGTACTACGTGGCGATGAGCATGAAGCAACCCGAGTTTGCCAAGACTCAGGTGCGTGAAGCCGTGCGCAACCTGATCGACTACAAGGGCCTGGATGAACAGGTGATGCCGTATTACGGCAAGCTCAATCAGCAGCCGATGCAGTTGGGGCTGGAAGCGCGCTTGCCGGATCCGGGCTATCACATGGATGTGGCCAAGGCGAAAAAGCTGCTCGCCGAGGCGGGTTACCCCGACGGTTTCAACACCACCATTCGCACGCTGTCGGAGCCGCCGTTTATCGACATCGCCGCGCGCCTGCAGGCGACCCTGGCCGAAGGCGGGATCAAGGCCAGCATCGTCACCGGCACCGGCAACCAGGTCTACGGCGCCATGCGCGCGCGCAATTTCGAGATCATCGTGGCCCGTGGCGCCGAGCGCTATCCGCATCCGTATTTCAGCCTGCGCACCTTCGCCTACAACCCCGATAACAGCGATGACGCCGGCTTGCCGAACTTCCAGGGCTGGCGCGCTTCATTCTTCAATCCGCAGCTCAACAGCCTGATCGACCAGGCGGGCGTGACGCGCGATGCGGCACAGCGGGTCAGCCTGTATCACCAGGCGCAGACGCTCTATGACCAGCAGGTGGGGCCGATCCTGATGATCTCGCAGATGACCGACACCGTGGTCAGCGCTGCCGACGTCAAGGGTTTCAGTGGTGACGATGCCGAGGCCACCCGTTACCTGGGTGTCTACAAGCAGCGTTGAGTGGGGCTGCGGCCCTTCAGAATTCACACAGAGAAGATGCTTATGAATGCCAATCTGTCTTCCATCGACACGGCGGCGAAGCGGCCGGTGGATCGCTCGCCGGGCTCCAGTTTCGATGCCTTCTGCAAGAGCGGCCTGCGGGTGCTGCGTCACCTGTTGCGCAACCCCATGACCCTGGCGGGCCTGCTGGTTGCGCTGCTCTTGGTGGTGGTCGCGGCCTTTGCGCCGTGGATCGCCACCCATGACCCGGTCGCGCAAAACCTCGCCACAGCCTTGCAGGCGCCGGGCTCGGCGCACTGGTTCGGCACCGACGAATACGGTCGGGATATTTTCAGTCGGCTGGTCTATGGCTCGCGGATCACGCTGTACATCATTGCCCTGGTAACCGTGATCGTCGGTCCCATCGGGCTGTTTATCGGCACCGTCTCGGGCTACTTCGGCGGAGCGGTCGACACCGTGTTCATGCGCCTGACCGATATCTTTATTTCCTTCCCCAGCCTGGTCCTGGCACTGGCCTTTATCGCCGCCCTGGGCCCTGGCCTGGAGCATGCGGTGGTGGCGATTGCCTTGACCTCATGGCCACCGATTGCGCGGCTCGCGCGGGCTGAAACCCTGTCCCTGCGCAACGCCGACTTTGTCGTCGCCGTGGAACTGCAAGGCGCGTCGCCGGCGCGGATTATCCTGCGCCATATCGTGCCGATGTGCCTGTCCTCGGTGATCATCCGCCTGACCATGAACATGGCCGGGATCATCCTCACCGCCGCCGCTTTGGGCTTTCTCGGCCTGGGTGCCCAGGCGCCGCTGCCGGAGTGGGGCGCGATGATTTCCACCGGGCGCCGCTACATGCTCGAGTGCTGGTGGCTGGTGGCGGTTCCCGGGGCGGCGATCATGTTGGTCAGCCTGGCCTTCAACCTGTTGGGCGATGGCCTGCGGGACATCCTTGATCCGCGCAGCGAATAATCGGAGAACACCTTATGTCTGCCATCAAGCTGAATGTCGAAGGGCTGAATGTGCGCTTCGTCAGTGGCCAGAAAGAAACCCACGCCGTGCGCGATGTGTCCTTTACCTTGGGGCGGGAGAAACTGGCGATTGTCGGTGAGTCCGGCTCAGGCAAGTCTACCGTCGGGCGCAGCTTGCTCAAGCTGCATCCGCCCAGCGCCAGAATCACCGCCAAGGCCATGGCGTTTGGCGAGGTCGACCTGCTCTCGGCCAGTGAAAAGGCGATGCAGAAGATTCGCGGCCAGCGCATCTCGATGATCATGCAAGACCCCAAGTACTCGCTGAACCCGGTGGTCAAGGTGGGCGACCAGATTGCCGAAGCCTACCTGGCCCACCACAAGGCCAGTCGCAGTGATGCGCGCGAACGGGTCATGCAGATGCTCGAGCAGGTGCATATCCGCGATCCGAAGCGGGTCTACAACCTGTACCCCCACGAGGTGTCCGGCGGTATGGGCCAGCGCATCATGATCGCGATGATGGTCATCACTCGCCCGGAAGTGATCATTGCCGACGAGCCCACCTCGGCCCTGGATGTCTCGGTGCGCCAGCAAGTGCTCAACGTGCTGGAAGAGTTGGTGGACCAGCAGCAGATGGGGCTGATTTTTGTCAGTCACGACCTCAACCTGGTGCGCAACTACTGTGACCGCGTGTTGGTGATGTACGCCGGGCGCGTGGTCGAATCCCTGGCTGCCTGCGACCTGCAATACGCCGAGCATCCCTACACCCGTGGCCTGCTGGCCGCGCTGCCGAGCATGGATAACCGTCGCGTGCACCTGCCGGTGCTCAAGCGCGATCCACTCTGGCTGACTCTATAAGGAACCTGACCATGCCCATGATCCAAGCGCACGCCTTGAACCTGAGTTTCGGCACCGGCGCTGCCATCAACCAGGTGCTGCACGATGTGAGCCTGAGTGTCGCCGACGGCGAATCGTTCGGCCTGGTGGGGGAGTCCGGTTCGGGCAAGACCACCGTGCTGCGCTGCCTGGCCGGGCAATACCGGCATTGGCACGGGGAGCTGAGCATCGCCGGCGCGCCGTTGCAGCACAAGATTCCCAAGGAGCACTTTCGCAAAGTGCAGATGGTCTTCCAGGACCCCTACGGCTCCCTGCACCCCAGGCACACCATCGACACCGCCCTGCGCGAGCCGCTGATTATCCATGGGGTAGGGGACAAGGACGATCGGATCAACGAGATCCTGCTCAAGGTCGGCCTGAACGACAGCTTCCGCTTTCGCTATCCGCATCAGCTGTCCGGTGGGCAGCGCCAACGGGTGGCGATTGCGCGCGCATTGATCCTTGAACCCCGCGTGTTGTTGCTGGATGAACCGACCTCGGCCCTGGATGTGTCGGTCCAAGCCGAGATCCTCAACTTGCTGGCGGACCTGCGCCAGCGCGAGAAACTCACCTATCTGCTGGTCACCCATGACCTGGGTGTGGTCACTCACTTGTGCGACCGGGTGGCGGTTATGCAGCACGGCCGGATCGTCGAGTTGCTCGACTGCCAGGCCTTGAGCCAGGACCAGGCCGTGCACGACTACACGCGCATGCTGGTGCAGGCCAGCCGTGACTTCAGCCAGGAGTCTGAGCGACGGCGAGTCGGCTGATTTCTGTAGTCATCGTATGACTATTCTTGATTGGTAACGCGCCAATTCCTATTAAATGCGATTAATGTGCTGTTTTTATTGAATTAAATCTAAAGGCCCTGAACTAAGGCACTCAGGGCTAGCTAACAATCATTTGTAGTTGTACGATGACGTACCTCTCGAGGTATCCCTTTATTTTTTGATTTGAGGTTTGCGAACATGACGCCACAAGAACTAAAAACAGTCCTGTCTTCCGGCTTGCTCTCGTTCCCGGTTACCGACTTTGACGCGGCCGGTGACTTCCGTGCCGACACCTATGCCCGCCGCCTGGAATGGCTGGCACCCTACGGCGCCAGCGCGTTGTTCGCGGCCGGGGGCACCGGGGAATTCTTCTCCCTGGAAGCCAAGGAATACACGCAGATCATCAAGACTGCGGTGGACACCTGCAGGGGCCAGGTGCCCATCCTCGCCGGGGCAGGGGGCCCGACTCGTCAGGCCATCGCCTACGCCCAGGAGGCCGAGCGCCTCGGTGCCGCCGGTATTCTGCTGATGCCTCACTACCTCACCGAAGCCAGCCAGAAAGGCCTGGTGGCCCACGTTGAGCAGGTGTGCAATTCGGTGGATTTCGGCGTGGTGGTGTACAACCGCAACCTGTGCCGTCTCAATGCCGACAGCCTCGAGCAGTTGGCCGAGCGCTGCCCGAACCTGATCGGCTTCAAGGATGGCATCGGTGAAGTCGAATCCATGGTGTCGATCCGTCGTCGCCTCGGCGATCGCCTGACCTACCTCGGCGGGCTGCCGACCGCCGAAGTCTATGCCGCGGCCTACAAGGCCCTGGGCGTGCCGGTGTATTCCTCGGCGGTGTTCAACTTCATCCCGAAAACCGCGATGGATTTCTACCGCGCGGTGGCCGCCGACGACCACGCCACCGTGGGCCGCTTGATCGATGATTTCTTCCTGCCGTACCTGGCGATCCGCAACCGTTGCGAAGGTTATGGCGTGAGTATCGTCAAGGCCGGTGCACGCCTGGTCGGCCACGACGCCGGCCCGGTGCGCGCGCCGTTGACCGACTTGCTGCCTGAAGAAGTGGAGCAGTTGGACGTGCTGATCAAGGCGCTGGGCGCGCAGTAAGCGGCCAGTCTGCGGCGTCCTGTGTGGCGCCGCTGTCCTTTCATCAACCTGAGGTTTGACCATGCCCCACTGCATCATCGATTGCCCTGCGGCCTTGGCCCAACGCATCGGCGAACACACCCTGCTGGCCACCGTACACGATGCCCTCGACAGCTTCGGCGTATTCAAGCCCGGCGACATCAAGGTGCGGCTCAACGGCTTCAGCCATTACCGCTGTGGCAGCACTCAAGATGACTTCGTGCACGTCGCCCTGTACCTGTTCGCCGGGCGCACTGCCGAACAACAGCGCAGCCTGGCTTCGGCGACGCTGGGCGCCCTGATTGAACTGCTGCCGCAGGTCGATGCGCTGTCCATGGACGTACGCGAAATGCCCCGCGAGACCTTCGTCAATCGCAGCCAATACCTCGAAGAATCCGGGCGGCAGAGGTAGCGCCCCTCGGTGTGAATACCGGCAAAAACAAGGAGAACAACATGCCGTATCAACCCTCGAAAAAAAAACCGGTGCGTTGCGCGCTGGCCCTCGTGGCGCTTGGATGCAGCCCGCTGTCATGGGCGCTGCAAGCCCCGTCAAAACTGCAGGTACCGACGCTGGCCTTTGATGACCGGCAAATCATCCTGGTGTGGGAAAAACCTGCCGAGCATGCCGGCATCAAGGATTACCGGGTCTACGCCAATGGCACGCTGCTGGGCAGCGCCAATGCCAATAATGACCAGGTGTCACCGGCCAAACCCTACATCGACCAGTTTTATCGGCAAGACACCGCCAACTTCCACCATCGCATCGGCATTCACAGCTTTACTGCCCAAGGCTTGAAGCCCGACACTGCGTACCGTTTCACCGTGCGTTCGGTGGACGGCAGCGGCAAGGAATCCGCCGACAGCGCCCCGGTGCTGCAACGCACCACCCCGGTTGCGGCGGTATTTGACGTGAAAAAATACGGCGCCAAAGGCGACGGCAGTCACCTCGATACCCAGGCGATCCAGAACGCCATCGATACCTGCACCGTCGGTTGCACAGTCTTGCTGCCTGAAGGCACCTACAAAAGCGGCGCGCTCTACCTCAAGAGCAACATGACCCTGGAGATCGCCGAAGGCGCGACCCTGCTCGGCTCCGAGCGCGCCGAAGATTACCCGCTGGCCGGCTATATCCAGTACCCGTATTCCACCACCGTGCGCCCGGCTTCGCTGATCAACGCGTTGCCCCGCGATCCACGCCAGCATCAGTCATTCGAAAACATCCGCATCGTCGGCAAGGGCACCCTCGATGGCAATGGCTGGAAGCGCAACGCCGATGTCGTCGACGAGCGTGGCCAGGCACTGCCGTTCTACCTGCCCAGTGACAATACCCGCTATGCCCAGGACGGCATCCTCGCCAAGGCGCAGGTGGAACAGGC
Organism: Pseudomonas sp. AM8; assembly: GCF_036346475.1. Lineage (NCBI taxonomy): Bacteria > Pseudomonadati > Pseudomonadota > Gammaproteobacteria > Pseudomonadales > Pseudomonadaceae > Pseudomonas > Pseudomonas sp. AM8. Next base: position 351,693 of record NZ_JAOTNX010000005.1, read on the forward strand.
CGTGGCACGCGGCATGAACGTCAAGGATGCCTACGGGCAGATGCGTTCCTCGCTGATTACCCTGCGCAATGTGAAGAACGTCTTCTACGGCGGCTTCACCGTGGTGAACCCGGCGTTCCACGGCATCATGAACCTGGAGACCGAAAACGTGGTGCTGGCCAACACCACCCACAAGACCTACGACGCCAACAACGGCGACGGCATCGAGTTCGCCAACAGCAAGGGCGCGATGGTGTTCAACAACTTCTTCGACACCGGCGATGACTGCGTGAATTTTGCGGCCGGCACCGGTGCCGATGCCGTGCACCAGCCGCCGCAGGAAGACGCGTGGATCTTCAACAACTACTTCCGCAAGGGCCACGGCATGGTGGTCGCCGGCAGCCACACCGGCGCCTGGATCCAGAACATCCTGGCCGAAGACAACGTGTCGGACGGCACCGATGCCGGGTTGCGCATGAAGAGCACCAACTTCATGGGCGGCGGCGCGCGCAACGTCACATTCCGCGACTCGGCGATCCGCAACACCGTCAAGCAGGCGTTCATTTTTACCCTCGACTACAACGACCCTAACGCCAAGCTCGACTATCAGCGCTCAACCATCGCGGGGCAGTTCAAGGACATCCGGGTGAGCGACGTGAGCGTCGAGAATGCCCAGGGGGCGGCGATCGAGGTCAAGGGTGATGCAGCGCACAACGCCTACCATCAGGGCCTGGTGTTCGAGCGCGTGCGCTTTCGCGGCGCGGCCAAGGCGCGTATCGATGGACTGAAAGACTCACGCTTCGACCACGTGGTCTTCAGCCAGACCGGCGCTGCCAACCCATGGCAGGTCAGCGATAGCCAAGGGCTCGTGTTCAAGGAGGTGGAGCCGACGCCGTAAGCGCAAACGTTATGGCGAATGGACCCTTGTAGTGAGCGGGCTTGCCCCGCGCTGGGCTGCGCAGCAGCCCCAAAACATAGCCCCGGAACTGTCTGGCACACTGCAGCGTTCTTATTGGGACTGCTACGCAGCCCAGCGCGGGGCAAGCCCGCTCACCACAGGTCCGGTGTTCGCTCTTAACTATCCCTGGGTGATAGCCAAGGGCTGGTGTTCAAGGAGGTGGAGCCGGCGCCGTAAGCGCAAACGTTATGGCGAATGGACCCTTGTAGTGAGCGGGCTTGCCCCGCGCTGGGCTGCGCAGCCGCCCCAAAACACAGCCCCGGAACTGTCTGGCACACTGCAGCGTTCTTATTGGGGCTGCTACGCAGCCCAGCGCGGGGCAAGCCCGCTCACCACCGGTACGGTGTTCGCTCTTAACTATCCCTGGGTGATAGCCAAGGGCTCGTGTTCAAGGAGGTGGAGCCGACGCCGTAAGCGCAAACGTTATGGCGAATGGATCCTTGTAGTGAGCGGGCTTGCCCCGCGCTGGGCTGAGCAGCCGCCCCAAAACATAGCCCCGGAACTGTCTGGCACACTGCAGCGTTCTTATTGGGGCTGCTACGCAGCCCAGCGCGGGGCAAGCCCGCTCATCACCGGTCCGGTGTTCGCTCTTAACTATCCCTGGGTGATAGCCAAGGGCTGGTGTTCAAGGAGGTGGAGCCGGCACCGTAAGCGCAAACGTTATGGCGAATGGATCCTTGTAGTGAGCGGGCTTGCCCCGCGCTGGGCTGCGCAGCCGCCCCAAAACACAGCCCCGGAACTGTCTGGCACACTGCAGCGTTCTTATTGGGGCTGCTACGCAGCCCAGCGCGGGGCAAGCCCGCTCACCACCGGTACGGTGTTCGCTCTTAACTGAACGGCGCGCTCACCACCGGGGAATCTATTGCGTCCCGCGTTAATAGACCTGCGGCACGATGATTTCCACCGGCGTCGGATTGCGCGAGTAGTCCTCCTGCCTGACCCGTTGCGGCAGCTCGATCACCGGCAGTTCCACTTCTTCATAAGGCATTTGCCCAAGCAGGTGGTGGATGCAGTTGAGGCGGGCTTTCTTTTTGTCGTCGGCCTGCACCACCCACCATGGCGCTTCGGCGATGTGGGTACGCTCGAGCATGACTTCCTTGGCCTTGGTGTACGCCTCCCAGCGCCGGCGCGACTCCAGGTCCATGGGGCTGAGTTTCCACTGCTTGAGTGGGTCGTGAATGCGGCTGAGAAAGCGCAGGTGCTGTTCCTGGTCGGAAATGGAGAACCAGTATTTGATCAACTGGATGCCGGAGCGGGCGAGCATGCGTTCGAACTCCGGTACAGTGCGGAAGAATTCCTCGTACTGGTCTTCGTTGCAAAAGCCCATGACTTGTTCGACGCCGGCGCGGTTGTACCAGCTGCGGTCGAACAGCACGATTTCACCGGCGGCCGGCAGGTGCGAGACATAACGCTGGAAGTACCACTGCGTCTGTTCGCGGTCGTTGGGCGCGGGCAGTGCGGCGACGCGGCAGACTCGCGGGTTGAGGCGCTGGGTAATGCGCTTGATCACACCGCCTTTGCCGGCGGCATCACGCCCTTCGAACAGGATCACCACCTTGGCGCCGGTCTTGACCACCCAGCTTTGCAGTTTCACCAGTTCGCCTTGCAGGCGGAACAGTTCGCTGAAGTAAATCCTGCGCGCGGCCTTTTCGGGGCTTTCCTCGACGTGCTCGTCGAACAGCGCGTTGAGGTCGTGCCCGTCTTCGGATAATTCCAGTTCCAGCTCTTCGTCACTGTGATCCAGCAGCTCTCGGTGGATGCGCTGGATCAAGGCGTCGTCTACTGCAGACATGGGAGGCACTCGCGTCGTGGGGGAGATGGCAAAGTCTTAGTCGCATTTTGTTACCAACCAATTACATCGAAATACGTGGCTGTGGCGGAAAGACGGGACGAAATAGCGGTTTGCCACCCAATTTTCATAAAAGCGTAACAAAGCTGCTGCAAAGTTCCGGGAGCCCGTAATCACAAGGATTTCCCTGAATGAAACGTCTGATGAAGTCAGCTGCACTCGCCGTTGCGGTTTCTCTAAGTGCCACCTCGGTATTTGCTGCCGAGAACGTCCGTCTGACAGGTTCTGGCGCCAGTTTCCCAGCGCCGATCTACCTCACCTGGTTCAAGGATTTCAGCAAGAAGACCGAAGGCGTCACGGTTGACTACCAGTCCAAAGGCAGCGGCGCGGGTGTACAGGACTTCCTGAACAAAACCGTGGACTTCGCCGCCAGTGACTCGGCCATGAAGGACGAAGACATCGCCAAGGTCGCCGAAGGCGTGCAGTTGCTGCCGATGACCGCAGGCGAAATCGTCTTGGCGTTCAACCTGCCGGGCAATCCTAAAGAACTTAAGTTGCCACGCGATGTGTACTCCAACATCTTCCTGGGCAAGATCACCAAGTGGAACGATCCGCAGATCGTCGCCGCCAACCCTGGCCTGAAACTGCCGGACATGCCGATCACCGTGGTCGTGCGTGCAGACTCCAGCGGCACCACAGCCGTATTCACCAAGCACTTGGCGGCCATCAACCCGCAGTTCCAGAAGGACTTGGGTGAAGGCAACACCGTCAACTGGCCAGCCAGCGACAAATTCATCAAGTCGCCGAAGAACGATGGTGTGACCGCCACCGTACGCCAGACCCCAGGCGCGATTGGCTACATCGAATACGGCTTCGCCAAGCTGGCCAAGGTTGACTTTGCCCAGTTGCAGAACAAGGCCGGCAAGTACGTGGTACCTAACGCCGAAAGCGGTGCCGAAGCCCTGGCTGCGGTGAAAATGCCGGAAAGCCTGGTGGCCTGGCTGCCGGACCCGGACGGCGCCAAGTCCTACCCGATCACGTCCTACACCTGGATGATCTTCCGCAAGGACAACGGCAACCCGGCCAAGGCCAAGGCCATGCGTGAAATGGTCGAGTACAGCCTGACCGAAGGGCAGAAAATCGCCGATTCGATGGGCTATATCCCGCTGCCGAAGTCGGTGGTCGATCAGGTTCGCAAAGCGTCTGCCAACATCCAGTAACGCTCGTGAGGCCTCTCTCGGCGGGTGCTGTCAGCCCGGCCGGGAGAGTTACCCCCCTGTTCCGGAATTAGCCAATGAACACACCGTTTGTCGTACCGGGTAACCCGGATTCTGCCTGCCAGCCACCTTCTGCGAAGGATTTCCTGGTTGATCGCACCTTCCGTGCGCTTGCGCGAATAGGCGTGGTCCTGGTGCTGGCGTTGGTGTTTGCCCTGGTGTTCGAAGTCGGGCGCAAGGCCCTGCCAGGCATGGAAAAGCACGGCTTTGACGTGCTGCTGGGCAGCGTCTGGGATGTCAACCAAGGCAAGTACGGCATTCTGCCGGCCATCTGGGGCACGCTCTACAGTGCCTTTATCGCGTTGCTGATCGCAGGTGTTTTCGGCGTCAGCATGGCGATTTTCCTCACCCAGGATTTTTTGCCGGCGAAGCTGGCGGCGGTGTTTCGTACCATCGTCGAACTGCTCGCGGCCATCCCCAGCGTCGTTTACGGCCTGTGGGGCATTTACGTGGTCATCCCGGCGATCCGGCCGTTGACCGCATGGTTGAACACTGAACTTGGCTGGATCCCCTTTTTCGGCACGTCCCTGAGCGGGCCGGGGTTGCTCCCGGCGGCGCTGGTGCTTGCAATCATGATTCTGCCGACCATCGCCGCCGTGTCGCAGGATGCGCTCACCGCCGTGCCGATGAAAACCAAGCAAGCCGCCTACGGCATGGGGACCACCCACTGGGAAGCGATTCTCAAGGTGATGGTGCCGTCCGCCGCCACCGGCATCTTCGGTTCCCTGGTGCTGGGCCTGGGCCGCGCACTCGGTGAAACCATGGCCCTGGCCATGCTGGTGGGCAACGCCAACAACATCTCGCTGTCGTTGTTCGCCCCGGCCAACACCCTGGCGGCCTTGCTGGCGCTGAACTTCCCCGAAGCCGGGCCGAACGAGATCGAAGTATTGATGTACGCCGCACTGGTGCTGATGTTGATCACGCTGATCGTCAACATCTTCGGCTCCATGATCATGATGTACGCCCAACGGGGTAATAAGTGATGACTGACCTCACTGCTGCAACTGACCTGACGTCCCCCGCAGGCGCAATGCCCAGCCTCCAGCGCCGGTTCGAAGGCCGTGCCCTGCGCAGCCTGGTGTTGACCACCCTGGTCTGGGCGGGCGCGCTGCTGGCCAGCGTACCGCTGATTTCCGTGCTCTACATGCTCATCACCCGCGGCGGTGCGCGCCTGAGCCTTGAAGTGTTCACCGAGCTGCCGCCCACCGGTTTCGAGACCGGCGGCGGTTTCGGCAACGCGATGGCCGGTACCTTCGTGATGGTCGGCATTGCCGCTGCCATCGCCGTGCCGGTCGGCATCATGGCGGCAATCTTCCTCGCCGAACTGGGCCCGGACAGCAAGCTGGCGAACGCCGCGCGTTTTGCCGCGAAGATGCTCACCGGCCTGCCGTCGATTCTGGCCGGTGTATTCGCCTACGCCCTGGTGGTGATGACCACCGGCACCTACTCGGCCCCGGCCGGTGGCGTGGCACTGGCGGTGCTGATGCTGCCGATCGTGGTGCTGACGGCTGAAGAGTCGATGCGCATGGTGCCCAAGATCATGAAGGACGCCGCCTACGGCATGGGTTGCACCCGCTCCCAGGTGATCTGGAAAATCGTCCTGCCCACCGGCCTGCCGGCAATCCTCACCGGCGTGATGCTCGCCGTGGCCCGCGCCGCCGGCGAAACCGCGCCGCTGTTGTTTACCGCGCTGTTCAGCAACTACTGGATCTACCACGACGGCAGCCTGGCGGTGATGAACCCGACGGCCTCCCTGGCCGTGCTGATCTACAACTTCTCCGGCATGCCCTTCGACAACCAGCTTGAACTCGCATGGGCGGCGTCGCTGGTACTGGTAATGATCGTGCTGGTCGTGAATATCGTGAGCCGTATCTTCGGCAAGCCAAAGTATTGAAAACGGGAGCATCTGAATCTTGAACGTATCAACTGCGCAAATAGCCGCTCCGTTTGTCACCCAGGCGCCTGTGGTCATGGACTGCAAGCTGGACAAGATCTTCTACGGCAACTTCATGGCCGTGCGTGACAGCCATGTGCCGATCGAAAAGAACAAGATCACCGGCTTCATCGGCCCTTCCGGCTGCGGTAAAAGTACCGTGCTGCGTAGCCTCAACCGCATGAACGACCTGGTCAAGGGCTTCCGTTTCGAGGGCCATGTGCACTTCCTCGGCCAGGACGTCTACGGCAAGGGCGTGGACCCGGTGGTCGTGCGCCGCTACATCGGCATGGTATTCCAGCAGCCGAACCCGTTCTCGATGAGCATCTTCGACAACGTCGCCTTCGGCCTGCGCCTGAACCGCTACAAAGGCGACCTGGGCGACCGCGTCAAGCACGCCCTGCAAGGCGCCGCGCTGTGGGATGAGGTCAAGGACAAGCTCAAGGTCAGCGGCCTGTCGCTGTCCGGTGGCCAGCAGCAACGCCTGTGCATCGCCCGTGCCATCGCCACCGAGCCGGAAGTGCTGTTGCTCGATGAGCCGTGCTCGGCGCTTGACCCGATCGCCACGCGCCGGGTCGAGGAGCTGATGGTCGAGCTGAAGAAGGACTACACCATCGCCCTGGTGACCCACAACATGCAGCAGGCCATCCGCGTGGCCGACACCACGGCGTTTTTCTCGGTGGATATTTCCCAGGGCACGCGCACCGGCTACCTGGTGGAGATGGGCCCGACGGCGCAGATCTTCGAGAACCCGCGTGAACAAATGACCGGGGACTACATCAGCGGCAAGTTCAGCTGATGCCCCTGCGGGAGCTGGGATGCTCCCGTATTTTCAACTGCTTATGGGAATGCCGATGCCTGCAACACGAAGCCTTGATTTGCCCGCGATTGAACGCGCACTGCGTGAGGTGCAACAGCGCTTTGCCGAGCTCAGCCGGGACTTTACCGAGCCGCGCGACCCGTTGACCGACGAAGTGCTGCACAACGTGCTTGAAGGCTACGCGCTGATTGACGACTATGTCGCGCGGGGCGTCGACCTGTTCGACCTGCAGCAGCTGGACCTGATGCTGGAGATCAACGCCACCGTGCTCTGTGGCAGCGACCCGGCACGGCGCCTGGAATACGCCCACCACCTGGCGGCGACCGAAGAACACTTCTTCAACAATGTCGAAGGTGGCATCAAGGACTTGTACAACTGGTACTGCGCGTATCGCAGTGAATCAGTCTGGAAGCGCGCCGCCGGGGTGTATGTACGCATCCTCAGCAAGCCGCAGCTGTTCATTGAAGGCAACAACCGCAGCGGTTCGCTGATCGTCAGCTATTTGCTGATGCGTGCAGGCCTGCCGCCGTTCGTGCTGACGCTGGAGAACGCCGAGGGCTACTTCAACCCTTCGTCGGTGATCCGCAACTCAGCCAAACATGGAGTCAAGGCGTTGTACGAATTGCCCAAGATCAAGAAAAAATACGCCGCCTTCCTGGAAGAACAGGCGCCGGATCCGCACAAGTTTTTTCTCAAGGACCCGCGCCAGCCCGTTTTTCAAGGAGGCCATTGATGAGCGGTTCTCCGGTATTTGCCAGGGCAGGGCGGGTCCTCCAGCGCATCCTGCCGATGCAGCAGCGCCCGCGTATCCGTATTTCCTTCGATATCGACGACACCCTGGCCTGCCAGCTGCACCACTGCGACGTCGAGCCGAGCCGGCTGCCGGCCTGCGTGCACCGTTGGCTGGGTGAGCCCTTGCGGATCGGCACGCGTTCCCTGACCCGTGAGCTACGTCGCCAGGGCTGCAGCATCTGGGTCTACACCTCGTCCGGTCGCACGCCGTCGTATATCCGCCGCTGGCTGATGCTCTACGGCATCCGCGTCGACGGTGTGGTCAACAGCGTGCTGCACAACCATGCCCTGACGGCACGCGGGCTGTCGAACGCACCCTCGAAATTCCCCCCGGCCTTCGACATCGACCTGCATGTGGATGACTCCGAAGGCGTGCGCAGTGAAGGCCATGACCACGGTTTTCGCGTGGTAGTGGTGGACCCTCAGGACGAAAACTGGGCGCAGCGGGTGTTGGAGGCCGTAGCGCAGGTCCAGGCTCAGTTGGCCTGGCAGCAGCCGCTCCGGTACAAAAAGACAACACGGCAGCGCGCGGAGGTTTTTTCTTCCTGAGGCGCTGTGAAAACCCAGAAAAGCCACTCGAACGAGTGGTTTTTTTGTCTTGCCGCAGCGCCCCGAGCGGCCTCAGTCGGAGCGCGCAGCCTCCATGCCGCGCCGGATCCGCATCAGGTCCTGATACGCCTCGGTGCGCTTTGCATCGGCTATCTGTTTCGCTTCGGTAAAGCGCAGCCAGTCACCGGCATCGGCCAGGCTGCTGCCTATGATGGCGTAGGCCTGTGTTTCCAGGCGGTCGGCCTCGTAGAACAGCTCGGTGTTCCTGGCCAGCTCTGCTTCCCAGCCGGTGTGTTTCGACGCTTCACGCATATTCGCTGCCATGGCCTTCACCCCAAGGTCGTCATGTGCGAGCGAAGAGTGCAGGGGCCTGATCAAGGCCGCCGGGTTCGTAGCTCGCGTAGGAGCGACACAAGCCGTTCTCGTGTCTGATAGGTCCTTCAGTGTTGATGGATAAACGTGGGGGTTCGTTCAAATTAGTTCGGAGGGCGGACCGCACCCTCGGCTCGATCTATGTGATACCGGCAGCAGGTCTGGTGCTGGTACTGGGCGTCTACCGGTTTATCTCCGAAGGCGGTGCACTGATCAATGTGATCGGCAACGGCGTGGCCACCCAGTTCATTGCCCGCTGGGATGGGGCGCTGGACCATTAGCCACTCAAGCGGGAGTTGGGGTCGGTCGCAGAAAGCCTTGGTCAATCGGCCGGTTTGGCTGTGCCCAGCACGCGATTCAACTCGCCAGCGACAGCGATGAGTTGTTGTTCCAGTGCTTCAACTTCAGAGAGGCTAATGCCATTGTTGATAACTTGCAGGGTTTTAGCCCGCTTCTTTGGGGCGGGCGCCAGATTGTGTGCGTGTTGCGAAATCAACGCCTGACGCAACAGATTGTTGATCACGGTTTGATAGCCCGTACCGGCGCTTTCTGCGCGTTCACGGGCGGCATCGATAACCGCATCGTCAAGCATGATGGTGATGCGGGTCTTGCCTTTGTTGCTGGCGACAGCACCGCGTTTGCCGTGGGTGAAATCGTATTCGTCTTTCATTGTTCAAGCCTCCAGATAACGGCGCCGTTCATTTTTTGATGCGGCCTGGCGCTGATAACGCGTACGAAATTCGGATCGCGGTAAGTGTATGTCACTACCAAAATTCGTCCCCTCGCGTCAGTGCCCATGGTCACCCAGCGCTCTTCACCGTGATCGTGGTCTTGTATCGTCAGGGCGATCTCATCGTTGAACACCGGTTCTGCGTCCGCCAGGCTTATGCCCTTGTGCTTCTGCTGATTGGCGATGTTTTTTGCCTCATCGTATTGAATCCTGAACGTCTTCATTATGCATACTTTATATGTATGAAAAAGCGGTTGAAGGAACCGTCAGTCAGGAAGATGGCCAGCCATAAATAGCGGTAGTGTGAATTTGCCATGTTCCGCTCGGTCAGTTGGGTCTCGATCTTGCTGAGGTTGCCAACATATTTCCGTGCGTAATGGTTAATCCGTTACGTAGAAGGATTCTGTTTTGATTGTCGGAAGAGGCGAGCTTGAACAGGTGAGTAATCGGACAGATCAACGTTCGCGGGGCCGGATCAATACTAAGTTTGTTCACATCAACCCTTATTCCCCGGCATGCTCATTTCACTGACCACGCCGGGGAAAAGATCAGGACAGCGACTTTTAACGCATATGCAAAATAATCGGACTGCTGCTGGCCGGGTCGGTATGCCCGCGCAGCTTGCCGACTGCCGTGGCGTCGACCGCCTCTGCGTGGTTACCCCAGGTGCTGCGCACGTAGGTCAGCACCTGGGCGATTTCCGCATCGGACAGTTGCTCACGAAACGCCGGCATGCGGTAGGCGTCCGGTACGCCGGCGGCGACTACCCGCTGTGAGCCGTTGAGGGTGATGTTGATCGCCGAGGCACTTTCCTTGGCCAATGCCGAGGTGGCGCCGGCCAGGGGCGGCATCCATTCGGGCTGGCCCTTGCCGTCCGGGCCATGGCAGGAGGCGCAGCGGGTCGCGTAGGTGTGGGCACCGGGGACGTCCTGGCGTGTATCGGCGGCTACGTACTGCCAGGGCGTGCCGTCACGCTGTGGGTCGCCGGGCAGTGACTTGAGGTAACGCGCGATGGCGGCCAGGTCGGCGTCTTCCATGAACTGCGTGGAGTTGTTGAAGGCTTCGGTCATCGAGCCGTAGACCACCGCATGGGCGTTGCGCCCGGTCTTGAGGAACTGCACGATCTGCGGCTCGCTCCAGCGCCCCAGGCCGGTGTTCGGGTCCTGGCGCAGGCTCGGTGCGTACCAGCCGTCGAGCAGGGCGCCGGCTAGGAACGGCTTGCCGGATTCGTCCAGGGCTTTTTCGTTGAAGGCCAGGCCGCGCGGCGTGTGGCAGCTGCCGCAGTGGCCAGGGCCTTGGACGATGTAGGCGCCACGGTTCCATAGCGCGTCCTGGTTGGGTTTGGCCGCGTAAGTGGCGGTCGGCGCGAAGAGGCCGTTCCACAAGGCGATGGGCCAGCGCAGATTGAGCGGCCAGGGAATATCGCTGGGGATGTTGGGCTCGTTGGCCGGTTGTACGCCTTGCATGAAGAACGCATACATCGCGCGTATATCGTCGTCGCTGAGTTTGGCGTAAGACGGGTAGGGCATCGCCGGGTAGAGCCGGCGACCGCCCGGTGCGACGCCGTGGCGCACTGCACGGTCGAAGTCGGCGAGGCTGTAGGTGCCGATGCCGTGGGTGCGGTCCGGGGTGATGTTGGTGGCGTGAATGGCGCCCAGCGGCGTGGCCATTTCCAGGCCCCCGGCGAAGGGCGCCTTGCCCGGCAGGCTGTGGCAGGCGACGCAGTCACTGAGGCGGGCGACATACTCGCCGCGACTGACCTGTGCGGGGTCGACGCTGGCGGCTTGTTCCTGCGCGAACGGGGTGGCGGGCTGGCGGGTGACATACCAGGCCAGCAGGGCTGCCGCGAGCAGGCAGGGCAGCGCCAGCCAGCCTGCGGTTCTTACGAATCGACGGTTGTTCATGGGCGGTCTCGCTCGGTTAGCTGAAGGTGTGTCGGCTTAATGGCAGGCTGCGAACACGCTGGCCGGTCAGCTGCGCCACCGCATTGACCACGGCCGGCGCCACAGCGGGGAGCGGAGGCTCACCGATGCCGCCCATCTTCTCGCCACTCTCGACAATCTTCACGTGCACCTGCGCCATCCGTGAGGGCGGCAGGATCGGGTAGAGGTCGTAATTGCGCGCCCGTGGCTTGCCGTCCACGTACACCGCTTCTTCCAGCAAGGTTTGCGAGAGCCCCAGGGCCACCGCGCCATTGACCTGAGCTTGCACAATCGCCGGGTTGACGATGCTGCCGGGGTCGATGGCTTCCCAGATGTGGTGGACCTTGACCTGGCCGTTTTCAATCGACACTTCGGCGATCACTGCCGCGTGGGAGCCGAACGGCGAGGCCATGGCCACGCCACGGGCGCGCCGGGTACCGTCTTCGGCAGTGTAGGGGCCCCGTTTCCAGCCACCGGACAACTCGCCCACGGCCTTGAGCAGGGTGGTCAGCCGTGGGTTGTCGCGCAGCAGGTGCAGGCGCAGCTCATAGGGATCGCGGCCGCCTTTGTCCGCCAGTTCATCGAGGAACGCTTCGTAGAAGAAGTCATTCAGCGAATTGCCCACCGAACGCCAGTAACCGAGCATGGCCGGGCCCTTGACGTAGATCTGCGCGATGCGTTTGTTGGGGATGGCGTAGCTCTTGCCCGACAGGCCTTCAAGGGCGGTGGGGTCGAGTTTTTCGCCCTGCTTGCCAGCGATGGCCTCGGTAGGGCCTTCGGTGGCGCTCACCGCTTCGATCGCCACCGGCAGGCCGTCGGCGTCCAGCGCGGCGCGGAACTTGACCACCGCGACCGGGCGCAACACGTCGCGCAGGAACTCTTCCTCACGGCTCCAGATCAGCTTGATCGGACGGCCCACCGCCTTGGCCAATGCAATCGCCTGCGGGTAAGGGCTGGCCGAGTCATACAGGAAGTGTCGGCCGAAAAACCCGCCCAGCAGCGGCGAGTGCAGGGTCACTTGCGCGGGGTCGAGCCCGGCGCGCTTGGCGATGTCGGCGCGGAACATATCGGGCGCCTGGTTGGGCAGCCAGATCTCCAGCGAACCGTCGGGGTTGAAGCGCGCCAGGGCTGACGGTGGTTCCAGCTGGGCATGGTTGAGGTATTGGTTGTGGTAGGTGGCCTCGACCTGGGTCTTGGCGTTCTTCAACGCGCCGGCCACATCGCCTTCGTTCTCGTCGTCACGCGCCGGACCTTGCTGGGCCGCGAGAAAATCGCGAAAGCCGTCGCTGGAGAAATCCGCGGGCATGCCGCGCACTTTTGAGTCGGCCGTCGGTTCCTGCCAGTCGACCTGGATCGCCTCCACCGCACGCTTGGCGTGCCACCAGCGTTCGGCCACCACGGCCACCGCACCGGGCAGCACATGCACCGAGTGCACGCCTTTCATGGTTTCGACCTGGGATTGGTTACGCAGGCTGCCCACGGTCATGCCCAGGCGCGGCGCGTGCTGCACGGCGGCGTGGAGCATGCCGTCGACCTTGATGTCGATGCTGTACTGCGCCTTGCCGGTGGATTTGTCATAGGCATCCAGGCGCTTGACCGGCTTGCCGATCCAGCGGAACTGGCTCGGGTCGCGCAGGGTGATGCTGGCCGGGTCGGGCACCGGCATGTCCAGGGCGCGGCCGGCCAACTCGCCGTAGCCCAGGGAGCGCCCGGAGGCGGCGTGCACCACGCGGCCAGGCTGGGTGGTCAGTTGGGCCACCGGCACACCAAGCTGCTCGGCGCCGGCCTGCAACAGCATGGCGCGGGCGAGGGCGCCCAGGCGGCGCATGACCGGGTAGCTCATGCGCACCGACATGCTGCCGCCGGTGATGCGCATGCCGTTGTCCATCACCACATAGGCCTCACCGGGTGGCGCGGCTTCGACGATAAAGGTGGCAGGGTCGGCATCCAGCTCTTCGCCGACGATCTGCGCCATGGCGGTGTGGGTGCCTTGGCCACCTTCCATAAAGGGGCTGAGCAGGCGCACCGTACCGTCCGGGCGAATCTCCAGGAATGCCGGCACCTGGGTGCCGCGTTCTGTGGCGGCAGCGGCCTGGACTCGGGCCGAGCCCAGCGGCAGGCCAAAACCGATGACCAGCGCACCCACGGCCGTGCTGGCCAGGAAGCGTCGACGCGACAGGTTGATCGGCTCGCCCAGGGAGAGGCCGGGGATGACGTCAGGCGTGTTCATCAGGCGCACTCCTTCCCGGCGGCCAGGTCATGCATGGCGGCATGGATGGCGTTGTAGGTGCCGCAGCGGCACAGGTTGACCATGGCCGCATCGATTTGCGCAGTGGTCGGCGCGGGGGTGTGCTTGAGCAGCGCGGTGGCTGCCACCACCTGCCCGGACTGGCAGTAACCGCATTGCGCCACCTGATGTTCGACCCAGGCACTGACCACCCGCTTGCCGACTGCATCGGCTTCGATGGCCTCGATGGTGGTGATCTCACGCCCGACCACCCCGGCCACCGGCGTGACGCACGAGCGCACGACATTGCCGTCCACCAGCACCGAGCAGGCGCCGCATTGGGCCAGGCCGCAGCCGTACTTGGTGCCGGTCAGCCCGAGGTCATCGCGGATCACCCACAGCAGCGGCGTGTCCGCGTCGGCGTCGACCTGATAGGTTTTTTGGTTGATGCGTAATTCCATGGCTGGCTCACCTGCTGATCATCGGTCGGGATGGCGTGTTTCTTATAAGAAAGGCGATGGGCGCCCATTGTCGAACTCTAGATCAGGGCACAAGGGCCATCTACGAAAAAACCGAATATTCGGAGGATCAGGCAAGTATTCGAGAGGATTGAGTCAGTCAATCAAGGTGGTTGATCAACACAGGGGCCGGCAGCCGATTGGTTTGTGAGGGTTTATTGATCTGGGTCAGTACAACCCCCTATTGGCTCCAGATGGCCGTCCGAGAGCGGTAGCGCTGTTTTCATGGGTGATATTATGGCGCCACTATCTTGGCGTGACAGGCGCCAGTCTGATCCATGGACATGAGGCTTTAGGGAAATGCTTAAGAACGCTCCGCTGCGTCTGAAACTGTTGTTGATTCTGCTACTGCCCATGCTCGGGTTCCTGACCCTGGCCGGCGTGTTTGTGGTGGACAACTACAAAACGCTGCGTGACATGAACACCACGGTGATGGCCAGCGCCACCGCCCAGAAGTTGAGCCAGTTGATTACCACCTTGCAGCGTGAGCGTGGTGCCAGTGGCGTGTTCCTCGGCAGTGGCGGCAAGTCCATGGGCGAACGAATGGTGCAGATGCGCAGGGACTCCAGCGCGGCCGTCGAGGTGGTGCGCGGTTTGTCCACCTCCGGCGGTGCGAACCTGGACAACGTCATGCGGGCCCTGGACCAGTTGCCGGCGATGCGCGGGCAGGTCGATAAACTGAGCATCAACAGCACCGAATCCGGCGCGCGGTATACCGAGATCATTCAAGTGCTGACCGGTTACACCCATTCCCTGGAAGCGAGCGTCAACAACGCGACCATCGTCTACGCCCTGGGGGCCCTGAATCAATTTATCGAAATGAAAGAGCGGGCCGGGCGCGAGCGCGTGGTGCTGGGCCTGGTCTTCAGCCAGGGGCATTTCGATGAGGCCCTATTGTCGCGCTTCAGCCGCAACCTGGGCGAGTTCGGCGCCTATTACGATGCGTTCCGACGCAAAGCGCCCGCGGCCTCGCTTGCGCAGTTCGATACGCAAATGCAGCAACCGGCCGCCGTCGAAGTCGCCAAGTTGCAGCGCCTGGCGTTTGAGGTGCCGATGGGGCAGGCGCTGGGGATCAAACCCGAAGCCTGGTTTGAAACCTCTACCCAACGCATTGACCTGATGAGCCAAGTGGAGGAAGCCCTGGGCCAAAGTGTCAGCAGCCTGGCGATGCACGAGCGGGATGACGCCCGCCGCGCCCTATGGTTGACCGTTGGCGCAGTGATCGTGTCCCTGTTGGCGGTGGCGGTGTTGTCCTGGCTGATCATCCGCATGATCGATTCGGCGGTGCGCGACCTCAACCGCGTGCTCAATGACCTGGCACAGCGCGATCTCACCGCGCGGGCGACTTATGACAGCAAGGACGAATTCGGTCAGATCTCGCGCAACCTCAACCGCATGGCGCAAGAGATCAGTGGCGTGGTGCAGGAAATCGGCAACGCCACCGCACAGGTTGCAACGGCGGCGGAGGAGTCTTCAACCGTGACGATGCAGACCAGCCAAAGCGTCGAGCAGCAGCGCCAAAGCACTGAACTGGTGGCCACGGCGATCAACGAAATGAGCGCCACCGTGCGCGAGGTGGCGCACAGCACCAACGATGCGGCGCAACTGTCGCAACGGGTCAATACCAGCACCACCCAAGGACGTACCGAGATCGAAGGCACCATCACGCTGATCCGCCAGCTCTCGGGGCAGGCCGAGGACACCGCGCTGATCATTGGCGAACTCAAGCAGGAAAGCGATGGGATTTCCTCCGTGCTCGACGTCATTCGCGGCATTGCCGAGCAAACCAACCTGCTGGCCTTGAACGCGGCCATCGAGGCGGCGCGGGCAGGGGATCATGGGCGCGGATTTGCCGTGGTGGCGTCCGAGGTACGGGTACTTGCCCAGAAGACCCAGGAGTCCACGGGGAACATTCAGCAGATGATCAGCAACCTGCAAAGTGGTTCGGATCGGGCGAGCTCGTCCATGCAGGAGACCTTGGGCAAGGCCCAGGACGGTGCACGCAAGGTCGAACGTGCGGGTGAGTTGTTGTTGGAGATCGCCGAAGGCGTGGCCAGTATCAGTGATCGCAACCTGCAGATTGCTTCGGCGGCTGAAGAGCAGACTGCGGTTTCAGAAGACATCAACCGTAACGTCAACGAGATCAACGACCTGGTCATCCAGGTCAGTGCCGGCGCCGAGCAAACCGCAATCACCAGCCAGGAACTGGCGCGGCTGGCCGAGCACCAGCAGCGTCTGGTCAATCGTTTCAAAGTGGCGTGAGGCGGTGGTGAGGGGGCTTTGATCGTTCCCACGCGCAGGTGGGAACGATCAAACGCTCAATCCGTCACACAACCCTGGGGTTTTTTCCCGGCGAAACTGTCCAGCAGGCTCGCCACCACCATGTCCCCCATGCGCGTGCGGGTTTGCAGCGTCGCGCTGGCGCGGTGGGGTTGCAGCACCACTTGCTCATTGGCGAAGAGCGCCTCGGGAACATTTGGCTCGTCGACAAACACGTCCAGGGCCGCCCCCGCGATCTCACCGGCGGCCAGCGCGGCTACCAGGTCAGCCTCGTTGACCAGCTTGCCGCGTGCCACGTTGATCAAGTAGCCGTCCTTGCCCAATGCCTGCAACACCTGGGCGTTGATAATGGCTTCAGCCTGGTCGGCGGCGGCGGCCAGGATCAGCGCGTCGCTTTGGCTGGCCAACTGTTTCAGGTCGGCGATGAAGGTATGGCTCACATCGCTCATCGGCTGCAGGTCGGTGTAGCAGATCGGGCAACCGAAGGCCGCCGCTCGAGTGGCGACTGCCCGCCCGACCCGACCCATGCCGACGATGCCGATGCGCATGCCGGACACCTGGCGCGCCAACGGCAAGGGCGCCAGCGGTGTCGGACTCTGCGGCCACTGGCCCGAGCGCACATAGCGATCACTGGTGCACAGCCCACGGCACACGGCGATCAGCAAGCCGATGGCCAGGTCGGCGACGTCCTCGGTCAGCGCGCCGATCGTTGCGGTCACGCGGATCCCGCGATCCCGGGCATACGCCAGGTCCACCGCATCGGTGCCCACGCCGTTGACCGCCACCACTTCCAATCTCGGCAGTTGCGCCATCAGCGCCTGGCTGATGCCGGTATGCCCGCCGGTGATCACCCCGCGAATGTTCGCACCGTGTTCCTGTAAATAAGCCGGCTTGTCGGCCTGCTGGAAGTAACGTCTGACGGTAAACAGCTCATCGAGCCGCGCGTTGATTTCAGGGATCAGGATAGGGCTGAGCTGCAAGACTTCTGGTTTCATTGGGAACCTCGTGTCACGGAATAAAAAGGCCGGTTTAACCGCGACCGGCAAACGGCATGGCGCTGGCCATGACGGTCATGTTCAGGACGTTCGCTTCCAGGGGCAGCGCGGCGATGTAGCGCACGGCATCGGCCACGTGCTTGACGTCGACCATCGGCTCCACGGCGATGGTGCCGTTGGCCTGGCGTACGCCTTTGGTCATGCGCACCGACATGTCGGTCAAGGCGTTGCCGATGTCGATCTGGCTGCAGGCAATGTTGAATTCGCGCCCGTCCAGGGCCAGGGATTTGGTCAGCCCCAACACCGCATGTTTGCTGGCGGTATAGGCGCTGCTGAAAGGCCGTGGGGTATGCGCGGAAATCGAGCCGTTATTGATGATGCGTCCACCCTGTGGCTGTTGATGGCGCATCAGCCCGAAGGCGCCACGGGCGCAGAGGAAAACCCCGTTGAGGTTGGTATCGATCACGTTGCGCCACTGCTCGAACGTCAGTTCATCCAATGGCACGGCAGGGGCGTTGACCCCGGCGTTGTTGAACACCACATCGAGACGTCCGTACACCTCGGCAATCGTTGCAAACAGCGCGTCGACACTGGCCGGGTCGCGCACATCAGTGGGGACGGCCAAGGCTTCGTGGCCTTCGCTGGTCGCCAACTCGGCCAAGGCCTGCAACGGCTCCGGCCGGCGCCCGGCCAGTACCAGGGTGAAACCGTCCGCCATCAAGCCCAGGGCCACGGCGCGGCCGATTCCGCTGCCGGCGCCGGTAACCAGGGCCACCTTCAAAAGATTCGACATGGTGTTATCTCCTTTTTCCATTCTCGGGTAGGTGTGTCGGGTTCAAGCGCGCTGGCCGACGCGCATTTCGAGTTGGCCGATGCCGTCGATCCCGGCGTTGATGAGATCGCCCGGTTGCAGCACATCCACGCCCGCCGGGCTGCCGGTCATGATCAGGTCACCGGCCCGCAGCGATACCGACTGGGAGATCCGGCTGATGATCTCGCTGACCGACCAGATCTGGCTGTCGAGGCTGTCACGCTGGCGCTCCTGGCCATTGACGTTGAGCCACAACTCGCCGCTCGGGTGCCCGGCGTGAGTTACCGGCACAATGGCGGTCATGGGCGCGGCGCCGTCGAACACCTTTGCGCCTTCCCAGGGCAGGCCCTGGCTTTTGGCTGCGCGCTGCACATCGCGGCGGGTCAGGTCCAGGCCGGCGGCATAGCCCCACACATAGGCCAGCGCCTGGCTCTCAGGAATATGAGCGCCACCCTCACCGATGGCCACGACCAATTCGATTTCGTGGGCAAACTCTTCGGTCAACGGCGGGAACGTCACTTCACCGGTCGCGTCCACCACGCTGCTCGCGGGCTTCATGAAGAACACCGGCGGCTGGCGGGACTGGCCTTGGGTATCCGGCCACGGGTAGTTGCGGCCGACGCAAAATACCCGGCCGACGGGAAAGCGCTGCAGGCTGCCGGCAACCGGCAAGGTCACGGGCAGATCGGGGGTAAACACATACTCGGTCATGGTCATTTTTATCAGTGTCCTGTTGGAAGCCGCAGCCTACGGCGGCATTCATGGGTGAAGTTGGACGATTGCGGCCTGGTGTTGGAGAAAAACATGTTGTTGACTCAGCGCGCCTTGAGTTCGATGCGGTACAAGCGGCCGAGCAACAACGAGTAAGACAAGGTGCCAATCAGCGCGACACCGCCGATAAACCAGAACGCGTAGGCAAACGAGCCTGTCGCGTGAACGATGCCGCCGATCACGATCGGGGTGACGATCCCGCCGATATTGGCGGCCAGGCTGGTGATCCCACCGGTCAGGCCGATCAGCTCTTTCGGTGCCACTTCCGATACGGCGGCCCACGACGACGACGCGATGCCCTGGGCAAAGAAGGCAATGGTCAGTACCGCGATGCAGATCACGTTCGAGTCGGTGAAATTGACCAGCACAATCGACATGCCCAGCATCGAGCCGACCACCAGGGGCAACTTGCGCGCGAAGGACATTGAGTAACCACGGCGTATCAGCAAGTCGGAGACGATGCCGGCCAATAGAATGCCGACGGTAGCGCCCACGAACGGCAGCACCGCGAAGAACCCGGCCTTGATCATGGTCAGCTTGCGCTCTTCGATCAGGTACGTCGGGAACCAGGTCAGGAAGAAGTACAGCGCCGAGGTACTGGCGAACTTGCCGATGCAAATGGCCCATATCTGCCGGTAGCCGAACAGCTCGGTGATCTGCCGCCAATTGAAGCGGGTGCGCTCCTGGCTGCTCTTGACCAGTCCACCGCCGCCTTCGATGTACTTCAACTCTTCCTGGCTGACGCGCTTGCAGCTCAACGGGTCGCGGTACAGGTACAGCCAGGCCACGCCGAACACGATGCCGAGCAACCCTGTGCTGTAGAACACATGGCGCCAGTCATAAGTGGTGGCCAGCCATAGCAGCACGCCGGTAAACAGAGCCGTGCCCAGGTACTGGCCGCACACATAGATGCTGCTGGCCATGCCGCGTTCGCGGGCCGGGAACCATACCGTCACTGCCCGGCTGTTGGCCGGAAACGCCGGTGCTTCCATGGCGCCGACGGCCAGGCGCAAGCCGAATAACGATGCAAACCCTGTGGCGAAACCCTGGCACACGGTCACGGTTGACCAACTGATCAGCGACACGCCGTAGGTGAGCCGGGAGCCGAAGCGGTCGGCCACAAAGCCTGCTGGTACCAGGGCGAGGGCATAAGTCCAGGCAAACGCGGAGAAAACCAGGCCCATTTCGATCTTGTCCAGGCCCAGGTCCTTGGCCATGAACGGTGCCGCAATCGAGATGTTCACGCGGTCGATGTAGTTGATGATGGTTGCAATCAGCAGCAACGACAGCATGAACCAGCGACGCCGGGTCGGCAGCCGCTGGGGCAGGACGGCGTCCCGTACGCCGGCACTCACCGACGGCGCGGTGGACGGGGAGAGGTGCGAGTTCGACATGGGTAGACCTTTTTATTGTCAGGTGAATCGTGAAGTTCGCGCGCAGCCGAAGCCGATGCCCCCAGTGCTGGGGCAGAGCAATCGCTGCATTAATGAGAGGCGCGGACAGCCGCTGTCAGGCGCTCAGAGATGCCTTCGCACGGGTCGGGCCGGGGGAGGGGGGATAGGGCAAAAAAGCAGGTTCATGGGGTGCGCACCTTTTGATTGTTTTTGGAAGGTTCGGGCTGCATGGGTGATTACAGTGGTCGTACAACATTCCAAAATCAACGCGTGCGTTAGATCGTTTTTTCTTTATGAAAAGGCCTTGAATGCAGGAGTCCAAGAAAAAACGGATTAATTTATTTGGCTAAAACCGCTGCTTTTTTTAAATAATCTATTGTTTTTTAATGATTAATTATTTCGTGGTGCGCCCGATTTTTTTGGACAGAGAAAATCGCCAACGCAGGTGAAAATAATCCGTCACACCTGGCTGTCATCCGATGACATATTGAAGCCGCGCCGGTCCGCCTGCACAATCACCCCGACCCTGTACCTGTCGAGGAGCCTCAGGCAATGTCATCACCCAGTCGAGTCCCCACTTACGTCATGCAGCAACGCAGCGAGTTGACCGACTTTTACATCCGCGACAAAAAAGGTCGTCGCGCAGAAACCAGCCCCCACCGCCATGAGTATTTCCAGATCCAGGTCAACCTGGGTGGCGACACTGTGCAGCACATCGGCAATGCCGAACGGCCGTTTCCGCGCAATGCGCTGGCTTTCATCCTGCCGCATCGGGTGCATGTGATTCCCCATCCGGCAGACAGCAACTTCATTGTGATCAATTTCTCCCAGACCTTCCTGCTGCCGCATTTGCAGTGCGACCCGATGGATCTGGAAGAGGTCTCGATCCTGCTTGCGCCCGAGTTGTCACCGTTCCGCTTCCAAGAACATCTGGATTTCATCCTCGGCGATGAGGACTTCGGCATCGTCTGTGGCTTGATCGAACAGATGCGCGCCCTGGATGAAAACCGCCAGTTTGGTACTCGCGAGATGCTTAAGGGATTGTTGCTGCAATTGGTAGGACGCGTGTGCGCGTTGTATGCCGAACCGCTCAAGCACTTGGCCGAAGAGAATGCCGCCGAACTCAGTCGGCGCGATGCACTGGGCAGAATGTCTGAATACCTGCGCAAGAATATTGCAGACCCCGATCTGAACCTGATCAAGGTGGCGGCGGCGACTTACCTGTCACCGACCTACCTGACGCATTGGTTGCGCAAGGAAATCGGCAAGACCTTTACGGAGTTGGTGCTTGAGCGCCGGATGCACGCGGCGCGCAATTATTTGCTCAATGGCACACGACCGGTGGGTGAGGTGGCCAGGTTGTGCGGTTTCGCCGACGAGGCGTATTTCTCCCGACGTTTTCGCCAGATACACGGCCAGCCACCCGGGCAATTCAGGCGCCAGCAGCTCAACCCCGACACGCCGCAATCACCCGCGGGCACCTGAGTCGGCATGCGTCGTCAGTCCGCCCACCCGTCACGCACCGCACTGCGAATCCCCTCCAGCAACATCGCGAACGCCGGGTTGTCATTGTTCTCGCGCCAGATCAGGTGCAGTTCACTCTGGGCGCCTTCGCCCAGGTCGATATCGCGAAACACCACGTTCTTGAACACCACGCTGCTGGCGCAACGCGGTACCAGCGCCAGCCCCATGCCGGCGTTGACCAGGGCCAGGATGGTCAGGGACGAGCCCAGCCACTGCACATATTCGGGGGCGACACGGGCCGAGCGCAGCAGCCCGGTGAGCAGTTCGTTGAACGGCGGGTAGGCCGAATGGGCGTACATCAGGAAGGGCTGGGCGTCGAGGTCGTGGACGCTGACGCTGTCGGCGCTGGCCAGTCGATGGCTGCTCGGCACCGCCAGCACAAAGGGCTCGCGCACCAGGCATTCGGTGGCATAACCGGGTTCCAGCAGGGGCGCGCGGACGATGCCCAGGTCGATGCGGCGCGCACGCAGGGCTTCGTATTGCTGGTAGGTGTTCATCTCCGAGAGGTCGATCCTGACCTGGGGCTGCTTGAGCCGTGCCTCGGCGATGACCCTGGGCAAAAACTCATACACCGCGCTGCCGACGAAGCTGATATTCACCGTGCCGATATCGCCCTCGGCAAAACGCCGTGCGGTCACGGCTGCCTGCTGGGCGCGCTCCAACAGGTTCTGGGCCTCGATGAAAAACGCCCGGCCGGCGGCGGTGAGGGCAACGCTGCGGGTGGTGCGGGTAAACAGCTCTACGCCGAGGTGATGCTCCAGTAATTGGATCTGTCGGCTGAGGGGCGGCTGGGTCATGTTCAGCCGTTCGGCGGCGCGGCGAAAATTCAGCTCGGTGGCCACGGTGGTGAAGCAGCGCAGTTGCGTCAGTTCGAACATTGATCTAATCCAGGTATCAATCGAATGCCAAGTTAGATTAGACGGGAACAATCCCCGGCGTCCATCATCGGTGCGTCCCTAAAAAAACAATGATTGGGAGTTGCCCTTGGATACCGTCCAGAATCCGCCCGACCCGAGCGTGCTCGCCCGCGCAGCCGCCAAGGTCAAGCGCCATGTACTGCCGTTGTTCGTGGTGATGTTCATCGTCAATTACATCGACCGGGTCAATATCGGCTTTGTGCGCAGCCATATGGAGACCGACCTGGGCATTGGCGCCGCCGCCTATGGCTTGGGTGCCGGGCTGTTCTTCATCGGTTACGCGATCTTCGAAGTGCCGTCCAATCTGCTGCTGCAGCGCTACGGCGCACGGGCCTGGTTGACGCGCATCATGTTCACCTGGGGCGCGGCTGCGATGGCCATGGCCTTTGTCCAAGGCGAAACCAGCTTTTATATCCTGCGCTTCGTGCTCGGCGCGGCCGAAGCCGGTTTTTTCCCCGGCATCATCTACTACTTCACCCAATGGTTGCCGGCCGCCGAGCGCGGCAAGGCGATGGCGATTTTCCTCAGCGGTTCGGCCATCGCCTCGGTGATTTCCGGGCCGGTGTCGGGGGCGTTGCTCAACGTCAGCGGCTTGAGCCTGCATGGCTGGCAGTGGATGTTCCTGATCGAGGGTTTTGCCTCCATCCTGTTGTGCGGGTTTGTGTGGTTCTGGTTGCAGTCCCACCCCCATCAGGCCAAGTGGCTCAGCGACGAAGAAAAACACGCGCTGGTGACGGCCATCGCGCTTGAGCAAACGGCCCGCGAAGCCACCCAGAGCGTGCGGCCGTCGATGTTCAAGCTGCTGGCCGACAAGCAGATCGCGCTGTTCTGCTTTATCTACTTTTCCATCGCCCTGACCATCTACGGCGCCACGTTCTGGTTGCCGAGCATGATCAAGAAAATGGGCAACCTGGGCGACTTCCAGGTGGGGTTGTTCAACTCGATCCCGTGGTTGATTTCCATCGTCGCCATGTATGGGTTCGCCGCCCTGGCGAGCAAGTGGAAACACCAGCAGGCGTGGGTGGCGCTGATGCTGGTGATCGCCGCCGTCGGCATGTTCATGTCCACCACTGGCGGGCCGGTGTTTGCGTTTGTCGCCATCTGTTTTGCCGCGATTGGCTTCAAGGCCGCTTCCGCGCTGTTCTGGCCGATCCCCCAGGGTTACCTGGATGCGCGCATCGCCGCGGCGGTGATTGCCTTGATCAATTCGGTCGGCAACCTCGGCGGTTTTGTTGCCCCCACCACCTTCGGCCTGCTGGAGCAGACCACCGGTTCGATTGAAGGCGGGCTGTACGGCCTGGCCGCGACCTCGCTGGTGGCCGCGGTGGTGGTGTTTTTTGCGCGCACCGCACCACGGCCCGGTGTGCCGCCCACCTCCAAACCGACTCATCATCATGCCTTGCGTCCAGGCCCACAGGGAGCCGCCTCTTGAAAATCGTCCGCGTTACCGTCACCCCCATCGCGTTTCGCGACCCGCCGCTGCTCAACGCCAGCGGTATCCACGAAGCCTTCGCGCTGCGCTCGATCATCGAAATCGAGAGCGACACCGGCTACATCGGCCTTGGCGAAAGCTACGGCGATGCCCCGGCGCTGGCGATCCAGCAACAGGTCAAGGATCAACTGATCGGCCTTGATCCGTTCAACCTCAACCAACTGCGCGCCATCGTGCAGGCCACCGTGGCGGCGCACAAACCCGCGAGCATTGCCGGCGCCGAACTGGCCCCCGGTTCCCATGCGAGCAAGGCAGTGAGCAATGCCTATTCGGCGTTTGAGGTGGCGTTTCTCGACCTGCAGGCGCACTCACTGAATGTGCCGCTGGTGGACCTGCTGGGCGGCGCGATCCGCGACCAGATCCCGTTCAGCGCCTACCTGTTCTTCAAGTACGCCGAGCACATCGACTCGCCCTATAAACCCGACAGTTGGGGCGAAGCCCTCAACGAAGTACAGATCGTCGCCCAGGCGCGGCGGATGATCGACACCTATGGCTTCAAAAGCATCAAGCTCAAGGCCGGTGCGCTGGACCCTGAGCATGAAGTGGCGTGCATCAAGGCCCTGAAAAAAGCCTTCCCCGGCGTGCCGCTGCGCATCGACCCGAATGGCAATTGGTCCCTGGAAACCTCGATCCGCATGGCCGAACTGCTCGGCGACGACCTGCAGTATTACGAAGACCCCACCCCCGGCCTGGAAGGCATGGCCGAGTTGCACACACGCACCGGCTTGCCCCTGGCGACCAACATGGTGGTCACCGATTTTGACGAGTTCCGCCGCAGCGTGGCCCTGAACAGCGTGCAGATCGTACTCGCCGACCATCACTACTGGGGCGGCCTGCGCGACACCCAGGTATTGGCGAAGATGTGCCAGACTTTTGGCCTGGGCGTGTCGATGCACTCCAACTCACACCTGGGCATCAGCCTGATGGCCATGGCCCACGTGGCCGCGTCGGTGCCCAACCTCGACTACGCCTGCGACACCCACTACCCCTGGCAAGAACCGGACGAAGAAGTGATCAAGGGCGGCAAACTGCCGATTGTCGACGGCTGCGTGAAGATCACCCGCGCACCGGGGCTGGGCCTGGAACTGGACCCTGATCAACTGGGCAAGCTGCATGACCAATACCTCAGATGCGGCATTCGCCAGCGCGACGACGTGAAGCAGATGCAGCGCTATCAACCGGATTGGAAGACCGTCAAACCGCGTTTCTGAAGCTGGTCGCTTCGTTTTGCCCGGTGACTTGCGTCACCGGGCTTTTTTTAGCTGAAATCTTCTTCGAAGTGCTCCTGTTCACCCCGTGTGTCGCTCTGGCGCCGCACCACCTCCATCTGCCGCAACTCCACCCGGCGGATTTTGCCGGAAATGGTCTTGGGCAACTCGCTGACAAACTCGATCCGCCGCACCCGCTTGTAGGGCGCCAGATGCTCGCGGGCGAAGGCGAGGATGTGCGCGGCCAGTTCGGCGCTGCCCGGGGCGTCATGGGCCAGGATCAGGAACGCCTTGGGCACCGCCAGGCGCAACGGATCGGGGCTGGGCACCACGGCCACTTCCATCACCGCCGGGTGTTCGATCAGCGCGCTTTCCAGCTCGAAGGGGCTGATGCGGTAGTCGGAGGCCTTGAACACGTCGTCGGCGCGCCCGACAAAGGTGATGTAGCCGTCGGCGTCGATCTGCGCGGTGTCGCCGGTGCGGTAGTAGCCGTCGCGCATCACCTCGGCGGTTTTCTCCGGGCTGTCTTCGTAGCAGAGCATCAGGCCCAGTGGGCGCACCTCAAGGGGCAGGGCGACTTCACCCTCGGTGCCCGGTACGCCGTCGGCGTCCAGCAGGGCCACCTGGTAGCCCGGCAACGGGCGGCCCATGGAGCCTGGCTTGAGCACCTGGCCCGGCGTATTGCCGACCAGGGCGGTGGTTTCCGACTGGCCGAAGCCGTCGCGCAGCGGCAGGCCCCAGGCCTGTTGGATCTGCTCGATGATCTCCGGGTTCAGCGGTTCACCGGCGCCCACCAGTTCGCGCAGGTTCAGGCGCGATTTGTAGCTGGCCAGGTCTTCCTGGATCAGCATGCGCCACACCGTGGGCGGGGCGCACAGGCTGGTTACCCGGTACTTCTCCAGCGCGCCGAGCAACGCCTGGGCACTGAAGCGCGCGACGTTATGGATAAAGATGCAGGCGCCGGCATTCCACGGTGCGAACAGGCAGCTCCAGGCATGCTTGGCCCAGCCCGGCGAGGAGATGTTCAGGTGCAGGTCGCCGGGTTGCAGGCCGATCCAGTACAGGGTCGACAGATGGCCGACCGGATAGCTCTGGTGGCTGTGCAGCACCATCTTCGGTTTTGAGGTGGTGCCGGAGGTGAAATACAGCAGCATCGGGTCCGTGGCCAAGGTACGGCCCTCGGCCTCGAACCGCTCGGGGTATTCAAAGGCGGCGCTGTGCGCGACCCAGCCAGTCGGCGCCGCTCCCACGCATACGCGGCTGCAACCTTCGCCCAGGCCCTCGAACTTGCCGACATGCGCCGCGCCGACCACCAGGTGGCGGACCTGGCCCCGCTCGATGCGGTCGTGCAGGTCAATGGGGTTGAGCAGGGCGGTGGCGGGGATCACCACCGCGCCGAGCTTGAAGGCCGCCAGCATGGTTTCCCACAGCGCCACATCGTTGCCGAGCATCAGCAGCACGCGCTCGCCACGCCGAACACCGAGGGCGCGCAGGTGGTTAGCGACCTGGTTGGAGCGCGCGGCCAGTTGCTGGAAGCTGTAGCGCTGCTCGCTGCCGTCCTCTTCGACGATCCACAGCGCGTCGGCGGCATTGCCCTCGGCCATGGCATCGAAGTAGTCCAGGGCCCAGTTGAAGGCGTCCAGTTGCGGCCAACGAAAGTCACGGGCGGCGGTGGCGTAGTCGGTACGGTGCGCGAGCAGAAAATCCCGGGCAGCCAGGAAGGACTGGGTCATGGTCGGTGTCCTTAATTATTGTTGTGGGGACTGGCCCTTCGGGTGCACCGAGAGGCTGGACCGAGTATAGGCACGCATAAATAAGAGCAAAACGCTCAAAAACACCGGAGCGTTGTGCAAAAAAGTCATGGGTGATAAGGGCTGGCGAGTGGTGATTGACGGGTTATACGTAAAAGTCCAGTATGGAATTATAAGTACAAAAGAACCCGCTCCAGCTTTTTCTTCACGCTTGCCAAAACCAATAACAACTCGCGAGACACGACCATGAAGAAACTCCCCCTCATCACCGCCCTGGCCTTGGGCCTGATCGCCTCCAGCCACCTGCTGGCCGCCGAGAAAACCCTGCGTATCGGCATCGAAGCGGCTTACCCACCGTTTGCGTCCAAGACCGAAGAGGGCAAGATCGTCGGCTTCGACTACGACATCGGCAATGCGCTGTGTGCGCAGATGAAGGTCAAGTGTGTGTGGGTCGAAGGTGAATTCGACGGCCTGATTCCTTCCCTCAAAGTGAAGAAAATCGACATGGCCTTGTCGTCCATGACCATCAATGACGATCGCAAGAAGTCGGTGGATTTCTCCCACAAGTACTACTTCACCTCCTCGCGCCTGGTGATGAGGGACGGTGCCGTGGTGGATGACCAGTACGCCAGCCTCAAGGGCAAGACCGTGGGTGTGCAGCGCGCCACCACCACCGACCGTTACGCCACCGAGGTGTTCGAACCCAAGGGCATCAACGTCAAGCGCTACAGCAATAACGAAGAGATCTACATGGACCTGGCGGCAGGCCGGCTGGATGCAATCTTTGCCGACACCATTCCCTTGAATGACTTTTTGCAGATGCCTCGGGGCAAGGGCTACGGGTTTGTCGGCCCGGAACTCAAGGACCCGAAATACGTGGGCGAGGGCGCCGGGATCGCGGTGCGCAAGGGCAATACCGCGCTGGTCAGCGAACTGAACAGCGCCATCGACGGCATTCGTGCCAGTGGGGAATACCAGAAGATTTCACAGCAGTACTTCAAGGCTGACATCTACGGCGATTGAGCGTCATACGCGGGAAAAATGTGGTGGGAGAGGGCAAGCCCTAATGCCAGTCAGTTAAGCGTACATCGCCTCCTGTAGGAGCGAGCTTGCTCGCGAAAAACGTCAACGATAACGCGTGCTTCCTGAATGAACGCGGCGCCTGCGAGTTTTTCGCGAGCAAGCTCGCTCCTACAAAAAGCCTTAACTGACTGGCATTGAGGCAAGCCCTCCCACATTTGATCAGCCCCTGAGCTCCTTCAAATGCTTGTAGACCGTAGCCCGGCCCATGCCCAGAACGTTGGCCACGTAGTTCGAGGCGCTTTTGCCCTTGAACGCGCCTTCGGCATGCAGCGCCAGTACCAGCTCACGCTTGTGGTCACGGGTGAGCAGGTTCAGGCTCAGCTGGCGCTCGCGCATCCAGGCATGCAGGAATGTGTTGATGCGCTCCTGCCAGTCATCGCGAAACAGCGAGTCCGGTTGCGGGATCAGCTTGCTCGGCGACAGGAACAGGTCCAGCGCCGCCTTGGCGTTTTCGAACAGTGAGATATTCAGGTTGATGCACAGCACTGCCAGCCGGCGACCTGTGTGGTCATGCAGCACGGTGCTCAGGCTGCGGATTTTCTGGCCATCCCAATTGAGCTTTTCGTAGGGGCCGATATTCACGTCGCTGACGTCGGCGCTGAGCATGTCCTCCAGCGCCGAATCGTCGCCAATGCCCCGTTTGGACAGGTTATTGGCGATGTAATCGACTTTTTGCGTGCGCAGGTCATGCAGCACCACTTCAGCGTGGGGGAAGAACAACGTGGCGATTGCGTCGGCAATCGCACGGAAATTCTGCAGGACTTTTTCGTGTTCGGCGCTGTTCATCAATGGGGCTCCAGGCGGGCGAGGGAGAGCATACCAGCGTCGAGGCCGAACCGTGTCAGTGGTTCCGGCAACGCTTCACCGCGCACCAGCGCTGCACTGGCCTGGCCCATGGCGGGCGATGTCTGGATCCCATAACCGCCTTGCGCCGCCACCCAGAACAGGCCGGGTACCTGTGGGTCGAAGCCGCTGAGCAAATCACCATCGTGCACAAAACTGCGCAGGCCGGCCCAGGTGCGCGTCGGGCGGCGGATAGTCAGGGTGGTGGCTTCTTCTATCTGATAGATGCCCATGGCGATGTCCAGCTCTTCGGGCTGTACATCCTGGGGCTCCACCGGGTCGGCATTGGCCGGCGAGCCGAGGAACATGCCGGCGTCGGGTTTCATGTAGAAGGCTTCGTCGAGGGCCACCAGCATCGGCCAGGCGTGGCTGTCCACGCCTTCGGGGCCGGTGAAGATAAATGCCGAGCGCCGCTTGGGTTGCAGGCCGATGGACGCGGCGCCCGCCAGCCCGCCGATATGATCGGCCCAGGCGCCAGCGGCGTTGATAATGATCGGCGCGGTGTAGGTCCCGTCCTGGGTGTTTACGTGCCAGAGGCCTGCGCTGTCACGGCTCAAGCCGAGTACATGGCTGTCGGTACGCACTTCGCCCTGATTGCGTCGGATACCGCGCAAATAGCCCTGGTGCAGGGCGTCGGTGTCGATGTCGCTGGCGGTCGGGTCATACAGCGCGCCATGGACTTTTTCCCGGCGCAGGATCGGCAGGCGCGCGCAGGCTTCATCCGCCGTGAGCCGTTCGACCTGGGGCACCGTGGCCTTGGCGCTCAGGTACTGGGCCTGCAATTCGGCGGCGTCACCGTTGAAGTCCACAGTCATTTCGCCGCGTGGCGTCAGCAGCGGGTGCTCGCAGAAACCCGGCGGCGGGTTATCGAAAAACGCGCGGCTGGCCAGGGTCAACGCCCGCACCTGCGGGGTGCCATACGCCGCCGTGTAGAGCGCCGCCGAGCGTCCGGTGGAGTGATAGGCCGGGTGGGATTCACGCTCCAGCACCAGCACCTTGCCATGGGGCGACAACCAGAAACCCGTGGACGCGCCGGCAATGCCGCCGCCGATGATGATGAAGTCGGCATGGCTCATAACAGTCTCCAGAGGGCATTGGCCAGGGCGATGTCTTCCAGGCCCAGGCCGATGGAACGGAAAAATACGTGGCGGTCATAGGCCGGGCGCTGTACCTGCTCACTGAGCAGTTCGGGCAGGTCGCCGACGATCGCGTTCTTGTCCCAGCCGTGCTGTTCAGCGGCAATCAACATTTCGCCGGCCGAGCCGGGGGTGGTCTGGCGATAGTCGCAGAACACCTGCATGGCGTTGAGGCTCTGGGGCGGCACTTCATGGGCACGCGGGGCGTTGGTGCTGATCGAGGTGATCAGCGCCGGCTTGCTCAAGCGCGACGGGTCGATCACCGGGCCGGCCGATGAGGTGCACAGCAGGATCACATCGGCGTCGGCCACCGCCGCATCGCAGCTGTCGGCGACGCTCAAGCGTGGATCCAGGCGTTTGATGGCGTCGGTATTGGCAGTGGCCAGGCTGGGCGAAAACACACTGATGTTCTGCCAGTCCCGCAGGTTTTTCACGTAGTGCAGATGCGCCTGGGCCACCTTGCCGCTGCCGATGATCGCCAGGCGCCGTGCCACCTGCGGGGCCAGCGCCTCCACCGCCAGCGCAGTGGTCGCGGCGGTGCGCGCGGTGGTCAACTCGGCGGCATCGCACAGCAACAGGGGCTCGCCGGTTTGCATCGACATCAACAGCGTCCAGGCCGTCACCAGCGGCCCTTGCTCGCGCACGATATACGGCGAGGTCTTGACCCCGTACACCCCCTCTTCAGCCAGCACGCCCAGGTAATTGATGAAATCGCCGGCGTCGTGGGGGAACGCCACTAATTGCTGCGCCGGTTGCACCGCGTGCCCGGCGGCCAGGGCGCGAAACAGCGTGTGCAGGATCTGCGGTACATCGACTTGGGCGAGCAGTTCACGGGCCTGGGCCTGGTTGATTACATGGGGCGCGCTGGACATGGATATCTCCGATATCTGAACTTATTTGTCCATTATGGACTTTTAGTTCCGTTGGGCAAGCTAAAAACCTCAGCCCTCGAAGCGGAATCCCGTCGATAACTTTTCCTTCAAATACCCCACCAACGCACTCACCGACTTCGGCACATGGGGCGAATACGGCCGAATCAGGTAGATCTCATCGGCAAACGCGCCCTTGAGTGTCCAGCCCTTGAGCACCTGTACCAGCTTGCCGCTGGCCAGCGCAGCGTGGGCGCTGAAGTCCGGGAGCAGGGCGATGCCCAGGTGGTTGAGCGCCGAATCACGCAGGGCTTCGCTGTTGTTGGTGGCGAAGCTGCCGGCGATAGGCACGGTGAGGCGTTCGACCTTTTTGCTGCCGCGCTCGAAGGTCCATGCGGGCTGGTCGGTGCCGCGCGGGTAGAACAGGCAGTTGTGCGCCGACAGGTCGCCGGGTTCGCGGGGTTCGCCGTGGCGTTGCAGGTAATCGCGGCTGGCGACCAGCACCGAACCGGTGTCGCACAGTTTCCACGCCACATGGGTTTCCGGCACCTGGAAGCCGTGGCGCACAGCGAGGTCGTAGCCTTCGGCCGCCAGCGAACTCAGGGCATCCGACACATCCAGCTGGATACGCACCTGCGGGTACTGCTGCAGGAATTCCGCCAAGTGCGGCACCAGCTGTTGTCGGGCGAATGCCACGGGAGCGGTCAAGCGCACCAGGCCACGAATCTCCCCGGCGGAATCGCGCACCGACGAGAAGCTGCGCGCGATTTGCTCATAGGCACCGCGCACTTCACGGGTCAGCGACAACCCGGCATCGGTCAAGCGCACGCTGCGCGTGGTGCGGGTCACCAGCCGTGTGCCGGTGGCTTTCTCGAGGTCGGAAATGCGCTGGCTGACCGCGGATTTACTCACCCCCAGGCGCGCGGCGGCGGCGGTGTAGGTGCCGTGTTCCTCCAGCACTGAGAGCCAGTGAATGTGGGTCCACAGCCCTTCGATCTCGGATTTTTCCATGGGTTTATTGTTCGCTTGTGAGGACAATCAGTTCTTGATTCTGCTCTAGTTTGGAACAAACCGAAAGCCTATCGTGTGTCCCAACGCAACCCACCTGGGATCTACTGCCATGACTGCAACCATCGAGCACTACATCAACGACCAGCGCGTCAGCCGCGATGATCGCTATCAGGACGTCTACAACCCGGCCACCGGCGAAATCACCGGCCGCGTTGCCCTGGCCAGCAGCCAGACCGTGTCGGAAGCCGTCGCCGCTGCCCAGGCCGCTTTTGCCGGTTGGGCCGACACCCCGCCCATCCGCCGTGCCCGCGTGCTGTTCGAATACCTGCACCTGCTGCGTGAGCGCAAGGACGACCTGGCGCGCATCATCGTCGCCGAAC
Organism: Pseudomonas sp. AM8; assembly: GCF_036346475.1. Classification (NCBI taxonomy): domain Bacteria; kingdom Pseudomonadati; phylum Pseudomonadota; class Gammaproteobacteria; order Pseudomonadales; family Pseudomonadaceae; genus Pseudomonas; species Pseudomonas sp. AM8. The sequence goes on from NZ_JAOTNX010000005.1 coordinate 384,024, forward strand.
ACGGCAAGGTCTTCACCGATGCCCAGGGCGAAGTCGACCGTGGCATCGACATTCTCGAATTCGCCTGCGGCATCCCCAACCTGCTCAAGGGCGAGCATTCCGACCAGGTCTCCCGTGGCATGGACAACTGGACGATGCGCCAGCCGCTGGGGGTCGTGGCCGGCGTCACGCCGTTCAACTTCCCGGTGATGGTGCCGATGTGGATGTACCCGATCGCCATCGCGGCGGGCAACACCTTCATCCTCAAGCCAAGCCCGACCGATCCAAGTGCTTCGCTGTTCATGGCTGAACTGCTGCGTGAAGCCGGCCTGCCCAAAGGCGTGTTCAACGTGGTGCAGGGCGACAAGGAATCGGTGGACGCGCTGATCGCGCATCCGGACGTCAAGGCTGTGAGCTTCGTAGGCTCCACGCCGATTGCGCAGTACATCTACGAAACCGGTGCGCGCAACGGCAAGCGTGTGCAAGGCCTGGGCGGCGCGAAGAACCATATGGTGGTGATGCCCGACGCGGATATCGAAAAAACCGTCGATGCCTTGATGGGCGCCGCCTACGGCAGTGCCGGCGAACGCTGCATGGCCATTTCCGTAGCGGTGCTGGTCGGCGATGTCGGTGACAAGGTCATCGCCGCCCTGACCGAACGCGCCAGGCACCTGCGCATCACCGACGGCCGCGACCTCAAGGCCGAGATGGGCCCGATTGTGTCCCGTGCCGCACTGGAGCGCATCAGCGGCTACATCGAGCAAGGCGTGCAGGCCGGCGCGCAACTGCTGCTCGACGGACGTGACTATGTACCCACCGAGGCTGGCCTGGAAAACGGCTTCTGGCTCGGCGCGACCCTGTTCGACCACGTGACCCAGGAGATGAGCATCTACCGCGAAGAAATCTTCGGCCCGGTACTGGCCTGCGTGCGCGTGAATGACTTCGCCGAGGCGGTGAAGCTGGTCAACGACCACGAATTCGGCAACGGCGTCAGCTGCTTTACCCGCGACGGCAACATTGCCCGCGAGTTTGCCCGGCGTATCGAAGTGGGCATGGTCGGTATCAACGTGCCGATCCCGGTGCCGATGGCCTGGCACGGGTTTGGTGGCTGGAAGAAGAGCCTGTTCGGCGACATGCATGCCTACGGCACTGAGGGTGTGCGCTTCTACACCAAGCAGAAATCGATCATGCAGCGCTGGTCGGAGAGCATCGAGCAGGGCGCGGAGTTTGCGATGCCGGTGTCCAAATAACGGCCAAAAGAACACAGCGGAACCCTGTGGGAGGGGGCTTGCCAGTCAGTTAAGGAAAAACACTGTAACTGTGGTGAGCGGGCTTGCTGTGGTGAGCGGGACAAGCCCGCTCACCACAGCAAGCCCGCTCGCCACTGGTTACTGTTTGCCCGTTCTATCTCTCAACTGATCAGCATTAGGGCAAGCCCCCTCCCACTTTTGGTTGTTTTTCACTTGAGGGTTGACGGCCAGGCGAATGACGAATACTGTACATAAACACAGTGTTTAAGCGCTGATCAACCAGGATGGCAACATCAGCCACGCCAAACACTGTGTGCAAGTTAATGGATTAACTTAATGCACAGGCTCGTTATACCGAGCCGTTTGATTGATAGAGAGGGAACTCATGTCCTATCCAGAAAGCAAACTCACCGGCTTGACCGGTTTCGCCCTCGCGGCAAAAGTCACAGGCGGCTGGTCCGGTCCTGTGGTCAGTATCACCACCCTGGATCAACTCAAGGCCAATATTGGCGACACCACCCCACGGGTATTGGTGATCAACAGTAATATCTCGGCGTCGAGCCTGACCAAAGTCAACTTGGGCGCCAACAAGACCCTGATCGGTTCGTTCCAGAACCGCACGTTGGAGAATATTCACCTGCGTGCAACCGCGCAGTCGCAGAACATTATTCTGCAGAATATTATCTTCAAGCATTCGGCGAGCATTAAGGCCAATGACGATATTCAGGTCTACCTGAACTACGGCAGCAAGTACTGGATTGACCATTGCTCGTTTGTCGGTCACAGCTGGTCCACCACTGACGGCAGTGAAGATAAACTGCTGTATATCGGTGAAAAAGCCGATTATGCCACCATCAGCAACTGCTTCTTTGGCAGCCACAAGTACGGGCTGATCTTCGGTCACCCAGCGGATGATAATAAGGCAGAGTTCAACGGTTATCCGCGCCTGACGTTGTGCCATAACCGCTTCGACAATATGGAAGTGCGCGCACCCGGCTTGATGCGCTATGGTTATTTCCATGTGTATAACAACTACATCAATAACTTCCACCTCGGTTTTACCCTGGCGCAGAACGCCAATATCCTGTCTGAAAGTAACTATTTTGGCGAGGGCAGCCAAAACAAAGGCATGTTGGATGACAAAGGCACCGGGACGTTCACGGATACAAACAGTGTGCCGCCGATCACCAACCAGAAGTCGCCCAAAGCACAATGGACGGCCAGTTCCAACTACGCCTATACCTTGAAGACTGCGGCGCAAGCCAAGGACTTCACCCAGAAGAATGCCGGTGCCCAGGCTGCGGCGCTGGTATTCGGTAGTTGAGTAGCTAGCTTTCTACTGAGCTGTCATTTATTGCAAGTGCCACTGTATTTATATCAAGGATATAAACACAGTGATGGCCTTTGTAATATAAATAATTCTTCATGTTGCGATAAGCAAGTGCCCATGTTAAACCTTGGTGCGCACTTGCAGAGCCAACTATCTCTTGCTCTTTCAGTCAGTATTAAGTTGCTGGCTGTCAGGTGCTATTTAATCTTCGCTTGTCACTTAAGCGTCAGCAAAAGGACATCATCATGAAACATGCGAATCACGCACCCACTCGCTGGACACGGGCCGATGCGCTGAAAGTTAATGAAAATGACCCGACGACGACACAGCCGTTAGTGAGTCCTGACTTTCCTGTCATGAGTGACACGGTCTTTATCTGGGACACCATGCCCTTGCGTGAACTCGATGGCACGGTGGTATCGGTGGATGGCTGGTCGGTGATCTTCACCCTGACCGCCGACCGTCGCCCCCATGATCCACAATTCATCAATGCCGATGGCCGTTACGACATCAAGCGCGATTGGGAAGACCGTCATGGTCATGCGCGGATCTGCTACTGGTATTCGCGCACCGGCAAGGACTGGATCTTCGGCGGCCGTGTCATGGCCGAAGGGGTTTCGCCGACCACCCGTGAATGGGCGGGCACGCCGATTCTGTTGAATAACAACGGTGACATCGACCTGTACTACACCTGCGTCACGCCGGGCGCCACGATTGCCAAGGTCCGGGGCCAGGTCATTACGTCCGACACCGGTGTCACCCTCCAGGGCTTTGATCAGGTCAAGTCGTTGTTCGACGCCGACGGCACCTATTATCAAACCGAAGCGCAGAATGCGACCTGGAACTTTCGCGATCCCAGCCCCTTTATCGATCCCGTCGATGGCAAGTTGTACATGGTGTTCGAAGGCAATGTCGCCGGTGAGCGCGGCACTCACGAAGTGGGCCCGAACGAGCTGGGCCTGGTGCCGCCGGGGCACGAGGACGTGGGCGGTGCCCGCTACCAGGTGGGCTGCATCGGCATCGCCGTGGCCAAGGACCTCAACGGTGACGAATGGGAAATCCTGCCGCCCCTGGTCACGGCCGTCGGCGTGAACGACCAGACCGAACGGCCGCACTATGTGTTCCAGGACAACAAGTACTACCTGTTCACCATCAGCCACAAGTTCACCTATGCCGATGGCGTGACGGGGCCGGATGGCGTCTATGGGTTTGTCAGCGATCATCTGTTCGGGCCCTATACGCCGATGAACGCGTCCGGGCTGGTCCTCGGCAATCCGCCGTCGCAGCCGTTCCAGACGTATTCCCACTGTGTGATGCCCAACGGCCTGGTGACGTCGTTTATCGACAGCGTGCCCACCACCGGCGATGACTACCGCATCGGCGGCACCGAAGCGCCGACGGTCAGGATCGTGTTGAAGGGCGATCGTTCGTTTGTGCAGGAGGCTTATGACTATGGCTACATTCCGGCGATGCGGGATGTGGTGTTGAGCCAGTGACCGCAGTGCAAAACCCAGCCTGAATTCATCAGGTAGGTGGGAGGGGGCTTGCCCCCTCCCACTTTTTTTGACCGCATTTCAGCCTGCCTTCAAGGCTCAAGTCCTCGCCCACCTGGCCGATACAGGCACTAGCACCACGAGTGATCCCGAGCTCGTAGGTGCACGCCTGGTCGTCGCTCAGGTCAACGAATAAAAATCAAAAGGGGTGGCCATGACCATATTGCAGCGTGTGATCGGCGGGTTTGCGGTGTTGGTGCTGTTACTGCTAGTCATGGCGGGGATCAGTTATCAGAACACCCAGTCCATCAGCAGTCGCTTGAACATTATCACCGGCGAGTCGGCACCCTTGAGCCGGGCCGCCAGTGAGCTGTACGTGTATATCCTGCGCGCCAACCAGGCGTTGCTGGCCCTTCAGATCAGCACCGACCCCAAGCAGATCGAGGACGGCAAGCGACCGTTCACCGAGAGCATCGCCCAGTTCAATCAATTGCTCGACAGCACCGTTGCCTATACGGGCGAGCATGAGGCGCTGCGCGCGAACCTGGCGCAGCAGCGCCAACAGGTCGCAGCCTACGCCGAGCAGGCGCAGGCGTTGATGGCGTCCCACGTGCAACACGTGCAGCAGTTGGCGCTGACGCGGCAACTGCAAGGCTACAGCAGTGCACAGGCGATACAGTTGACCAGCTATCTGCGCGATTACATTGCCCATGCACGCAGTGTCGGCGAACCGCAACAGGTGGCCGCAGCGGAAAAGCTGCTGTTGGAAGTCAACAAATCCTACGATGGCTTCGCGGCTCATACCGTCACGCCGGCCATTGATAAATTACAGCGTGTGCTCAATCTGCAGGACGAAGTGATCAGCACCCGGGCCCAGGCCCTGGCGGCGATTGACCCCAGGGTCGGGCGGATTGCCGGCGTCATGGTCAATCGCCTGCTGAGTGACCTGACCGCCCCTGACGGCCTGTTCCAGGCTTATCAGGTGGAGGCAAAACTGGCCGCGCAGGTGCAGCAGCAACGCAGTGCGGTTGACGCGGCGCTGAAAGCCACCCTGGACAGGATTGGCGAGTTCGGCAGCCAGTCCCTGGAGGTCGCCAACCAGGCCAGCCAGTCGGCCAATGCGACCATCGGCACCAGCCGCAGCTTGCTGTTGATCGCGTGTGTGCTGGCGGTGCTGGCGGCGGTGGCGATTGGTACCTGGGTCGCCTTCAGCCTGCGGCGTCCGCTGGCGGCGTTTCGTGAAGTCCTCAAGACGCTCACGGCGGGGGACATGCGGGTTAGTTTCGACGTCAGCCGTAAAGACGAGTTCGGTGAGTTGGGCGGTTACCTGAACGAACTGACCACGGCCCTGCGCAAAACCTTCCGTGAATTGATCAGCTCTGCCGATGCGCTGGCCGTTACCGCGGGCAGCAACGCCTTGAACAGCGAGCAGACCACCCGTGTGGTGGATGAGCAGAAGGACCGCTTGCAATCGGCCGCCTCGGCCATGACGCAGATGGAAAGCACGGTCGAAGAGGTGGCCAGGCGTGCGCAGGACACCCGCCAGGCCGTGGACGACACGAGTGAACTCACGCACAAGGTGCAGGCGCGTGTGGCCGAGACCATCGTCAACATCCGCCAGCAGGCCGACCAGGTGAACAAGGCCACGCAGGTGACCGATGAGTTGCAGAAGTACGGGCAGAATATCGAGGGCATTGTTGTCGCCATTCGCACCATTGCCGAACAGACCAACCTGCTCGCCCTGAATGCGGCCATCGAAGCGGCCCGTGCTGGCGAGCAGGGACGCGGTTTTGCGGTGGTGGCCGATGAAGTGCGCTCCCTGGCCAGCCGTACCCAGACCTCGACCAGCGAAATCCAGGACATGATCGGGCTCATGCAGGAAAAGATTCACTCGGTGGTGCACGTGATGAACGAAAGCCAGGCGCAGTCCACCCAGTGCGTGTCCCTGGCCTCGGGCGCGGGTGACTTGCTGCTGTCGATGAGCGACTCGGTCGACAGTATCCGCGACATGAATATTCAGATCGCCGCCGCCACCGAGGAGCAGAGCGCCACGGTGCAGGAAACCAGTCGGATGGTCATCCAGATCAACGATTCGGCCCAGCAGACGGCAGACGGCGCCGAGCAGTCCGCCATCAGCAGCCACGAGCTGTCGGACATGGCCAAGGTGCAGCGCGAGCTGCTCCATCATTTCAGCGTTTGAGCCGCGGGAGTCAGAACATGAAAGCATGGTTAATCCTCGCCTTGGGGGCGACGCTGTTCATTCCGGGCCCGGCCCAGGCCGCCACGCCCTTGCTGGGTGTGGGCATGGCAAAGTACGACGATAACTTCCAGACCCTGCTGCGCAACGGGGTGCAGCAACAGGCCAGCGTCATGAACGCCGACATCTTTATGGAGAACGGGCAGGACAGCGTCGATCTGCAGATGCGCCAATTCCGCAACCTGGTCAATTCCAAGGTGGATGCGATCATCGTCGCGATGGTCGACGGCAAAAGTGCGGCGCAGATGATGCAGCTGGCCTCGGATGCAAAGATCCCGCTGGTGTTCGTCAACCGCAATCCGAACCCGCAAACGTGGCCGGCGCAGACCGCGTTTGTCGGCTCCAACGAGTTGGAGTCGGGTACGTTGCAGATGGAAGAGCTGGCGCGCCGCGCCGGTTACAAGGGCAACGTGGTGATTCTGGTGGGCGACCCCGCCAACGCGTCCTCCTTGATGCGCACCGAGGACGTGGAAAAAGTCGTCGCCAAATACCCCGATATGAAAGTCGTACAGAAAAAAGTCGGTAACTGGGAGCGTAGCCAGGCCGCCACGATTGTCATTGACTGGGTCAAGCAGGGCGTCGATTTTTCGATCATCGCGGCCAATAACGATGAAATGGCGATCGGCGCGATCATGGGGCTGGAAAAGGCCGGCAAGCAGGCCAAGGACTACTGGGTCGGCGGCATCGACGGCACACCGGACGGCTTGAAATTGATGGCTGAGGGCAAGATGGCGGTCAGCGTGTTCCAGGATGCCGCCGGCCAGGCCGGCGGCGCAGTGGACACCGCACTGCGCCTGGTACGCGGCGAGGTGCTGGAGTCGGCGGTGGTCTGGGTGCCGTTCAAGTTGATCACGCCTGAGAATCGCCAGGCGTTTGAATAGCACTGAGCACCTCGATCCAACCTTGGAATGCAGTCAAATGTGCTCAGGCAGGGGTATTGGTGAGCTTGGCATGGTACTGACCGATCATGCGAACCACCCGCCTGGCAATCAGAACACCCACCACAGGCGCCAGTGCAAACACGCCAAACAACCACACCGCCGCGCTCGCGGTGCCTTCGACACCGCCGGGCTCAGTGAGGCCGGCGACGTTCGCGACCATCCCCGCCAGTGCCGCGCCAAACGCGGTAGCGAACAGCTGCACGGTGGTAATCGACGCGCTGGCAAGGTCCTGCTCACCGGCCGGCGCCACCTGGAACACCCGGGTCAGCAAGTGCGGCCAAGCCAGCCCCACGCCCAACCCAATCAGGATAAGCGCCAGGCAGATCGGTGTGAGCGTCTGCCCGCTGCCGTTGCTTTCGACGGGCATCAAGATGGCCAGCGCCACCATGCCCACCACGCCCAGGATCGGCCCGGCCAGGATCGCTCGTCGAATGTTGCTGCCCGTCACACCCGCGCTGGCGATTGACCCCAGCGTCCAGCCAGCCGCCATCAATGCCGCCAGATAACCGGCCACCAGCGGCGACTGGTGGTGCAGGACTTGAAGAAACAACGGCACGAAGATTTCGCCACTGGTCACGGCCACCGCCAGCAATGACATCGTCGCGTACAGCGCGCCGAGTGCCGTGGTGATCCGAAACGCTCCGGCGGGCAACAGTCGATGGCGGGCGCGGCTTTCCGTGACGATCAGCAGCGCGGTGAACACCGCAGCCACGGCCAGCCCCAGCAGGTTCAGGGGCAGGGTGGACGAGACACTGCCGGCCGACACCGCCAGTACCGCCGCCGTCAGCAGCACCAGTTGGGCGAGAGGCAGCGGTGTCGGCTCAACGCTATCGGTGCTGCGCTTGGGCAGGACCGCCGCCGCCAGCACCGCGAATAACCCGGCCACCGGAATCAACGACCAGAACGCCGCGCGCCATATGCCCAGCTCGGCAAACACTCCGCCCACCGCTGGCCCGACCAGCGTCGCCACGCCCCACATCCCCGACACCAACGCCATCGCGCGCGGCCACAGGCTTTCATCGAACACCAACCGAATCATCGCGTAGGACAGCGCGAACAAGAACCCACCGCCCAATCCCTGCACCAACCGCCCCACGAGCATCACCGGCATGGACGGCGCAAACGCACAGGCCAAGGCCCCGCCGGCGAACACCAGGCTGGCGACCAGGTACGCCGCACGCGGCCCGAGGCTGCCAAGCAGGCGCGCCGACAATGCCGAGCCGAGGATCGAGGCGGCGACAAATAACGTGGTGTTCCATGCGTAGTAGTCGATGCCGCCGATGTCCTGGACCACTGACGGCAGAATCGTGGTGGCGATGTACACGTTGATCGCATGCAGCACCACGCCGCCTGCCAGTGCGAGCGAACGTACGCCGTTGGCACCGGACAACAGCGCGGCCCAGTTGGAGGGGGAGGGTTGAGGTGTGTCCATGCAGGCTCCGATTCAAAGGACTGAAGGCTTGCCAAGGCAAGCCGACACCCTTTATAAAACCTCATGTTTAGATGAGGTCAAGAGCTGGATGGAAGCGAAAATCGATGTGCGCATCCCCCTCGGCGTGGGCGAATTGGCCCGCCGCAGCGGCGTGACCGTGGCCACGGTGCATTTCTACGAAGCCAAGGGGTTGATTCACGCACAACGCAGCGCGGGCAATCAGCGTCGTTATCAGCGTGACGTACTGCGCCGAATTGCGGTGATCAAGGTCGCGCAGCGCGCGGGCATTCCGTTGGCGACTATCAAGGACGCGTTGGACGAACTGCCTTCAGGACGGCCATTGACGGCCAAGGACTGGACCCAACTCTCCACACGCTGGCGCGACCTGTTGAGTGAGCGTATCAACAGCCTCACTCAACTGCGCGACCAACTCGATGGCTGTATCGGCTGTGGATGCCTGTCCCTGGATGATTGCCCGTTGCGCAATCCGGGGGATCAGTTGGGGCGGCTGGGGGATGGGGCCGTGTTGCTCGGGAAGTGAGGCAGTCAGCGCCGACCCGTGCGCGTACTCACATCCACCCACACCGCCAACACCAGGATGCTGCCCTTCACAATCATCTGCCAGTAACTGTCCACGTCCAGCATCGACATGCCGTTATCCAGGCTGGTAATCACCAATGCCCCGAGCAAAGCGCCATACACCGTGCCCGAGCCGCCGCGCATCGACGTACCCCCAATAAAGCACGCAGCGATGGCATCCAACTCGCCCATATTGCCCGCTGACGGTGAGCCCGCCGCGAGACGCGCAGTATTGACCAGGCCGGCGAGGGCGCACATCACGCCCATGATGCCGAAGATCCACAGTTTCACCGCCTGCACGTTGATGCCTGACAGGCGCGTGGCTTCCATGTTGCTGCCCACCGCGTAGACGCGGCGGCCGAACACGGTCTGGCTGGTGACGTAGCTGAACACGCCGAGCAGCACCAGCAACAGCAGCACCGGTACGGGGATGCCGTCGTAGCTGTTGAGGGTGGTGACAAACCCGGCGAGCACCGCGCCGATCACCCCCACGCGCAGCACATCGCGCATCAGGGCGTGCGGTGCCAAGCCATGCAGCGCGCGGTTGCGCCGTTGTCTCCAGGTCAAAAACAGAGTCAGGGCAAACAGCAAGACCCCAAGGCCAACCCCCACCGAATGCGGCAAATACCCCTGGCCTACATACACCAGCGACGGCGACACCGGCGCGATGGTGGTGCCGCCGGTGATCCCCAGCAGGATCCCGCGAAACGCCAGCATGCCGCCGAGGCCAACGATAAACGACGGAATGCGCAGGTAAGCGGTCATGTAGCCGTTGGCCAAACCGATCATCAAGCCGCACAACGCCACCAGGCTGAGGTTGGCCAGCAGCGGAATGTGATAGACCACATCCAGGATCGCTGCGAGCCCGCCCAACAGTCCCAGCAACGAACCCACCGACAAATCGATCTCACCGCTGATGATCACCAGCACCATGCCGCACGCCAGGATGCCGGTGATCGACATCTGCCGCAGCAGGTTGGACAGGTTGCGCGGGGTGAGGAAGCCGCCCTCGGTCTGCCAGCTGAAAAACAGCCAGATAAACGCCACGGCGATCACCAGTGCGAGCATTTTGTAGCGAGTGAACAGCTGTTTGACCTGATTCATCTACGCGGTTTTCCGATTGTTATTGTTTTGGCTGAGCGCGGCGGCGAGCACCTGTTCCTGGGTGAGCCCCTCGTTGATGAAGTCGCCACGCAACTGGCCGTCGCCGATGACCAGCACGCGGTTGGACACGCCGAGCACTTCGGCCAATTCCGAGGAAACCATGATAATCGACACGCCTTCTGCCGCCAGCGCGCCCATCAGTTTGTAGATCTCATACTTGGCGCCCACATCCACCCCGCGTGTGGGCTCGTCGAGGATCAGCACCTTGGGCTTGGTCATCAGCATTTTCGCCAGCACAGCCTTTTGCTGATTGCCACCGGACAGGCTGGTGATCGGCAGGAACGGGCTGGCGGTCTTAAGGTGCATGCGTGCGATCTGCTGGTCGATGCTGCCCAGTTCGGCCTCGGCATCGATGCGGGTCAGGTGGGCATAGGTGTCGAGCACCGCCAACGTGATGTTCTGGCCCACGCCCAGGTCAGGGATGATGCCCTGGCGCTTGCGGTCCTCGGGCACCATGCACAGCCCGGCGCGGATCGATTTGAGCGGCGTACGCGTGTCGATCACCTGGCCGTCGAGCCACACCTCGGCGCTGTAGCGGCCGGGGTAGGCGCCGAACAACGCCGACACCAGCTCCGTACGCCCGGCGCCCACCAGCCCGGCTATGCCGAGGATTTCGCCGCGCTTGAGCACAAAGGAAATATCGTCGACGCGCTTGCGCTGGGGGTTGTCGACGTCATAGCAGGTGACGTTGCGCGCTTCGAAAATCACCTCGCCGATGGCATGGGGCTCGGTTGGGTAGAGGTTGCTCATTTCCCGCCCGACCATCTGCGTGATGATCTGCGGGATGTCCATGTCGGCCATGGCCGTGGTCGCGATGTGCTTGCCATCGCGGATCACCGCGATGGTGTCGCACACGGCCGCCACTTCATCGAGCTTATGGGAGATGTACACGCAGGCCACGCCCTTGGCCTTGAGGCCGCGGATGATGTCGAGCAGTACCTCGATTTCCGAGCGGGTCAGGGCCGAGGAAGGCTCGTCGAGGATCAGCAGGCGCGCCTGTTTGTTCAGGGCCTTGGCGATTTCCACCAGTTGCTGGTAGCCGCCGCCGTACTGTGACACCGGCAGCGCGACGTTCATGTCCGGCACCTTGAGCTCGCGCATCAACGCTTCGGCGCGGTGCAGCATCGCCGGGTAGTTCATGCGCCCGCCGGGCAGGGTCAGCTCGTGGCCCATGAAGATGTTCTCGGCCACCGACAGGTCGGGCACCAGGGTCTGTTCCTGGTGAATGATGACGATACCGGCGGCCTCGGTTTCGCTGATGGACTGGGCCCTGAGCGGTTGCCCGTCCCAGAGGATTTCCCCCTCCCAGGTGCCATGGGGGTAGACCGCCGACAGCACCTTCATCAGGGTGGATTTACCGGCACCGTTCTCGCCGCACAGGCCGACACATTCCCCCGGCCGCACCTTGATGTCGATGCCGTTCAGCGCGTGGACACCGCCAAAGGTTTTGACGATGCCGTTCATTTGCAGCAGGTAGTCGGACATACCATGGCTCACACACAGGACTGACGACATGACTGTAGGAGCGAGCTTGCTCGCGAAAAACGCCAAGTCACCGCGTTTATTCAGGCTTTCCGCGTTTTCGTTCGCGATCTTCGCTGGCAAGCCAGCGCCTACAGGCCGATCTGCTCTTTGGTATAGAACCCGTCCTTCTCCAACAGGTCGATATTGGCCTTGGTCAGCGGGGTCGGGGTGAGCAGGATGGTGTCGACTTTCTTGCTGCCATTGTCGTACTGCGAGCTGTAGGTGGGCTTCTCGTTACGCGCCAGTTGCACCGAGAGCTTGGCGGCTTCGGTGGCGATCAGCTTGAGCGGCTTGTACACGGTCATGGTCTGGGTACCGTCGATCACGCGCTTGACGGCTGCGAGGTCGGCGTCCTGGCCGGAGATCGGCACCTTGCCCGCCAGCTTCTGCGCGGCCAGGGCCTGGATCGCACCGCCTGCGGTGGCGTCGTTGGAGGCGACGATGGCGTCGATCTTGTTGCTGTTGCGGGTCAGGGCGTTCTCGACGATGCTCAGGGCTTCCGTGGGGTTCCATTCCTTGACCCACTGCTGGCCGACAATCTTGATGTCGCCCTTGTCGATGGCCGGTTGCAGCACCTTCATCTGGCCTTCGCGCAGCACCTTGGCGTTGTTGTCGGTGGGCGCGCCGCCGAGCAGGAAGTAATTGCCCTTGGGCGCCGCTTGCAGCACGCCGTTGGCCTGCATCTCGCCGACTTTTTCGTTATCGAAGGAAATGTACGCATCGATGTCCGCGTTGAGAATCAGGCGGTCGTATGACACCACCTTGATCCCGGCTTTCTTGGCTTCGGCGACCGCGTTGGTCAGCACGGTGGCGTTGAACGGCACGATCACGATCACATCGACGCCCCGGGAGATCAGGTTTTCGATCTGCGAAATCTGCTTCTGCTCGTTGGCATCGGCGGACTGCACAAAGACCTTGGCATCGAGTTTTTCTGCGGCGGCGACGAAGTAGTCACGATCCCGGGACCAGCGTTCCAGACGCAGGTCGTCGATGGAAAAACCGATTTTCGGGTGGGCGGAGTCGGCCATCACCGGCAGGGCGAGCAGGGCCAGGGCGGTGGCGAGCAGGGTACGTTTGAATGACTTCATGGTGGTGCGTCCTTTTATTGTTGTTGGAAAGACACTGGGTGAGGACTTTAGGCGAACACTGTAGGTGTGGCTAACCGGTGTGTTGTGGCAAGCCGGGCTTTTGTGGTGAATGGGCTTGTCGTGGTGAATGGGTTTGGTGTGGTGAGCGGGCTTGGTGTGGTGAGGGGGCTTGTTGTGGTGAGCGGGCTTGGTGTGGTGAGGGGGCTTGTTGTGGTGAGCGGGCTTGCCCCGCGCCGGGGCGCGAAGCGGCCCCATTGCAGGCGATGTGTTTTTAGCTGACACACCGAGGTGCCTGGGTTTGGGGCTGCTTCGCAGCCCAACGCGGGGCAAGCCCGCTCACCACAATAACCCCCCCTCACCACACCAAGCCTCTCACCACAATAAGCCCCTCACCACACCAACCCCACTCATCACAACAAACCCGCTCGCCACACGGTCACCGATAAATAAACCGGTTGACCACCCCCTCCAGCATCTCCTGGCGACCACTCACGGCCTGCGGGTTCAGTTCGTGGGCAAACGCATGTTCGGCCAGCGACTCCAGGCTGAACTCACCGGCCAGCACGGCCTGGCCCAGCGGCTGCTGCCAGCCGGCATAGCGCTGGTCCTTGAACTGCTGTAACTGGTCGTTCTGCACCATGGCCGCCGCACGCTCCAGTGACAGGGCGAGTACATCCATGGCGGCGACATGGCCGTGGAACAGGTCGACTTCGTCCAGGCTCTGGCGGCGTACCTTGGAGTCGAAATTGTAGCCGCCATTCTTGAAGCCACCGGCCTTGAGGATTTCATAGGTGGCGAGGGTCATCTCCTCGACGCTGTTGGGGAATTGGTCGGTGTCCCAGCCGTTCTGCGGGTCGCCCCGGTTGGCGTCGATGCTGCCGAAAATGCCCAACGACACGGCCGTGGCAATCTCGTGATGGAAACTGTGCCCGGCCAGGGTGGCGTGGTTGGCCTCGATATTCACCTTGATCTCATGCTCCAGGCCGTACTCATGCAAAAAGCCGAACACCGTGGCGCTGTCGTAATCGTACTGATGCTTGGTCGGCTCCTGGGGCTTGGGCTCGATCAGCAGGTCGCCCTTGAAGCCGATCTTGTGCTTGTGCTCCACCACCATGCGCATAAAACGCCCGAGCTGTTCGCGCTCGCGCTTGAGATCGGTGTTGAGCAGGGTTTCATAACCTTCACGGCCGCCCCACAGCACGTAATTGGCGCCCTTGAGTCGCAGCGTGGCGTTCATCGCGCTGAACACCTGGGCAGCGGCGTAGGCAAACACCTCCGGGTCCGGGTTACTGGCGGCACCGGCGGCAAAACGCGGGTTGCTGAAGCAGTTGGCGGTGCCCCACAGCAACTTGATGCCGGTCTGTTCCTGATGGCGCTCCAGGTGGTCGACCATCTGCGCAAAGTGGTTGCGGTACTCCTTGATCGAACTGCCTTCCGGCGCCACATCGGTGTCGTGAAAACTGTAGTAGTCGATGCCCAGCTTGGAGAAAAACTCGAAGGCCGCCTCAGCCTTGCCGATGGCCACGTCCATGGGCTCGCCACTGCGCTGCCACGGCCGCTTGAAGGTACCCATGCCGAACATATCGGCGCCAGGCCACACGAAGGTGTGCCAATAACACGCGGCCATGCGCAGGTGCTCGCGCATCGGTTTGCCGAGGACCAGTTTGTTGGCGTCGTAATGGCGAAAGGCGAGGGGGGCATCGCTGCTGGGGCCTTCGAAGCGAACCTTCTCGACACCGGGGAAGTACAGCATGGCGTTTTCCTTATTGTTCTTGGCGGTGTCTGGATACTAGCAACGGCTCCTGGCCCGCTGATTATGAAAATCACCAAGGGGTGGTGCGATTTTGAGTGGTGGGGGCTAGTCTGTTGCCACAGGCCCCAGGATAAAAACAATGAAAACCCTACCGCCCGTCCACCGCATCGCCCTGTTGTTTAACGGCAGCAAAATCTACGACCGCGGCATCATCGCCGGCATCGGCAATTACCTGAGCAGCACGCGCGCGTCCTGGGATTTGTTCCTCGAGGAGGATTTTCTCTGTCGCCTGCGCGGTATCGAGCGCTGGCAGGGCGACGGCATCATTGCCGACTTCGACGACCCGCTGATCGGCGAAGCGTTGGCCGACAGCACGTTGCCGGTGGTGGCGGTGGGTGGCTCGTATGAAGACGCGCGCGCTTATCCCAAGGGCATTCCCTACGTGGCCACCGACAACCATGAGTTGATGAAGCTGGCGTACGAGCACCTGATCGAGGCCGGGCTGACCCGATTTGCCTGTTTCAGCCTGCCCGAGGCCCAGGCCAATCGCTGGGCCCAGGAGCGTGAAAAAGCCTTTCGCCGCCTGCTGCAACGCGATGGTCTGCACGTCGAGGTGTATCGCGGCCTGGGCACCAGCGCGCCGTTGTGGGACAGCGCGGTGGAACAGCAGATTGCCTGGCTGCACAGTCTGCCCAAGCCCATCGGCATCATCGCCGTCACCGACGCCCGCGCCCGACAACTGCTGCAAGCCTGCCTGACTGCCGGCATCGCCGTGCCGGAGCAAGTCGCATTGATCGGTATCGACAACGACCCCCTGACCCGCACCCTCACGCGCGTGCCGCTGAGTTCGGTGATCCAGGGCACGGAAACCATGGGGCGCACGGCCGCCGCCTTGCTGCACCAGATGCTGCACGGCAAACCGTGCGTGGGCACGCAGGTCCTGGTGCCGCCGGAGGCGATCAATGTGCAGGCCTCCAGCTTGCATCAACCCTTGGGTAATCCGTACGTGATGCAGGCGCTGCTGTTTATCCGCCAGTACGCCTGCCAGGGCATCAAGACCGCGCAGGTGGCGGCCTATGTCGGCGTGTCGCGCTCCTCCCTGGAAGCGCACTTTCGCAAGGTGCGCGGCTGCAGCGTGCATGACGAGATCCTGCGTTTCAAACTCGCCGCCGCCGCCAAGGGCCTGGAAAGCCACGAACTGGCGATTGCCGATATTGCCGCCAAGTGCGGGTTCAAGTCGGCGCAGTACCTGCATACGGTGTTTCGTCGCGAGTTTGGTTGTACGCCGCGGGAGTACCAGCAGGGCTAAAAGAGTAATCCCAGTAAGGAGGCTTTGACGGCAGCTTCTGCTTTGTTGCTGGCCTGGAGTTTGCGCATGGCGTTGACCAGATGAAACTTTACCGTTCGCGTATCGATGCTGAGGATCATGCTGATCTCGACATAGGTTTTGCCAAGGGCCGTCCATCTCAAGGTTTCTTTTTCCCGTGCGGTCAGGGGGCGGTGGATTTCTGGCAGGCATTTTTCGGAGAAGAAGCGCGTCATCGATTCGTGTGCCAACTGCGTCAGCCAGATCAACTTGTTTTCGATGTGCTCAAGCTCCGTGGTTGAAATGTATTCACCGGAGCGGGACACCGAGAGTAAACCAATCGCGTTAGGGCCGCGTTGCGAAGACAGGCACCAGCCATGGTTGAGCTGGTAATGACGCGCTTCCTCCCAGAAAGCCAGGTGTTGTTGCTGTTGTGCAGCGGACCAGTGCAGCGGGATGGAGCGGGTCAGGCCATGGGCGACGGTGGGGTCTTGGGAGAAGTAGTTTTCACTGACGTACTTCTCTTCCCACGAGGCGGGATAGTTTGAAATCAGCACATATTGCGAAGTGCTTGAGGGCAACGGAACTTTTAATCCGTAGGAGCAGAATTCGAAACCTAAGTTGGACGTTATCGTATGCAGCTTGTTGAATAGTTCATGTTCGGTCGCGCAGCCCGACACTGCCTCGATTAACGTTTCGCGCCATTCTTTCACCAATAATACCTTCCGTGGTCAGCGCCCCCTGAGTGTGTGAGGCGGGGGCAGATTATACAGACTCAGCAGCGGATAAAGGGCGCGCGGTTGAACGCTCGCGAGTGGCATACAAAAATCGGTAACCCCTTATTCGGCGTGGGGTGTAGGCGAGATGAAGGAGGTGGTCGAAGCACTCTTGTTGTTTATTTATTAGTACGTCAGTACTAGAAAGTCGGTTTTCGACCAGTAAGTTCTGGCCAGGCAATGGGGGTTCCGATTGACCTGCCCATTCGGGCAGCTACTCACTCAGTGAGGGGTTTGTTGTACTTGCTTAATCATATTGGCGGGCTGGATGGTTGGCATGCTTACGGCAATAACAGGGACGGTTGGCGAACTTTTGCCAGGCATGGTCGGGGCGTTGGCTAAATATCGGTATGAAGTATTCGTTAAGGCGTTGGGTTGGCCGTTACATTGCGAAGAGGGTATTGAACTGGATGCGTTTGACCGTCCGGATACCGTCTATGTAGTGGCCTGTGATCGTGATCGCGAAATATTCGGTTGTGCCCGACTTCTTCCCACGAATGGTCCGTATTTGTTGGGGGAAGTTTTTCCTCATTTGATGGGCGTCAGTTCTCTGCCTTTTTCAGCCGACATCTGGGAGCTTTCGCGGTTCGCCATCAGCCAGCCCAAGGGCCAGGTATTAACCGCTGCGCAAGCCTGGAAAAACACAGTGACGCTGGTTCGAGAGGTCATTGATGTTGCGCGCTCAAAGGGCGCTTTCCGATTGATTGCATTCAGTGCGGTAGGCAATGAGCGTCTGCTCAAACGCATGGGCGTCACTACCCGGCGAATTTCACCACCGCACCTTATCGATAACCAAAGCATCGTGCCCTTCTGGATCGAGATCGACGACCAAACCACCCGCGCCTTGTGCCTGGCCGCCTGAAAACCCTGCCATGCATGTGGGGCGAGAATATTGATGAGTAGAGTAATAGGTTTGGCGGCGTGCGACTGGTATGCCTTGCAGCGTCTGGACCAGCAAGTGTCGGTGGTAGGTCGCACACAGCAGCAAATCGAACAGCGGGTGATAGCCGCCTGCGAGCATTCAGCCACTGAGCATAACGTCCCGGTGGCCTGGCAAGATGAGCACGGTAACCTCGTCGCCTTCTGCATTGTGCATTTTGATCGGCGAGCAATGATCAACGGGCTGGATACTGCGTATTTTTCGACCCTGATCGCGCGACCCCAGGCAGATGCCTTGCAGGCGCTGATGCGCAGTTCAATCGACTATATAAACAGCTCGCGGTTGCTGCCCCGGCAGGTGACCGACCTGGTCGGCCCTATTCACAGTTCGTTCCTGGTCGAGCGCGGGCTGCGTACGTTCGAGTCTGATTTCAATGTGTTTTCATTGCCCGCCAATACGCTGGCGCTCGCGCATGCATTGACCGAAGCCGGTTTCCACAAAGAAAAAGACCTGATCGAGATTGTCTTCGAACCGCCTGCCCAGGGTTATCAGTACCAGGCCTTGGAAGAAAAACTGACGCAACGATTGGCGGGTATCAAGTTTGTTCATTGTGGCCAGGATGAACTGGTCGCCAAGAGTCAGCAATTGGCCGATTGCTATAACCGCGCCTGGGAACGCAATTGGGGCTATAGCCCGGCGTTGAAAGGGCAGTTTGAAGTGGCGGCTCGTAATATCAGGAATATTTCTGCGTTGATTGCCGAACGGGAGGGTGAAGTCATCGGCTTTACCATGTTTGCACCCGCCCTGAATGAACAAGGTTTATATGGCCGGGCGTTTTTCACTGGTGTTGCGCCGGAGTATCAACGCAAAGGCTTGTCGGTTGCGCTCACGCTGAAGCTATCCGCGATTGCATTAAGTGTGGTCGGACGCGGGCGCATCAGTGTGTCCTGGATGCTGGAAGACAACATCATGGTACTGCGCACCATGCGCCACCTCACTCAAGAGGGTGTTTGCCATGAGCGAGTTTATCGAATTTATAGATATGCCACGCCGGCTGAATGAGAGTGTTATGCGCATAGATGACGTCGCCTTCAAATCGAAAGAGTTGGGTTATTACACCTACTTCCCTAAAGTACGTTCGGCCTGTGGTCGGGACATGACCCTCGCAGATGGGCGCACATTGTTGAACTTTGCGTCGTGTGACTACTTGGGCTTGTCCAATAACGAACGTATGAAAGAGTCGGCCATCGCGGCCATTCGCGAGTACGGTTCGAATATCGGTGGGCCGATGATTTTCAGTGGTTTTACCGAGTACCACGAGCGCTTGCAAAGCCGCTACCGTGATTTGTTTGGTGGGCGCACCACGCTGATGTTTACCACGTCGTACCAGGCGAATTTCGGGGTGATCCCCCTGGCCGCTGAGCGCGCCGACCTGATTTTGCTCGACAAACTGTCCCATGTCTCGATCTGGGATGGCGTGAAATTATCCGGTTGCCCATTCAGGGCCTATAGCCACGCAGACGTGGAGATGCTCGGGCAATTGGTGCAGCTCAATCAGGATAAGAAAATCCTGATTATCAGCGACGGTGTGTTTTCTGCCGACGGCGATGTGGCTGATCTTGCTGCCATCGTGGCATTGAAGCAGGTGCATCCACAGCTCGAAATCTACATCGACGATGCCCACGGTGTGGGTATGTTGGGCGACTCCGGTCAGGGGGCTTGTGAATCGGCGGGGGTGGTCGCGCAGGTTGACTACATTGTCGGCACCATGAGCAAGGCGTTCGGCTCTTCCGGTGGGTTCGTAGTGTTTAAGGACGATGAGTTCGCCGAACGGGTACGGTTCCGTTGCCCGACCTACAACGCTTCGCGGTCGGTGTCACCGGGTGTCGCTTCTGCGTCGTGCACGGCGCTTGAAATCAACGCGACGCAGGGCGCGGAACGCCGACAGGCACTGGCCGAATTGACGCGCTATACCCACGAACAACTGAGTACCCTGGGCGTTGACAAGCTCAGCTCCCGAACGGCGGTGATTCCCGTGGTGTTCAAGGACCCGATGGAGGCTGCACGGGTCAACGCCGAGCTGGTTAAGCAAGGCATCATGGGGTCGCTGTTTGTGCCGCCCTTTGTCCCTAATCATCAATCCCGGATCAGGCTGTGCCTGACGTACAACCATACGGTCGCCGATGTGGATTACTGCATCACAGCCCTGCGCAGCGTGATCTGAGACTGGCGTCTGTACCCAATGGTAGCGGGCGCATGTGCCTGCTATTTAATACGTCAACGAAGTGGTAATGAAATGGTTCAGGTGGCTTCGGCTCTGTTAGGCATCGTGCTTTTCTATTTTGTGCTGTGTAAAGGCTTGGGGCTGTTGGTGCTCAATCATGGCGTGCGGGTGAACTACACGAGGAAAGTCGGGCACTTCTCGATGTTCCTGCTGCCCAGCCTGTTTTTCGTCCTGTTCAATATTCAAAGTACCCATGAGCGCCTGCTGCTATCGATGGTTTCTACCGCCATCCTGTTCCTCGCGATGTGTGGATGGTCGCGTCGTCGGTCCCTCACCGCACAGCATATGTTTGCCAGTATTGATCGCCCGGAAGACTCGCCGCACACCCTTTCCTGGCTGGTGAGCCAAACCGTGGCGGGGCTGTTCGTGCTGTGGGTGACCCAGTATTGCTGGCTGGCGCTCGGGGTGCCGGTGGAGCTGATGTACATCACGATTCTGGCCACCACCTTCGGTGACGGGCTGGCAGAGCCTGTGGGCATCCGTTTTGGTAAGCACGAGTACGTTGCCAAGGGCTTTTTTATCGATAAGAAGTTCAAGCGAACCCTTGAAGGGTCGGCCACCGTGTTTGTGATGTCTATGGTGTTTTGCGTGGCGTTCGAGCAGTACTTTTCAGCGGGACAGTTTTTCCTGCTCTGTGCTGTGTTTCCACTTGCACTGACGCTGACGGAAGCCAAATCCCCGCACACCTGGGATACGCCGTTTCTGTTTCTGGTCGGTAACGCAATCGTGACGGGAGTCTATCTGCTGTGATTTACCTGATTCGACATGCCTCACCACAGGTTGACTATTCGCGCTGCGGTGCGGCGCTGGCCAAGGTTCGCCTGGATGAGTACAACCACACCGTACTGATCGAAGAAGACGAAATCAGCGGTTTCTTGAACCGCGCGCAGTTGTCGCAGCCGCTGCTGAGTGCCGAAGCCACCATCTTGTCGTCACCCGTCAACCGAGCCTATGCCACTGCGTGCCGTCTGTTCGGTGAAGAGCGAGTCCAACGGGACAACCGTCTGCACGAGTACGACTTGCGCTTGAGCGCCATTCCCTTGGTGACGATGGGCTTGAGGCAATGGTTCGCTCTGCACCGGGTGGCCTGGCTGCTGGGCATTTCGTTGGGCGCTGCCTCCCGCAAGGCTGAGTACCGTCGAGCGGCAGCGGTCGCGGATGAACTCCACGCCGCCAGCACCGGGGCCGGCAAGACCGTGGTGGTTGTCTCCCACGGCATGTTTCTGCGAACGGTGCGCAAGCGCCTGCAAAAGCAGGGTATGCAGGCGCAAACGGTTTATCGCTCAGGGTGTTTCACGGTCGAAACTTTAACCCCATGAAAGGGATTGCGTGTACGTGAAGAAGATACTGCTGTTAGGCGCCAGTGGATTTATCGGAAGAGGGGTCTATGAACGCCTGGACCCGGTACCGGGCATTGAGGTGATCCGCCACTCGCGTTCGCCCAGGGCGGGTTACAAGGCCTGCGAAATCGGTTCGCCGGCATTCGCTGAATTGGTCGACGAAAGCGACTGTATTGTCAATTGCACCGGCATCGGTCTCAGCCGCCTGGGAACGGCCGGCGAAACCAATAAAGGCCTCACAGAGCAGATACTCGCGGCGATCAAACCCAGTGCCGCGGGCAAGAAGCCGCTGTTTCATTTGAGCAGCGTCAAAGCCCATAACCCCGAGCAACGGGTGGATGCCTACGCTGATGACAAGTACGCAGCGGAGCAGGTTATTCACCTCAATTGCGCCAAAGTGCAGGGCGTCATATTGCGCGTGCCGACGGTACTGGGTCGGCATGACAAGAACCTGCTGCCGATGATTTCGATGTGCCGGTTGAAACTGCTGCCGAAGGTCACCGGTCAACTTCCGGCCCTGCATGTGATTGGGGTGCAGAGCATTGCCAACTGCATTATCCAGTGGTTGTCGCGCGTTCCCGACCAGGCACTGCAGACGTACTACCTGCTCAGTGACCATACGGTGACCTACAACGATCTGGTAGGCGAAGTGTATGCCCGCCTGCAACCGGTCGGGCATGGCACGACGTTACGTTCGGCCAGCGTGCGCACGATGGCCAGGGTCTACAAAGTGCTGACGTTCATGGACGGCTTCAGGCGCGCACGCAAGCTGTTTCCATGGGCGCGCTTCAATGACCTGTTTGTCTGCCCCTGGCAAATCGAAAGCGGTGTAGGCGTGATCGAGACCCCGCTCAGCGTGTCGGCTTTGATAGGAGACTACTTTGAAAACGCTCAGGGTTGATGTCGCGTTAAGCCTTCTGATGCCGTTGGCATGTGCGTCGGCAATCCTCGTGTATTACGCCGGTCTGACATTCCTGGGGCCGATCATCATGGCCAGTGTCCTGCTGCTGGCCGAATTGTATTTTCTCCACGAAACCGACAGCGACAGCAGCTTCGATAAGGGCATCAAGAGCGGCTTCATGGTGTCCTGTGGCATATCGATCGTCATGTTGTTGCAGTTGCTGATTCGCAGTGATGTGTTGTTGCAACTTATCGGCTCACTGCTGATCGCCGCAGGGATCGGTTTGCGCGCCCATGGAAAGATCGTCTTGGGGCGGCACTTTTCCCACTCTCTGCGTGTGCTGGTCGATCATGAGTTGGTCAAGGTCGGTGCCTTCAAATATATCCGGCATCCGGCGTATCTGGGCACCTTGCTGATCGTGACCGGTTTTGCCTTGTACACGAGTATTTACGCGGCGCTGATCATCTTTTTTCTTGCACTTGCGTTGATTCTCAAGCGCGTGAACCAGGAGGAAAAGATGATGGTGGGTTATTTCGGCGCGGCGTACCGGCAGTACCAGTTCGATAGCTTCAAAGTTATCCCGTTTGTTATCTGAGTCGTTTTATTAAAAGGAGCATTTATGAACACTGTGCATGAAGCAAAGATCAAGCAGATCGTCGCCAAAGTATTGGGGGTCAATGCCTCGGAGATTCTCAACCACGAAAACTTTGTCGAGGCTTACGGTGCCGATTCGATGTCAGGTATAGAAATTCTGGCGGGTATCGAAGGGGCTTTCCAGGTGCGCGTTGATGAAGCGTATCTGCCACAGATCATCAGTGTGGATTCCATTCTCGGGTTTATCCACGAGACCCTGCCCGCGGCCGAGTGTGCATGATGAACGCCGACCAGGGCAGGAGGGTGGTGGTCACGGGGCTGGGGCCGGTCAGTCCGATCGGCATCGGCAAAGCCGCGTTTTTCGAGGCGTTGAAAGCCGGCGCTAATGGCACGGCGCCGCTTTGCAAAATCGACACCGATCGCTTCGAGCGCAAATACGGGTGTGAAGTGAAGTCGCCGGTCGAGCCCTTGATCCCGAATTTCGGCGCCTTTGCGCGTTCCGGGGTTGCCAGCCATTTTGCCCTTGCTGCCACTGAACTGGCTCTGGCAGACGCGGGTATCGAGCGGGCCGCGATTCGCGGCCAGCGGGTCAATTGTTATTTCGGTACCACCTACGGCGAGTCGGATCGGATCGACAGCATGGTGACGGCCATGGCTGACCCCCAGTCGGACTCGCAAGCGTCAGTCGATTCGGCGTTTGCCTCTGAAATAAGCCGTGATGTGCTCAGGTCAATCGGTTCGACCGGTGAATCGCTCACCATCGGCAATGCCTGCTCGGCCAGCAACACAGCGCTGATCTTCGGCTATGAGGCGATCAAGGCCGGGGACTGTGAGATTGCCATCTGCGGTGGCAGCGACGCGGTCTACAAAGCGACCTTCGCCACCTTCCATCGCTTGGGCAGCATGACCGACAAAGACTGCACGCCGTTCAATACCGGACGTAAAGGCGTGCTGACCGCCGAAGGTGGCAGTGCCCTGGTGCTTGAGGATTACGAGCGGGCGCTGCGTCGGGGCGCGCCTATCTATGGTGAGGTGCTGGGTTTTGCGATGAACTGCGATGCTGACCACATGGTGAGGCTCAATCACCAGCGTGTCGGCGAATGCCTGCAGGCGGCGCTGGACAGGGCCGCAGTGGCGCCGAGCGCGGTGGGGTATATCTGCGCCCATGGCACCGGCACCGTGGCCAATGACAGCAACGAATACCAAGCTATTGAAGCGGTCTTCGGGGCCTCGCCGCCGCCGGTGAGTTCGATCAAATCCATGATGGGGCACAGCATGGGCGCGGCGGCCGGTTTTGGCGCGATCGCCTGCATGCTGGCGTTAGGCGAAGGGCTGCCGCCGACAATCAATGTCACTGAGCAGGACCCGCACATCCGCCTTGATGTGGTTGCCCAGGGGTTCCGGGCCGGCAAGGTCGATGTGGCGGTCAACAACGCTTTCGCTTTTGGCGGGAATAATTCAATTCTGGTATTCGGTAATCTGAAATGACGGGCGACGCTATCGTTGGATTGATCCTGCGTGATTGGGTCATGTTGCAAATGCCCGGTGAGTTCGAGCACGGCGGCGTGGAATTGAACCGGGGCACCTTGCCGGCGTGGGACTTGGCCGCTGGCGAGCTGGTGGCGAGCCGTGAGCTGAAAAATTTTGATCGCCAAGCCCTGTTGCTGCTGGCGGCGATGGCGTTGATCAGCGATGACAACCACGGTGACGCCTTGACGTGCTCGGCCCTTATCGGTGCAACGTCAAATGGGTCTATCGACAGCGTCATTCAGTTGATCAAGGAATCCAACGACAACCGCTTTGCCTTTCAGGTCAATCCCGCGCAGATCCCCAATACCGTGATCAATTCGTCGTTGGGCCAATTGGCGATCAAATACGGCATCAAGGGCGCGAACGTCTCGCTGTGTGCAAAGGAGCTGAGTTTTTACAACGCCTTGGTTCAAACCTTGAGGATTGCCCGGCGCGGTGATTCGGAACGTCTCTACACCACGGCGCTTGAGACGTTCAGTGGTGAGTTTGGTAAGCGCTACGTACGTGCTATCGAACGGCCCGATGAAGAACGGCCGGACACGGCGGCGGTGTTCAGCTTTCAGGCCAGTACCGACACGCAGGCGCCGGGGCTGGTCGTACGGGCCTGTGTCACGGGGCGACTGCTCGCCGCCGACGCGGCCAGCCTGGGCGAGCTTATACGCGAGTTTCTGCTGGGGCAGGGCATTGAGTCGGGTGAGTGGCGCGTGAGCCTGGCCGCGCCGGATGCCTGGCCGGCGGCCTGCGTGCAGTTGAGCACGGCCCTGGGTATGCCGGTCGAGAGGCTCGATCGGGCCAAGGCCTTGAGTTTGTCCATGGTCGGCGCCTATCAATTGGCGTACTTGGCCAAACACATCTCGGCGCAGGGCGGCGGTGTGATGGTCTGTGTGGATGAAGAAGGTTTTTATGGCGTTGCACTGGTTCAGCGTAACGATGTTCAAGGGGCCGCTTCAGGTGGGCCCGGAAATTCGAGTCAGGCGGGTAACTTATGATTGCGTTAGCCAGAGGGCTGCTGGTGTTGGTGTTGATCGTGTTGAGCTTTCCATTCCTGTGTCTCTACATGTTGATCAACCCCTCGAAGAATAGAAACCTGTACGTGGCCTGCCGAGCCTACTCGGTAATTAATAAAATTTTCTCGGTGCGCGTCGAGGTGCGGGGCTTTGACAGCATTCCCACGACCCGTCCGTATATCTACGTGGCCAATCACCAATGCAACTATGACGTGTTGATCGTGGCGCAGGCGCTCAATCCGGGTACCGTGATCGTCGGTAAGAAATCGCTCAAATGGCTGCCGCTGGTCGGGCAGTTGTATTGGCTGACCGGCAGCCTGTTCATTGATAGAAACAGCCCACGGGCGTCTATCCAGAGTTTGCGCAAGATTGCCAAGCGAGTGGTAGCAGACAACACGTCACTGTGGATCTTTCCCGAAGGCACACGAAGCCATGGCGGCGAGATGCTGCCCTTCAAGACCGGGGCCTTCCGGATCGCCAAGGACATGGGGGTGGGGATTGTTCCTGTCACGATCAGTCCTGCGGTCAACCATATCGCCTACAACGCCTTTCGCAGTACTGACGTGAGCATCATCGCCCACCCGCCCATCGAGGCTGATGAGGTGGCGGCGATGAGTGCAAAACAGCTGGCCAATCACGCCCGCGAGATTATCAACAACGCGATTCCTGTGGTTCAGCCATAGCAAACCGTGGTCGTATCGAACAGCAAGGAGCACACAATGGGTTTTCTCACGGGCAAGCGCGTGCTGATCGTCGGCGTCGCCAGCCGCTTGTCGATTGCTTCAGGCATCGCGCAAGCCATGCATCGCGAGGGCGCAGAGTTGGCGTTCACGTATCAGAATGAAAAGTTCAAGGGCCGCGTTGAAGCACTGGCGGCTGAATGGGGTACCGGAGCGGCCTTGTGCGTACCCTGCGATGTGGCGAGCGATGATGAAATTGCGCAGGTGTTCGAACATCTGGGGCAGCACTGGGACGCCCTGGATTGCATCGTGCATTGCGTGGGTTCCGCACCGCTTGAGCAACTCGACGGCGATTTCACCGAAGTCACCACACGCGAGGGGTTTCGCAGTGCTCACGATATCAGCGCCTACAGCCTGGTGGCGTTGGCCAAAGCCGGGCGTGCAATGATGCGCGGCCGCCAGGGTAGTGTACTGACGCTGTCTTATCTGGGGGCTGGGCGCACGATGCCAAACTACAACGTCATGGGCATGGCCAAGGCCAGCCTGGAGGCTGGCGTGCGCTACCTGGCCAGCAGCCTTGGCCCCGAAGGCACCCGCGTGAACGCCATCTCGGCAGGCCCGATCCGTACCCTGGCCGCGTCGGGCATCAAGAACTTTGGTGCCATGCTGACGACCAGCGAAGCCCATGCGCCGCTGCGGCGCAACGTCACCATCGACGAAGTCGGCAACGCGGGCGCCTTCCTGTGCTCCAACCTGGCGTCCGGTATCAGCGGTGAAATCCTCCATGTGGATGCGGGTTTCAACACGACCGCCATGGGTGTCTGAAACACGTCAGAACGTCGCCTTGACCTGCAACCCCAGCACCAGCGCATTGTCGATGTTCTCCCCCGAAAACGCCCCCGGCTCAATGCTCAAAGAACATTCCCACGCTCCTGCAGCCCGTGACGCTCCGCGTCACCTGTGCGTAGTAGCCGAAACTTGCAGCGCTCACCAGTGGGAGGGCGCTTGCCCCCGATGCCGGAGCGCGGTGCAGGGGCACCGCGCGGACAGAGAGGTTATGGCAGGGCGTAGGCGATCACATAGTCGCCACGGTCGGTGGACTGGCGCGCACCGCCGGCGGTGACGACGATGTACTGCTTGCCGGTTTTCGGCGACACGTAGGTCATCGGGCCGCCCTGGCTGCCGACGGGCAGGCGGGCCTTCCAGATTTCATCACCGTTGCCGCTGTTGAAAGCGCGCAGGTAGAAGTCCTGGGTGCCGGCGATAAAGATCAGGCCGCCCTGGGTCGACAGCGTGCCGCCGAGGGTCGGCAGGCCGATCTTGATCGGCAGGTGCATGCGGATGCCCAGGGGGCCGGTGTCTTCAACGGTGCCCACCGGCACTTGCCACGCGACTTTCTGGGTCTTCATGTCGATGGCGGTGAGGGTGCCGAACGGCGGCGCCTGGCACGGAATGCCGGCCACCGACAGGAAGCGGTTTTTGTTCACCGCATACGGCGTGCCCTTGAGCGGGACCGCGCCCATGCCGGTGTTCAGCGCTTCGCCACCGGAAGCGGCCTGGGTCTTGTTCTGCGACGGCAGCATCTGGATCCACAGGCCCAGGCGCATGTCGTTGACGAAGATAAAGCCATGCACCGGGTCGGTGGAAATACTGCCCCAGTTCATGCCGCCCAGGGAACCCGGGAAGCTCAGGGATTTATCCGTGCCCGGCGCGGTGTACAGGCCGTCGTAGCGCATGCCCTTGAAGTCGATGCGGCACAGCAACTGGTCGTACGGGGTGGCGCCCCACATGTCCGACTCGCTCAGGGTCTGCGCGCCGATCTGCGGCATGCCCACAGACTTGGGCTGGGTCGGCGAGTAGGGTTCGTTGGGGATGTTCGCGGCTTTGACCGGGACTTCCTTGACCTCGGTCAGCGGCTGTCCGGTGGCGCGGTCGAGTACATAGATCTGCCCGGCCTTGGTGCCGATTACCACTGCGGGTACCGCCTTGTCACTGCCCGGTGGGGTGAAGTCGATCAGGCTCGGTTGCATCGGCAGGTCGAAGTCCCACAGGTCATTGTGGACGGTCTGGTACACCCACTTTTCAGCACCGGTAGAGGCATCCAGCGCCAATACCGAAGCGCCGTATTTGTGGTTGAGCTGAGTGCGTTCCACACCGTAGATGTCGGTGGACGAGCTGCCCATCGGCAGGAAGACCGTATTCATCAACGGGTCGTAGGACATCGGCGCCCAGCTGTTCGGTGTACTGCGCACGTAGGTCTTGTCGCCGGTCGGGGCCTGTTTGTCTTCCGGGTTGCCCGGGTCGAAGGCCCAGCGCATTTGCCCGCTGATCACATCGAAGCCACGGATCACACCGCCGGGCATGTCGGTTTGGACGTTATCCGCGACGCGACCACCGACCACCACGGTGGTGCCGGCGACCAACGGTGCGGACGACAGCTGGTAGTAGCTGTCCGGCACATTGCCCAGGCCGGCTTTCAGGTCCACCTGGCCATGGGTGCCGAAGTCTTCGCAGAATTTGCCGGTGTCGGCATCCACGGCGATCAGCCGTGCATCGATGGTGTTGGTCAGCAAGCGACGCTGGCACTGCGCACCGGCGGGAACGCTGGCGGCGATGATCGGCGAGCTGTTGGGCTGGGTCGGCTGGGCAATCGGCGCGGTGGCGTCGAAATACGCCATGCCCCGGCAACGCTGCCACACCGCCGACTTGGCGTTGACTTCGTTCTTCCACAGCTCTTTGCCGGTGTCGGCGTCGAGGGCGATCAGGTTGTTGTGGGGCGTGCAGATAAACACTTTGTTGCCGATCTGCAGGGGCGTCAGCTGGTCTTCGGCACCGTTGCCGTCGCTGAGGGCCACGTCACCGGTGTGGTAGGTCCAGGCCACTTTGAGCTGGTTAATGTTGTCGCGATTGATCTGGTCCAGCGCAGCGAAGCGGCTGCCACCTTCGGTGTTGCCGTAGTGGGCCCAGTCTTTCTGCGCGTCGGCCGCGGCCACGGGCGTGATGCCTGGGCCCGCACCGGTCGGCGCGACGCTGGGATGGGCGACGAACATATTGCCCGCCGCCACCGCCACGCCCACCGCCAACACGGCGGCAACGCCATAGGCACCGCGCGCGGGCCGGCCGGCCAGCAGCGGATACACCAGCGCCACCACCAGGCCGATGGCCGCAAACATGAACAGCCGCGAGAACAGCGGCCAGAACACCAGGCCCACATCCGCCACCGCCCAGATGGCCGTGCCGATCAGGAACGCGGCGAACAACCATGCACCGGCGGTGTTGCGCCGGGCAATCAACAGGCCGGAAACCGCCATGGCCACGCCGCCGATCAGGAAGTACCAGGAACCGCCGAGGCTCACCAGTTTGGCGCCGCCAACGGCCAGCGCGAGGCCGAGCAGGGCGATGATTACGCCCAGGCCCAGGAGTAGGAATCTAGAGACGCCAGTGGCGCGCGATGCTCGTTTCATGTCGAAAGGACTCGAGTGAGAGAGGGCAAAGACGCGATTTTAGCAATATAAGTAACCAGATAGTACATTTTGCCGTGTGCACAGCGATCCAATCCTCTTTCTGTCCGGTCAATCAGCACTCAAGGGGGGGCGCCCGCCAGGAAACATTTATTAATACATACCCGCCCTGATTGGTTATACGACGTCGTATCAATTGTGTTCGACTATCTCCGCTCTCACAAAAACAACAACGGAGACTCCCCTATGACCGATTTCCCTTCGATAGAAGGCAAGTCTGCCGCACCCGTAAGCGGCCATGTTGTACGACTACTCAAGTTATTAGGCCCAGGCGTGATCGCCGTCCTGTCTTGGCTGGGGGCAGGCGATTTGATTACTTCCTCCGTTGCCGGCGCGAATTACGGCTACGCCATGATGTGGGTGCTGGCAGTGTCCCTGCTGCTCAGGTACCTGATCGTCAACATCATTGCGCGCTTTCAACTGTGCAATAACCAAGGCATGACGATCCTTCAGGGTTATGCCCAGTTGAACCCGTTCTTCGCCTGGTTCCTGCTGGTGTACGCGCTGCTGATGGGGCATTTGATGAATGCCTACATGATCAAGGGGGCGGGTGAAGCCCTGGCCATGCTGTTCAAGACCGACTATGCGCTGCTGTGTTCGGTGGCGGTGGTGCTGGCGGTGTGGCTGCTGGTGGGGCGCAATATCTATTCGATGATCGAAGGCGTGATGAAAGGCCTGCTGGCAATCATGACCCTGGCGTTCATTGCCTTGGCGGTGATGTCCGGGCCGGATATGGCGGGCATTGTCAAAGGGACTATTGGTTTCAGCATTCCGCCGGATGAGGGCGTACACGGGGCGTTGCTGGTGGCTGTCTCGGTGATCGGCGCGGTGGCGGGCTCGATTGCCAACTTCGTGCACCCTTATGTCATGCGCCAGAAAGGCTGGGTCGGCCCACAGCACAAGCGCATCCAGCGTAACGACCTGCTATTCGCCGTGTTCGTCGGCATTGTGATCAATCTGGCGATCTGGATTGTGGGCGCCGAGATCCTGCGGCCCAACGGTATTGAAGTGAAGACCTTGGGCGACCTGGGCAAGGCGCTCGAAATCTTCTTCGGGCCGATCGGCTGGTACATTTTCTTTATCGGTGTATTCGCTACGCTGTTTGCCAGCATCTCCGGCAAAACCACGGCCTTTCCGATGCTGATCACCGATGCCTTCCAGCACGTACGGCCTGGGCGCCGGGAGCGTTACGGCAAAGAGTTTCACCATGACCCGATGCACAAGTGGTTCATGTTGTTCATCCTGGTGACCCCGCTGATCTGGTCGCTGCCGGGCATGCCGGACTTTGTCACGCTGACCATCGGCGTCAGCGCGTTGAACATCATTGGCTTGCCGGTGATTTCCCTCGGCTTGCTGATTATGTCCAACCAGAAGTCGCTGCTGAGCAAGGAATACCGCAATAACCTGTTCGAAAATATTGCGCTGCTCTTCGCCACGGGGCTGGCGCTGTGGGTTGCGTTCCAATTGGGTGTCGAACTGTTCAGTTGATGCCGGGCGGGCAGGCGTCGCAGCTGTTTGGCGCGACGCCTGCAAGCAATCAACGAAACGCCGGCACCACCTGCTCGATAAACAGTGCCAACGACTTCTTCTTCTCGGCATGGGGCAGGCTGTTGTCGCACCAGAAGCTGAACTCATCCACGCCCAGTTCCTGGTAGTAGCGGATGCGCGGGATGATTTCTTCGGCGGTGCCGATCATCGCGGTCTTGTGCAGGCTGTCCAGCTCGAACTCCGGGCGGGCGGCGAATTTTTCTTCCGGGCTCGGTGCCAGGAAGCCATTCACCGGCACCTCTTTATTGCCGAACCAGGCATCGAAGGTGCGATAGAACTTCGAGATCGCCTTGGCCCCGACTTTCCAGCCGTCCGGATCATCGGCGGCATGCACGTGGGTGTGGCGCAGCACCATCAGTTGCGGGCGCGGTACGCCGGGATTGTTGTCGAGGGCGGCCTGGAATTTGTTTTTCAGGTCGAGGACTTCTTCGTCGCCCTTCATCAGCGGCGTGACCATCACGTTGCAGCCGTTGGCGACTGCGAAGTTGTGCGAGTCCGGGTCGCGGGCGGCGATCCACATCGGCGGGTTGGGCTGCTGGATCGGCTTGGGCACGCTGGTGGAGGTGGGGAATTTCCAGATGTCGCCGTCGTGGGCGTAGTCGCCTTTCCACAACGCACGCACCACCGGCACCATCTCACGCAGCGCCTGGCCGCCGCTGGAAGCGGGCATGCCGCCGGCCATGCGGTCGAATTCGACCTGGTAAGCGCCACGGGCCAGGCCGACTTCCATGCGCCCGTTGCTGATCACGTCGAGCAAGGCGCATTCGCCCGCCACCCGCAGCGGGTGCCAGAACGGCGCGATGATGGTCCCGGCGCCCAGGTGAATGGTGGTGGTCTTGGCCGCGAGGTAAGCCAGCAGCGGCATCGGGCTCGGCGAGATGGTGTATTCCATGGCGTGGTGTTCGCCAATCCATACGGTGCTGAAACCGCCGGCCTCGGCCATCAGGGTCAGTTCGGTCAAGTCTTCGAACAACTGGCGGTGGCTGACACTTTCGTCCCAACGCTCCATGTGTACGAACAGGGAAAACTTCATGACGCTTACCTCTAATCTGTTGTTATTTTCCGCAAATACCGGGTTTGCAGGGAGGGTCAGGCAGGCAGGGGCAGGGTACCCATTTTGCCGTGGCAATACACCAGTGGACCATTGGCCTGCTCTGGCACGATCAGGTTCTTTACCGAGCCGACCATAATCGCGTGGTCGCCGCCTTCATATTCGCGCCACAGCTCACACTCGATCACTGCAGTGGCATTCGCCAGGATCGGGTTGCCCAGTGCGCTGAGCGTCCATTCGATGCCTTGGGCCTTGTCTTTGCCCTTGCGCGCGAAGGCGTAGGCTTCATTTTGCTGTCCGCCCGACAAGACGTGGATGGCAAAGTGCCTGTTCTTGATCAGAATGGGATAGGAGTCGGAGCTGTAATTGGGGCAGAACAGCACCAGGGCCGGGTCCATGGACAGCGAGCTGAACGCGCTGGCGGTGAGGCCGACGATCTGCCCGTCGTCATCGAGCGTGGTAATCACGGTGACCCCGGAAGGAAACGAACCCATCACTTGTTTGTAGATGGTGGCATCGATCATGTGACGGTCCTCTGGCGGTGAAACGGTTTTTATCGGGTTGTAGGTATGATGGTATACCGTAATACAAAGCTTGCAAGCGCTTTTTTAAATCCCTGATAAACGTCTTTTGTGGCGAAATATTCAATGAATACGGGGTGTTAGGTTTAAAAATCAAGGAATCAATACGACAAGGAACCGGATCAGTTGCAGGTAAAACCAGCGGATCAGTCTTGTGAAAATGTTGGAATACCATAATATGGTGTTCATCTGAGGGGCGGCCAGAGAGCTCCCCCGGTTTGGCGTCAAACAACTATAAGATCAGACAAACGCGAGTTCATTTCCATGCCCCAGATGTCCCGGCAAGACCCCCTGATCGAGCATCACACGGTCGATTACGTCCCCCTCGCAGAGCGCCATGGAAAGGCCCGCGACCTGTTCACCTTATGGTTCAGCACCAACATCGCACCACTGCCGATCGTCACCGGTGCCATGGTGGCCCAGGTGTTCCATCTCAATCTGGCGTGGGGCCTGCTGGCGATTGCCCTCGGGCATTTGCTCGGCGGCATCGTGATTGCCCTCGCATCGGCCCAGGGCCCGCGCATGGGCATCCCGCAGATGGTGCAGAGCCGTGGCCAGTTCGGCCGTTACGGCGCGCTGCTGATCGTGTTCTTTGCCGCGCTGATCTACATCGGATTTTTCATCTCCAATATCGTCCTGGCCGGCAAGTCCATCGTTGGCATCGTGCCGTCGGTGCCGGTGCCGGCGAGCATCCTGATCGGCGCCCTCAGCGCCACCGCCATCGGCGTGATCGGCTACCGCTTTATCCATACCCTCAACCGCATCGGCACCTGGGTGATGGGCAGCGCGTTGCTGGCCGGTTTTATCTACATCTTCGCCCATGACTTGCCGGCAGATTTCCTGACCCGTGGCGGCTTCAACGCCGCTGGCTGGTTGGCCACCGTGTCGCTGGGGGTGATCTGGCAGATCAGCTTTTCGCCCTACACCAGCGACTACTCGCGCTACCTGCCGGCGGATATCGGCATCACCCGGCCGTTCATTGCGACCTACTTGGGCGCCACCCTTGGCACCATCCTGTCCTTCGCCTTTGGCCTGGTAGCTGCACTGGCCACGCCCGAAGGCACCGAAGCCATGGTCGCGGTCAAGCAAGCCACCGGCTGGCTGGGGCCGATCCTGATGGTGCTGTTCCTGCTCAATATCATCAGCCACAACGCCCTGAATCTGTACGGCGCGGTGCTGTCGATCATCACCTCGGTGCAGACCTTCGCCAGCCAGTGGACCCCGAGCATCAAGGTGCGCGTGCTGCTGTCGGGCGTGGTCCTGGCCGGTTGCTGCGTGGTGGCGTTGGGTGCCTCGGCGGACTTCATCTCGCAATTTATCGGCCTGATCCTCGCGCTGTTGCTGGTGCTGGTGCCGTGGGCGTCGATCAACCTGATCGACTTCTACATCATCAAGCGCGGGGTCTATGACATTGCCTCGATCTTCCGGGCCGATGGCGGGGTGTATGGGCGTTTCAACCTGCATGCGATCGTGGCGTACTTCATCGGCATCATCGTGCAACTGCCGTTTGCCAATACGTCGCTGTATGTGGGGCCGTGGGCCAACCTGGTGGAAGGCGCGGACCTGTCGTGGCTGGTGGGACTGGTGGTGACGTGCCCGTTGTATTACTGCCTGGCGACACGTCAACACACCCGGAAGATCAGGGCGGCGCGGTTGGGCTACACCGACTGAGCCACTCCGCCGAACTCCTCCAACGCATCCCGCAACGCGCCCTCGAAGTATTCCTTCGAGGCGCGATCCCAGAGGATATGAAACGCCGGCAGCTCCACACTCCCTGTGTGGATGACAATCGCATTGACCCGCGCCACCGACGTCTGCGCCACCGCTCCCGGCTTGAAGGCCGGGAAATTGAGATCGACCCCGCACAGCTTGGCCATCACCTGCGCAATCAGGCCCCCGCTGAGTCGCACACAGGCATGGCTGTCCTGGCGCGGCAGCAGGTAATTGGCACGGTGGTCCAGTTCCCAACGCGCTTCTTCATCGGCAATCCGTTGCCCCTGATCCTGCGGGCTGCCCAGCACCAGGTATTCGTTCTGCGACAGGCGCGCCACCCAACTGCCGTCCGCTTGCGCGCTGGCTTGGTTGGGCGCGCCCGGCAACGTGAAGCCGCGCGCGGTAAGGTACTCGGTGCTTTGTGCGCCGCGAAAGCCGACCCGGGGCAGGTCGGTCTGGTCCTGCAACTGGCAGGGCGGCGTGAACAATTCGTGGGCTTTCAGACTGGTCATGGCTTAACCCTCCTGGCGTTGGTTGGTGGGGTCGAAGAACGGCAGTTGCACCACCTCGGCCTGGACGACGATGCCGCCCTCGACGCGAATCGGAATGCGCTGCCCCGGTGTGCTCTGGTCGATCCCGGCGTAGGCCAGGCCGATGATGCGGCCCAGGCTGGTGGAGTATTCGCAGGAGGTGACGTTGCCACTGATGTCCGCGCCGTTGAGTACCAGGTGGCCTTCCAGCGGTTGCACGCTGCCCTTGGGCAGGCTGAAGCCCACCAGTTTGCGTTTCAGCGGCTGGGCTTCGAGGATGTCCACCGAGCGGCGGCCGACGAAGAACGGCTTGTTGCGGCTGACCGCCCAGCCCATGTCGATTTCTGCCGGGTGAGTCATGCCGTCGGTGTCCTGGCTGATGATCACGTGGCCTTTTTCCAGGCGCAGCAGGCGTTGGGTTTCGACGCCGAAGGGGCGAATGTCAAAGGCCTTGCCGGCCGTCATCAACGCGTCCCACAACGCCAGGCCGTGGCGTGCCGGTACGTGGATTTCATAGCCCAGCTCGCCGACAAACCCGACCCGCAGCAAGCGCGCCTTGATCCCGGCCACCGTGCCCTGGCGCACGCCCAGGTAGGGGAAGCCTTCGGCACTGAGGTCGAGGTCGTTGCACACCTGCTCCAGCACCTTGCGCGAATCCGGCCCGGCCACGTTCACCGCACAGATCGCTGCCGTGACGTTGGTCACGTCCACGTCCAGGCGCCACTGTGCGTTCCACTTGAGCATCTGCTGGTAGATGCGGTCGACGCCGCTGGTGGTGGCGGTGACGTAGAAATGCTTGTCGGCCAGCCGCGCGCACACGCCGTCGTCGATCACCACGCCGTGTTCGTTGGTCATCAGCGCATAACGCGAACGGCCCACCGGCTGCTTGAGGAACGCGAAGGTGTACATGCGGTTGAGCAATTCGGCGGCGTCCGGGCCGCGCACGTCCAGGCCACCGAGTGTGGACACATCGATCAGCCCGACCTTGTTACGCACATGCAGCGCTTCGGCCTGCATGCACGCTTCGCGGTCCTGGGGCTTGCCGTAATAGGCCGGGCGCTGCCAGATACCGGCGGGCATCATCTTCGCCCCGGCTTGCACATGGCGCGCGTGCATCGGCGTTTGGCGGTAGGGGTCGAAGGCGCGTCCGGCGACATGGGCGAGTTTCTCCGCCACGAACGGCGGGCGTGCGGTGGTGACCCCGGTTTCGCTGATCGTGCGCTGGGTCGCCCAGGCCACCAGCCGTGCGGTCGGCAGCGCCGAGTGACGTCCCTGGGACGGACCCATGCCGACCGTGGAGTAACGCTTGACCAACTGCACATCGCGGTAGCCGATGCGGGTGGCGTTGACGATATCCGCCACTTGCAGGTCTTCGTCGAAGTCGACGAAATCCTTGCCCTTGGGGTGCGGGAAGATCGGCCAGTGGAAGTTGACCTGGGCTTCACTGCGCAGCGCTGCAGGCGGGCTCGGGCTGTTCAAACCGAGGGCGCACAGGCTGTCGGCGGCGGCGTTGGACCCATCCGCCAGCACATTGTCCAGTTGATGCCGACCGTGTACGGAACCGGCCACGCCCAGGTTGCGCGGCAGGCCACTGAGGCTGAACTCCGCCCGCGAGTCGTCATAGGCCAGCTTGCCACCGGCCTGGCATAGCAGCTGATAGACCGGCATATAACCGGCCGACATGCACAGCAGGTCGCAGTCGATCACTTGCCCGCTGGCGCTGACCTGGCCCTGGCCGGTGATCTGGCGCACATCGACGCCTTTCACATGGCGCAGGCCTTTTTCATGCAGGGCCTCGAACACGGTGCTGTTGCTCAGGCACGGGATCTTGCGCTGGGCCAGGGCACCCGGCAGGGCTTTGTCCGCCGGGGCGTGACGCAGGTCGATCACGGCGGCCACGTCCACGCCCTGGTCATGCAGGTCGAGGGCGGCGAGGTAGCCGTCATCGTTGCCGGTGAGTACCACTGCGCGCTTGCCGGGCTTGACTGCATAGAGCTTCATCAGGCGTTGCGCGGCGCTGGTGAGCATCACCCCCGGCAGGTCGTTGTTGCGGAAGACCACCGGTTGGTCGAACGAACCGCTGCACACCAGGCACTGTTGTGCGCGCACTTTGTACAAGCGCTTGCCCTGGATCACCGGCAGGTAGTTGTCGGTGAACCAGGCATTGCAGGTGGCGTCGGTGAGCACCTGGATATTCGCGTGTTGCTGTACCGCGCCGAGCAACTCGCGGCGCAGGGTGTCGGCACGGGTGCCGGCAATATCGAAGCGCGCGTAGGTCAGCGACCCGCCGAGAATAGGCTGCTGCTCGATCAGCAGCACCTTGGCGCCGGCATTCGCGGCGGTCAGCGCGGCCTGCAAGCCAGCGGGGCCGGCGCCGATCACGGCGAGGTCGGTGAACAGGTAGGCCTTGTCGTAGTACTCGGGTTGGAACGTCAGGTCGAGCACGCCCAGGCCGGCCTTTTTGCGGATGATCGGTTCCCAGACTTTCCACATGCCTTTGGGCTTGTAGAACGAACGGTAGTAGAAACCCACTGGCATGAACCTGGAGAACTTGCCCAGGTAGGCGTCCTTGTCGTTATCCAGCGAGCCGTTGACGTTCTGCGCCGTCACCGCCAGGCCGGCGGACAGCGCGTGGGCATCGGCCAATACGTTGGGTTCGCGGGGCAGTTGCACCAGGCTGTTGGCGTCATGGCCGGCCATGGTCAATGGGCCGCGTGGGCGGTGGTACTTGAACGAACGCGACATCAGGAAGCGCCCGTTGGCGAGCAGCGCGCTGGCGATGCTGTCGCCCTGCAAACCTTGGTAGGGCAGGCCGTCGAAACTGAAATCGAGTGGCTGGTCACGCTGGATCAGCAGGCCCATGGGGGCGGGGAGGCGGTTCATCCGGCGATCTCCTTGGCGGTGGTGAAGTCGACGCGGGTAGTGAACACTTCGCGCGGATCGAAGGTGCGCAGGATCTCGTCGGTGACCGTGTGGCGTTCGGCGAGGAACCAGTAACTGGACGGCGTGTGCATCCACCATTCGCGCACCACACCGGCGAGGTTGTCGGTGTTGAACACGTAGTCGGCCCATTCGGCATCGCTGCAGGTCAGCGGGTCGGGCATCGGTTTGAATTCACCGCCGTAGGTGAACTCGCTGATATTGCGCGGCCCGTTGAGCGGGCAAATCATGATTTTCATCGTCTGCTCTCCGTCAGTGGCTGGCCGCTGTGGCGCCCATTTCGTTGACTTGCTGGAAGGTCGAGAAACGTTCGAGGCCGAAGGGCTTGATCAAGTCCGGCACCTTGCCGCCGCTGGCGACCAGCTCGGCCATGGTCTTGCCGCAGATCGGCGTGGCCTTGAAGCCCCAGGTGCCCCAGCCGGCGTCGAGGTAGTAATTCTTCAGCGGCGACAGGCCCATGATCGGGCTGTAGTCGGGGGTCATGTCGGTGATCCCGGCCCACTGGCGCATCAACTTGGCGTTGGCCAGGAACGGAAACATCTCGATGGCATGGGCCAACAGGCTTTCCTTGAGGTCCAGGGTCGAGCGCGTGTTGAACAGCGGGTACGGGTCGGAACCGCCACCGAACACCACTTCGCCACGGCTGGTTTGCTGCACGTAGCAGTGCAGGGCCGAGGAACTCACCAACGGGTCGAGGAACGGCTTGAACGGCTGGGTGACCATGGCCTGCAACGGGAAGGTCTGGATCGGCGAACGGATACCGGCCTTGGCCATCAGCAGCGAGCTGTGCCCGGCAATCGCCTGCACCGCGCAGCCGCACCGGATGGTGCCGCGATTGGTTTTCACCGCGGTGATGGCACCGTTCTCGATCACCAGGTCCTGCACTTCAGTGAGCTGATGGATTTCCACGCCACGCTTGGCCGCCTGCTTGGCGTAGCCCCAGGCCACGGCATCGTGACGCGCGGTGGCGCCGTCGATATGCCAGAGCCCGGCGATTACCGGCAGGTGGCCGGGGTCGAGGTTGAGGCTGGGCACCAGCTCGCGGATCTGCTGGCGGTCGATCATCTCGGTACGCCCGCCGAAGTGTTTGTTGACCTCGGCACGCTGGCGGAACGAACGCACGGTGGCGTCGGTGTGGGCCAGGGTCAGTTGGCCGCGCTCGGAGTACATGATGTTGAAATCGAATTCGTTGGACAGCGACTGGAACATCTTCACCGACTCGGCATAGAAACGAACGCCTTCGCTGGTGAGGTAGTTGGAGCGGATCACCGCCGTATTGCGCGCGGTATTGCCGCCGCCCAGGTAGGCCTTTTCCAGCACCGCTATGTTGGTGATGCCGTGGTACTTGGCCAGGTAGTAGGCCGTCGCCAGGCCATGGCCACCGGCGCCGATGATCACCACGTCGTAACTCGACTTGAGTTCCTTGGGCGGTGGCAGGTCCACCTCCACCGGGTACTCCGAACTCAGCCCGTATTTCAATAGATTGAATGGCATACGGCCTCCGATTGGCTGCGTAGGGCGTGGTGTTGCGCCAGGGCGGCGGCCACGGTGTTTTTCATCAGGAAGGCAATGGTCATCGGCCCGACACCGCCGGGCACCGGGGTGATGGCGGCGACATGGGGCAGGGCGCTGTCGAAGTCGACATCACCCACCAGGCGGCTGCGGCCGTCGTCGTCGATGCGGTTGATGCCGACATCGATCACCACCGCGCCGGGCTTCAACCAGCTCGCGTCAATCAAGCGGGCGCGGCCCACGGCGGCGATCACGATATCGGCCTGGCGACACAGGGCCTGGGCGTCGTGGCTGCGCGAATGCAGCACGGTCACCGAGCAATCCGCCTTGAGCAGCAGCGCGGCCATGGGCTTACCGACGATGTTCGAACGGCCGATTACCACCGCGTGTTTGCCACGCAGGTCGCCGCAGGTTTGCTCCAACAGATACAGGCAACCGCTCGGGGTGCATGGCGTGAGCACTGCGCGGCCCTGGCTGAGGCCACCGACGTTCTGGCTGTGAAACCCGTCGACGTCCTTGTCTGGCGCGATGGCCTCCAGGGCGCGCAGTTCGTCCATCTGCGCCGGCAACGGCAATTGCAGGAGGAC
Organism: Pseudomonas sp. AM8; assembly: GCF_036346475.1. Lineage (NCBI taxonomy): Bacteria > Pseudomonadati > Pseudomonadota > Gammaproteobacteria > Pseudomonadales > Pseudomonadaceae > Pseudomonas > Pseudomonas sp. AM8. Next base: position 424,095 of record NZ_JAOTNX010000005.1, read on the forward strand.
GCCGTGGATCGCCGGGTCGGCATTCAATTGGCCGATCAGGATCAACAAGTGTTCGGTGCTGGTATCGCCGGGCAGGCGATGCTCCACGGAGCGGATGCCCACCTCTTCGGCGCGCAGGATCTTGTTGCGCACATAGACCTGGCTGGCCGGGTCGCTGCCCACCAGGATCACCGCCAGCGCCGGTTGAATAGCCTGCCCATGCAGCCGCGCCACGTCCTCGCGCACTTGCAGCAGCACGCGCGCCGCGGCGGCTTTGCCGTCGATCAGTTTATGCGCGCTCACCGGAACACCACCGTTCTGTCCTGATTGAGGAAGACCCGGTGCTCCAGGTGGTACTTGACCGCCTTGGACAGGGCCACGGTTTCGGTGTCGCGGCCGATGGCGACCAGGTCGTCGGGCTTGTACACGTGGTCGACGCGCTGCACTTCCTGCTCGATGATCGGGCCCTCATCCAGGTCGCTGGTCACATAGTGCGCGGTGGCACCGATCAACTTCACACCGCGTTGATACGCCTGGTGATAGGGCTTGGCACCCTTGAACCCGGGCAGGAACGAATGGTGGATATTGATCGCCCGCCCCGACAGTTGCCGGCACAGGTCGTCGGAGAGGATCTGCATGTAGCGCGCCAACACCACCAGCTCGGTGCGGGTGTCGTCGACGATCTTCATCAGCTCGGTTTCCTGCGCGGCCTTGTTGTCCCTGGACACCGGCAGGTAGATAAAGCGAATGCCCTCGCGCTCGGCCATCGGCCGCAGGTCGAGGTGGTTGGAGACGATGGCGGTGATGGTCATGTCCATCTCGCCCTTGTGGTAGCGGTAGAGCAGGTCGGTGAGGCAGTGGTCGAACTTGCTCACCATCAGCATCACGCGCATCGGCTCGCGGGTGTCGTGCAGCTCCCACTGCATGTCGAAGGCCTGGGCGACATCGGCGAAACCGTCTCTGATCTCTTGCAGGTCGCCTGTGTGGCCATCGTTGAAACGGAACACGGCACGCATGAAAAAGCGGCCGCTGAAGTCATCATCGAACTGCGCCATTTCCCCGATGTAGCACGCCTTGTCCGCCAGGTAAGTGGTGACGGCAGCGACGATGCCGGACACGGCGGGGCACGTCACCTTGATGATGAAATGGTTTTTTTCGTGTTGCATGACACGTCCTCGGGATGATGGCGGCAGCTCATCGCATAGCGAAAAAATGTCTGAGGACAGCAGGCTCATTCCTTGAGCGCGTTTTCTTGTGGGGAATAAAATATTCCTGAAGTGGCTTTATAGGGGAATGGGGGCAGGGCGTCCAGGGTTTTTGGGAAAGTTTTTTAACTGAGGGGAAATTTTTGGGCTGGGCGCCACCAGTCACTATAGGACTTCGCCCCACACTCGCGGGTGGACGCGGTTAGAAATGGGGGAGGGGGGCTTGCCCCCGATGGCGGCCTCTGGGCCGACTATTTTTTTGGATTGGACCGGGTACATATCCGTTGCTGCGGTAACGGCGGCTTAGGGTTCCGCCCTTACGGCGGCTCACTTTTGGAAAGGCCCAAAAGTAAGCAAAAGGCCTTCGCCCCAACACTCGGTGCCTCGCCTAGGCTCGGCATGCCCTCACTCCGGCTTTGGAGCGTGGG
>NZ_JAOTNX010000006.1:0-392748 GCF_036346475.1 Pseudomonas sp. AM8
TTTTCGAAGATTTCTTCAACAACTTCAACCACTTGCGCTTGCGATCTCTCGTCAGCGGGAGGCGAATTCTACAGCGTTACACGCTGCTGTCAACACCTCTTTTTCTCCGCTTTCGACCGAGAAGATCGAATCGTTAATAGCGTCAAACAACATGACTCTATCAACTCCTTCTGGGCCTCGATGAACTGAAGCAATCCGCTGCTTTATTCTGCATAACTCTTTGTTTACCAAGGAGTTTTGCGTTTCGACTGCGCCGGAAGTGGGGCGAATTATAGACTTCCAGGATCTGCCGTCAACACTTAATTTAGTTTTCCTATCAATTTGCCGAAGTTGATTAAAAAACCACCAAAACGCCCTCTATATAGAAGAGCGCCCCTAGATAACTCCCGCTTCTTTTAAAGCCTTCACATTCGCCGAGCCCAACCCCAACACATCCTGCAGCACCTGAGCCGTATGCTGCCCCAACAAAGGAGGCGCAGTACGGTACTCCACAGGCGTCTTGGATAACCGAATCGGACTGGCCACCAGCGGCACCATCCCCGCCAACGCATGCGGCAGCTGTATCGCCAGCCCTCGTGCCTTTACCTGAGGATCGGCAAACACCTGGGCTAGGTCATTGATCGGCCCACAAGGCACACCAACCCGCTCCAGTTGTGACACCCACTCAGCCGTAGTCTTGAAGACCGTAACCTGGCGAATCAATGGAATCAGCTCAGCGCGGTTGGCTACCCGCACCTTATTAGTAGAGAACCGCGGATCATCCGCCCACTGCGGCTGCCCAGCCACTTCGGCGAACTTGCGAAATTGCCCGTCATTACCCACGGTCAGTATGAAATCGCCATCGGCCGTAGGAAAATCCTGATAAGGCACGATATTCGGATGAGCATTACCCAGTCGTTTTGGCGCCGCTCCCGTGGCCAGGTAGTTCATCGCCTGGTTAGCCAGACAAGCCACCTGCACATCAAGCAACGCCATATCGATATGCTGCCCACCACCGTCATGATCCCGATGCGCCAGCGCAGCAAGGATCGCCACCGTCGAGTAGAGCCCAGTGAGAATGTCAGTCAACGCCACCCCCACCTTCACCGGCCCGGCCCCCTCATCGCCTTCCGGCCGACCGGTAAGACTCATCAGCCCACCCAACCCCTGGATCATGAAGTCATACCCCGCGCGAGCGGCATACGGCCCCGTCTGACCGAAGCCAGTGATCGAGCAGTAGATCAACTCCGGATTCACCTTCTTGAGCGAATCGTAGTCCAGCCCATACGCCGCCAGGCCACCCACCTTGAAGTTCTCGATCAAGATGTCGGACTTGGCAGCCAGATCTCGCACCAGCCGCTGTCCCTCCGGCCGCGTGAAGTCGATCGTCACCGACTCTTTGTTGCGATTAGCCGACAAGTAGTACGCCGCCTCACTCGTGTTCTCGCCATCAGCGTCTTTAAGGAAGGGCGGCCCCCAGGCGCGCGTATCGTCACCGCTACCAGGTCGCTCGACCTTGATCACCTCAGCCCCAAGGTCCGCAAGGATCTGCCCGGACCAGGGGCCTGCCAACACTCGCGATAAATCCAATACCCGCAGATGCGAAAGCGCGCCCATGCCGTTCTCCTATTAATAGAACGCCTGAATACCGGTTTGCGCGCGCCCCAGAATCAGGGCGTGCACGTCATGGGTACCCTCATAGGTGTTAACCACCTCAAGATTCACCAGATGACGCGCCACCCCGAACTCGTCGGAGATACCGTTGCCACCCAACATGTCCCGCGCCATACGTGCGATGTCCAGGGACTTGCCGCATGAGTTGCGCTTCATGATCGATGTGATTTCAACAGCAGCCGTTCCCTCTTCCTTCATACGCCCCAGGCGCAGGCAGCCTTGCAGCGCCAGGGTGATTTCGGTCTGCATATCGGCCAGCTTCTTCTGAATCAATTGAGTTGCTGCCAATGGACGGCCGAACTGATGGCGATCCAGGGTGTACTGGCGTGCGGTGTGCCAACAGAACTCGGCAGCACCCAAAGCCCCCCAGGAGATGCCATAACGCGCCGAGTTGAGGCAGGTAAAAGGGCCCTTCAAGCCGCGCACATCCGGGAAAATGTTCTCTTCCGGCACAAACACGTTATCCATCACGATCTCACCGGTGATGGAGGCGCGCAGGCCGACCTTGCCGTGAATCGCCGGCGCACTCAGGCCTTTCCAGCCTTTCTCCAGAACAAACCCACGAATATCGCCAGCGTCGTCCTTGGCCCACACCACAAACACGTCCGCAATCGGGCTATTGGTGATCCACATTTTTGCGCCGGTAAGGCTGTAGCCGCCATCCACTTTGCGCGCACGAGTGATCATCGCGCCAGGATCGGAGCCGTGGTCAGGCTCGGTCAAACCAAAACAACCAATCCATTCGCCAGAGGCCAATTTCGGCAAGTACTTCTGCTTTTGCGCTTCGGTGCCGAACTCATTGATAGGCACCATCACCAGTGACGACTGCACACTCATCATCGAGCGATAACCGGAGTCGACGCGCTCAACCTCACGCGCAATCAGGCCGTAGCTGACGTAACTCAAACCACTGCCCCCGTACTGCTCAGGAATCATCGCCCCCAGCAAACCGGTCTCACCCATTTCACGGAAAATCGCCGGGTCGGTCTTTTCATGGCGAAAGGCTTCGAGCACACGCGGCGCCAGCTTGTCCTGGGCGAATTGCTCAGCACTGTCGCGCACCATGCGCTCCTCTTCGGTGAGCTGTTGATCCAGCAGCAGTGGATCGATCCAGTTGAAGCTTGCCTTGCCAGCCATGAATAAGTCCTCGCAAAGAAAAATCAGAAGTCGTGCATGGAGCCTAGGCCGGGCAGGCAGGGAGAGCAAACGAGGTTTTAGCATAGGCTTGTGATAATTTATCACTCCGTAACGCCTACAAGCGGCGCAGCTGCACTTTTTATGTGAGGACAAGGTATATGCGCAGAAAAATTCCCAGCACCACCGCCCTTGTCAGTTTTGAAGCGGCAGCCCGCCACGAGAGCTTTACCAAGGCGGCGCATGAGCTTTCCATCACCCAAGGCGCCATTTGCCGACAGATCGCCAGCCTGGAAGAGTTTTTAAGTGTCGAGCTGTTTCGGCGCTCACGGCGCGGGGTAAAGCTGACGGAGGCGGGACTTTCATACAGCCGTCGCGTGGCCACCCAGCTGGACGCCGTGGAGCGCGATACCCTGTCCGTCATGGGGCAGCAAGGCGCAAACACCATTGAGCTGGCCGTAGTACCCACGTTTGGTACGCAATGGTTGATCCCTCGCCTCAAGGACTTTCAACGAGAGCATCCAGAAGTGACGGTAAACCTGACTAACCGCACGCGTCCTTTTCTATTTGCGGATACGGAATTCGACGCAGCAATTTACTTCGGCGACGCAGATTGGTCCGGCACCGAATCCCACAGGCTCATGGGAGAAAATCCTGTCCCCGTGTGCAGCCCGCGACTATTGGGCGAACTTGAGCGATTCACCCCCCAGGAGATTGCAGAACTGCCATTGCTGCAGCAGACCACCCGCCCTTACGCCTGGCGCCAATGGTTCAACGCCCAGCAACTGAACGTGCCCCGCGACATGACAGGCCCACGTTACGAGCTATTCTCGATGTTGTCTCAAGCCGCCATGCATGACATGGGTATTGCACTGATCCCGCCATTCCTTATCCAGCGAGAACTGGATGAGCATCGACTGGTGATCGCAAGCCCGCAGGCGCTGACCAGTTCGAAGGCTTATTACCTGATGATTCCTGACAGAAAAGTCGAATCCGCCTCACTGCACGCGTTCAGAGACTGGTTGATAGACCAATCGCAGCGCTACAGCCCCAGCATTTAAAGGACAAGCCTCACATGCTGACTTTGTAGTCAGCTAAATCTCAAGCCTACAGATGTACGTATATGTCGCATTTAAGCAGACTGTACCTGTCAGTCTGAAACAAGGCTTAAAGCCATGATTTTCGTGGCTTGTAGCGACTCCTATCAGCCAATGCCCGACTATTCACATCAACGATGGAAAAAAACACACGAATCAGCTGAAGCCCTTTAAACACCTGTATTTAAAGAGGTTATTTCAGACCGTTGCGACAATCAGTCACAGGGTGACTTGTAGTTAATTTTTCGTCACCCGTCATAATCCCTTGAAGGCCGTAAAGTTCGCCTGCAAAATGCCGCGCCCCGCTGTCATTTCAGCGGGATCGTGCTGATCGGCCGCCCCAGCTGCGCCACTCGCGGTGCACTGGCCTTTTTACAAAAAGATCAAAAGCAAAAAGATCATGCAGGAGATTTGACGTGCACATTGGTGTTCCTCTCGAAACCCAGACCGGTGAAACGCGGGTGGCTGCCACCCCGGAAACCATCAAGAAGCTGATCGGCCAGGGCCATAAGGTCACTGTTCAAAGCGGCGCAGGCCTCAAGGCCAGCATCGTCGACAGTGCCTATGAAGCGGCAGGCGCGACCATTGGCAGTGCCGGCGATGCGTTTGGCGCCGAGCTGATTCTCAAGGTGGTCGCCCCCAGCGACAGCGAACTGGCGCTGATCAAAAGCGGCACCGCGTTGGTGGGCATGCTCAATCCGTTCAGCAACGAAACCATTGCCAAGCTGGCCGAGCAAGGCATCACTGCCTTTGCGCTGGAAGCTGCGCCACGTACCTCGCGGGCCCAGAGCCTCGACGTGCTGTCTTCCCAGGCCAACATCGCCGGCTATAAAGCCGTGTTGCTGGCCGCTCATCATTACCCGCGCTTCATGCCGATGCTCATGACCGCCGCCGGTACGGTCAAAGCCGCGCGCGTGCTGATCCTCGGCGCCGGTGTTGCAGGCCTTCAAGCCATCGCCACGGCGAAACGCCTGGGCGCGGTGATCGAAGCATCCGACGTGCGTCCTGCGGTAAAAGAGCAGATCGAATCCCTTGGCGCCAAGTTCGTCGACGTCCCCTACGAAACCGACGAAGAACGTGAATGCGCCGTCGGTGTCGGCGGCTACGCGCGCCCGATGCCCAGCAGCTGGATGCAACGCCAGGCCCTGGCCGTGCACGAACGCGCCAAGCAGGCCGACATCGTCATCACCACCGCCCTGATCCCCGGCCGCAAGGCGCCGACGCTGCTCAGCGCCGACACCGTCGCGCAGATGAAGCCCGGCTCGGTGGTCATTGACCTCGCTGCCGCCCAGGGCGGCAATTGCCCGCTGACCGTCGCCGACCAGGTGGTGGTGGAGAACGGCGTAATCATCTGCGGCCCGACCAACCTCGCCGGCGCCGTCGCCGCCGATGCGTCGGCCTTGTATGCGCGCAACCTGCTGGACTTCCTGAAGCTGGTCTTCAACAAGGAAGGGCAGTTTGAAATCAACCTCGAAGACGACATCGTCGCCGCGTGCCTCATGTGCCGCGACGGCCAAGTCATCCGCAAAAACGCCTAAGCAGGGATTCAGACGATGGAAGAGCTTATCTCCCCCGGTATCTACAACCTGATCATCTTTGTGCTGGCGATTTATGTCGGTTACCACGTGGTCTGGAACGTAACGCCCGCACTGCACACACCGTTGATGGCAGTGACGAACGCCATTTCAGCGATTGTGATTGTCGGCGCCATGCTCGCTGCAGCGCTGACCGTTACGCCACTGGGCAAGACCATGGGCACCCTGGCTGTGGCCCTCGCGGCCGTGAACGTGTTCGGCGGTTTCCTGGTAACTCGCAGGATGCTGGAGATGTTCAAGAAGAAAGCCCCGAAAGTAAAAGAAGAGGCGCCGAAGTAATGAGCATGAATCTGGTGACGACGCTGTACCTGATCGCGTCGATCTGCTTTATCCAGGCCCTCAAAGGCCTGTCGCATCCCACTACGTCGCGACGCGGCAATCTGTTCGGCATGCTCGGTATGGCGCTGGCGGTACTCACGACCGTAGGCCTCATCTATAAGCTCGGCACTGAGCTGGCCACCGCCGGTATCGGCTACGTGATCGTCGGCCTGCTGGTCGGCGGCACCGCCGGCTCGATCATGGCCAAGCGCGTAGAAATGACCAAGATGCCCGAACTGGTCGCCTTCATGCACAGCATGATCGGCCTGGCCGCGGTGTTTATCGCGATTGCCGCCGTGGTCGAGCCGCAGTCCCTGGGCATCGTCAAACACCTGGGCGATGCGATCCCGGCGGGCAACCGCCTGGAGCTGTTCCTCGGCGCGGCCATCGGGGCGATTACCTTCTCCGGTTCGGTGATCGCGTTCGGCAAGCTGTCGGGCAAGTACAAGTTCCGCCTGTTCCAAGGCGCACCGGTACAGTTTGGCGGCCAGCACAAGATCAACCTGGTGCTCGGCCTTGCAACACTGGGCCTGGGGCTGACGTTCATGTTCACCGGCAACCTCACCGCCTTTGCGCTGATGCTGGCATTGGCGTTCGTGCTCGGCGTGCTGATCATCATCCCAATCGGCGGCGCCGATATGCCGGTTGTTGTGTCGATGCTCAACAGCTACTCCGGCTGGGCCGCGGCGGGCATCGGCTTCTCGCTGAACAACTCGATGCTGATCATTGCCGGTTCGCTGGTGGGTTCAAGCGGTGCGATCCTGTCGTACATCATGTGCAAGGCGATGAACCGCTCCTTCTTTAATGTACTGCTCGGCGGTTTCGGCAATGCGCCGGATGCCGGTGCTGCAGCGGGTTCTAAAGAAGCACGCCCGGTGAAGTCCGGTTCGGCCGACGACGCCACCTTCCTGCTGACCAACGCCGACACCGTGATCATCGTTCCAGGCTATGGCCTGGCAGTGGCACGGGCACAGCATGCCCTGAAGGAACTGACCGAAAAGCTGACGCACCGTGGCGTGACCGTGAAATACGCGATCCACCCGGTGGCCGGCCGTATGCCTGGGCATATGAACGTCCTGCTGGCCGAGGCGGAAGTGCCTTACGACCAGGTGTTCGAGATGGAGGATATCAACTCCGAATTCGGCCAGGCTGACGTGGTGCTGGTGCTGGGCGCGAACGACGTGGTCAACCCGGCCGCCAAGAACGACCCCAACTCGCCGATTGCCGGCATGCCGATCCTGGAGGCGTTCAAGGCCAAGACCATCATCGTCAACAAGCGTTCGATGGCCAGTGGTTACGCCGGGCTGGATAACGAACTGTTCTACCTGGACAAGACCATGATGGTCTTCGGTGATGCCAAGAAGGTCATCGAAGATATGGTCAAGGCCGTCGAGTAACACTGCGCCAGAGCAATACCCGAAACCCTGGCCTCCAGTAGGCTGGGGTTTTTTATTACCCCATGAAACCCGACCAAAGGCTCTAAATCGCTGCCCCGCATTCGACCATGGTAGCGGGCCGAAACTTTTTGAAATCACTACACTGCCCACCTTGCTTCCGTAGCCTGAGATAACAATTCATGTACCGTGATCGTATCCGCTTGCCTTCGTTGTTGAACAAGGTCATGAGCGCGGCAGACGCCGCCGCACTGATCGAGGACGGCATGACCGTCGGCATGAGCGGCTTCACCCGTGCCGGTGAAGCCAAGGCCGTCCCCCACGCCCTGGCCGAACGCGCCAAGACGTCCCCGCTGAAAATCACCCTGATGACCGGCGCCAGCCTGGGTAACGACCTGGACAAGCAATTGACCGAAGCCGGCGTGCTGTCCCGACGCATGCCGTTCCAGGTCGATAGCACGTTGCGCAAGGCGATCAACGCCGGCGAAGTGATGTTTATCGATCAGCACCTGTCGGAAACCGTCGAGCAACTGCGCAACAACCAGCTCAAGCTGCCGGACATTGCCGTCATCGAGGCCGTTGCGATCACCGAACAAGGCCATATCGTGCCCACCACGTCCGTGGGTAACTCCGCCAGCTTCGCGATTTTCGCCAAGCAAGTGATCGTCGAGATCAACCTGGCACACAACCCGAATCTGGAAGGGCTGCACGACATCTATATCCCGACCTACCGGCCAACCCGTACGCCGATCCCGCTGGTAAAGGTCGACGACCGCATCGGCAGCACCGCGATCCCGATCCCGCCGGAGAAGATCGTCGCCATCGTGATCACCAATCAGGCCGACTCAGCCTCCACCGTGACACCACCCGACAGCGACACCCAGGGCATCGCCAACCACCTGATCAACTTCCTCAAGCAGGAAGTGGACGCCGGGCGCATGACCAACAAGCTTGGCCCGCTGCAGGCCGGGATCGGCAACATTGCCAACGCAGTGATGTGCGGCCTGATCGATTCGCCGTTCGAAGACCTGACCATGTATTCGGAAGTGTTGCAGGACTCGACGTTCGACCTGATCGACGCCGGCAAACTGAGCTTTGCCTCGGGCAGCTCGATCACCCTGTCGGAGCGGCGCAATGCCGACGTGTTCGGCAACCTGGAACACTACAAAGACAAGCTGGTGCTGCGCCCGCAGGAAATTTCCAATCACCCTGAAGTAGTGCGGCGCCTGGGCATTATCGGCATCAACACGGCGCTGGAGTTCGACATCTACGGCAACGTCAACTCCACCCACATCTGCGGTACGCGGATGATGAACGGCATCGGCGGTTCCGGCGACTTTGCGCGCAACGCGCACCTGGCGATCTTCGTCACCAAGTCGATTGCCAAGGGCGGCGCGATTTCCAGCGTGGTGCCGATGGTCAGCCATGTGGACCACACTGAGCATGACGTCGATATCCTGGTCACCGAAATAGGCCTCGCCGACTTGCGGGGCCTGGCGCCGCGGGAGCGGGCCCGGGTGATCATCGACAACTGTGTGCACCCGGCATACCGCGATGCGCTGAACAGTTACTTCAACACAGCCTGCGCCATCGGCGGACACACGCCACACATCCTGCGCGAAGCACTGAGTTGGCACATTAACCTGGAAGAAACCGGGCATATGCTCAAGGCTTGATTGATACAGATTCGAGCTGACGCAAACACAGTTTCGTCAGCTCGATGCCACAACCCTCGCTTCTTGAAAAAACTGTACTGCTGTACCGGTCATTTCCTACCGAAAATTCCCACCCCCACATCATAAAATGCCTATTTCGCACTATTTCAGTGCGGACAGGTACAGTTGCCCCATTTCCGTACAGTACAGCGCCTATAAACAGTTAACTGGCCCCTCACAATACAGGTGAACTGTATCTAGAGAGTCTTGCGCCGGAAGAGGATCATTGGCATCAGTTAAACCACTACCTAATCCCGCCACAAGCGGAAGGATGTCATCATGGAACGTACACTCAGTTCCGAACTGTTCTTCGAAGAAAAAGCTGTAAACACCCAGGCTTCCCTGCCTTTGCGCGTTCTCGCCAACCTGATGTTGTGGCAGCGCCGCATCTCCAGCCGCCATCAACTGGCTCGTCTGGATTCGCGTCTGCTGGCTGATGCCGGTATCAGCGAAGCTCAACGCTACGAAGAGCTGAGCAAGCCGTTCTGGCGTTAATTGACGCCCGCTGGCCCTGACCCACCGGGTCCACAGCCAGCACTGATTTGTCAAAACAAAGCCCGCCCCGGGAGACCGGAGGCGGGCTTTGTTGTTTCGGGGCCAGCCTTGTTCCAGGCCAAACAGAAGCCATTCATCTCAACCAGTACAGTTCAAAAAATATAACAGTTAAGCAGTACAATTAAGCATTGGTGTATCTGTAACGGTCAAAGCAACTCGCCCACCATGGTGTTCCAGGACCTCACGGAAGGCGCTCACCATGGACACCCAACCCTCTCTCTATAAACGGCTGTTACACAGGACAGCTTCCACGCTGGCCAAATGGCTCCGCCACGCCTACGAACGCCGCCAACTGGCGCAACTCGATCTTCGAGAACTCTCCGATGTCGGCATCAGCCCGGGAGACCGAATGGCCGAGCTGTCCAAGCCGTTCTGGCGAGACTAGGCAGTCAAGAAGCTTTCCGAACGGATAAACAGCGGCTTAATATCCATGCACAACGTGGCGAACCGTTTAGAACAGGCGTCTTATCCCCAATGGCTGCCCTGCGCCACCTTATTCGTTCACCTACAGGAGTCACCCCATGTCCCGTATTCGCCTGCTGAGTGCTGCTGCCCTGCTGGCCCTGGCCACCAACGCCAGCGCATCCAGCTTCATCGTGACCACCGACTCCATCGTCGGCGCACTGAAGGCTACTTCCGACGCCACCTCCGATGCCACTTCGTCACTGCGGGATAACAAGGTCGTGCGCGCCGCTCGTGACGACGCAGCCAGCTTCGTCGCAAGCGAAGGCGCCATTCGTGGGGTGAAGCTGGAAAGCGCCCTGGCCCAGATCCGCCAACACGCGCCGCAACTGAACACCGCGACTGACGCACAACTGGCCCAAGCCATCCTGGCTATTTGAGTGGGCTGACAAAGGGAGCGCCCGTCGCTCCCCGATGCCGACGCACTGGCTCTCGCTCGGGCATTACGCTAGCCTTGGCGCTCGCTTTCAGTTGTCGAGTCCCATGGCTTTTTCATACCGCCTGCTAATAGTCCCTGTGTGTTTGTGTGCCAGCTGGTCGCCATTGGCTTCGGCCTTTGACCTGACCATCCAAGGTACCGTCGCGAGTGCGTACGCCACCAGCAAGGTGAGCTCCGCGCCTTTCGACCGGAAAGTAGTCGTGGCGGCCCAGGCTGATGCCGCTGCGTTTATCGCCACTGACGGCCAATGGCGGGGTGCACGGCTGGAATCCGCGCTGGATTACCTGCGCCGTACCCAACCAAAACTTAACGCCAGCGACCTTGAACTGGCGCAGGCAATTCTCGTCCAATAATCATCTTTGTATTTCGGAGTCATTCCATGCGTAGCCCGCTGATCGCCGCCACCCTTGGCCTGCTGTTGTTGGCCGACGTTGCCCAGGCACATACCCTGGTGGCCACCAGTAACATCATTGTTCGCGCCTCTGGCCGCACCATTGATTTCACTTCGGACACCACCACCTCCATCCGCGACTCCAAAGTCGTGCGCGAAGCCCACGATGACGCGGCCAGTTTCGTCGCCACCAACGGCGAGATCCGCGGCGCACAGTTGGAAGCCGCCTTCGACACCCTGCGCACCCGCCTGCCGGAAGCGCGCGATGCCAGCGACCAGACCCTCGCCGAAGCTATCCTCGCTCTGTGAGGCGCCTTGTCGCCTGGCTCCTGGCCGGGACTGTGCTGCTGTGTGCCAGCGCAGCCCAGGCCAGCCTGCAACTGCGGCTCAAGACAGATGGCTTGAGCCCGACCGAACAGCAGGCCAGCCAGGCATTGCTCGATGAGGCGATGCGCTCGCTGCCACCGCGCTTCGTCGAGCAGTTGGACCGGCGCATCGATGTCGGCTGGACCGACAAGATGCCCGAAAATGCCTACGGCCAGGCCTCCCTGGTGTCCGAGTTGGACCTCAACCGCAACCTGCTCGACAGCCTGACCGACGGCAGCGCCGCCACGCAAAAAACCAATCGCCCCCACGGCACCGTGCGCCGGGAAATGCTCGCCACCGTGCTGCATGAACTGACCCACATCTATGACCGTGCGCGCCTGTGGCCCAAGGACGAACGCGCGCTGATCCAGCGTTGCAGCCGCCAGAACAACATCACCGGCCTGATCGGCCTGCCCGATCAATGCCGTGGCCAGAATGACCGACGCTTCACCCTCAGCGATGACCCGCGCCTGCTGGACCTGGCGGGCTGGCCGCAATATGTCGGCCGTCGCGGTGAGCGCGAACAACACAACCGTCAGGTCGCGCGCAGCCCGGATATCTACGAAACCACCAGCCCGCTGGAATTCGTAGCGGTCAATATGGAGTACTTCCTTCTCGACCCAAGCTATGCCTGCCGGCGCCCCGCGCTGTTCCGCTATTACAAGGAACACTTCGGCTGGGCCCCACCGGAACAAGACACCTGCGCCAAGACCTACGCGTTCCTCAACGCCGGCAACGATTTCGCCAAGACACCCCTGGGCCACGTCGACCCGGAGCGGGTCTACGAAATCGACTACCTGCTGGCCGAAGCCAACCAGAACCTGGTCAGCCGCTGGGGCCACAGTATGTTGCGCCTGGTGATCTGCGCGCCGGGCCGCCCCCGTGGGCCGGACTGCCGGCTCGACCTGGACCAGCACCTGGTGCTGTCCTACCGCGCCTTCGTCGGCGATGTACAGCTGTCCAGCTGGGACGGCCTGGTGGGCAAGTACCCGTCACGGCTGTTCGTGTTGCCGCTGGCCCAGGTGATCGACGAATACACCAAGACCGAACTGCGCGGCCTGGCGTCCGTGCCGCTGAAACTGTCGCGCCAGGAGATCAACGACACCGTCGAGCACGCCGCTGAAATGCATTGGAGCTATGACGGCAACTATTACTTCCTGTCCAACAATTGCGCGGTCGAAAGCCTGAAACTGCTGCGCAGCGGCAGCGCCAACCCGCAGCTGACCGGCCTGGATAACATCACGCCTAATGGCCTGCTGGAAGTGCTGCAAGCCCGCGGCCTGGCGGATACCAGCGTACTCAACGACAAACGCGAGGCCATGCGCCTGGGGTATCACTTCGACTCCTTCCGCGAACGCTACCAGGCCATGTTCGACGTGCTGCGCAAACACCTGCCGATCAAACAGACCCAGGTTGAAGACTGGCTGTCCCTCAGCGCCGAAGAGCGCCGCCAGTGGTTCGACCAGGCCGACCTGCGCACCAGCGCCGCACTGCTGCTGCTGGAACAGGCGAGCTTTCGCAAACAGCTGATGCTGGCCCAGGACGAAGTCAAGCAACGCTACCTCGGTGCACGCGAGCTGAAAAACGGCGGCATGGAGAAAGCCAACGCCACGCTGCAGCAGATCCTCGCCAACAGTGGCTTCCTCAGCCGTCCGGCAGAACTGCTGGGCAGCGGTGGCTATGGCCTGCCGCAACCATCGGAAGCCAAGCGCCTGGAATCGGAAAGCGCCGAGCGCCAGAAGCAGCTGCAATCGCTCACCGGCGAGCTGGATAAAGAGGTGAGGGCGCTGCTGGATCCGTCCCGCGCGGCCGAAATTGCCGCGTGTGAAGCCAACCTCAAGCAGGTGGGTGAACACCTGCGCAAACTGCACAAAGCAGCGGGCGGCCTCGAGCTGCCCTGAAGTACACGGGATAAACACATTCCAATGTGGGAGCAGCCCCCTCCCACATTTGCAATGTGTACACCTGAAGACCGTACATCTTCCCACCACCAACTGTTTTGCCAACGAAAGCTGGCTGAAAGCTAACGCGTCTAGGATCGCCCCCAACTGCCGGCAACAGACCGGCTGTACACAACAACAATGGTGATCCCCGATGTCCGTCCGTACCCGCCTGTTCGCCCCAACTCCACCCGTACGCCTCGTGCCCTTCGTTCTGCGCTGACCCCACCCCGGTTCGCCATTCCCTAGCCGCGCTACGCCTGGAGTATTCCTATGCTGACTTTCCTTGGCTTTGCCATGGTCATCACGTTCATGTTCCTGATCATGACCAAGCGCCTGTCCGCGCTGATCGCCCTGATCATCGTGCCTATCCTGTTCGCGCTGTTCGGCGGTTTCGCACCGAAGATCGGCCCGATGATGCTCGAAGGCATTACCAAGCTCGCGCCCACCGGCGTGATGCTGATGTTCGCCATCCTCTATTTTGCCCTGATGATCGACTCCGGCCTGTTCGACCCGGCTGTGCGCAAGATCCTCAAGATGGTCAAGGGCGACCCGCTGAAGGTGTCGGTCGGCACCGCCGTGCTGGCCCTGGTGGTGTCCCTCGACGGTGACGGCGCCACCACCTACATGATTTGCGTGGCCGCCATGCTGCCGCTGTACCAGCGCATCGGCATGAGCCCGCGGATCATGGCCGGCCTGATCATCCTCGCCGGTGGCGTGATGAACATGACCCCCTGGGGCGGCCCGACCGCCCGCGCCGCCAGTGCGCTGCACGTGGACCCCTCGGATATTTTCGTACCGATGATCCCGGCGATGGCCGCCGGTGTGGTCGCGATCCTGGTGATTGCCTACATGTACGGCAAGCGCGAACGGGCGCGCCTGGGTGAACTGCACCTGCAAGGCGACGAGATCGACCACAGCGAGATCAGCGTGTCGCAATACCCGGACGCCCGTCGTCCGAAGCTGATCTGGTTCAACGGTGCCCTGACCCTGGCCCTGATGTGCACCCTGATCGCCGGCCTGTTGCCGCTGCCGGTGCTGTTCATGGTGGCATTCAGTATCGCGATGATCGTCAACTACCCGTGCCTGCAACAGCAGAAAGACCGCGTCGCCGCCCACGCCGGCAGCGTATTGGCGGTGGTCGGGTTGATCTTCGCCGCAGGGATCTTCACCGGCATCCTGTCGGGCACCGGCATGGTCGATGCCATGTCCAAGAGCCTGCTGGCCGTCATTCCGGAAGCCATGGGCCCTTACCTGGCGGTGATCACCGCACTGGTGAGCATGCCGTTCACCTTCTTCATGTCCAACGATGCGTTCTACTATGGCGTACTGCCAGTACTCGCCGAAGCCGCCAGCCATTACGGCATCACCGCAGTGGAAATGGCCCGCGCCTCGATTGTTGGCCAGCCCGTGCACTTGCTCAGCCCGCTGGTACCGTCGACCTACCTGTTGGTGGCCCTGGCCGGTATCGAATTTGGCGATCACCAGCGCTTCACCCTGAAGTGGGCAGTACTGGTATGCCTGTGCATAATGTTCGCCGCATTGCTGATGGGGATTTTTCCGCTGTTCAGCACTCTATAATCGTACCGACTCACTCACCGCGCGGCGCTGCAGCTTGCGCGGTTTAACACTTGCTCAAAGGAATACACATGGAATGGCTGACCAATCCGGAAATCTGGATTGCCTTCTTCACCCTGACGGCCCTCGAGATCGTCCTGGGCATCGATAACATCATCATGATTTCGATCCTGGTCAGCCGCATGCCCAAGCATATGCAGGCACGCACCCGGATCTTCGGCCTGGCATTGGCCATGGTCACGCGAATCCTGTTGCTGCTGTCGATCACCTGGGTCATGCGCCTGACCGACGATCTGTTCGTGGTCTTCGGCCAAGGCATTTCCGGCCGCGACCTGATCCTGTTCTTCGGTGGCCTGTTCCTGCTGTGGAAAAGCTCCCAGGAGATGTACCACGCCCTGGAAGGTGAAGACGAAACCCACGACGAACCCAAGGGCGCCGGTGGCAAGTTTATCTACACCATCATCCAGATCGCGATCATCGACATCGTCTTCTCCCTGGACTCGGTGATCACCGCCGTGGGCATGGTCTCCCATGTGCCGGTCATGGTTGCCGCGATCATTGTTGCCGTATTGGTGATGATGCTGGCCGCCGGCACCATCAGCGACTTCATCGACAAGCACCCGTCGCTGAAGATGCTGGCGCTGTCGTTCCTGCTGGTGGTGGGTACCGTACTGATCGCCGAATCCTTCGACGTGCACGTGCCAAAAGGCTACGTCTACTTCGCCATGGCATTCTCGCTGGCGGTGGAAGCAGTGAACATCAAGATGCGCACCGCCATCGCGAAAAAGAAGAAACAGCAGGACCCTGTGAAACTGCGCAAGGATATTCCGGGTCAATAAACCCGAGCCAGACAAAAAAGGGGCTTTTATAAGCCCCTTTTTTCATGCATAAAAAGCTGATTTCATGACAGTTTTGTTTCAATCCCCACTTTAGCTATGCGATGCTGGCGCCGAGCCCATTCGCCAACTACAGCTTAACTACAAGACGTAGAACGGCACGCGGTAATTCTCATTTGCGCCAAATGGCGCACACCCACACGGGGGGCCGAGCATGCTGACCTTGCTCAATCTGCTTTCCGCCGTGACCCTGCTTATCTGGGGCACGCACATCGTCCGTACCGGCATCCTGCGGGTCTACGGTTCCAACCTGCGTCAAGTCATCGGGCAGAACATGTCCAAGCGCTGGCTGGCATTTGTCGCCGGCATCCTGGTGACTGCCATGGTGCAGAGCAGCAACGCCACGGCAATGCTGGTGACCTCCTTTGTCGGCCAGGGCCTGATGGGGCTGGTGCCCGCCCTGGCGACCATGCTCGGCGCCGACGTCGGTACCGCGCTGATGGCGCGGGTGCTGACCTTCGACCTGTCCTGGCTGTCGCCGCTGCTGATCTTTCTCGGGGTGATTTTCTTCCTGTCGCGCAAACAGACGCGGGCCGGGCAGTTGGGCCGGGTCGGGATCGGCCTCGGGCTGATCATCCTCGCGCTGCAGTTAATCGTCGAAGCCGCCGGGCCGATTACCCACGCCCAGGGCGTGAAAGTGCTGTTCGCCTCGCTGACCGGCGATATTTTGCTCGATGCCCTGGTCGGCGCCCTGTTCGCGATGATTTCCTACTCCAGCCTCGCCGCTGTCCTGCTGACCGCCACCCTGGCCGGCGCCGGGGTGATCGGCTTGCACGTGGCCATCGGCCTGGTAATCGGCGCCAACATCGGCAGCGGCGTGCTGGCCTTTCTCAGCACCAGCATGCAGAACGCCGCCGGTCGCCAGGTCGCCTTGGGCAGCCTGCTGTACAAACTGATCGGCCTGCTGCTGATTATCCCGGTGCTCGACCCGCTGGTGCTGTGGATGGACGGCCTGGACTACAGCGCCCAAGGCATGGTCATCACCTTCCACCTGCTCTACAACGTCAGCCGTTGCCTGATCCTGCTGCCCACCATCGGCCCCATGGCCAGGCTGTGTGCCTGGTTGCTGCCGGAGCGGGACGAGGTCAACGGCAAGGCCAAACCGCGCCACCTGGACCCCACGGCCCTGACCACACCGAGCCTGGCCCTGGCCAACGCCGCGCGCGAAACCCTGCGCCTGGGTGATCTGATCGACAACATGCTCACCGCCATGCAGGAAGTGCTGCGCGGCAAACAGACAGCCATTACCCAGGAAATACGCAGCCTCAGCGATGATGTCGAGGCACTCTACAGCGCGATCAAACTCTACCTGGCGCAAATGCCCCGCGAAGACCTCAGCGAGCAAGACAGTCGGCGCTGGGCCGAAATCATCGAGCTGTCGATCAACCTGAAACTGGCCGGCGACCTGATCGAACGCATGCTGCGTAAAGTCCAGCAGCAGAAAACCTCCCAACGCCGCCAGTTTTCCGAAGTGGGCCTGGAAGAACTCACCGGCCTGCACAGCCAATTGATCGCCAACCTGCGCCTGGGCTTGTCGGTGTTCCTCAGTGCCGACCCGGAAAGCGCCCGCCAACTGCTGCGCGAAAAGCGCCGCTTTCGCGCCCAGGAACGCCGCCTGGCCCACGCCCACGTCAGTCGCCTGCAACGCAAGATCGTGCAGAGCCTGGAGACCAGTTCCCTGCACCTGGAGCTGATTGCCGACATGAAACGCTTGAACTCGTTGTTTTGCAGCAGTGCTTATGTAGTCTTGGAAACGTCCGACACCGGCGCACTCTCCGCCGAAGATATTGCCGACATCACACATTCGCCCTGAACGTACGATGGCCCGTGAAGTCAGTTAAAGCTGACCTCACTCGCCAGGAAGCTTGTTATGCGTCGCCTGTTGTTCGCTTGCCTGCTCATGGGTTCTGCCCACGTCCTTGCCTTTGACCGCTTGCAGGTTGAGGGCTACACCTTGCCCAACGGCCTGCAATTGCTGCTTAAACCGGGCACCGAGCGCGGCCATGTGGCGATTCGCCTGGTGGTCGGCGTCGGCCTGGACGACTTCGGTTGCGAAGACAAGGAACTGCCGCACCTGCTCGAGCACTTGCTGTTCAGCGGTATCGACGGCGGCGGCGAAGGCGAGCTGGAAGACCGCATGCAAGCCCTGGGTGGCGAGTGGAACGCCTACACCAGCAACGCCGATACGACCTTTGTGATCGAGGCACCCGCGCAAAACCAGCGCAAGGTGCTCGACCTGCTGCTGGCGATCATCACCCGCACCCAGTTGACCGACGCCAATATCAACGCGGCCAAACAGGTCGTCGAGCGCGAAGACGGCGGTCATTACTCCCACCTGCAACGCCTGCTCGACCGCCAGGACCTGGGTCACACCGCCAGCAATCAACTGGCCATCGAGCTGGGGCTCAAATGCGCCGAGCGTTCCGAGGTCGATCACCTGACCCGCGACCAACTGGAGACGCTGCGCAAAAATTGGTACGCCCCCAACAACATGACCCTGATCATCGTCGGCGACCTCGACAAACTGCTGCCGGCCTACCTGGAGCGCACCTACGGTCAACTCGACCCGATCGAACCCAGCGAGCACCCGGCGCTGCCGCAGATCCAGCACGCCGCCGCCAGCCACCGCGACCTGATCCACGGCTGGGTGGGTGACAGTGCCAAACTGCACTGGCTGTTCCCCGAGCCGGTGCTGGACGACCAGCATGATGAAACCTACGACCTGCTCAAGGATTACCTGGATTGGGCGCTGTACCGCCAACTGCGCCTCAAGCATGGGTTGTCCTACGGCCCCTGGAGCGAGCGCGAAGTGCTCGGCGGCGTTGGCTTCCTCAGCCTGAATGCCGACCTCGAGCGGGACCACCTCCCCGAAGCCGAGCAGGTGCTGCAAGACCTCAAAGCGCAACTGCTCAAGGACGGCCTTGACCCAACGGTATTCGCGCGCCTCAAACAGGCCGCCATCGCCCGCCAGGCCTGGGCCGTGCAGGGCAACAGCGCGCTGGCCGACTATTATTGGAGCGCCTCGGGCGATTACGACAACGGCCACTTCAGCGACCCGGTCAAACGCATCAAGGCCGTGAGCCTGGAGCAGACCAGCCAGGCCATGCGCGAGTTGCTCAAGCAACCGGGTTACTGGCGCATCGAGAAACCACTGCTGAGCTACGACATGCTCAACTGGATCGGCGCCGGCATCCTCGGGCTGATCGCCATTGCGTTGATCGGCGTGCGCCGTTATCGCAAACGGATCGCGTAATGAGGCACCGAACCCTGGCCTAAGACGTTATTCTGTCTGGGATTTTTTCCTACAAAGACTGCGAACCGCCGAATGCAAAACCTGACCCGCTTAATCACCCGCGTCCTCGAACTGATGAAGCGCTACCCAGGGGTGATTGCACTCGGCGGTTTTATCTCGGGTGTATGCAGCTTCATCCTGGTGGATCGCCAGCAGGGCATGGCCAGTTGGATCGCGGTGATCATGCTGGTGAGCTGGCTGTGGCTGATGCTGGAAAACAGCTTTACCCAGCTGTTCACCAAAGTCTTCAAGCGCGAAATACCCGAACCCCTGCTGCGCTACGCGACCCAGATGATTCACCAGGAAAGTCTGTTCTTCGTGCTGCCGTTCTTTTTCGTCACCACCGCCTGGAACAGCGGCCAATCGGTGTTCACCGGCCTGCTCGGCGCGGCCGCGCTGGTTTCGATCGTCGACCCGCTGTACTACAAATGGCTGGCGCCCAAGCGTTCGTTGTTCCTCGCGTTGCACACCCTGACCCTGTTCGCCGCGCTGCTCACTGCGCTGCCGATCATCCTGCACCTGACCACCGCCGAAAGTTACAAACTCGCCCTCGGCGTCGCCATGGCCTTGTCGATTCCAAGCCTGGCGGTGAGCCTGCCGCTGCGCAGCCTCAAGGGCTGGGCGATGCTGCTGGGGGTAACGGCCGCCATTGGTTGCGCGGGCTGGTTCCTGCGCAGTTGGGTACCGCCGGCCACCTTGTGGATGACCGAAGTGGCGATCAGCACCCAACTGCAAGACCGCACGCCGGGTGACGACCTCAAGGAAGTCAGCGCCGCCCAACTGCGCAACGGCGGGCTCTATGCCTACACCGCAATCAACGCGCCGCGCGGGCTGGATGAGCGCATCTACCACGTGTGGAAATTCAACGGCAAAGAGGTCGACCGCATCGCCCTGGACATCCACGGCGGACGCAAGGAGGGCTACCGCGCCTGGACCCACAAGCAGAACTTCCCGCCCGAAGCGGTAGGGCGCTGGCAAGTCCAAGTGTTGACGGAGGACGGCCAGGTGATCGGCGTGCTGCGTTTTAAAGTGACGGACACAGCACAAACCGACAACCCAAAGTAGGCAGGATCGTGCTATTACGTAGGAATTGTGGATAGCCAGACAAGCTCGGAGCTTATGACCAGTAGTACTACGGCCGGCGCAGCCCACCTCGATACGTCCACCGCTCCCCCGTTACTGCGGATTACAGGGGACTGGACGCTTGCCCACTACGCAAACCTGAAGAAGCTGTCGGACAAGCTCGACGGCCAATACGACGCCGGAGCGTGCATCGATCTCAATGGCCTCGGCGCCCTGGATACCGCCGGCGCCTCGCTGCTGGTGGAGCTGCTGGGGCCCACCCGTATCGAACAATCCGCCGAGCAGACCGACTGCAGCCTGTCCGCAGCCGACCGCGCGCTGCTCAAGACCGTCTACCGCTCCCTCAACGATTTTTGCGTGCCGGACAAAGCGCCGGAAGAAGCCACTGGCATTCAGGTGCTGGCGCGTATCGGCGCGGCCGTGGACAAGGTCTGGCAAGACAGCAAGCAACTGCTGGGCTTTATCGGCCTGATCCTCGAAACCTTTGCCCGGGGCATTTTCCGGCCCAAGCGCTGGCGCCTGACGCCGATGGTCGCCCATCTTGAACAGGTCGGCCTCGACGCCGCGCCCATCGTCGCGTTGCTGACCTTTCTGGTCGGTGCCGTCGTGGCGTTCCTCGGCGCTACAGTGCTCAAGAGCTTTGGCGCAACGATCTTTACCGTGGACCTGGTGGCGTTCTCTTTCCTACGGGAATTCGGCGTATTGCTCACCGCCATCCTGATTGCCGGTCGCACCGCCAGCGCCTTTACCGCGCAAATCGGCTCGATGAAGGCCAATGAAGAAATCGACGCCATCCGCACCCTGGGCCTGGACCCGATGGAGTTGCTGGTATTGCCGCGCGTGCTGGCGTTGCTGGTGGCACTGCCGATGCTGACGTTCATGGCGATGCTGGCGGGGATCGTCGGCGGCGGCGTGGTCTGCGCCGTGGCCCTGGACATCTCGCCGGCGATGTTCCTCTCGCTGCTGCAATCGGACATTGGCGTGCAGCACTTCCTGGTGGGCATGGTAAAAGCCCCGTTCTTCGCCTTCCTGATCGCCGCCATCGGCTGCCTGGAAGGCTTCAAGGTCAGCGGCAGCGCCGAATCGGTCGGCGCCCACACCACCTCCAGCGTGGTGCAATCGATCTTTGTGGTGATCGTGCTGGATGCGGTGGCCGCGTTGTTCTTCATGGAGATGGGCTGGTGAGTCGTCTGCACCGTGCGCCCACCGAGGCGGTGATTGAAGTGCGTGGCCTGTGCAATCGCTTTGGCAGCCAACGCGTGCACGAGCATCTCGACCTGGATCTGTACAAGGGCGAAATCCTTGCGGTGGTCGGCGGATCCGGCAGCGGTAAATCAGTGCTGCTGCGCAGCATCGTCGGCCTGCGCCGGCCCAGTGAAGGCGAAGTGCGGGTGTTCGGTAAGAACCTGCCGAGCCTGCCGGAACATGAACGCTCGCTGGTGGAACGGCGCTTTGGCGTACTGTTCCAGCAGGGCGCGCTGTTCTCCTCGCTGACGGTGACCGAGAACGTCGCGCTGCCGCTGATCGAACATGCCGGGCTCAGCCGCCGTGATGCCGAGCACCTGGCTGCGGTCAAGCTGGCCTTGGCCGGACTGCCGCTGTCGGCGGCCGACAAATACCCCGCTTCGCTGTCCGGCGGCATGATCAAGCGCGCGGCCCTGGCACGGGCACTGGCACTGGACCCGGACATCCTGTTCCTCGACGAACCCACCGCCGGCCTCGACCCGATTGGTGCGGCGCAATTCGACCAACTGATCCTGACCCTGCGTGATGCGCTGGGCCTGAGCGTGTTCCTGGTCACCCATGACCTGGACACGCTCTACACCATCACCGACCGTGTGGCGGTGCTGGCGCAGAAGAAGGTGCTGGTGGCCGATGCCATCGATATCGTCTCGGAAACGGACGACGCCTGGATTCACGAATATTTCCACGGCCCCCGTGGCCGCGCGGCATTGGATGCCGCTCAACCGCTCAACGAGGTATGACATGGAAACCCGAGCCCATCATGTGATGATCGGTCTGTTCAGCGTGATCGTGGTGGTCGGCGCGATGCTGTTTGGCCTGTGGCTGGCCAAATCCAGCGTCGACAGCGCCTTCCAGGATTACGAAGTGATCTTCAACGAAGCGGTCAGCGGTCTGTCCCAGGGCAGCTCGGTGCAATACAGCGGGATCAAGGTGGGCGATGTCATCAGCCTGCGCCTGGATCCCAAGGACCCGCGCCGCGTACTCGCGCGCATTCGCCTGGCCGGCCAGACGCCGATCAAGGAAGACACCCAGGCCAAACTCGCGCTGACCGGCATCACCGGCACCTCGATCATCCAACTCAGCGGCGGCACGCCGCAAAGCCCGGAGCTCAAGGGCAAGGACGGCAACCTGCCGGAGATCATCGCCTCGCCATCGCCGATCGCGCGATTACTCAATAACAGCAACGACCTGATGACCAGCATCAACCTGCTGCTGCACAACGCCAACGACATGTTCTCCGCGCAGAATGTCGAGCGCCTCAGCAACACCCTGGACCATCTGGAACAAACCACCGGCGCGATTGCCGACCAGCGTGGGGATATCAAGGTGGTGATGCAGCAATTGATGCAGGTAAGCAAGCAGGCCGGGGCCGCCCTGGAGCAAACCACGGCGCTGATGCGCAACGCCAATGGCCTGCTCAGTGATCAAGGCAAGCAGGTCTTCGGCAGCGCCGAACAGGCGATGAAATCCCTTGAGCAAAGCACCGCCACCATCAATACCTTGCTGACCAACAACAAGGACTCGGTGAACAGCGGCATGCAGGGCCTCAACGAACTGGCGCCGGCCGTGCGCGAACTGCGCGAAACCCTCGGTTCACTGCGCGCCATCTCTCGCCGCCTGGAAGCCAACCCCAGCGGCTACCTGCTGGGCAGCGACAAGAACAAGGAGTTCACGCCATGAAGCGTGCTTACCAAATGATCGCCCCTGTGGCCTTGGCGCTGATCAGCGCGTGTTCGATCCTGCCCAAGGCGGATCCGTCGGACGTCTACCGACTGCCTACGGCCCAGGGCACGACCCAGGGCGCGCCAGTCAATTGGTCGCTGCGCCTGGCCAAGCCGCAGACCAGTGAGTTCCTCGACAGCCCACGCATCGCCGTGGTGCCCAATGGCGATTTGATCAGCAGCTATGCGAACTCACGCTGGAGCGACCCAGTGCCGGTGCTGCTGCGCAATCGCCTGATGGACGGGTTCCAGCGCGATGGACGCGTAACGCTGTTGAGCACCGACGACACCAACCTGCAGGCCGATTATGAATTGGGCGGGCAGTTGCAGGCGTTTCAGAGCGAGTACCGGGGCAGTGCGGTAGCGGTGGTGATCCGCCTCGACGCACGCCTGGTGCGTGGGAGTGATCAGCGGATTATTGCCAGCCGGCGGTTTGAAGTGCAGCAGGCGGTGACTGACACCAAAGTGCCGGCGGTGGTGACCGGGTTTGGGTTGGCGGGAGATCAGTTGAACAGGCAGGTGGTGGAGTGGGTTGTTCAGCAGGGCAATGGTGCGGTGAAACGCTGAGGGCCTCATCGGGGCCCCCTCCCACATTTGGATCTGTGAACACATTCAGAATGTGGGAGGGGGCTTGCTCCCGATAGCTATTTAAGCCTCAGCCAAAGAACCAGTAGCACACCGCGATCGCTGCGACCACACCAGCAAACTCAGCCAGCAACGCGCACCCTACGGCATGCCGCGCCCGCTGGATGCCCACCGAACCGAAGTACACCGCCAACACATAAAAGGTGGTCTCCGTACTGCCCTGAATCGTCGCCGCCACCAACGCCGGGAAGCTGTCCACCCCCTGGGTCTGCATGGTCTCGATCAACATCGCCCGGGCCGCGCTGCCGGAGAAGGGCTTGACCATTGCGGTCGGCAAGGCGTCGACAAAGCGCGTGTCCATGCCCGTCCAGGCCACCACATGGCGAATGCCTTCGAGGCCCAGGTCCAACGCGCCGGAGGCACGCAACACGCCCACCGCACACAGCATCGCCACCAGGTACGGCAGCAGGTTCTTGGCGACGTCGAAGCCTTCCTTGGCGCCTTCGACAAATGCTTCGTAGACCTTAACCTTGCGCAGCGCGCCGATCAGCAGGAACAGCATGATCAGGCCGAACAACGTGAGGTTGCCGAGGATTGACGACAACCCGGCCAATGCGGTGGCCGAGAGGGTCGCCAGCAGGGCCATGAACCCACCCAGTACCAATGCGCCTGGAACCAGGTAGGCCAGCACCACCGGGTCCCACAGCCGCAGGCGCTGCATCACCGCCACCGACAGCAGGCCCACCAATGTGGATGCGCTGGTGGCCAGCAGGATCGGCAGGAATACCAGGGTCGGATCGGGCGCACCTTGCTGGGCGCGATACATGAAGATCGTCACCGGCAACAGGGTCAGGGAGGATGCATTGAGCACCAGGAACAGGATTTGTGCGTTAGTCGCCGTGTTAGGGATGGGATTGAGCTCTTGCAGCGCCTTCATGGCCTTCAGGCCGATAGGTGTTGCTGCGTTATCCAGGCCCAAGCCGTTGGCGGCAAAGTTGAGGGTGATCAGGCCAATGGCCGGGTGACCGGCCGGCACTTCCGGCATCAGGCGCAGGAACAGCGGGCCCAGGGCCTTGGCCAGCCATTCGACAATCCCGGCTTTTTCGGCGATACGCAAGAAGCCCAGCCATAACGTCAGGGTGCCGAACAACAGCACCATCACTTCCACGGACAATTTGGCCATGGCGAAAATGCTTTCGACCATCGCCGCGAAAATCCCGGCGTTACCGCCCACCAGCCATTGCGCCAGTGCTGACACCATTGCCACGACAAAGAAGCCAAGCCACAGGCCATTGAGCATCAGTTGAATCCCCCGAAAGATGGGGCGAATGATAGCGGGGCTGACAGAAACGACAAACCCCGGATTTACCGGGGTTTGTCTTACAGCCGTCGGGCTATCAGCCGCGAGTGGCTTGGGCAGTCGGCAGGGCTTGCTTGGTGCGCCAGTGCGGCAGGGAGTTCCAGTAGCGCTCGCCCTTGGCGTCGTCGTACATGCCTTCCCAGCGCGAGATGACCAGCACGGCCAGGGCGTTGCCGATCACGTTCAGCGCGGTACGGGCCATGTCCATGATGCGGTCGACACCGGCGATGAAGGCCAGGCCTTCCAGCGGGATACCCACGCTGCCCAGGGTGGCCAGCAGCACCACGAAGGACACGCCCGGCACACCAGCGATGCCTTTGGAGGTGACCATCAGGGTCAATACCAGCATCAGTTGCTGGCCGATCGATAGGTCGATGCCATACAGCTGGGCGATAAAGATCGCCGCGATGCTCTGGTACAGGGTCGAACCGTCGAGATTGAACGAGTAGCCGGTCGGCACCACGAAGCTGCAGATGGCCTTGGGCGCGCCGTAGGCTTCCATCTTCTCGATCACACGCGGCAGCACAGTTTCGGAACTGGCGGTGGAGTAGGCCAGCACCAACTCGTCCTTGAAGATGCGCATCAGCTTGAGGATCGAGAAGCCGAACAGGCGAGCGATCAGGCCCAGCACCGCAAAGGCGAAGAACAGGATGGCGACGTAAACCAGGATCACCAGCTTGGCCAGCGGCAGCAGCGAGGCAAAGCCGAAGTTGGCCACGGTCACCGCGATCAGCGCGAATACGCCGATGGGGGCGTACTTCATGATCATGTGGGTGACTTTGAACATGCTCTCGGACACGCCCTGGAACATGGTCACCAGCGGCTCGCGCAGCTCCGGCTTGAGGCTCGACAAGCCCAGGCCGAACAGCACGGAGAAGAAGATGATCGGCAGCATCTCGCCACGGGCTACAGCGGCGAAGATGTTAGACGGGATCAGGTTGAGGATGGTCTGGATGAACGCATGCTCATGCTGCACCTCGGCGGCGGTCGCCTGGTACTTGGAAATATCGACGGTACCCAGGGTACTCATGTCGATGCCTGCGCCCGGGTGGAAAAGGTTGGCAAGCAGCAGGCCGACCACGATGGCGATGGTGGTGACCACTTCGAAGTAAAGGATGGTTTTGACGCCGATGCGCCCGAGTTTTTTCGCGTCACCGACACCGGCAATGCCGACGATCAACGAGGAAATCACAATCGGGATCACGATCATCTTGATCAGGCGGATAAAGATATCGCCCGCTGGCTGCAACACATTGCTGATCCACCAGGCCTTTTCAGCACTGAAATGGTTGAGCACTGCGCCGATTGCGATCCCCAATACCAAACCGATGAGGATCTGCCAGGCGAGGCTTAGCTTTGCCTTCTTCATGTCATTACCCTTACTTCAAGTGGACTTAAGGCAAATGCGCCAGCTGCAACGCTCGAGAGCGAAAAAGTGTGCGCATCTGCCTCCATGGAAGGTCACCGCAGCATGGCCGAAATGGCTTACTGGCAGGCGAAAAAAGGCGCAACTATTCCCATGCAAGGGGACGACGTCTAATGCCGTAAACGCCTACCCCATGCCAAATCGGCATGACTTTTTTCCATAATAACTGTCCGAACGGTCAGTTCAAATGTGACATTTTGTCCGGTGAATATGCCGTGAACCTGCCAATTCAGGCTCGCGCAGAGATTTTGCAGGTCTTGGAGAGGTTGGCAGAAATGCCCGGGAACTCTGCCGTCGAGCGTCGGAAACGTCCTATGGCGCGAGCAAAACTTTCTCGATAGATGGTCGCCCCGACACACCCAGTAATGGTTGGTCGAAAGCAAAATCAGGATTTGTGGCTATGGGCGGCATAGGAGGCGGGAATAAGAGTCACAAGCCCGCCGCAAGTTCAGCAAGCCGTGGGCTTGTGAACCTGCGTCGCAGCTTTTCACCTGACCTGGCCCTTGCGCAGGCACTCCCTGTGCCCGTAGGTCACGCCGATCTCAATTGATCAGAACAACCCGGCCCCCTGGTCATGCATCCCCCTTGGCGGGGGATGCAGACAGAAAGAAGCGAGAGGCTTCTTTCTATGGACGCTGATCGCGCAGACGACAGACCCGTCAGACGCAACCTAGTACCAATTCGGATCTTTCTTCAGCTGCTCCATCAGCAGCTTCTGCATGCCTTCGTCCGGCTTACCGATAAACCGGTAATCGGCATGCCGCGTCGGAGACTTGTCCGCCGGCAAACCGGCAGGGACTTCCACCAACATGGCGTAGGCATCTTCCTTGTCGAGGCTGAAGGCGACGATCAGGCGCTTGTTAAGGCACGTATCCGCAGTTTCGCAGAGCGGCCCCACCAAGTACTTATCGCCATCTTCTTCCACGGCATTCATCTGCTCGGCCGTGCCCGACAGGTTCAAGACCCATTCCGGCAGGCGCTCTTCTTTCTTCACCACGCCTTGCCAGGTCTCGCGGTACTGCGGATCCGCGCTGAGCAGTTCGTTGGCCCGCGACTGACCGTCATTGGCGGCCATCGCGAAGCCGCTGCCGCCCAAGAGCACAGCGGCAGCAATCGCTTTGAGGGACAAAGTGGTCATTTTCAGCCTCGGCCGCGACGACCAAAGAAGAACGAAGCAATGAACATCACCAGGAAGACCACAAACAGAATCTTGGCGATACCCGTGGCGGTGCCCGCGATACCACCGAAGCCCAGGACTGCGGCCACAATGGCGATGATCAGAAATGTGATTGCCCAACTCAACATGGTGATTCTCCTTACGCTTCTATAAAAGGTAACAGCGGTGATACCGTTCAGGCGCTCAACACAAGCGTCCGACGTTTTTGCCTAGAACACCCAACGCTCTTGGGTTGGCAGCTCGCCCAGGGTGGAGTCCTGATCGGCCACTCTCAATTGCTTGGCGGTCACATCGGCAGAAACGCTCCCGACGGCACGGCTCTCAATGGAACTGAAATGGGTCTGGGTCATTACCGGACGTTCGAATTGCGGGGCTTGGTGCTGACTCTGCTGCCAATGTTGCATCTGCTGGCCTGCAATCAGCGTGACCATCAGGGCCAGGCTGGCAAACAGCCCCTGTTGCATACGCAGTGGCGATACACGCAGTTGGCTGAGGTGTTGGCGAGTCATGCTGCTTTTCTCCCGCATTCTGATTATTCGTTCATGACGCTCTTGAGAGAGGTATTGCAGAGCGCATGCCAGCTTTTTTACAAAATAAAAACCATTAAAATCAACAGCTTATAAATTAAGGCTCAACTGGCGGCGCAGCATCCTGCACGATCCACCGCTACAGGCCGTGCGAAATGCACGATGGCCAGCGGTCGGGTCAAAGGATCGAATGCGCGGGTTGAGTTGCCGAAGTGGCAAGACGGCATGAAAACGCCATCAGACGGGGCTTTGTAGGAAGACTTGCAGATAGCTGCACGACGTTGCTTTTTATCGATCAGAATAAACCATGCAACTTGCCCGATTATTCCGGGACTAAACACCATCATTCATAGTTAAGGAGCGCGGGACAGATGGAATCAGCCAAGGAACTTCAAGGCCGCATTCTTTTAGTGGATGACGAGTCCGCGATCCTCCGCACCTTCCGTTATTGCCTGGAAGATGAAGGCTACACCGTCGCCACCGCCAACAGCGCCGCCCAGGCCGATGCCCTGATGCAACGCCAGGTGTTCGACCTGTGCTTCCTGGACCTGCGCCTGGGTGAAGACAATGGCCTGGATGTGTTGGCCCAGATGCGGATCCAGGCGCCGTGGATGCGTGTGGTGATCGTCACCGCCCATTCCGCCGTCGATACCGCCGTGGACGCGATCCAGGCGGGTGCCGCCGACTACCTGGTCAAGCCTTGCAGCCCCGACCAACTTCGCCTGGCCACCGCCAAACAGCTGGAAGTGCGCCAACTTTCCGCGCGCCTGGAAGCATTGGAAGGCGCCGTACGCCAGCAGAAAGACGGCCTCGACTCCCACAGCCCGTCAATGATGGTTGTGCTTGAAACCGCACGCCAGGTGGCGGGCACCGATGCCAACATCCTGATCCTCGGCGAGTCCGGCACGGGTAAAGGCGAACTGGCCCGGGCCATTCACGGCTGGAGCAAGCGCTCGAAGAAATCCTGCGTGACCATCAACTGTCCGTCGCTGACGGCAGAACTGATGGAAAGCGAGCTGTTCGGCCATAGCCGTGGTGCCTTTACCGGTGCCAGTGAGAGCACGTTGGGCCGGGTCAACCAGGCGGACGGCGGTACACTGTTTCTCGACGAGATCGGCGACTTTCCCCTCACTCTGCAACCCAAGTTGCTGCGATTTATCCAGGACAAGGAGTATGAGCGCGTGGGCGACCCGGTCACCCGTCGCGCCGATGTGCGTATCCTGGCCGCCACCAACCTGAACCTGGAAGACATGGTGCGCGACGGTCGCTTCCGTGAAGACTTGCTGTATCGCCTCAACGTCATCACCTTGCACCTGCCCCCGCTGCGCGAGCGCAGTGAAGACATCCTCACCCTGGCAGACCGCTTCCTGGCGCGCTTCGTCAAGGAATACGCCCGCCCGGCGCGGGGCTTCAGTGATCAAGCGCGCGAAGCCCTGCTCAACTATCGCTGGCCAGGCAATATCCGCGAACTACGCAACGTGGTGGAACGCGCCAGCATCATCTGCCCACAGGAAAAGGTCGAAATCATCCACCTCGGCATGGCCGAACAACCGACCAATAACGCCCCGCGCATTGGCGCGGCGTTGAGCCTGGACGAGCTGGAGAAAGCCCATATCGGCGCCGTATTGGCCACCAGCGATACCCTGGACCAGGCCGCCCGCACCCTCGGCATCGACGCGTCGACCCTGTACCGCAAACGCAAACAGTACAACCTGTGAGCTGCACCCTATGAAGCTAGCGATGAAACTGCGCACTCGATTGTTCCTGAGTATCTCAGCGCTGATCACCGTCGCCCTACTGGGTCTGATCCTGGGTCTGGTCAGCGTCATGCAAATGGCCAAGACCCAGGAGTCCCTGATTCGCAGCAACTTCGTCACGCTGGACCTGGGGCTCAAACTGCGCCAAAGCCTGGGCGACCAATTGATCATGATGCTGGAACATCGCCCCGATCCGCAGGCATTGCAAAGCTCCAAGCAGCATTACTTCGACCTGCTGGACCAAGGCATCGCCCATGAGCAACGCGACGGCCATAACCACGGTTTCAGCCAGGCGCGAGCCCAATACCAGGACCTGCTGGACGCCTTCGAGCAATCCCAGCAGGCGTCGCCACCACCGGGCAGCAAGGAAAAACTCACCGAAACCTTCAATGTGCTGCGCAACGGGCTGATTGCCGAACATAAACAAGCCCTGGGAAACATCAGCGCCAGCGAGCATAAATCCCGCGCGCGCGCCTTGCTGATCGCCGGTTTGCTGGGGTTGGTGGGCCTTGCAGTGCTGATCATCGGATTTGTCACGGCCCATGGCATCGCCCGGCGATTTGGCGGCCCGATCGAAGCGCTGGCAAAAGCAGCCGACAAGATCGGCCAGGGCGATTTTGAAGTGACCCTACCGCTCTCTTCGGCAGCGGAAATGAACCTGTTGACCCGTCGCTTCGGCCTTATGGCCGAGGCGGTGCGCCAGCATCAGGCGACTAATGTTGACGAGTTGCTGGCCGGCCAGCAGCGCCTGCAAGCCGTGCTCGACAGCATCGACGACGGCCTGCTGATGATTGACCGCCAAGGCCGCCTGGAGCATCTCAACCCCGTTGCGCAACGCCAATTGGGCTGGGACGAGGAACGCCTGGGCCAAGGCCTTGGCGAAGCCCTGGTGCGCCCGGAGCTGGATGAACAACTGCAACTGGTGCTGCGCGGCGGCACTCTGGAGCGCGCGCCGGAGGACCTGGAAGTCGAAGTCGAAGGCGAACTGCGCCTGCTGACCTACAGCCTCACTCCCGTCAGCCATACCCAGGGACATATCCTTGGGGCGGTGATGGTGCTGCACGACGTCACCGAACAGCGCGCCTTCGAGCGGGTACGCAGCGAATTCGTCTTGCGCGCGTCCCATGAACTGCGCACGCCGGTGACCGGCATGCATATGGCGTTCGGCCTGTTCCGTGAACGCGCGAAGTTCCCGCCGGAATCCCGTGAAGCGGACCTGCTGGATACGGTCAATGAAGAAATGCAGCGCCTGATGCAGTTGATCAACGACCTGCTCAATTTCTCGCGCTACCAGAATGGCCTGCAGAAACTCACCTTGGGCCCCTGCGACGTGACCGATCTGCTCGAACACGCCCGCGCGCGCTTTGCGGAGCCCGCCAATGCGCAACACATAGAACTGCTGGTAGAAGTGCAATCCGATCTGCCACGGCTGTATGCCGACCAGGGGCAATTGGAACGGGTGCTCGACAACCTGCTGGGCAATGCCCTGCGTCATACCGCCGACGGTGGGCAAATTCGCCTGCAGGCGCGACGTCATGGCGAGCGGGTGATTATCAGCGTCGAAGACAACGGCGAAGGTATCGCTTATGGCCAGCAAGGGCGCATCTTCGAACCCTTCGTCCAGGTTGGCCGCAAGAAAGGCGGCGCCGGCCTGGGGCTGGCGCTGTGCAAGGAGATCGTGCAATTGCACGGCGGCCGCATGGGGGTGTATTCGCGGCCGGGGCAGGGCACCCAGTTCTATATGGCGCTGCCCTTGTAGGCGCCAGCTTAGCGCCGGTTCAGGGCACGCAGGATGGCAGCACTTTCGGCATCCGGCACGCCATCGAACCGGGATGGCCGGAAGCGCATCTGGAACGCCGCGATCACATGGCGCGTGGCGACATCCAACTCACCCGTCTGGGGTGTCGGGTAACCGAGGAGCGCCAATTCTTCCTGGAACCAAGTGATGCTCGGCAATTCAGCGGCGTACTGCACCTGGAAACGGG
This sequence comes from Pseudomonas sp. AM8, assembly GCF_036346475.1. Taxonomy (NCBI): domain Bacteria; kingdom Pseudomonadati; phylum Pseudomonadota; class Gammaproteobacteria; order Pseudomonadales; family Pseudomonadaceae; genus Pseudomonas; species Pseudomonas sp. AM8. The sequence continues at coordinate 31,692 of NZ_JAOTNX010000006.1, forward strand.
CGACGGCCTGGGCATCCGGCCACACACTCAGGCCCTCATCGGCCAGGCGCTTCCAGGGGAACAGCGGCCCCGGATCGAGCTTGCGCAGGGGTGCGATATCGCTATGGCCGATGATGTTCCTGGGATCGATGCCATTGCGCTTGCTGATGTCCTTGAGCAACACCACCAATGATTTCACCTGGGCCTCGGAGTACGGGTACCACAAGCGGCCTGTGGGGGTGTCCTTGTAGCCAGGGTTTACGATCTCGATGCCGATGGAGCTGGAGTTGAGCCAGGTACGCCCCATCCACTCGCTTTCTCCCGCATGCCACGCACGTTGGCTCTCATCCACCAGCTTGTAGATGGTGGCGCCGGCGTCGTCACCGATCAGGTAATGAGCGCTGACCTGGCCGTGGGTCAGCAGGGCGAGGGAACGCTCAAGATTGGTGGAGGTGTAGTGCACGACCACGAACTGCACGCGATTGTCGTGGTTCGCCGAAGGGTGGCGGGTGTCCAGGCGCGGACCACTGGCGCAACCGGCGAGCAGAAGAAATACACAGGCGAAGTACAAGGATTTCATGGCGGAAGACAGTACGCTGAAGACGATAATGCAACAGTGTAACGTACCGTTTGTGGCCCGGCGGTCAAATTACACAATGGAACATCTTTTACGCCGCCTGCACCTGGTTACGCCCAGCGGCCTTGGCCCGATACAACGCTTCGTCCGCTCGCTTGAGCGCCAGCTCACTGCGCTCACCGGGCAGGAACTGCGCCACGCCCATGGACACGGTAATCGTCACCGGCTCGCCCTTGAAGTGGAATGGGCAGGCGGCAATCGCAGCACGTAGCACCTCACCCACCGCCAACGCATCCGAGAGGGATGAGTGGGGCATCAGCAACACAAACTCCTCACCGCCAAACCGCGCGATAAAGTCGCCGGTGCGCAGGCGCTTGCGCAGGACGTTGGCGATGATTTTCAGCACCTTGTCACCCGCCAGATGCCCGTAGCCATCGTTGATGCGCTTGAAGTGATCCAGGTCCAGCATCGCGAGCGACAGGCTATTGCCACGCTGGTGCCAGGCATTGACCTCATGGTCCAGACGCTCGCTCCAGGCCGCACGGTTAGGCAAACCGGTGAGCGGATCGACCAGGGCCTTCTGGCGTTGCACCTCCAGGTGCTCACGGTAACCCTGGGCTTCCTGCTCCATATTGGCGACCCGCTCGGCCAGGCCTTTCAGGCGCGCCGCCACTTCCTGCTCGCGCTGATCACGTTGTTGCTGGTGCTCGTCCATGGTCCCGAGCAAACCCTCCAGATGGCTTTCGAGCACCTGCTTGAGGCTGTCCAGGTCCGCGGCTTCCTGGACACTGCTTTGCAGGCCGTCGACCTGTTCGCGAATCTGCGTGTCCAACTCCCTGGCAGCGGAGCGGCTGTCGGCATGGCCGTCGCTGGCCACCTGCAGATGGCCCTGGAAGGCTTCAAGGCGTTCGTTGAGCTGTTTGAGGTAAGCCTCAAACTCGTGCTGGCCGCTGTCGGTGATCGCCAGCATCAGCACCGCCAGGTCATCGAGGATCGGCAGCAATTCGTACCAATTCAAGCCGTGGGCCAAGCGCTCACGCATGGCTTCGGCCTGGGGCCGATGGCGCTCGGGGAGGGCCAGCTCCTCCAGCAGGCCGATCAGGGTGTCTTCGATGTGCTTGGCCACGGAGCTATACGATGGCTCCGGTGAATCCGGCAGGGAGTAGAGGCCATCCGATTGAAGTTCATCGGGGTCCGGTTCTTCGACGTCAAGAACCGGAGGGAACGAGAGGCTGCCGATCACCGTCTCCTGCGGCGCCTCGACGGCAACCTGCGGCGCTTCGATAAAAGCGGCGAGAGCACTCTCGGTGCTGGGCTCTTGCAACTGTGGCTCGGGCTCCCCGGGCTCGACAAGTGCTGGAGAAGCGTCGACAGGCGCAGCCACTGCGGCCCTTTGAACAGGCGCCTCGTACACAAACTTTTCACTGGCGACATCGGCAGCCTTGGCTGGCGCTGTGGCTTCAGGCTGCGCGGCAAGCGGCGCCTGAGACGGCGGCGCAAAGGCTCGCAACGCTTGCGTCAACTCGTCGGACTGTTCGGGCTCCTGGGGCTCGGCGGCGGGCTTGGGGGCAACAGGGGCCGGCGGCGGACTGGGGATGGGCTCGCTGGCCGGCGCCTCGCTCGAAGCGTCCTTGGCACCAAACAGGCGTTGCAACAAACCCGGCCCGGGACGCACGGTTTCACCGTCCGGCTCCAGGTTATCCAGCGCCTGCCCTTGCAGGCTGCTCAACTCGCTGAGCAACAGGGGAATCTCGCGCGCCTGGCTGACACGGCCATCCAACTGCTTGGCAAAGGTTTTCAGCGGACGGGCGACCTCACGGGGCAGCGGCAGCTTTTGCAACTGCGTGACCAGGGAGGTCAGTGCGGTGCTCATCTGGTCGATCCGGGTTTCGCGGCGCTGCTCCGAATCCAGTACCGCCTTTTCCAGGCGCGGCAGCAAGGCGGCGAGGGCAGCGTCCATGTCGTCGGTACGCACGACGTCGCGCATTTCCTTCATGCATTGGTCAACCGCGCGGTCGGTGCCTTCCGCCGCCAGCGTGCTGCGCACCAGCCCACGACGCAGCAGGTCGAGGCGGGCAGCCCAACGGCGTTCGAGCTTTTCTTGTTGCTCGATGCTTAACAGGTATTTTTCTTTCCAGCGCTGGGCGTCGTCGCTCATGCAAGGGGTCCGCGAGGGCCGGGGCTCAACGCGGGCAATGCATCAGCCGTGAGCGAACCCGGCAGACGAATCTCTACCGCGACTGGCAGGTGATCGGAGATGGGCTGCGCCAGTACCTGCACACTCTCAAGTGTGAGGGTCGGGCTGAGCAGGATATGGTCAAGACAACGTTGCGGGCGCCAGCTGGGGAACGTGGCTTCGACTTGCGGCGCCAGTAGCCCGAGGTCACGCAACGGGGAATTCAGCAGGAGGTCGTTCGCATGGGTGTTCATGTCACCCATCAACACCTGATGCTTGTAGTTGCCAATCAGGTCGCGCACGTAGGCCAATTGCAGGTTGCGCGTACGCCCCCCGAGCGCCAGGTGCATCATCACCACCACCAAGGCCTCAGGCCCTTCGCCAAAACGCACGAGAATCGCCCCGCGCCCCTTGGGGCCCGGCAATGGGTGATCTTCGATGGAGGTGGGCTTCAAACGGCTGAGCACACCATTACTGTGCTGCGCCAGGCGCCCGAGGTTGCGATTGAGCTGCTGATACCAGTAGGGGAACGCCCCGAGGTGTGCCAGGTGTTCGACCTGATTGATATAGCCGGAACGCATGCTGCCGCCGTCGGCCTCCTGCAGGGCGACCAGGTCGAAATCATTCAACAGGTCGCCGATCTTCTGCAGGTTACCGGCCCGGCCGTTGTGGGGCAGCAAATGCTGCCAGCCACGGGTGAGGTAGTGCCGGTACTTCTCGGTGCTGTTGCCCACCTGGATATTGAAGCTGAGCAGGCGCAGGCGGTTGTCTGCCGGCAAACCTGTGGACTCCAGGTGATGTGCGTTGACCTGCGGTTCACGCAGGCCAACCACACGTTCAGTACCCCAGCGGCGCATGAGGAGCCCCTTACTTGGCTGCGCGTTCTTTGGCGATCAACTGGTCGGCAACGTTGAGGGTCGCTTCAGGACCACCGGTAGTGCCCAGGTCGAAACGATACTTGCCGTTGACAATCATGGTCGGTACGCCTTGCACGCCGTACTTCTGCGCCAGCTCCTTGGCCTGTTTGATCTGGCCCTGGATGGCGAAGGAGTTGAAGGTGGCCAGGAACTTGTCCTTGTCGACGCCTTGGGTAGCAATGAAGTCAGCCATTTCGTCCGGCTTGGTCAGGCGCTTGCCTTGTTTCTGGATGGCGTCGAATACCGCGTTGTGGACCTTGTGCTCCACACCCATGGCTTCCAGGGTCAGGAACAGTTGGCCGTGGGCATCCCATGGGCCGCCGAACATGGCGGGGATGCGCTTGAAGTTCACGTCCTTGGGCAGCTTCTCGACCCAAGGGTTGATGACCGGCTCAAAAGCGTAGCAATGCGGGCAGCCGTACCAGAACAGCTCTACCACTTCGATCTTGCCCGGTACCGAAACCGGCACTGGGTTGGCCAATTCAACGTAGGTTTTACCGGCTTCAAGCGGCACGTCGGCAGCTTGTGCGGTCATGCCGAAGAGGCTGGCAGTGACGAGAGCGGCGCTGAGGATCAGATTACGCATGCTTTACTCCTGGACAAATAAAGTCGCCTCACGCGACCTTTGTTGTGACAGGTCTACGCGGGCATGAGTTCGTTAGTGTAACGGCAGCGGCCACAAAAAAGGGCGGCCTAAGCCACCCTTTTTATGCTTGCATCGATGGATTAATCGAGCGTTAACGTTGCGTGCACCTTAGTGCAGGCCCTGGATGTAGCTGGAGACCGCCGCAATGTCTTCATCACTCAGCTTGCGAGCGATGGTGCGCATGATTGCCGCGTCGCCATCATTGGCTCGCCCGGCCTCTTCCTTACGGAAATCGGTCAGCTGCTTGGCAATGTAGGTAGCGTGCTGGCCGCTCAGGTGCGGGAAGCCGGCGGCGGCTATGCCCGCGCCATTGGGCGAGTGGCAACCGGTGCAGGCAGGCAGGCCTTTATCCAGGTCACCGCCGCGGAACAGTTTCTCACCACGGGCCACCAGTTTCGGATCAGCAGCTCCCACACTGCCTTTCTGGCTGGCAAAATAAGCCGCGAGGTCTGCCAGGTCCTGGTCACTGAGGTTGGTCAGCAGGCCGGTCATTTCCAGGACCGTGCGCTTGCCATCCTTGATGTCGTGCATCTGCTTGGTCAGGTAACGCTCACCCTGGCCGGCCAATTTGGGGAAGTTCGGCGCCGGGCTGTTACCATCCGGCCCATGGCAGGCACCACATACGGCGGCTTTCGCTTGACCGGCAGTGGCATCACCTTTAAGGGGGCCCTCTGCGGCGACGGCAACACCGGTGATGCCCAAGGTCAACAGCAGACTCACGATCAGTTTGTTCATCAGCTAATCCAACTACGGCTAAGGGTTTAAGAGTTATCTACCGGGTTTACTCACCATCAACTCAATGATGGCCTGGTAATCCTCGGTACTGCAGTCCATGCACAAACCACGCGGCGGCATTGCCTTGAAACCCTGGGTCACGTGTTGCACCAGCGTGTCCATGCCCTGCGCCAGTCTTGGCGCCCAGGCTGCCTGGTCACCCCGTTTCGGGGCGTTCGGCAGTTGGCCGGCATGGCAAGCCACGCAAACTCGGTTGTACACCGCTTCCGGATCCTGTGTAGCCTGAGCGCCATACAGCGGAACCAGGGCACCAAAAGCGAGCAACCATCGGGTCATACATCGACCTTTTCAGGGTTTGAGAGCGTTTTGCGTTCTAATGCGCAATAAAGGTCTATCGCTCCCGTGAACTTCATCCTTCGCTGGGACAAAGCACACACAAAATCTGCGGCATTATATACTGGCGCTACTGAAACGGAAACGACACCGCTTGCCGCACCCTTTTTCGGCACCGCCCACATCGGAAATCTCATGCAACTCAAGAACCCCATCCTCGGCCTGTGCCAACAGTCCACCTTCATGCTCAGCGCCGCCAAAGTTGACCAATGCCCCGATGACGAAGGCTTTGAAGTCGCCTTTGCCGGTCGCTCCAACGCCGGTAAATCCAGCGCACTGAACACCCTGACCCACGCCAGCCTCGCACGCACCTCAAAAACCCCGGGCCGCACGCAGTTACTCAACTTCTTCAAGCTAGACGATGATCGGCGTCTGGTCGACCTGCCGGGCTACGGTTATGCAAAAGTACCTATCCCGCTGAAGCTGCACTGGCAGCGTCACCTGGAGGCTTACCTGGGTGGCCGGGAGAGTTTGAAGGGGTTGATCCTGATGATGGATATCCGTCATCCAATGACCGACTTCGACCTGCTGATGCTGGATTGGGCGGTCGCCAGCGGCATGCCGATGCATATCCTGCTGACCAAGGCCGACAAGCTTACCTACGGCGCCGCCAAGAACACCCTGCTCAAAGTGCAGTCCGAAATCCGCAAGGGTTGGGGTGACACAATCACCATCCAGCTGTTCTCGGCCCCCAAGCGCATGGGCCTGGAAGATGCCTATACCGTGCTGGCCGGCTGGATGGAATTGGCTGACAAAGGTGCGGAACTCGCCGAGTAACTTTTCTGCGGGCAAAAAAAACCCCGGACTTCGTATGGGGAGGGGAAGTTCGGGGTTCAAGTACCGGACCGCTAGGGCGGGGTCCGGATATCTGCCAACACTTAACACAACATAGGAGCATTGAAGGGCTTCACCACCCATTCAGTAACTCTGAGTAGCAGTTCACAGGTTAAGTTCCGGCAGTGTCAAAAAACTATTGGAAATAACTGCAGCGGATTTCCGATCTAAAGCACTGCGCCACCACGCTCGGTGGTGGCGATGCCGCGAAATCAGTGCGCTTCGTCCCAGTTGTCGCCTACGCCAACGTCCACCACCAACGGCACATCCAACTGCGCGGCCGCGCTCATGTGCTCGCGAATCTTCTCGCTGACCTCGGCCACCAGATCCTCCCGCACTTCGAGCACCAGTTCATCGTGTACCTGCAGGATCACCTTGGCATCCAGGCCCGACGCGGTCAGCCAGTTATCCACCAGCACCATGGCCTTCTTGATGATATCCGCCGCCGTGCCCTGCATCGGCGCGTTGATCGCCGTGCGTTCTGCGGCCGCGCGCTCCTGGGGCTTGTTGGAGTTGATATCCGGCAAATACAGCCGACGTCCGAAGAAGGTTTCCACGTAGCCTTGATCGGCAGCCTGGGCGCGGGTGCGCTCCATGTACTCGCGAACGCCTGGGTAGCGGGCGAAGTACACATCGATGTAAGCCTTTGCGGTCTTGGTATCAACACCGATGTCCTTGCCGAGCTTCTGAGCCCCCATGCCGTAGATCAGGCCAAAGTTGATCGCCTTGGCACTGCGACGCTGATTGGAGGTGACCTCAGCCAATTCGACCTTGAACACCTCGGCCGCCGTGGCGGTATGCACATCCAGGTCGTTACGGAACGCATTCATCAGCCCCTCGTCCTTGGACAGGTGCGCCATGATCCGCAGTTCGATCTGCGAATAGTCCGCCGCCAGCAGTTTGTAGCCCTTGGGCGCGACAAACGCCTGGCGGATGCGCCGCCCTTCGGCGGTGCGCACCGGGATGTTCTGCAGGTTCGGGTCGCTGGAAGACAGCCGCCCGGTCGCCGCCACCGCCTGATGGTAAGAGGTGTGAACACGCCCGGTCCGCGGGTTGATCTGCTCCGGCAAGCGGTCGGTGTAAGTGCTTTTCAGCTTGCTCATGCTGCGGTACTGCATCAGTACCTTGGGCAGCGGATAGTCATCTTCGGCCAGCTTGGCCAGCACTTCCTCTGCCGTGGATGCCTGGCCCTTGCCCGTTTTTTTCAGCACCGGCAGGCCGAGTTTCTCGTAGAGAATCGCGCCGAGCTGCTTGGGCGAACCCAGGTTGAATGCTTCGCCGGCGATCTCGAACGCCTGGCGCTCCAGTTCGACCATCTTGTTGCCCAGTTCGATGCTCTGGACACCGAGCAGCTGCGCATCCACCAGCGCGCCCTGGCGTTCGATACGCGCAAGCACCGGCACCAGGGGTATTTCGATGTCCGTCAACACACTCGCCAGGCTCGGTATGGCGGTGAGCTGTGCGTGCAGTGCCTGATGCAGGCGCAGCGTCACGTCCGCATCCTCGGCGGCATAAGGGCCAGCCTGTTCGAGCGGGATCTGGTCGAACGTGAGCTGCTTGGCGCCTTTGCCGGCGATATCCTGGAAACTGACGGTGTCGTAGTCCAGGTACTTCTTGGCCAGGCTGTCCATATCATGGCGGGTCGCAGTGGAATTCAACACGTAGGATTCAAGCATGGTGTCGAACGCGATACCGCGCACGCTGATGCCATTCGCCGGGTCGCCGCCGATGGCACAGTTGGCCAGGATATTCATATCGAACTTGGCGTGCTGGCCGACCTTGAGCTTGCTCGGGTCTTGCAATAATGGCTTCAAGGCCAGCAACACAGTGTCGCGATCCAGCTGCTGCGGCGCACCGATGTAGGAATGGGTCAGCGGGATGTAGGCGGCTTCATGGGGCTGCACGGCGAAGGAAACCCCCACCAGTTGCGCCTGCTGAGCGTCGATCCCGGTGGTTTCGGTGTCGAAAGCGAACAACTTCGCGTCGTTGAGCTTCTTCAGCCAGGCATCGAATGTGGCTTGGTCGAGGATCGTGGTGTAGGTCGTTTCTGCGGGTGCCGCGGGCGCGGCCTCAACAATGTCCTCGGCAACAGGCGCGGCCTTGAGCTCCACTCGCTTGGCATCGCGCTGAATCTCATCGAACCAGCTCTTGAACTCCAGCTGGGTGTAAAGCTCCAGCAACTTTTCGCGATCCGGTTCAATCAGGTGCAAATCGTCCAGACCCACGTCCAGCGGCACATCGATCTTGATCGTCGCCAACTGATAGGAGAGGAATGCCATCTCCTTATGCTCTTCCAGCTTCGCCGGCAGCGTCTTGGCACCGCGGATCGGCAGGGTCGGCACAATGTCCAACTGCTCATAAAGCTCTTTGAGGCCGCCGTTCACGCCCACCAGCAAGCCGGAAGCGGTCTTCGGGCCAATGCCCGGAACGCCCGGGATGTTGTCGGACGAATCGCCCATCAACGCCAGATAGTCGATGATCTGCTCCGGAGCGACGCCAAATTTCTCCTTTACGCCTTCGATGTCCATCGAGCTACCGGTCATGGTGTTGACCAGGGTAATGTGTCCGTCGACCAACTGCGCCATGTCCTTATCGCCGGTGGAGATCACCACCGGACGGTCAGCGGCCGCACTGCTGCGGGCCAGGGTACCGATCACGTCATCGGCCTCGACGCCTTCGACGCACAGCAAAGGGAAGCCCAGGGCGATCACGCTCTGGTGCAGGGGCTCGATTTGCACGCGCATGTCATCGGGCATGCTTGGGCGGTTGGCCTTGTATTCGGCGTACATGTCATCGCGAAACGTCCCACCCTTGGCGTCGAACACTACCGCGAACGGGCTGTCCGGGTACTGCTTGCGCAGGCTTTTGAGCATGTTCAACACGCCCTTGACCGCACCGGTCGGCAGGCCTTTGGAAGTGGTCAGCGGTGGCAGCGCGTGGAACGCGCGGTACAGGTAAGACGAACCGTCCACCAGGACGAGGGGGGCTTGGCTCATGAGCAGGATCAACCTTTTCGGCGGGTCAGGCGCTAGAATAGCCGGACCAATGAAAACAAAGGGACAAGGTTATCATGCGTACATTCAATCGCCTGCTGTTGACCGGCCTGATTGCACTCGCTCCGATGGCTGCCATGGCGGCAGACAGCGCGCCTTCGGGTGATCCGGAAGTGACCATTCGCACGGAAGGCGACCGGACTATCCAGGAGTACCGTCAAAACGGTTTCCTGTATGCAATCAAGGTGACCGTAAAAGGCGCGCCTCCGTATTTCCTGGTACGCGCGGATGGAACCGACGCGAACTTCATCCGCTCTGACCAGCCGGATATGCTGATCCCGTCATGGAAGATCTTCGAATGGAAATGATTTCTTAACTTCAATTGGCGCCGCCCACTGCGGCGCCCGTACTGGCAGTTTTAACCATGTCTGTGTTCACCCCCCTGGCTCGGCCCGAGCTGGAAACCTTTCTCGCCCCCTACGGGCTCGGCCGCCTGCTTGACTTCCAGGGGATTGCCGCTGGTAGCGAAAACACCAATTTCTTTATCAGCCTGGAACAGGGCGAGTACGTCCTGACCCTGGTTGAGCGCGGGCCCGTGCAGGAAATGCCGTTCTTCATCGAACTGCTCGACGTGCTCCACGACGCCAACCTGCCGGTGCCCTATGCCCTGCGTACCACCGATGGCGTTGCATTGCGCGAACTGAAAGGCAAACCAGCCCTGCTGCAACCACGCCTGGCCGGCAAGCACATCAAGGACGCCAACTCACAGCATTGCGCCCAGGTCGGCGACCTGCTCGGCCATCTGCACCTGGCGACGCAAGGCGAGAAGGTGCTGGAGCGCAGGACCGATCGCGGCCTGGACTGGATGCTCAGCGAGGGTGCGCAGCTGATTTCGCACCTGGACGATGCACAGCAAAGCCTGCTGCAAGCAGCATTGACTGAAATCGAGACCCATAAGGCCGAGATCCTCGCCCTGCCACGCGCCAACGTGCACGCCGACCTGTTCCGCGACAACGCGATGTTCGAGGGCACGCACCTGACGGGTCTGATCGACTTCTACAATGCTTGCTCGGGCCCGATGCTGTACGACGTGGCGATCACTCTGAATGACTGGTGTTCACACGCCGATGGCGTGATTGATGGCCCGCGCGCCCGAGCGCTGCTGGGTGCCTACGCAGGCCTGCGGCCGTTCACGGCCAAGGAGGCCGAGCTATGGCCGACCATGCTGCGGGTGGCGTGCGTGCGGTTCTGGCTGTCGCGCCTGATCGCCGCTGAGTCCTTTGCCGGGCAGGATGTTCTCATTCACGATCCCGCCGAGTTCGAGCATCGGCTGGCGCAACGCCAAGACGTCACTGTCCACCTGCCGTTCGCCCTTTAACGGTTCAGGCGGGCAAAAAAATGTGGGAGGGGGCTTGCTCCCGATAGCGGTAGATCAGTCAACTTATGCACTGACTGGCACTCTGCTATCGGGAGCAAGCCCCCCTCGCACATTTGATCTGCGCTGCGGCTTATAACGACTCCAGGCACCCTGCCAAGTCATTCCCCAATTTCTCCAGCACCTGCTCATAACCCTGGGCCGTGGCCGAGGTGTAGCCGCCCAGCGCATCCAATTCCGCCAGCTTCACCGGCAAACCTGCCACCAAGGTTTCGGCCAGACGCGGACGCAACGGCGGCTCACTGAACACACAGGTCTTGCCCACTTCCTGCAAACGCGTACGCATCGCCGCCACATGCTGGGCGCCAGGCTGCACTTCGGCGGCAACGCTGAACACGCCGGTGTGCTTGAGCCCGTAGGCGTCTTCAAAGTAATCAAAGGCTTCGTGGAACACGAAGTAAGGTTTGTCACCGATGCTCGCCAGGCGTTTTTTCAGGCGCGCATCCAGTGCATCAAGGCGCTCGTCGAAAGCCTTGGCATTGCTCTGATAACGCGCGGCGTTCACTGGGTCGGCTGCACTGAGGTCAGCGGCCATACGCGCTGCGATCACCCGAGCGTTCACCGTGGACAGCCAAAGGTGCGCATCCAGGCTCCCCGGGCGGTGATCATGGTCATGTTCGTCGGCATCGTCGGCGTGGGAATGGCTATCTTCGGCGAACCGACGAAATTTCAGCCCCGGCAGGTCTTGAACCGCTACGGTCGGTGCGGTACGCCCCTTGAGCACGCGAGGCAGGAAGCCCTCCATGTCCGGCCCGATCCAATACAGCAGATCGACCGACTGCACGCGCCGTACGTCGGATGGGCGCAAGGCGAAGTTATGGGGCGATGCACCCGGCGGCAGCAATACCTCCGGAACCGCCACACCGTCCTGCACGGCAGCGGCAATCAACTGCAATGGCTTGATGCTTGTGAGCACCTTGACCTCGGCCTGAGCGGCACCAGCGAGGAACAAACTGGTGACAAATACGACAAAAACGGGAAAAAGTCGGGACACGATGACCACTCAATGACGTAGGAACGGGTAACATAATAACGTCTCTATCAAATATCTGTCGCCGCTCATGCCTAAAACACCGCTTGCCAGCCGTCCACACGACCACTCTCACTGCGTGCATACCGCGCTGTCGGAGGCCGACACCCTGTGCGCACAGAAAGGCTTGCGCCTGACCGCCCTGCGTCGCCGGGTGCTGGAACTCGTCTGGCAGAGCCACAAGCCCCTGGGTGCCTACGACATCCTGGGTGTGCTCAGCGAGCAGGACGGCCGCCGGGCCGCGCCGCCGACCGTGTACCGCGCGCTGGATTTCCTGCTGGAAAACGGCCTGGTGCACCGCATTGCCTCGCTCAACGCCTTTGTCGGCTGCAACCACCCGGAGCACGCGCATCAGGGCCAGTTCCTGATCTGCCGCGAGTGCCACGCCGCCATCGAGCTTGAACAAAAAAGCATCAGCGACGCCATCATCAAGAGCTCCGCCGACGTAGGCTTCCGGGTCGAAGGGCAGACGGTCGAAGTGGTCGGCCTGTGCTCGGGCTGCCAGGGGGCTTGATGAGCAACGCGTTAATCCGCCTGGAGCAGGTCGGCGTCACGTTTGCCGGGCAGAACGTGCTGGATAACATCGCCTTGAGCGTCGAGCCGGGGCAGATCGTCACCCTGATCGGCCCCAATGGCGCCGGCAAGACCACCCTGGTGCGCGCCGTACTCGGCCTGCTCAAGCCCGACACCGGCAGCGTGTGGCGCAAGCCCAGGCTGCGCGTGGGCTACATGCCGCAAAAGCTGCATGTTGATCCGACCTTGCCCTTGTCTGTACTGCGGTTTTTGCGCCTGGTGCCCGGTGTGGACCGCGCCCGCGCGCAGGCCGCCCTCAAGGAAGTCGGTGCCGAGCAGGTCATCGACAGCCCGGTGCAAAGCATCTCCGGCGGCGAAATGCAGCGCGTGCTGCTGGCCCGTGCCCTGCTGCGCGAGCCCGAGTTGCTGGTGCTGGATGAACCCGTGCAGGGCGTCGACGTCGCCGGCCAGGCCGAGCTGTACAGCCTGATCACCCGCCTGCGCGACCGCCATGGCTGCGGCGTGCTGATGGTCTCCCATGATTTGCACCTGGTGATGAGCACCACCGACCAAGTGGTATGCCTCAACCGCCACGTGTGCTGCTCCGGCCACCCGGAACAAGTCAGCAGCGACCCGGCGTTCGTCGAACTGTTCGGCAAGAACGCCCAGAGCCTGGCGATCTATCACCACCATCACGATCACGCCCATGACCTGCATGGCGCTGTCGTTGACGATCCCGCGACGCCCCACACCCACGTTCATGGAGATAGCTGCAAGCATGGCTGATTTTCTGCTTTACGCCCTGCTGGCAGGCTTGGCTCTGGCGCTGGTGGCGGGCCCGCTGGGCTCGTTCGTGGTCTGGCGGCGCATGGCGTATTTTGGCGACACCTTGTCCCACGCCGCGCTGCTGGGCGTGGCCATGGGCTTCCTGCTGGATGTGAGCCCGACCATCGCCGTGACCGTGGGTTGCCTGCTGCTGGCGGTGCTGCTGGTGACCCTGCAACAGCGCCAGCCACTGGCCTCGGACACCCTGTTGGGCATCCTGGCGCCGAGCACGCTGTCCCTGGGCCTGGTGGTGCTGAGCTTTATGCATGAAGTGCGCATCGACCTGATGGCCTATCTGTTCGGCGACCTGCTGGCGATCAGCCCCACCGATCTTGCCTGGATTCTCGGCGGCAGCGCTGCAGTATTGGTGCTGTTGGTCGCCCTGTGGCGCCCACTGCTGGCCATCACGGTGCATGAAGAACTGGCCAGGGTCGAAGGTTTGCCCGTATCTGCGTTGCGCATGGCCCTGATGCTGCTGATTGCCGTGGTGATCGCTGTCGCGATGAAGATTGTCGGCGTATTGTTGATCACATCGCTGTTGATCATTCCGGCCGCCGCCGCCCAGCGCCACGCCCGCTCGCCGGAGCAGATGGCAATCGGTGCCAGCCTGTTGGGGATGCTGGCAGTGTGCGGGGGCCTGGCGTTGTCATGGTTCAAGGACACACCGGCCGGACCGTCGATCGTAGTCACGGCGGCCGCCCTGTTTCTGCTGAGTTTTGTCCTGCCCCGTCGAGGGGTGTAGACTTGCTCGCTTTTTGCGCAAATAGAGAGTCGCAGGAATGAAGTTGTTCACCTCCCGTTATCTGCTCCTTGCCGCGTTTTCCCTGCTGCTGGGCGCCTGTCAAAGCACACCGCCCGCCGCCCCAGAGGCGCCGGATCCGCGTGCTGCGGCCATCGCGCAGCTGGAGCAAAACCTGGCCAGCAGTGAGCTGGCCACCGCCGAAGACCAACTGGCCGCGCTGCAGGCCCAGTCGCCCAATGACCCGACGCTGGAGCCCTACCAACGTCAATTGGCCGAGGCTTACCTGCAGCGCAGCCAGATCGTGCTGCAAAAAGGCGACGTAAACGCCGCCGCCACCGCCCTGAGCCGTGCCCGTGCACTGATGCCCAAGGCGCCGGCGCTGACCGGTGGCGTCAACAGCGCCATCACCCACGCCCGTAAAGTCGAGCTGGATAAAGCCGAAGAGGCCCTCAAGGCCGCCGAAGCCAAGCCCGCTGCCAAGGTCATCGACCCGGCCGCGCCAAGCACCACCGTGGCGCTGAACCTCACTGATATTGAAGCGCTGCGCCATCAACTGGATGCGATTGCCACCGACGTGGTGAATTACCAGTGCGATGTGACGATCCAGGCACCGCGCACTCAGGACTACCCGTGGCTGGCCACGTTGCTGACCAAACGGGTGAAGCGTATTGATTCGGGGTATGACCTGAAGATACACCGGCAGATTCTGAATCATATTCAGGCGCAGGTTGTGCTGATTCCGCGCAAGGCGGAATAACGCATCGGGGGCAAGCCCCTCTCACATTTGAATTGTGAGAGGGGCTTGCCCCCGATAGCGATCCAACAAGCAACCAATAAATTAAGCCGGAATCGCCTTAGCCTTCGGCTCACGATCCCAAACCCGATGCTGTGCAATCGCGGCAAAAAACGCCTTGAACGCCTTAGCATCCGACCCCACGATCAACCCCGCATCCGTCTCCAGCTTCAGCAGATCCAGCAGTGGTTTCGCGTCACTGGCAACCGCAATCGCCTTCAGGTGTTTGTAGGCTTCCAGAACGTAATGCAGCGCCACACCATCACCGCTCAGTGCTTTCACCGACTCTTTTCCGCCCGGGATAAACACGGCGTCAAACGCAATCGACGGCATGCCTTCCATCGACGCATCCACCGGCAGGCGCTTGCCATCCGCCGTCTTCACCGGCGCCGAGGTCGGCCCCAGCAACTTGGCATGGGCACCTTCTGTCTCCAGGGCTTTTTTCAGCGCATCGATTGCCGCGCCATCCACACCGTCAGCCGCGAGAATCGCGACTTTGCGCGTCTTGATATCGCCAGACAGCAGGTTCACCTGGCTCAATGCCGGCGACTCTTTCAGCGAAGACTCACGCGGCGCTACCGTGCCTTTGGTCGGTGCCGGCAGACCAAGGTTCTGCGCCACGCGCTTGGCCAGTTCCAGATCGATATTGGCCAGAATCTCGTTGACCTGACGCGCGCGGATAAACTCGCGCTCCACCTTGCCCAACTCGAAGCTGTAGGCCGCGATGATGTGCTCTTTCTCGTGGTGGCTCATGCTGTGGAAAAACAGCGCAGCCTGGGAGAAGTGGTCGCCAAACGACTCACTGCGCTCACGTACCTTGTTGGCATCGACACGCTCGTAATAAGTTTCGAAACCGCCATCCTGGGCAGCCGGCGGCGTTTCTTTCGGCCAACCACCATCGATCGAATTCGGCTCGTACGCGGCTCGGCCCTTGTCGATCACGGTGCGGTGCTGGGCGTCGCGCTGGCCGTTGTGGAAAGGTACTACCGGCCGGTTGATCGGCAGCTCATGGAAGTTCGGCCCACCGAGGCGGCTGATCTGCGTATCCGTGTAGGAAAACAGACGACCTTGCAGCAACGGGTCGTTGGTGAAGTCGATACCCGGCACGATGTGGCCCGGGCAAAACGCGACCTGCTCGACTTCGGCAAAGAAGTTATCCGGGTTACGGTTCAGCACCATCTTGCCCAGCGGCGTGATCGGCACCAGTTCCTCGGGGATGATCTTGGTCGGATCGAGCAGGTCAAAGTCGAACTTATGCTCGTCTTCTTCCGCAACGATCTGCACACCCAGCTCCCACTCAGGGTAGTCGCCGCTTTCAATCGCTTCCCACAGGTCACGGCGGTGGTAATCGGTATCTTTACCGGCAAGCTTTTGCGCTTCGTCCCACACCAGGGAACAGGTGCCGACCTTCGGGTGCCAGTGGAACTTCACAAAGCTGGACTTACCTTCGGTATTGATCAAGCGGAAGGTGTGAATGCCAAACCCCTGCATGGCACGCAGGCTTTTTGGAATGGCGCGGTCAGACATCGCCCAGATCACCATGTGCGCCGACTCCGGCTGCAACGAAACAAAATCCCAGAACGTATCGTGGGCCGAGCCGCCGGTAGGAATTTCGTTGTGTGGCTCAGGTTTTACCGCATGCACGAAGTCGGGAAACTTGATCGCATCCTGAATGAAAAACACCGGCATGTTGTTGCCGACCAGGTCGAAGTTGCCCTCGTCGGTGAAGAACTTCACCGCGAAACCGCGCACGTCACGCACCGTATCGCCCGAGCCACGCGGGCCCTGCACGGTGGAGAAACGCACGAACACCGGGGTTTTATGCTCGGGGTTACGCAGGAAACCTGCCTTGCTCAGCGCGGAATGGTTTTCATAGGTCTGGAAATAGCCATGGGCGCCGGTGCCCCGGGCATGCACGATGCGCTCGGGGATACGCTCATGGTCAAAGTGCGTGATTTTTTCACGCATGATGAAGTCTTCCAGCAGCGAGGGGCCGCGGGCACCGACTTTCAATGTGTTCTGGTTGTCGGAGATCTTCACGCCTTGGTTGGTACGCAGGGCCTGGCCGGTCGCATCGGAACGGAATTCCTCCAGGGCTTGCAGCTTGGCGTTGGTGTTGCCACGGTCCAGGGTGTCGGTGCCTGCAAGTTCACTCTTCGACGGGGTGGCTGGCTTCTTGGTACTCATCAGTCAAAACTCCTTATTCAAAGTGGCCAGAGCGGTCCCCGGCTCGTTTGAGCAAAACCCCAGGCACGGCACCTGGGAAATCGAGTTGCTTAAGTAGTGACTGACACGGTTTTCTGCCGTTCCTTTTTTATGACCTTTGATCGCGTTATTGCCAAATCACTGGTTGAATGCGAAATAAATGCTAAGAAACGCTATACGGACAGGCTAAAATGCGCGCCCGGCTAACCGCTGATCCCTTTTCAATGCGCCCCACAAGGTTCGCTACGTGATCGAGTTTCAAAACGTCCATAAAACCTACCGCGTCGCCGGTAAGGATATTCCCGCGCTGTACCCCACCAGCCTGCGCGTCGAAAACGGCCAGGTGTTTGGCCTGATCGGCCACTCGGGTGCAGGTAAAAGCACGCTGCTGCGCCTGATCAACCGCCTGGAAGAGCCCAGCGGCGGCCAGATCACGGTGGACGGCGAAGAAGTCACCGCCCTGGACGCCAACGGCCTGCGCCGTTTCCGCCAGCAGGTCGGGATGATCTTCCAGCACTTCAACCTGCTGGCGTCCAAGACCGTTGCCGACAATGTGGCCTTGCCACTGACCCTGGCCGGCGAATTGTCGCGCAAGGACATCGACCAACGTGTCGCCGAGCTACTTGCCCGCGTCGGCCTGTCGGACCACGCCAAGAAGTACCCGGCGCAGTTGTCCGGTGGCCAGAAGCAGCGCGTCGGCATCGCCCGCGCCCTGGCGACCAAGCCGAAAATCCTGCTATGCGACGAGGCCACCAGCGCCCTCGACCCGCAGACCACCGCCTCGGTCCTGCAATTGCTGGCCGAGATCAATCGCGAGTTGAAACTGACCATCGTGCTGATCACCCATGAAATGGATGTGATCCGCCGCGTGTGTGACCAGGTAGCCGTGATGGACGCCGGCGTGATCGTCGAGCAAGGCTCGGTGGCCGACGTGTTCCTGCACCCCAAGCACCCGACCACCAAGCGCTTCGTGCAGGAAGCCGAGCAGGTCGATGAAGGCGAGCAGCGTGATGACTTCGCCCATGTACCGGGTCGCATCGTACGGCTGACGTTCCAGGGTGAAGCGACCTACGCGCCATTGCTGGGTACCGTCGCCCGCGAAACGGGGGTGGACTACAGCATCCTCGCCGGCCGCATCGACCGCATCAAAGACATCCCCTACGGGCAACTGACCCTTGCGGTCACCGGCGGTGACATGGAAGCGGCCTTTGCCCGCTTTACCGCCGCAGACGTCCACATGGAGGTGCTGCGCTGATGGACGTTTTCTTGAGTTTCTTCGCCAATATCGACTGGTCCGAAATCTGGCTCGCCACCGGCGACACCATGATCATGCTGTTCGGTTCGCTGTTCTTCACCGTGGTATTGGGCCTGCCTTTGGGCGTGCTGTTGTTCCTCACCAGCCCACGCCAGCTGTTCGAGCAAAAAGGCCTGTACGCACTGCTGTCGCTGGTCGTGAACATCCTGCGCTCGCTGCCGTTCATCATCCTGCTGATCGTGATGATCCCGTTCACTGTGCTGATCACCGGTACCTCCCTGGGCGTAGCGGGCGCGATCCCGCCGCTGGTCGTAGGGGCCACGCCATTCTTCGCGCGCCTGGTGGAAACCGCCTTGCGTGAAGTGGACCGCGGCATCATCGAGGCCACCCAGTCCATGGGGGCCAGCACCCGCCAGATCATCATCAACGCGCTGCTGCCCGAAGCACGCCCCGGCATCTTCGCGGCGATAACGGTGACGGCGATTACCCTGGTGTCCTACACGGCCATGGCCGGTGTCGTCGGTGCCGGCGGCCTGGGTGACCTGGCGATCCGTTTCGGTTACCAGCGCTTCCAGACCGATGTGATGGTGGTCACCGTGGTAATGCTGTTGATCCTGGTGCAAATTCTGCAAACCGTCGGCGACAAGCTGGTGGTGCACTTTTCTCGAAAATAACGGCCATTGCCGGTCAAAAGCCGGCACATGCCCGAACAAGGAGCTTGTTGGATGAAAAAACTACTGGTTGCTTTCGCCGCCGTTGCCGCGTTTTCCGCCCACGCCGCCGAGACCCTGAAAGTCGCTGCCTCGCCGGTGCCCCACGCGGAAATCCTGGAATTCGTGAAGCCTGCCCTCGCCAAAGAAGGCGTGGACCTGCAAGTCAAAGTCTTCACCGATTACGTACAGCCCAACGTCCAGGTAGCGGAAAAACGCCTGGACGCGAACTTCTTCCAGCACCAGCCATACCTGGATGAATTCAACAAAGCCAAAGGCACTCACCTGGTGAGCGTCGGCGCTGTGCACCTGGAGCCTCTGGGCGCTTACTCCAGCAAGTACAAAAAACTGGAAGACCTGCCTGACGGCGCCAACGTGGTGATCCCGAACGACGCCACCAACGGAGGCCGTGCGCTGTTGCTGCTGGCCAAGCACAACCTGATCACCCTGAAGGACCCGACCAACATCCTGTCGACCATCAAGGACATCACTGCAAACCCGAAAAACCTGAAATTCCGCGAACTCGAAGCCGCCACCCTGCCGCGCGTGCTGACCCAGGTCGACCTGGCGCTGATCAACACCAACTATGCGCTGGAAGCCAAGCTGGACCCGTCCAAGGACGCCCTGGTGATCGAAGGCAATGACTCGCCTTACGTGAACATCCTCGTGAGCCGCGAAGACAACCAGGATTCGGACGCGATGAAGAAGCTGATTGCAGCCCTGCACACCCCTGAGGTGAAGCAATTCATCCAAGAGAAGTACAAAGGCGCGATCCTGCCGGCGTTCTGATCCGACCCGGTCTCCAACACGCTGGAGATCAAAAAATGTGGGAGGGGGCAAGCCCCCCTCCCACATGTGTTGTGCATTGTCTGTTACTTGCGCTGCAATAGCCCCGGCAGTTGCGCCACCAGCTTCTGGTTGTTCAACGGCGCACGGATAAAGCCGCGCTGGGTACCATCCGGGCCGATCAGCGCGAGGTTGCCGCTGTGGTCGACGGTGTAGTTGGGCTTGCTGGTGTCTGCCGGGATGAACGGGATGCTCACGGCATTCGAAACCTTCTGCACATCCTCCACGTTCGCGCCGGTGAGGCCTTCGAATTGCGGGTCGAAGTAGCCCAGGTACTGCTTGAGCTGGGTCGGGGTGTCGCGGTTCGGGTCGACGCTGACCAGGATTACCTGCAACTTATCCACAGCCTCCTTAGGCAACTCGCTCTTGATCTGGCGCAGTTGAGCGAGGGTGGTCGGGCAGATGTCGGGGCAGAAGGTGTAGCCGAAGAACAGCAGGCTCCACTTGCCTTTCAACTCGTTGACCAGCACCGGCTGGCCGTCCTGGTTGGTCATGGTCACCGGCGGCAGCTGGCGGCTTTGCGGCAGCAGGATGATGCCGGCATCAATCAATGCCGTAGGGTCGCCCTGGCCCTTGCCCGAGAGCACTTTGTTAACGGTCAGGCCCATGATCAACGCGACGATGGCCACCAGGATAAAGACGGTTTTTTGAGTTCGAGTCATAGGTTCAACAGTAAGTAGTGGTCTACGAGCAGGGCGATAAACAGCAGGAACAGGTACCAGATAGAGTACTTGAAGGTGTTGATCGCCGCGTGCGGCTGAGCGCCACGGTACAGCACCCAGGCCCATTGCAGAAAGCGTCCGCCCAAAACCAGCGCACAGGCCAGGTAGAGCGGGCCGCTCATGTGGATCACATAGGGCATCAGGCTCACCGCCAACAGGGCGAAGGTATAGAGCAGGATATGCACCTTGGTGTAGTGCTCGCCGTGAGTGACCGGCAGCATCGGGATATCGGCCTTGGCGTATTCCTCCTTGCGGTGAATGGCCAGGGCCCAGAAGTGCGGCGGCGTCCAGGCGAAGATGATCAGCACCAGCAACAAGGGCTCGGCGCTGACATGGCCGGTAACGGCGACCCAGCCCAACAGCGGTGGCGCGGCACCGGCAAGGCCTCCGATGACAATATTTTGTGGCGTCGCACGCTTGAGAAAACCGGTGTAGACCACCGCATAACCGAGCAGCGAAGCCAGCGTCAGCCATGCCGCCAGGGGGTTGGTAAACGCCAGCAACAAGGCCAACCCTGCAACGGCTAGAAACAAAGCAAAGGCCAGCGCCGCCACCGGCGACACACGCCCCTCCGCCAACGGCCGCTTATGGGTGCGAGCCATCACTGCATCAATCCGCCGGTCCACCACATGGTTCACCGCCGCCGCGCCACCGGCACACAGGGCTATCCCCAGGTTGCCGAAAACCAGCACCGCCCACGGCACGCCGGCGCGGGTCGCGAGGAACATGCCGACCAGGGAGGTGATGAGCATCAGCACCACCACTTTCGGCTTGGTCAGCTCCAGGTAATCGCGCCAGATCGCCTGGCTGTGGCGCGCGCCGATCAAGGTCGCCATGGCATCTCTCCTTTAAGGGTGATGAGGCCCGATACGTGTTTGCGCGGGCTGAAGCGCCAGCCGAAGGGCAACTGGTGACGCACCCGGACCAGACTGGTGCGGGCGTGGTAATTGACCAGCACCAGGGTCAATAACAACGCTGCACCGCCGGCGTTATGTCCGACCGCAACCGGCAGCGGCAGGTGGAAATACACGTTGCTCAGGCCCAGGCTGATTTGTGCCGCCAGGGCAATCAACAGCAGGCCCGCGAGCCGCGTCATACCCACCGCACGCAGCTGCCAGGCCAGCCCCGCAAGCACCAGGGTGACCAGCACTGCACCGATGCGGTGGGTCAGGTGGATAGCGGTGCGCGCGTCGCTGTCGAGCTGGCCGCCCAGGTAATTGGGGCCGATGTGCTGGGTCAGGTGAAAGCCGTTGGCAAAGTCCGCCGCAGGCCACCACTGGCCATGGCAGGTGGGCAAATCGATGCAGGCCACCGCTGCATAGTTGGAACTGACCCAGCCGCCCAAGGCGATCTGGCCGATCACCAGCACCAGACCCGCCGTGGCCCAATATTGCAGGCGCCTGGGCACGATCAACGCGGGCAACACCCCAGACAAGCGCAGGGTCAGCAGGAACAACAGGCTCAAGGTCGCAAAGCCGCCCAACAAGTGCCCCGTCACCACCTGGGGCCACAGCTTCAAGGTCACCGTCCACATGCCAAACGCCGCCTGGGCGAACACCACCATCAACAGAAACAACGGCAGTTTCACTGGCTGGCCCGGATCACGCCGATGGCTCCACGAACGCGCCGCCAACAGCACAATCAACAGGCCCAGGGTGCCGGCGAAGTAGCGATGGGTCATCTCCGCCCAGCCCTTGTCAGCCTCCACGGGCGTATCGGGAAAATGCAATTCGGCATGGGCCAGCTGGGCCTCGCTTTGCGGCACGCTGATAAAGCCGTAGCAGCCCGGCCAGTCCGGGCAACCGAGGCCGGCGTGGGTCAGGCGGGTGTAGGCGCCAAGCAGCACGACGATCAACGCCAGCAAAGTGGCAAACAACGCGAGGCGAAATCCAGGTTTGGCCATGACGATGCCCTTATCCGATGTTCGACAGTTTCAACAGGTGGCGCAGGTCATTGAGCAAGTCCTTGCCCTTGACCTTGGCGTCGTAGCGCAGCACCAGGTTGCCGTGGGGGTCGACGATCCACAGTTGCGCAGCGCCCGGCGCGGCGGCGTTTTTGGTGAAGGTCGAGAGATCCAGTGAGTAGCGCTGCAATTGCGGGTATTCGGCCTTGAGCTTGGTGTCATAGTCGGCAGCGACCGGTTGCGCACTGGCCAAGGCATGGCTGGCGCGTGAAGCGTCGCGCCCCAGGCCGATCTGCAACTGGCGCGCGAGGTACACCAGTTGCTGGCAATCGGCGGCGCAGGCGCCAGGCGCGGTGACCAGCAACTGCCAGCGCTGTTCATCGGCCTGCACGCCAATATCGGCGCGGGTCTGACCGTTACCGATCATTTCTCCGTGGTAGCTGCGACTGTCCGGCACCCAGAACTGCAGTTTGTACATGAAGGTGGCCAGCACCATCGGACCGATCACCATCAGCAGGATCAGCATCAGCTGCCAGCGGCCTTTGCGCCGATCAGGTACCTCAGACATGTTGAGTGGATTCGTGGCCGTTCCCATGGGGCTTCTCCTTTGTGGTGTGCCATCCGAGGTAGAGGTAAAGAGCCAGTAGCGCCAGGGACATGGCGAACCACTGCACCGCGTAGGCCAAGTGTTTTTCCGGCCCCATCGCAACGATGGGCCAGGTGGTTTCGTACGTGCCGGGGCCGGCTTCGGTGCGCAGCTCATAGGCAAAACCGTTGCGGCCCAGCTCAGCCCACAGCGCGGCGGGGTGCAACGCGGTCAACAGGCGCGGCCATTGCGCGGTCGTGGGGTCCGCATGCAGCTGGAAGGTTTCGCCGGGCGCGACATACACCCAGGCGTCGAGATTTAAAGGCTGATCCGGGGTGGTGAAGACGGGCGGGGTGCGCCGATCCGGCCACGGCAACCAGCCCCGATTGAGCAATAACCACAGGCCGCTGGCCTGGTCATGAAAGGGTTGCAGCAACTCGACACCTGCCTTGCCGTCGCGCATGCGGTTATCCAGCAATACGCTGTGCTCGGCATCGAATTGCCCGCGCAGATGCACGCGGCGAAAGGCCGGGTCCGCCATATCCCCGAGTTGCACACTGCTGATCGGCTCAGCGGCGCGGCGTTCGGCATAGCTGTCCACCAGCAACTGCTTCTCATGGCCGCGCGACAGCTGCCAGACGCCCAAGCCCACCATCAAAGGCAGCAGAATCATCACCACCACGGTCGGTGCGATACCTGGACGAAAGCGTTTCATGGCGCTGGCTATACTTGTTTTCATTGCCCGCCCATCCCCTTAATGCCCACCAACGCCAGGAACCAGACCATGCTCAAAGCAGCCATTGCCCTGATGCTGATCGCGACCGTCGTGAGCCTGTTCAGTGGCCTGTTCTTCCTGGTCAAGGACGAGGGCAACTCCAACCGCCTCGTGACGGCCTTGACCGTGCGTGTGGTACTGGCCGTGATCACCGTGGCATTGATCGCCTGGGGATTTTTCAGCGGCCAGCTGGTATCTCATGCGCCCTGGTAAGTCGCCTCAGAGCACATAGACGAAGAAAAACAGCCCGATCCACACCACATCCACGAAGTGCCAATACCAACTGGCCGCCTCGAAACCGAACTGATGCTCGGCATTGAAATGCCCGCGCAGGATGCGCATCAGCATCACAAACAAAATGATGGTGCCGATGGTCACGTGAGCACCGTGGAAGCCCGTGAGCATAAAGAACGTCGCGCCGTACACCCCCGAACCCAAGGTCAGGCCCAGTTCTTTATAGGCATGGATGTATTCCTCGGCCTGGAACCCGAGGAATGCCAGGCCCAGCAAGACGGTGATCGCCAGCCAGATTTTCAGCGCGCCGCGATGCCCCTTGCGCAAGGCGTGGTGGGCAATGGTGATGGTCACGCTGGAACTCACCAGCAGGATGGTGTTCACCAACGGCAAGCCCCACGGGCTGATGGTGCCCTCCGGCGCGGGATAGAGCTTCGGGTCCGGGTTGTTGAGCAACGGCCAGGCAAACTCGAAGTTCGGCCACAGCATGTGCGCAATGCCTTTGGGGCCTTCGCCGGCCAATGCGGGACCGGACAAATGGCGCACGTAGAACAGCGCACCGAAAAACGCGATGAAGAACATCACCTCGGAAAAAATGAACCAGGTCATGCCCCAGCGAAACGAGCGGTCCATCTGGGCGCTGTACAAACCGGCGCGGCTTTCCTTGATCACTGCACCGAACCAGCCAAACAGCATGTAGGCCAGCAACAGCCCTCCGACGAAAAAGATCCACGGCCCGTGGGATTCAGGGCGTGCCGCCTTCAGGTCGTTGAACCACACGGCCAGGCCATACACGGTGACCAGCATGCCAATCGTGGCAATTATCGGCCATTTGCTTTGCGCTGGTACGTAGTACGTATCATGAGTCGACATGTATTCGCTCTCCTGATTGAGCGGGCAAACAGTAGCTAGCCGCCGGTACGGACAGCCACGGGCGGTTGGCGCGCAGTGATATCAAACAGCGTGTACGCCAGGGTCAAATGCTTCACATCCTTGGGCATGTCACGGTCGACAATAAAACGCACTGGCATCTCGATGCGTTGGCCTGGCTGCAGCACTTGCTGGGTGAAGCAAAAGCATTCGGTCTTGTGGAAATACATCGCCGCTTCGGCGGGGGAAATGCTCGGCACCGCCTGGGCGGTCATCGGCTTGTCAGTGGGGTTGTAGGCCACGAACAGCATCTCGGTGACGGCACCGGGGTTGACCACCACCTCGTCAGCCTTGGAATGAAACTCCCAGACCATGTCGATGGCATTGGTGGACAGGAACTGCACCCGTACCTGGCGCGTGAGGTCGACGACCTGCTCGCCTTCGTACTGCCCGGCCGTCTTGCCGTTGATGCCGAACGCCTTGCACATCACGTCGTAGATCGGCACCAGGGCAAAGCCGAAGGCGAACATCGCTACCACCAGGATCAGCAGGCGGGTAACCAGGCGCTTGAGGGGCACGGAGTCAGCCATGACCACCTCCGCTTACCCTGTTCATTTGACCTCCGGTGGCGTGGTGAAGGTGTGGTACGGCGCGGGCGAGGGCACGCTCCACTCCAGGCCTTCGGCGCCATCCCACGGCTTGGCCGGCGCGGGCGGGCCGCCACGGATGCACTTGATCACGATAAACAGGAAGAAGATCTGCGTGGCGCCAAACATGAACGCGCCAATCGACGAGACCATATTGAAGTCGGCGAACTGCAGGTTGTAGTCCGGCACCCGACGCGGCATACCGGCCAGTCCCACGAAGTGCATCGGGAAGAACGCCATGTTCATGCCCACGAAAGACAACCAGAAATGCAGCTTGCCCAGGGTTTCGTCGTACATGTGGCCGGTCCATTTCGGCAGCCAGTAGTAGGCCGAGGCGAAGATGCCGAAGATCGCACCAGGCACCAGTACGTAATGGAAGTGCGCCACCACGAAGTAGGTGTCGTGATACTGGAAGTCCGCCGGGGCAATCGCCAGCATCAATCCGGAGAAGCCGCCGATGGTGAACAGGATCACGAAGGCCACGGCAAACAGCATCGGCGTCTCGAAGGTCAGGGAGCCTTGCCACATGGTGCTGACCCAGTTGAACACCTTCACGCCTGTGGGCACCGCAATCAGCAACGTGGCGTACATGAAGAACAACTCGCCGACCAACGGAATGCCCACCACGAACATATGGTGCGCCCACACGATAAACGAGAGGAACGCGATGCTCGCCGTGGCGTAGACCATCGACGTATAGCCGAACAACGGCTTGCGCGAGAAGGTCGGGATAATCGAACTGACGGCGCCAAACGCCGGCAGGATCATGATGTACACCTCGGGGTGGCCGAAGAACCAGAACACATGCTGGAACAGCACCGGATCACCGCCACCGGCCGCGCTGAAGAAGCTGGTGCCGAAGTGGATGTCCATCAACATCATGGTCACGCAGCCGGCCAGCACCGGCATCACCGCGATCAGCAGGAATGCAGTGATCAGCCAGGTCCAGACGAACAGCGGCATTTTCATCAAGGTCATGCCGGGCGCACGCAGGTTGAGGATGGTGGCAACCACGTTGATCGCACCCATGATCGAGCTGATGCCCATCAAGTGGATGGCGAAGATGAAGAACGTCACGCTTTCCGGTGCGTAGGTGGTGGAGAGCGGGGCGTAGAACGTCCAGCCGAAATTCGGCCCGCCACCGGGCGTGAACAGGGTCGAGACCAGCAGCAGGAACGCCGCCGGCAGCAGCCAGAAGCTGAAGTTGTTCATGCGCGGCAAGGCCATGTCCGGCGCGCCGATCATCAGCGGAATCATCCAGTTGGCCAGGCCGACAAACGCCGGCATTACCGCCCCGAACACCATGATCAGGCCGTGCATGGTGGTCATCTGGTTGAAAAACGCCGGCTCGACGATCTGCAGGCCAGGCTGGAACAGCTCGGCACGGATCACCATGGCGAACGAGCCGCCGAGCAGGAACATGGTGAACGCGAACCACAGGTACATCGTGCCGATGTCCTTATGGTTGGTGGTCAGCACCCAGCGCATCAAGCCTTTGGCGGGGCCGTGGGCATGGTCACCGGCGTGGCCATGGTCATCGATCACAGCGCTCATGGCCGTTCTCCTGCAAGCGAGTGGGCGGGGCGGTTCGGGGCATACGCAATGAATGAAGTCATTTGCTTTCCGCCTGCTTGATGGCCAGCACGTCTTTAGGCGTGACCATGTCGCCTTTGTTGTTACCCCAGGCGTTGCGCTCGTAGGTCACCACGGCGGCGATATCCACTTCCGAGAGCTGCTTGCCGAATGCGGCCATCGCCGTACCGGGCTTGCCGTGGTAGACGAGGCTCAGGTGACCTTCCTTGGGCCCGGTGGCGATTTTCGAACCCTTGAGGGCCGGGAACATCGGTGGCAAGCCCTGGCCTTCGGCCTGGTGACAGGCCACGCAGGTGGTGTGATAGACCTTGTCACCACGGGCCACCAGCTCTTCAAGTGTCCACTCCTTGGAGGTCAGTTCCTTGAGCTTGGCGGCCTCTGCCTTACGCTCGCCGAGCCAGGTGTCGTAGTCGGCCTTGGACTTGACCTCGACCACGATGGGCATGAAACCGTGGTCCTTGCCGCACAGTTCGGCGCACTGGCCACGGTAGATGCCGGGCTTCTCGACGCGGGTCCAGGCCTCGTTGACGAACCCCGGGATGGCGTCACGCTTGACCGCAAAGGCCGGCACCCACCAGGAGTGGATCACGTCGGCGGCGGTCACCAGGAAGCGCACCTTGGCGCCCACCGGCAGCACCAGCGGCTGGTCGACTTCCAGCAGGTAATGTTCGCCCTTGGTGGCCTGGTTATGGATCTGCTCGGCGGGCGTGGCCAGGTTGCTGAAGAACTCCACGTCCTGGCCCAGGTATTTGTAATGCCACTTCCACTGATAGCCGGTGACCTGGATATCGATATCCGACTCGGTGCTGTCGTAGATATTGATCAGGGTCTTGGTCGCCGGAATGGCCATCGCGACCAGGATCAGCAAGGGCACCACGGTCCAGAGGATTTCCACGGTGGTGCTTTCGTGGAATTTGGCCGCAACCTGGCCCGTAGAGCGGCGATGAAGGATCATCGACCAGAACATCGCGCCAAAAACGACAATGCCGATCACTACACAGATCCAGAAAATGGTCATGTGCAGGTCGAACACAGCGTGACTGACTTCAGTTGCCCCTGGCGCCATATTCGTTGTCCAGGCGGCGTGCGCCTGGCCGAATACCGACCACAACAGGAGGCCCATCCAAACATGTGGATGTCGCGTCATTGCGGGTTCCCCTTATCGTTCTTGTTATCCCGCCGGTTTGCACCTGCGTCGAAGGGAGCGGCTTCCATACTGCTTACAACCGCTTAGCCTTACCTGCTTATGCAGTCTGGCGTCATCAGCTAATCGCGTACAAACCCGAGTATAGACACGCTCTGCAACCCCGCAATGTGTAGGGGCAAATGAGCAAAAATGAGTGGCCAGGCCTAATAAAACCGGCTGCGGAATCGTTTATCCGACCAACGATGGCAATTCGATATAACGCCTGTGCATAACCATGAAATAATTATGACAAATGCGTCTTAGGCGCTCGTATAAACGAGCTACCTTATGCTGTCCCTATTCCTACGCCTGCTTCACTGGAGCCTTCATGAACACCGCCGCATTGCGCGAGCAGATTTCCCGTGCCCATCAACACGAATCCAGCACTGGCCAGTTGGCCAAGCAGCTGGAAGAGCAATTGCCGCACCTGCATTCGGCCATTTCCCTGGCTGATGGCGATCGCAACATTGTCATGACCCGTTTCGTCACGGCCTACATCGATCTCGTGCCGGACCTGCTGGACGCCGCCAACGACGTGGCCCGCGAGGCCGGCATCGAAAGCCAGATCAAGCCAGTGCTGAAAATCGCCGAGCATTTCTTCCTGCAGCCCCCCGCGATCCTGGCCGGCCATGAAGGGCTCGACGGTCTGCTGGACGAGGCTTACCTGGCCCATCGCCTGGTGGAAGAGGTCAACGATTTGTATATCAAACACTTTGGCCGGCCACTGATTCCAGCAGATACCACCGTGGCCAACGTGATTGCCCATCAGTTGATCGGTGAAGCATTCGCCAACCAGCTGGATGAAGCCGTTCATCATGCGGTGGATGAAATGCTCAACGAAGACAGCTTTGCACTGGAGTCTGTCGAAGCGTATCGCGAACAGCTGAAAAGCCCGGCAACGGAAGCCGCGTGGAAGCGCTGGCCGTGCCTGTCCCGCCAGCTGGGGGTTGAGTTGGCGTTGGATCAGCCGGCTTAAATCCTAAATGACACAGAGAATGAATGTGGGAGGGGGCAAGCCCCCTCCCACATGTTGATCCCACTCCCTCAGCCGACTGAGGGCGCCGAGCCGATCCCTGTCGTCATCCTGACCCGGCCTTCGAGCCTGCGCTTCAACCCACGCGCCTCGATCACCAGCCTCGAGCCCTTGGCCGCATTCGCCCGGTCCCATTCCTCCAGCAACTCCAGGCAGGAATGGTCGATATAACTCAGGTTACTCAGCGGTACGTGCACAGTCGTGCCCGGAGGCACCGTCGCCAGCACCCGGGTCAACGCCGGCACTTTCAGGAAAGTCGCCGCACCGGTCAAACGCAGCTCCATTTCCCCCTCCGGGGGCAGGTCGATCAGACTGACTTTCAGGCGCGAGGCCTTGAGCGCCAGCTTGACCAGTGTGAGCCCGAAGCCCACCAGCACACCGGTCAGCAGGTCGGTGAAAATGATCGCCAACGCCGTGGCCGCGTAGGTAAACATCGGCATACGCCCATAACGACCGAGGGCCTTGAAGGCCTTGATGTCCACCAGCTTGATCCCGGTGTACACCAACACACCCGCCAGGCTTGCCACAGGAATGCTTTGCAGCACGCTCGACAGCAACAGTACGAACCCCAACAGCCATACGCCATGGAACATGGCTGACAACCGCGTGGTGGCACCGGCCTGCACGTTGGCCGAGCTGCGCACGATCACACCGGTCATCGGCAGGGCACCCACCAGGCCGCACAACATGTTGCCCACGCCTTGGGCGGACAATTCCTTATCGAAATCGGAACGCTGGCCGCTGTGCATGCGGTCGACCGCTGCCGCAGAGAGCAAGGTTTCGGCACTGGCGATAAACGCCACCGCAAACGCAGCGATCAACAACTGAGGGTCAGCCAGGTTCAACAGGTCGCTGGGACGCAGCCAATCGATGGCGTCGGCGAGGTTCTCCGGGACTTCCACACGCTTGACCTGCAACGCCAGCACCAGGCTGGCCACCGTTGCCAGGCCCACGCCCAACAGGGCTCCGGGCACGAAACGCAGGGTTTGCGGACGGAATTTATCCCACAGGTACATCACCAGCATCGTCGACAAACCGAGCAAGCCGGCCTGCCAACCCAGGCCGCCGCCCAAGGTAGGAATCGCCTCCGCCAGCGCGGCGGGGAAGCCCGTCAGGTTATCCAGCCCTGAGGGCTTGGGCGCACCGTCGAGCATCACATGGATCTGCGATAGCACAATCAATACGCCGATCCCCGCCAGCATCCCGTACACCACCGCCGGCGCCGTGACGCGGAACCAGCAACCCAGGCGCAGGCGCCCGGCCACCAGCTGCAGGAAGCCGGCCAGCAGCAGGATCGGCCCGAGCATCAGCATCCCATGCTGGCGCACCAGCTCGAACACCAAGACCGCCAGACCCGCTGCCGGGCCGCTGACCTGCAGCGGCGAGCCCGCCAACCAGCCCACCACCAGGCCACCGATAATCCCGGTGATCAGGCCCTTGGCCGGCGGCATGCCGGACGCGATGGCGATCCCCATGCACAGGGGCAGGGCGACCAGAAACACAACCACGGAGGCGAGCAGCTCCCGTGGCAATACAGCTTTCAATTGAGCAGCACGCATGATGGCTCTCCCGAGGTATTCGCCGGGCGCGGCAAAGCCTGGCTGCATCCATGGCAGCCACCGCTTTACCCGGCAGGGAAGTGTTTAGAAGCGCGCTTTAGGCGTCGCGGAAGGAATCGGCCCTTCGCCGCTTAACGGTCGGAATGCCGACTGATCAGCATCGTAGGCTCGAATTTCACTGGTCTCGATGTTGTAGATCCAGCCGTGAATAAACAGCTGACCGTTGGCCATGCGCGACGCCACCGAAGGATGGGTACGCAAATGCTGCAGTTGGGCGATGACGTTTTCTTCGGTGAGCACTTTCATGCTCTCGCCTTCGTTGGCACAGTCGCAATTGTCCTCGACCATGGACTTGGCGACTTCGGCGTGCCGCAGCCAGGCCCTTACCGTTGGCATCTTCTCCAGGCTGGCGGGGTTGAGGACCGCGCGCATGGCGCCACAATCGGAGTGCCCGCACACGATGATGTGCTGCACGCCCAGGGCCAGTACCGCGTATTCGATGGCAGTGGAGACACCGCCGTTCATCTGCCCATAAGGCGGCACGACGTTACCGACGTTGCGGGTCACGAACAGGTCGCCGGGAGAGCTTTGGGTAATCAGCTCAGGCACGATGCGCGAGTCGGCGCAGGTAATGAACATCGCCCGCGGGCTCTGGGCCGTGGCGAGTTTCTTGAAGAGTTCTTCCTGCTGAGGGAAGACGTCGTGATGGAAATGCAAGAAGCCGTCAACGATATGTTTTAGCGCTGCATCGGCAGACTCTGCCACCTGAGGGGCTGAAGCCGACGCAGCCAACGGCTGTTTATCCTTGTCACTCATGATTCATCCTCTTGATTAATGCAGGGGAGTTTTCAGGTCAGTTCGACGCCAGGCCAGTGAAATAGTTGTAAAAGCCACAAACCAGGCTGCCGACTCATCAGTCACTCGCTGAACAAGGTAACCACCGAAACTTAACTCAAACTGAATGAACCGCTCTAGATCGCGGGTTTCAGTGATGTCAAAACGCGACTATTCCTACAGGAATGGTGCATTCTGCCTTTTCAGTCTACAACAATGCCATCTGTCTGCCCGGTGGGCAGAACGCCGTGCAATCCAGATTGAAGCCTTCTCTGCGATCGAGCCCCAGGCGTTTGATCGCCTTGCTGAAGCGCTGGGCCAGCAGGTCGGCAAACGGCCCCTCGCCCCGCATGCGGACGCCGAACCGACTGTCGTAGACCTCACCACCGCGCACCTGGCGCACCAGGCTCATCACATGGGCCGCACGCTGCGGGTAATGCGCCGCCAGCCACTCCTCGAACAGCGGCGCCACCTCCAGCGGCAGGCGCAACATCATGTACGCCGCACTCTGCGCACCGGCGGCATGGGCTTCGGTAAGCAGGCTTTCCAACTCGCTGTCGTTGATCATCGGGATCATCGGCGAGCACAGCACGCCCACCGGGATGCCCGCCTCGCGCATCACCCGTATGGCCCGCAACCGTGCCTTGGGCGCGGCGGTGCGCGGCTCCAGGATGCGCTTGAGCTCATCATCCAGGCTGGTGAGACTGATCATCACCGCCACAAGGCGTTGCCTGGCCAGCTCCGCCAGCAGGTCCAGGTCGCGCAGGATCAACGAGCCCTTGGTGATGATGGTGACCGGGTGCCGATAGCGCAGCAGCACTTCGAGGGTTTGCCGGGTGATCCTGTACTCACGCTCGATAGGCTGGTACGGGTCGGTGTTGGAACCCAGGTTGATCGGTGCACACACATAGCCCGGCTTCGACAACTGCTGTTCCAGCACGTCGGCCGCATTGCTCTTGGCGATCAGCCTGGTTTCGAAATCCAGCCCCGGTGACATGTCCCAATAGGCATGACTGGGCCGTGCATAACAGTAAATGCAGCCATGTTCGCAGCCACGATAGGGATTGATGGAGCGGTCGAACGGCAGGTCCGGAGAGTTGTTGCGGGTGATGATGGTCTTGGCCGTTTCGATGCGCACTTCGGTGCCCTGGGTCGGCGGCACTTCCTGGTACCAGCCGTCGTCCTCCGCCACGCTGACGGTGGGCGCAAAGCGGTTATGCAGGTTGGTGGCCGTGCCCCGACCACGGGGCGGCAGCGGAGTAGACATGAAAGCGCCTCGATACTGTTTTTATATACAGTATCGAGGCGCGAGGTTCCTGACCAGTGCCGTCTGGCGGTCAGTGCTTTTGTGTGACCTGCCCCAGGTCATCGCCCGAGGTGGTGCGCATGTCGTTCTTGCGCAGGTCGGCCACGTCACTGGCTTTCACTGCGGCACCCTGGTTACCCCAACTGCCACGGATGAAACTGACCACATCCGCCACTTCCTGGTCCGACAGGCGCCAGGCGAACGCCGGCATGGTAAAGGTCGACGGCGCCGTGTGAGTGGCCGGCAACGTGCCGCCGTTCAACACGATGTTGATCAACGACGTGGCGTCCGCAGTCTGCACCACCGGGTTGCCCGCCAACGCCGGGAACACCCGCGTGTAACCATGGCCATCGGTACGGTGGCAGGCCGCGCAGTTGTCGATGTACACCGAGGCGCCGGGCTTGCTGTCATCGCCCTTCCACAGCGCCTCGGCCACCTGCTTGTCATACTGGTGCGGCTGGTCCTGCGGGTCCACCGCCGGCAGGCTCTTGAGGTAACGGGCGATAGCGGTCAGGTCGTCCTGGGACATGTACTGCATGCTATGCACGACCACGTCGCTCATACCGCCAAATACCGCGCTGCGATCACTGCGACCGGTCTTGAGGAATTGCACCAGCTGCGCCTCGCTCCAACTGCCGAGGCCGTCCTTGTGGTCACCGCGCAGGCTCTTGGCGATCCAGCCTTCCAGTGGCGCGCTGCCGGACAGGAAGGCCTTGCCGTCAGTCGCGCTCAGGGCTTTTTCCTGCATGGTCAGGGCGCGTGGTGTATGGCACGCGCCACAGTGGCCAAGGCCTTCCACCAGGTAGGCGCCACGGCTGATCACCGGGTCGGCGTCAGCCACGACAGGCTTATCCACCACCTCAGGGGCAAACATCCAGCGCCACGCCGCCAGCGGCCAACGCATGCTCAACGGCCACGGAATGTCGCTGTCCTTGTTCACCTGGGCGACCGGTTCCACGCCCTTCATGAAGTACGCATACAACGCCTGCATATCGCTTTCGCTGACACGCGCATAGGACGGGTAGGGCATCGCCGGGTAAAGCGTACTACCACTCTTGGCGACACCGTGACGCACGGCCTTGTCGAAGTCCTCGAAGCTGTAGTCGCCCAGGCCGGTCTTGTCCGGGGTGATGTTGGTGGAATAGATCACACCGATGGGGGTTTCCATCGGCAGGCCACCGGCGAACGGTTTGCCGCCCTTGGCGGTGTGGCAGGCCACGCAGTCGCCGGCGCGGGCCAGGTATTCGCCCTGCTTGATCAGGTCGGTTTCGGCGGCACTGATCGAGCAGCTGCTGAGCAGGGCAAACGTCGCGATAACAAATGCTTTCATGGTCATCGCTCCTTATGCCTGAACCAGCGGGCCGGGGTTTTTCAGGTACTGCTCGCGGATCGCCCGGGCCGACCAGTAGGTCAATGCCGCCACCAGGCCTGTAGGGTTGTAGCCCAAGCCCTGTGGGAAAGCGGATGCGCCGGGAACAAACACGTTGTGCACATCCCAGCACTGCAAGTAGCGGTTCAGCGCACTGGTCTTCGGGTCGGTCCCCATGATCGCGCCACCGTTGAGGTGGGTGGTCTGGTAGGACGCGGTGTTGAAGTGCTCACCGACTTTTTTGCCCAGCACGGCTATCGCCTTGGGGTTCATCGCTTCGGCGACCTTGCCCATTTTCTCAACCATGAAGCGGTTCATCTTGATGTCGTTTTCCTGCCAGTCGAACGTCATGCGCAGCAACGGCAGGCCGTAGGCATCACGGTAGACAGGGTCCAGATCCAGGTAGTTACCCCGGTAGGATTGATGGGCACCGTGAGCATCCATCGACACCTGGTGGGTGTAGTAATCGGCGGTGGCGCGCTTCCAGGCACTGCCCCAGGCCGGAGTGCCGGGCGGGTTGGACGTACCGGCAATCGGCCGGCTGCCGGCCTGGTTGACCCACATCGGCGAACCGCCCACAAAGCCATGGGGCCCGTGATCGAAGTTGTCGGCGTTGAAGTCATCGATGGCCACGCCATTGCCGCCGGCACCGATAAAGTTGTTGGTATGGGTGTCCTTGTCGAAGAACGCCTTGATGGTGGCCATGTTCTGGTAGGCAAAGTTCCTGCCCACCACACCCTCATTGGTCATCGGGTCGTAAGGCTTGCCGATGCCCGACAGCAGCATAAGCCGCACGTTGTGGAACTGGAACGCGCCGAGGATCACCAGGTCTGCCGGTTGTTCACACTCTCGGCCCTGGGCGTCGATGTAGGTCACGCCGGTGGCCTTGCTCTTGGTGCTGTCCAGATTGACCTTGAGCACGTGGGAGTTGGGCCGCAGCTCGAAATTCGGCACCTGGCGCAGCGCCGGCAGGATGTTCACGTTCGGCGAGGCCTTGGAGTACATGTAGCACACGTAGCCGCTGCAAAAACCGCAGAAGTTGCACGGGCCCATCTGCGCGCCGTAGGGGTTGGTGTAAGGTCCCGAGGTATTGGCTGACGGCAGGTTGTAGGGCTTGTACCCGACGCTGGCGGCGGCTTTCTGAAACAGCTGTGCGGAGACTGTGTTCTTTTGCGCTTCCAACGGAAACGGGTTGGAACGGTCCGGCGCATAGGGGTTGCCGCCACGACCTTCGCCCACCACCTGGCCTTTCACGGTCCAGGCCTGGCCTGAGGTGCCGAAGACTTTTTCCGCATAGTCGAAAAACGGCTCCAGCTCTTCGTAGCTCACGCCGAAGTCCTGGATGGTCATGTCCTTGGGAATGAAATGCTTGCCGTAGCGTTCCTCGTAATGGCTGCGCATGCGCAGTTCAATCGGATCGACACGGAAATGCACGCCCGACCAGTGCAAGCCCGCACCGCCCACGCCGTTACCCGGCAAAAACGCGCCGAGCTGACGGTTAGGCAAGGCAACGTCATTCACGCTATGGCGAATCGTCACCGTCTCCTTGGAGATGTCCTGGAAGAGTTTTTTACGCACGCTGTAGGTCAGTTCGTCGATGACCTGGGGATAGTTGCCGTCCGGGTAAGTGTCCTGCATCGGGCCGCGCTCCAGCGCTACCACGTTCAGCCCGGCTTCCGTCAGCTCCTTGGCCATGATCGCGCCGGTCCAGCCGAAGCCGACAATCACCGCATCCACTTTCTTCATGATGGTCGCCACGTTTATGCCCTCTCGCCGCGGATGGATACTGCCGGGAAGGGGTACTGCTCGTTGCGTTCCACCCAGTCCATGAAATCGGCGCGGGCGCCGGGGAAGCCAATCATGGTCCAGCCGACCATGCCTTTGTTGCCACCATGGATCGGGTCGCAGAAGAAGCCTTCCTTGGTGTTTTGCAGCAGCAGGTTGAAGAACATCTTCGGCGGCACCGCGTCAAAATGTGCCGTAACCTCACTGCCGCCCGCCTCCAGGCGCCGCAACATATCGTCTCGGGTAGCGCTGTCTTGCGCAGCAAAAACTTTGCCGTTGAACGCCTTCGACCAGGCATCCGTCGCGGCAATACCCAGGCGATAGATGTCCTTGGGCACCAACTTGCTCTGCCAGCCCATCTCCGGTGGCGCATCGGCATTAAACGGGCCTTGCATGAACCACAGGGCACCGCTGGCGTAAGGCGTGTTCATCTGCCGGTCGATGTACTCCGGCGCGCCAGCTTCCAGGGCGCCGGGGCCTTGGGCATCGGCCGGGATCAGACGCTCGACGGCAGCGTTGATAAACGCCCATTCCTCGGCAGTGAAATAGCTTGGCTCGTAGGCTTTTTCGCTGGCCGCAGGCTTGGCTGGCGCAGCCTCGACCGGCGCAGGCGTCGCCATCAGCATCGAACCGCCAAGGCCGGTGCTGGCAACCGTGACCACCGGGATCAAGGTCAAGGATTTGCGTAGAAAGTCACGCCGGGGGTTGTCTTGATCTTGATCAGACATGGTGGCACCTCATCATGTGGTCACGGGGTTATCAGCCGCTTCTAGGGAGTGGCTTGGCGTTGTCGGGCGGCGATCTGGATCCAGGTGATCCAGGGAGATAGAGCGCAGCGCGCAAACAATAGTTACAAATGATAGCAGCCTAAGCATCGAGAGAATCGCTTCAGCGACTAAAGATTGAGGATTCACGATTCTTTGACGCACACCTCACACCTCCTTGACCCGCCGTGACCGACTCTGGGCGCCATCAACCACTCCCTATAGGGTGACGTCGCCCATGTACAAGCATCATTGGTTGCCGGCCCTGGGTCTGGCGTTCATGGCACTGTTCACCACAGCTTTTGCGCGGGCCGATGACGCTACGTCCCTGCGTTCTCCAGAATGGGCGCAGCCAGTGGGCGACCGCTACAACCTGCATCAAATGACGCCCACGCTCTATCGCAGCGCATTGCCGGATAGCAATGCAGCGCCGTTGCTGGAACAGCTCAAGATCGGCACCGTGATCAACTTCCTTCCCGAGTCCGATAGCAACTGGCTGAAGGCGCCAGGCATCCGTCAGGTTCAGTTGAGTTATCGCACCAACCATGTGGATGACTCTGACGTGCTGGCGGCACTCAGGGCGATCAAGGAAGCGGAAGCTGACGGCCCGGTGCTGATGCATTGCAAGCACGGCTCTGACCGCACCGGCCTGATGGCGGCGATGTATCGCGTGGTGATCCAGGGATGGAGCAAGGAGGATGCGCTGAACGAGATGACCCTGGGCGGTTTCGGCACCAGTAACGGCTTCAAGGACGGCGTTCGCTACATGATGAGGGCCGATATCGACAAGTTGCGCACAGCCTTGGCGAATGGCGATTGCAGCACCAGCGCGTTTGCCTTGTGTTCAATGAATGGCTGGCTCAATACATCAAGCCAGAAGGAGAAACCATTGTAGGAGCGAGGGTGCTCGCGAAGAACGTTAACGATGACGCAGGCCTTCTGGAGGAACGCGGCGCTCTCTGATTCTTCGCGAGCAAGCTCGCTCCTACAGGGGGGGTTGTGCGGTTTCTTCAGTCTTTCTTCAGCTTGGGATTAGGGAAGAACTGCACCGCCTGCACCTTCGGGTCCGGCGCTTTCAACGCCGATGTATTGACCCGCGTGCCCAATTCCTTGGGCACCGACAGACCTTGATCATTCAGCGTATCGGTGTACCCGCAGGCCACGCACTCACGATGCGGCACGCTGTCCTCGGTCCACATCTTCAACTTGTCCGGTTCGCTGCACGCCGGGCAGACCGCCCCGGCGATAAATTGCTTTTTGGTAATCACAGGCCCTTCACTCATGCTGCTGCGTCCTCACTCAGGCCGCTGTGGCGCAAGAGTGCGTCAATCGACGGGGCACGTCCGCGGAAGTCGACGAACAGCACCATCGGCGCCTGGGAGCCGCCGCGCGCCAGGATCGCCTCACGGAATGCACGGCCGGTCTCTGCGTTGAGCACGCCGTCTTCTTCGAATTTGGAGAAGGCATCCGCCGACAGCACTTCGGCCCATTTGTAGCTGTAGTAGCCCGCGGCATAACCGCCAGCGAAGATGTGCGCAAAGCTGTTGGGGAAACGGTTGTAGGCCGGAGGACGCATCACCGACACCTCATCGCGCACGCCTTCGAGCACCTGGGCCACGCTGCGGCCATCGCCATGGGTGGCATGCAATTCGAAATCGAACAGCGAGAACTCCAACTGGCGCACCATCATCAGGCCGGACTGGAAGTTCTTCGCCGCGAGCATTTTTTCCAGCAGGTCCTGGGGCAGTGGCTCGCCGCTTTCATAATGACCGGAGATCAGCGCCAGGCCTTCGGGCTCCCAGCACCAGTTCTCCATGAACTGGCTTGGCAACTCCACCGCATCCCACGCCACGCCATTGATACCGGAGACGCCGGCATGCTCGACGCGGGTCAGCAGGTGATGCAGGCCATGGCCGAATTCGTGGAACAGGGTGGTCACTTCATCGTGGGTCAGCAGGGCAGGCTTACCGCTGTCGGCCGGGGTGAAGTTGCACACCAGGTTCGCCACCGGGCTTTGCAGCACACCGTCGATGGTGCGACGACGGTCGCGCGCGCCGTCCATCCAGGCACCGCCACGCTTGTTGGCGCGGGCGTACAGGTCGAAGAAAAAACGCCCGACGTGCTGGCCGTTTTCCTTGATTTCAAACAGGCGAACATCCGGGTGCCAGGTGTCGAAGCCTTTTTGCTCGGCAATCTCGATGCCGTACAAACGCTGCACGATGGCGAACAGGCCGCCCAGCACCTTGTCGATCGGGAAGTAGGCGCGCAGGGCTTCCTGGGACACGCTGTAGCGCTGCTCACGCAGCTTTTCGCCGTAGAAACCGCTGTCCCAGCTTTGCAGGTCGGCGCAGCCTTGTTCGGCGGCGTAGGCCTTGAGCTGTTGCAGGTCCTGGGCAGCGAACGGCTTGCTGCGCTTGGCCAGGTCCCGCAGGAAGCTCAGCACCTGGTCGCTGGACTCGGCCATCTTGGTGGCCAGGCTCAGCTCGGAGAACGAGGCGTAACCCAAAAGCTTGGCCAGTTCCTGACGCAGGTCGAGGATCTGTTCCATCACCGGGCCGTTATCGTTCTGACCGGCATTCGGGCCCTGGTCTGACGCACGGGTGCAGTAGGCCGCGTAGATTTCTTCGCGCAGGGCGCGGTCCTGGGCGTAGGTCATGACCGCGTAGTAGCTTGGAAACTCCAGTGTGATCAGCCAACCGTCGAGGCCTTTGGCCTGCGCGGCAGCGGCCATCTGCGCCTTGGCCGAATCGGTCAGGCCGGCGAGGGTGGCTTCCTCGGTGACGTGCTTGGTCCACGCCTGGGTGGCGTCCAGCAGTTGGTTGGAGAATTTGCTGCCCAGCTCGGAAAGCTTGCTCTGCACTTCGGCATAACGTTTTTGCTGCTCAGGCGGCAAGTCGATACCCGAGAGGCGGAAGTCGCGCAGGGAGTGTTCAAGAATAGTTTTTTGCGCCACGTCGAAACCGGCGGCTTCCGGGCTGTTGGCCAGGGCTTCGAAGGCTTGGAACAGCGCGCGGTTCTGGCCCATCTCGGTGGAGTAGGCACTCAACGCCGGCAGGCACGCCTCGTAGGCTTCGCGCAGCTCGGCGCTGTTGCACACGGCGTTGAGGTGACTGACCGGGCTCCAGGCGGCGCCCAGGCGATCATTCAATTCGTCCATGGCCAGCACCAGGCCGGCCCATGTCGGATTTTTACCCTGGCTTTGCAGGATGCCTTCGATGGCAACACGGTTGTCGGCGAGGATCTGTTCGATGGCCGGTTGCACGTGCTCGGCACGGATCGCCGAGAACGGCGGCAGGTCGTAGGACTGCAGAAGAGGATTGTTCGCGCTCACGGTTGGCACCTTGGCTGAAGAAACATGTAAGAACAAAGATGGGGCCATCTTAATTACAATCAACGCCCACCGCAGCTATCAGCACATAAGAGAGAGGCTATCGTGACCCTTCGCACCTATCAGAACCACACGCCAACCCTGGGCGCCGGGGCTTTTGTCGATATTTCGGCGGTGGTGATCGGCGATGTCGAAATCGGCACCGACAGCTCGGTCTGGCCGCTGACCGTGATTCGCGGCGACATGCACCGCATCCGTATCGGCGCGCGCACCAGCGTGCAGGACGGCTGCGTGCTGCACATTACCCATGCCGGACCGTTCAATCCTGACGGTTTCCCGCTGCTGATCGGCGATGACGTGACCATCGCCCACAAGGTCATGCTGCATGGCTGCACGGTGGGCAACCGGATTTTGATCGGCATGGGCAGCATCGTGATGGACGGCGCCGTGGTAGAAGACGACGTCATCATCGGCGCCGGCAGCCTGGTGCCACCGGGCAAGAAACTCGACAGTGGTTTTTTGTATGTGGGCAGCCCGGTTAAACAAATCCGCCCGCTGACTGACAAGGAACGCGCCTTTTTCACCTACAGCGCCGCCAACTACGTGAAGCTCAAAGACCTGCACCTGGCTGAAGGATTCGACCAATGACCCTCCCTTACCAAACCGTCCTGTTCGACCTGGATGGCACCCTCACCGACCCACGCGAGGGCATCACCCGCTCGATCCAGTACGCCCTTGGCAAACTGGGCATCGACGAACCCGACCTGACCCAACTCGAACACTTCATCGGCCCGCCGTTGCTGCAAGCCTTCATGCAGTTCTACGACTTCGATGAGGCCAAGGCCTGGGAGGCGGTGAATTTCTACCGCGAGCGCTTCAAGGTCACCGGGCTGTATGAAAACCGCGTATTCGAGGGCGTGATGCCGCTGCTCGAAGACCTGGACAAACAGGGCCGCCAGTTGTACGTCGCCACATCCAAGCCCTGGGTGTTTGCCCGCGAGATCGCGCGGCATTTCGATTTTGCCAGGCACTTCAAAGTGATCTACGGCAGTGAACTGGACGGGACACGCACCAACAAGGTTGAGTTGATTGCGCATGTGCTCCGCGAAGAAGACCTGGATCCGGCCACTACCTTGATGATCGGTGATCGTAAGCACGACCTGATCGGGGCGCGCAGCAATGGCGTGGATTCGGCGGCTGTCGGTTATGGGTTTGGCAGTTTCGAAGAGTTGAACGCCGAAGCGCCGACCTGGCATTTCGAGACGTTGGCGCAGATGCATCAGGCGTTTTTGATGCGGCCCTGAGGCCGCCATCGGGGGCAAGCCTCCTCCCACATTGGGAGCGGCTTGCCCGACGATGAGGCTCTACCGATCAGTACCTTCCAACCGCCTCAACGCAGCCTTGCGCTGCCCCACCGGCAACTCGCCCATCTTCTCCACTGCGGCGTAAAACTTGCGCCAATCCCCGCCTTCCTGCCTGAACAACGCCGCAAACGCCGGCACCCACCGGTCATACAGCCCGAACGGCAACAACCGCGCATTGTTCATCGGCAGGTTCATCCAGGCGTCATAACGCTTGTCCCCGCCCCATTGGCTATCGCGCATCTGCCGGTACTCACGGCGCAACGCCTCGAATTCGGCCGCCTTGGCCTGGCGCATCGCCTCGACGGACAGCGGTTGCACGTAGAGTTTTTCCAGGCGCTTACGTGTATCGAGGATCAACTGGGTAAATTGGTCCCGCTGCTGCCGCGTCGAGCTGCCAAGCGGCGCCAGGCCCTGGGCCGCGCGCCACTGGCGGGTGCCTTCCTGCTCGACGAAGCTGGCAAACGACTCGTTGAATTCGGTGTCATCCTTCACGTAGAACCGCTGGTGCGCCAGCTCATGGAAAATCAGCGTGGCCAGGCGTTCGTCGCCCCAGTTCATCATCGAATTCATGATCGGGTCGTTGAACCAACCCAGGGTGGAATAGGCTTCGACGCCACCTATCGATACGTCCATGCCTTGCTGGCGCAACAACGCCGCCTCACCCCGTGCCGCGCCCTGGCTGTAATAGCCGCGATAGGCCACGCAACCGGCAATGGGGAAGCAATGGGTTTGAGGCGCCAGGGAAAATTCCTGCGTGGCGAAGACATTCCAGACCACATAAGGTCGGCCGATATCGGCATACAGCCGGTAACTTTGGTTGTCAGGCAGATTCAGGTGTTCGCTGGCGAAGGTTCGAGCTTTCTGTGCTTGAGCCAGATGATCACGCAGCCCCTGCGGCCGCGACGGATCGGCGATGACCTCGGCAACCGGCTCCCGGGCTCGCAACAGCTGCCACTGACCACCTGCCAATTGGCTGTAGTAACTGACGCTGGAACAGCCACTGAGCAGCACGACTATCAACCCTGGAAGAAAACGCCTGACCATGCCCCGACCGCTCCTGGGTGATGTGTTCGCCAGACTATCGCGCCTGAAGGGGATTTTTCCACGGCGTGGCGTGTTTATACTCAAAGCTCTCCTTGCGTTGAGTACCTGCCATGCGCCAGCTCCTGCTTCCCGTCGTCGCCCTGTTGCTCAGCGCCTGCGCTTCGACCCCCCTGCCGCCGGTCGATCCGCATCAGGCCTGGGTCGATTTCGCTACGCCAACGCCGGGAGCCAAGCTGGTGATGGCGCAGCGCCTGGATGGTAAGAACCTGCCGGACGGACGCTACTTCCAGGTTTCACCGGGCAGTCACGAGTTGATGGTGCGCTTTGATTTCGAGGTGCCGACCGGCGGCAGCCTCAATGGCTTTGGGCAAACGGCCGACCGCACCTGTTTCATCACTCTGCAGTACGACCATTTCGAGGCTGGCCAACGTTATCGCCTGGAAGGGCGCTCATTGGCCTTCACGCCGAATATCCGGCTGTATAACGCCGCTCGCCAATTGCTGGCGGAAGAACGCAGCGTCAACTGTCTCTGATCAATCGTTGTTCTTCTGATAGATGATGGCTTTGGTACCGTTCTCACAGCTGCCGACGACCATGGCGACGTCGTGCTTGTCAGCCTCTTCCTTGCTGACAATTTCCAAGGTGTAGGACGGAACCGCGTTCGCCTGGATCTTGACCTCAATCTCTTTCCTGAGCTCTTCGCAGTCTTTTGGTGCGGCCACAGCCGATGTGGCCAACACACCGCAAATGATCGCCAAAGCAAAACGTTTCATGTGTGAAGCTCCCTGAATGCATGCGCACGGGTGTGCGCCTAAGGCTGCATAGGCTATAGGACCACATTCGGGAAACACGAGTTCTGATTTAACGCAGAACAAAATGTGGGAGGGGGCTGGCCCCTCCCACACTGGACCTGCAGTGTCAGTTGACCAGCGTGGCATCCAGGCTGATCTTCGCATTCAGCACCTTGGACACCGGGCACCCTTCCTTGGCCTTCTTGCTCAATTCATCGAACTGCGCCTGGCTGGCACCTGGAATCTTGGCCTTGAGCACCAAGTGCACGGCGGTGATCGCGAAGCCGCCATCGACCTGGTCCAGGGTCACTTCGGCCTGGGTGTCGATGCTGTCAGCCTTGAGCCCGGCGTCGCCGAGAATCATGGAAAAAGCCATGGAGAAACAGCCGGCGTGGGCCGCGCCAATCAGTTCTTCAGGATTGGTACCCTTGCCGCCTTCGAAACGGGCCTTAAAGCCGTAGGGCGCTTCGCGCAGCACGCCGGTTTCGGTGGAAATGGAGCCCAGGCCAGTCTTCAGATCACCTTCCCAATGCGCGGATGCCTTTTTAACGATACTCATAGCTTTCTCCTCGAACGGTGGTTTTGCGTCGGTAAGGTTCTGAGGATAGACGCGCCGGCAAAGTTCAGTTGTAAGAGAAACCTAGCAATTAAGTAGGAAATTTCATTGCTGCTATTGAATCTCGGGTATATGCCCTCATTGCATAGGGCATGCACATGAAGCGGCAGGTTTTGGTTCGTCTAAGAAGCCTGCGCCCCCATTGGAGAAGCAGGCTTATGAAATCGCTGTCCGACGTAAAGTTCTCGACCCTCGACCTGGTGCCGGTGCGCGCCAACGGCAGCCCGGCGCAGTCGTTGCGCAATTCCCTGGATTTGGCCCAGCATGTGGAAAAGTTCGGCTACAACCGTTTCTGGGTGGCGGAACACCACAATATGGATGGCATCGCCAGCTCGGCCACCTCGGTATTGCTGGGTTATTTGGCCGGCGGTACCTCGACGATTCGCGTCGGCTCCGGCGGCGTGATGCTGCCCAACCATGCACCGCTGGTGATCGCCGAGCAGTTCGGCACCCTGGAAAGCCTCTACCCCGGACGTATCGACCTGGGCCTGGGCCGCGCACCCGGCTCCGACCAGATGACCGCTCGCGCCCTGCGCCGTGAACGCTCCGGCAGCGCGGATGACTTCCCGGAAGACGTGGCCGAGCTGATGGCCTACCTCGGCCCACGCACACCGGACCAACGGGTGATTGCGGTGCCCGGCACCGACACCAACGTACCGGTATGGCTGCTGGGTTCCAGCCTGTTCAGCGCGCAACTGGCGGGCGAACGCGGTTTGCCCTACGCCTTCGCCTCCCATTTCGCACCGCGTTTGATGCACGAGGCGATTCGCGTGTACCGCAACCACTTCAAGCCCTCGGCCGTGCTGGACAAGCCTTACGTGATGCTCGGCATTCCATTGGTTGCCGCCGACACCGATGAGCAGGCCGACTACCTGGCCACCTCGGTGTACCAGCGCATCCTTGCCTTGATGCGCGGGCAAAGCCTGGTGCAGCGCCCACCGGTGAAAACCATGGACGGCCTGTGGCTGCCCCATGAAAAAGACGCCGTCGGCAGTTTCCTCGGACTGGC
Organism: Pseudomonas sp. AM8; assembly: GCF_036346475.1. Lineage (NCBI taxonomy): Bacteria > Pseudomonadati > Pseudomonadota > Gammaproteobacteria > Pseudomonadales > Pseudomonadaceae > Pseudomonas > Pseudomonas sp. AM8. The sequence goes on from NZ_JAOTNX010000006.1 coordinate 76,614, forward strand.
AATGGTGGGCAGCCCGGCGAAGATCCGTGCCAAGCTGGAAGTACTGATCGAACAGACCGGCGCCGACGAATTGATCTTCACCTGCGACCTGTACGAGCACGCCGATCGGATTCATTCCTACGAGCTGCTGGCGCAGTTGATGAAGGGCTAAACCCCCAGGCGAAAAAAAACCGACGCACCTGTGCGTCGGTTTCAAGCCTGCCACACGGGATTAACCGCGCTTGTAGACGATTTCCTTGGTACCACCCTCACAGGTGCCAACCACTTTAGCGTCGGTCGAGGCGCCTTTATCCACGACTTCCAGCGAATAACCCGAAGCGCCCTTGGCGTCGATTTTCGCTGCAATTTCACTTTTCAGCTCTTCACAAGGCTTGCCCGCCGCCAGGGCTGTGCCCGCAATGCTCAACAAACCTACCGCTAACAGGAACTTCTTCATCCGTCACTTTCCTTGCGCTGATTGAAACGAGCGTGCCGACGCTGCAGGCATCGGCACCCATTGTTTGTAGCGCAGGTTATGGCAATCGGCCAGCCGGCAAGTTCAACCGACGCGATCAACTACTGGCAATTCGAAACCCCACCTTGAGCGTGACCTGATAGTGGGCGACCTTGCCGTCCTTGATATGACCACGGGTCTCCGTCACCTCAAACCACTCCAAGTGCTTGATGCTCTTGTTGGCTTCGGCCAGGGCATTGTTGATTGCGTCTTCGATGCTGGTGGTGGATGAACCTACCAATTCGACTTTCTTGTAGGTGTGATGATCAGACATGGTGTTTCTCCTGAGGGTCGTCAATAAAGCCTAGCAGTCATTGTTCATACTGCTTCTGGCGACCGTTCCTACCCGAAAGTTCAGATTTACTGCACTTTCTGAAAACGCTGGAGTCGGTATCTACACACGCCACTCAATCACTTCAGGAGAATTCACATGGCCAACACTTCTTTACGCAAAGCGTCGCTGGAAAGCATGGAAGCCGAGATTTCGAGCCTGCTCAAGTCCCTTGAGAGCCTCAAGGACGATGCGTCGGATGAGTCGCGCAAAACCCTGAAGGCCCTGAAAAGCAATGCCGAGAATGCCCTCAAGCATTCCCGTCACCTGATCAGCGATGCCTACGAAGAAAGCAAAGTCAAAATCCGCGAAACCGGTGTTGCCACCCGGGACTACGCACAAGAGCACCCATGGACCACCGCCGGCGTCGCCGTTGGCGCACTGGGCCTGCTGGCGGCTTACCTGCTGTGCAAACGCGGTGACTGATTGACCGGCTACACCGGCTGGCGCGCCAGCTCAGCCTTGAGCCAGTGCGCCAATTGACCCGCGCGCCCGTCTGCGGCGCGCTTGGGTAGCCACAACGCCAGGTGCGCCGGGGTTTCACTGAAACCCCACGGCGCCACCAGGCGACCCGCGCGCAGGTCCTCTGCTACCAGCGGTTCTGGCGCAATCGCCACACCCAACCCTGCAACCGCCGCCTCCAGCAAATAATACAAATGCTCAAAACCCTGGCCGTGTTTCAACGCGCCGGGCTCGATGCCGTGCTGTTGCGCCCAACTGGGCCAGGCTTGCGGACGGGACGTGGTGTGCAATAAAGCTTCGCCACACAAGGCGTGCGGCGGCGCCTGGCGCAGGCGCTGGTAGCCGGCAAAACGCGGGCTCATCACCGGGCCGATACGCTCGCTCGCCAGTTCATATACCTGCATATCCGCCGGCCACGGCGGTTCGGCGAAGACCAGCAGGGCATCGAGACCGGGGCGTCGGGGGTCAAGGTCGCCGTCGCCCGCCGACAGGTGCAGGCGCAGGTCCGGCAGGTCGGCATTCAAGCGTCCCAGGCGCGGGATCAACCAACGCGCCAGCAGACTGCCTGAGCAGCCGAGCACGAAAGGTGCGTCGGCGCTGGCCTGGGTGAGTTCGGCGCACACGTCCCGCAAGCGCTCGAACGCCTCCGCGCTGGCATCTCGCAACCGCACACCTGCATCTGTGAGTTTAAGGCCGCGCCCGTCCTTGATGAACAGGCTGACACCTAAATGCTCCTCCAGCACTTTCAACTGGCGGCTGACCGCACCGTGGGTCACGTGCAATTGCTCGGCAGCCTGGCTGACGCTGTTGAGGCGGGCAGTGGCTTCAAATGCGCGCAGGGCATTGAGGGGCGGGAGGTCGCGGCTCATCTGTGAGTTTTCCTGACAGGTTGCAGCGATCTTATCGGTTTTCAGCGCCGGATGTGAGGGGTAGAGTGGCCGTCATTGCTTCCCATACAGAATTCCTACCTGGAGCGTCCCATGACTCAGTCCCAGACCGATCTGCGCAACGGCCCTGACGCCAACGGCCTGTTTGGCGCGTTTGGCGGCCGCTACGTCGCCGAAACCCTGATGCCGTTGATCCTCGACCTGGCCCGCGAATACGAAGCGGCCAAGATCGATCCGGCGTTCAACGAAGAGTTGGCCTACTTCCAGCGCGACTACGTCGGCCGCCCCAGCCCGCTGTATTTCGCCGAGCGCCTGACCGAGTTCTGCGGCGGCGCCAAGATCTACCTCAAGCGCGAAGAGCTGAACCACACCGGCGCGCACAAGATCAACAACTGCATCGGCCAGATCCTGCTGGCGCGGCGCATGGGCAAGAAACGCATCATCGCCGAGACCGGCGCCGGTATGCACGGTGTGGCGACCGCCACCGTGGCCGCGCGTTTCGGCCTGCAGTGCGTGATCTACATGGGCACCACCGACATCGAGCGCCAACAGGCCAACGTGTTCCGCATGAAGCTTTTGGGCGCTGAAGTGATCCCGGTGGTCGCCGGCACCGGCACCCTCAAGGACGCCATGAACGAAGCCCTGCGCGACTGGGTGACCAACGTCGACGACACCTTCTACCTGATCGGCACCGTGGCCGGTCCGCACCCGTACCCGGCGATGGTGCGCGACTTCCAGGCCGTGATCGGCAAGGAAACCCGCACCCAGCTGCAAGCCCAGGAAGGCCGCCTGCCGGACAGCCTGGTGGCATGCATCGGCGGTGGCTCCAACGCCATGGGCCTGTTCCACCCATTCCTGGACGACACCAGCGTCGAGATCATCGGCGTTGAAGCCGCCGGCCACGGCATCGAGACCGGCAAGCACGCCGCCAGCCTCAACGGTGGCGTACCGGGCGTGCTGCACGGCAACCGTACCTTCCTGCTGCAGGACGACGACGGCCAGATCATCGACGCCCACTCGATTTCCGCCGGCCTCGACTACCCCGGCATCGGCCCGGAACACGCCTGGTTGCACGATATCGGCCGCGTCCAGTACACCTCGGTGACCGACGATGAAGCCTTGGACGCGTTCCACAAATGCTGCCGCCTGGAAGGGATCATTCCTGCCCTGGAAAGCGCCCATGCCCTGGCCGAAGTGTTCAAGCGCGCACCGACCCTGCCGAAGGATCACCTGATGGTGGTCAACCTGTCCGGCCGTGGCGATAAAGACATGCAGACCGTGATGCACCACATGGAACAGTCTCAGCAGGAGAAACACTGAATGAGCCGCCTGCAAACCCGCTTTGCGCAACTCAAGGAACAAAACCGCGCCGCCCTGGTGACCTTCGTCACGGCCGGTGACCCGGGTTATGACACCTCGCTGGCGATCCTCAAGGGCTTGCCCGCTGCGGGCGCCGATGTGATCGAGTTGGGCATGCCCTTCACCGACCCGATGGCCGACGGCCCGGCCATCCAACTGGCCAACATCCGCGCACTGGAAGCCAAGCAGAACCTGCTGAAAACCCTGCAGATGGTGCGAGAGTTCCGCAAGGACAACAACGACACCCCGCTGGTGTTGATGGGCTACTTCAACCCGATCCACAAATACGGCGTGCCTAAGTTCATCGCTGACGCCAAAGAGGCCGGCGTCGACGGCCTGATCGTGGTCGACATGCCGCCCGAGCATAACGGCGAGCTGTGCGACCCGGCCCAGGCTGCGGGTATCGACTTTATTCGCCTGACCACGCCGACCACCGATGACGTGCGCCTGCCGACCGTGCTCAACGGCAGTTCCGGGTTCGTGTACTACGTATCCGTGGCCGGTGTGACAGGCGCCGGCGCCGCGACCTTGGAACACGTCGAGGAAGCCGTGACCCGCCTGCGTCGGCATACCGACCTGCCGATCAGCATCGGTTTTGGTATCCGCACACCGGAACAGGCGGCCGCCATCGCGCGCCTGGCCGATGGCGTGGTGGTGGGCTCGGCCCTGATCGATCACATCGCCAATGCCAGTAACGATCAACAAGCAATCGATGGCGTATTGAGCCTGTGCGCGGCGCTGTCGGAAGGTGTGCGCAACGCCCGTAAGTAAGCGCCATGTAGCGAGAGGTAAAGTTCCTGATACAGAGGAATCAACGCGCGCAATCACGGCCTAAACAGCAAGACCAAGGGATTTCGAACCGCGTTCGAGATCCCTTTTTTGTTTGTGTGCCCTGAGGAATACCCGATGAAAATGCCTAAATCCGTGATTGCAGGCCTTGGTGTGCTGGTGCTTGGCGCCAGCGCCCTGGTGCAAGCCGCCCCGCCTGACCAGCGGGGTGACGACCGTGGCGGCCCGCAAGGCCAGCACGAGCAACGGGGGGACGACCATCGCGGCCCGCAGGACAACCGTCGCGGCGGCCCACCCCAGGACTTCGGCCCGGTACGCCAGATCATTCACGATAACCACGGCCAGTTCTCCCGTGGCGCACCGCCGCCGCCGAATGTGCGCCTGGTGCGCGGCCAACCCCTGCCGCGCGGCTACTACGGCGAGCGCCTGGACAACCGTGCGCTGGCGCGCCTGCCGGTGTACCCGGGTTATGAGTGGCGCCGTTCGGGGCCGGATGTGGTGTTGATCGCGGTGGGTACCGGTATCGTCTATGAAATTCTGGACGGCGTGCTGAACTGATCCGGGCTTTTTCCATATAGGCTAGGCTTGAGGGGGAACACACCCCCTCAACACACTTCGTGCCTATTGCCGTCTAACCACCTCTGCAAGTCACGCCTTCTTGCGTTGCCGGTCGTTAAGTTAGCTGCATCAGAAGTCATTATCGTCTCCCAGGAGTCCATCATGGCATTTGATCTCATCACCCCCTCGGACCGTCGTCATTCCACGTTGCAAAAGGGTTTCAACCTGCGCTGGCCATTGGGCAACGTCCAGGGCGAGTCTTCACCCAACGGCGCCAGCCAGATCTACCTCTGCCACACCCCACAAGACATCATCGACGCAGCCGCCCAGGCCCTGGCTGTGCCCAACGGCCGCATCACCGTGCGCAGCGGCGGGCATTGCTATGAAGGATTGGTCTCTAACAAGATGCCGGATGCGCCAGGCGAGGTGTTGTCGATCCTGGACATCGGCCAGATGAACCAATTGGCCTATGACCCCAACGGGCAAATCGGCTCCGTGCTGGTGCCCGACTCGCACCATCGCTACGCATTCCGCCTGGAGCCCGGCTGCCAGAACTGGGACACCAGCGTCGCGCTGTACAAATTGGCAGGTAAGGCGCTGCCCAGCGGATCCTGCTATTCGGTGGGACTGGGCGGGCATATCTGCGGCGGCGGCTATGGGTTGTTGTCGCGTAAATACGGGCTGGTCTGCGACTGGCTGGACGGCGTCGACCTGCTGGTCGCCAATGGACCCGGCCCGGGCCTTGAACCTGTCCATGTGTCCCGTAACAGCCTCGACACCGATGAGCTGGACCTGTTCGCCGCCTGTTGCGGCGCCGGTGGCGGGCAGTTCGGCATCATCACCAGTTACTATTTCAAGACGCTGCCGCCAGCCCCGGAGGAAGTGCTCTGGCTGCCATTGGAATGGGACTGGTCAGACCTCACACGCGCCGCCCTCGAACGTCTGCTGCATGCCTATCAAAACTGGTTCGTGGACCATCAGGCCGACCCGAAAACCTGGGGCCTGGCCACCAAACTGGAGATGCGCCACCTCAATACCGGCAACGTGACCCTGGGCATTCATTACGTCGACAAGGACGGGAAGCTCGATGACCTGGCGCCTTTCGACGACTTTGTCAGCAGCATGCAGGCCGCGGTGGGCGTCAGTGCGACAGAGTCGCTCCTGCCGTTCCACGTCGTGCATCAGCCACGTGGCGGGCAAAAGGGCCGCCGGATCGATTCCCTGCAGAGTGCCCATGAGGCCGCCAGGCGTTTGGACTGGTTGTACGCCACCCAATCGCTCAACGGTTCCGGCGACAATCAGCGCGGGCGGTATAAATCGGCGTATCAGAAAGGCGGGTTTACACAGCGCGTGCTGGACGCGATCTGGACGACGCTGACCTTGCCGGACCCCGGGCAATACCTGACCCAGAGCCTGATCCAGATCCAGTCGTTCGGCGGGCGCATCAACCAGATGGACGGCCCGATCCTGGCGCAGACGTCAGCCGCGCAACGCTCCTCGTACCTCAAATGGCAACCGCAGTGTTACTGGCACGCCGACGATGACGCCATCGACCGCGCCCATGCCGACTGGATCCGCAGCCTCTATTACGCTGCATTCACCAACGGTGTTCCCAATGACCCTGAGTTCGAGGGCTGCTACATCAACTACCCCGACCTGGACATGACCCACCTCGGTGGCAATCCCGCGAACCCCAGGAACCCTCTGTGGTATGGAATTTTCTTCCCCAACACGATCATCGAGAACCGCCTGCGCCGAACCAAGCAACGCTGGGATCCATTGAATGTGTTCCGTAACGAAATGTCGGTGCCCTGAGCCCGGCCAACGGGCGGCCCGCAGGCCGCCCACTGCTTACAGCTCGATCCGCTCGACCTTGCCCACCAGCAGCACATAGGAGAGAGCGCCCAACAGCGCCAGCACGGCGATGTAGGTGATCGCCGGCGCAAACGAATCGCCGCTGGCCAGGAAACCGATGACGATCGGCGTGGCAATCGCCGCCAGGTTGCCGATGAAGTTGAACACCCCGCCGGTCAGTCCCAGCAGACGCGCCGGGGCAAGGGTCGAGACCAGGGACCAGGTGATCGAGGCCAGGCCATTACCGAAGAACGCCAGGGCCAGGAAGGCGATGACCAACGGTGTCGATTCGACGAAGTTGGCGCCAATGATCGCCGTCGAGATCAACAGGCCGCTGATGATCGGCAACTTGCGGGCAAACCCCACCGAAGCGCCACGGCGGATCAGCCAGTCGGAAAACAACCCCGAACACAGCACGCCGACGAAAGCCGCGAGGAAGGGCAGTGACGCGAGCATGCCGGACTTGATGAAGTCCATGCCGCGGTATTTCACCAGGTAGGTCGGGAACCAGGTCAGGAAGAACCACAACGTGGAGTTCAGGCAGAACTGCCCCAGGTAGATACCCCACAACTTGCGCTTGCTCAGGACGATGCCCAGGTCGACCCAGCTGAAGGGCGCCTTGCTCTTGCTCGCTTGTGCGCTCAAGTCCACCAGCCCGCCACCTTCGCGGATCAATTCGATTTCAGCGGCGTTGACGCCTTTGAAATCACGGGGCTCGCGATACAGGGCATACCAGATTGCCGCCCACAGAATGCCCACGCCACCGGTCACGACAAATACCATGTGCCAGCCGTAATGGTGCTGCAACCAGGCCAGGACCGGCGTCAGGAACGCCAGCCCGACAAACTGCCCGGAGGTGTAGAAACCAATGGCCGTGGCGCGCTCACGCTCGGGGAACCAGCTGGTGACCACGCGACTGTTGATGGGGTAAGCCGGTGCTTCCAGGGCACCCACCGCCATGCGCAGCACAAACAGCGCAATGAAGCTGGCGGCAAAACCGAGCATCACGGTGGCGATAGACCACAGCAACAGGGCGGCGGTGTAGAGGAAACGCGGCGGCACCCGGTCCACCAGCCAGCCGCCGGGGATCTGCATGGCGGCGTACGTCCAGCCGAACGCGGAGAAAATCAGCCCGACATGTACCGGGTCGATACCCAGTTCGCTGGTCAGCGCCGGGGCGGCAATCGACAGGTTGCTGCGGTCGAGGTAGTTGATCACGACGGTGATAAACAGCAGCACCATGATGAAGTAGCGCTTTCGGGTAGGCGTGACTAAAGAAGCCTGCCCGCTCAAGGATTCAGGTTGCATGGTAGGTGCCTCTTCTTATATTTGTTGAGGAAGGGACTTCTGCAGAAACCGGATCAACATGTGGGAGGAGGCAAGCCCCCTCCCACATGTTTGACCGTGTTCTTTCAGGCAGACATCACCACTCGGCAAAGCTGCCGTCGGCGTGGCGCCAGATCGGGTTGCGCCAGCGGTGGCCGATGGCTGCGCGTTCGATCACGTATTCCTCATTGATCTCGATGCCCAGGCCCGGCCCGTTGGGGATTTTCACAAAGCCCTGGTCATAGTCGAACACGCCCGGGTCGCGCACGTAGTCGAGCAGGTCGTTGCTCTCGTTGTAGTGAATGCCCAGGCTTTGCTCCTGGATAAACGCGTTGTAGCAAACCGCATCCAGTTGCAGGCACGCCGCCAAGGCAATCGGGCCCAGCGGGCAGTGCAGGGCCAGGGCCACGTCGTAGGCTTCGGCCATGTTGGCGATCTTGCGGGTTTCGGTGATACCGCCCGCGTGGGAAGCGTCCGGCTGGATGATGTCGACGTAGCCTTCGCTGAGCACACGCTTGAAGTCCCAGCGCGAGAACAGACGCTCGCCCAGGGCAATCGGGGTGCTGGTCAGCGGCGCCAGTTCCTTGAGGGCTTCGTAGTTTTCGCTGAGCACCGGCTCTTCGATAAACATCAGTTTGTACGGGTCCAGTTCTTTCATCAGCACCTTGGCCATGGGCTTGTGCACACGGCCATGGAAGTCGACGCCGATGCCGACGTTAGGGCCGACCGCATCGCGCACGGCCGCGACGTTGGCCAGGGCCAGGTCGACTTTTTCGAAGCTGTCGACAAACTGCAACTCTTCGGTGCCGTTCATTTTCACCGCAGTAAAGCCACGGGCCACGGCCTCTTTGGCGGCGCGGGCGGTGTCGGCAGGGCGGTCGCCACCGATCCAGGAGTACACGCGGATCTTGTCGCGTACCTGGCCACCCAACAGGTCGCTGACCGATACGCCCAGGGCCTTGCCCTTGATGTCCCAAAGCGCCTGGTCGATGCCGGCGAGGGCGCTCATGTGCACGGCGCCGCCACGGTAGAAGCCGCCGCGGTAGAGCACGGTCCAGATATCTTCGATATTGCGTGGGTCCTTGCCGATCAGGTAATCGGACAGTTCCTCGACCGCCGCAGCCACGGTGTGAGCGCGGCCTTCGACTACGGGCTCACCCCAGCCGGTCACGCCCTGGTCGGTCTCGACCTTGAGGAAGCACCAGCGCGGCGGGACGATAAAGGTCGTCAGTTTGGTGATTTTCATCTGTTATCTCTCTTATAGATGCAGCGCCAGCGGCGCGGAACTTGATCTCAGCTCAGGGCTTTCCAGGCGGCGACATAAGCCTGGGCGCGGCTCGCTACCTGATCCACTGTCATACCCGGTTTGAACAACCCGGAACCCAGCCCGAACCCCTTGGCGCCGGCGTCGATAAACACCTGCATGTTGTCCGGGGTAATGCCGCCCACCGGCAGCAGCAACGTGCCTGCCGGCAATACCGCCAGCCACGCCTTGATCACAGAAGGGCCCATTTGCTCGGCCGGGAACAGCTTCAAGACGTCGGCGCCTTCATCCAGCGCGGCGAACGCCTCGGTGGGCGTGGCCACCCCCGGCGACAGGTACAGGCCAGCGGCCTTGGCGGCGCGCAGGACCTTGGCATCGCTGTGGGGCATGACGATCACTTGGCCACCAGCGGCCTTCACCTGCTCGACCTGCGCAGGCGTCAACACCGTCCCGGCGCCGATCAGGCAATCGGCGGGCAGGCTGTCGCGCAGGGTGCGGATGCTGGTGTAAGGGTCCGGCGAGTTGAGCGGGACTTCGATCACGCGAAAACCGGCGTCGTACAGCACCTGGCCGACCGCCTGGGCTTCGTCCGGGCGCACACCGCGCAGGATCGCGATCAAACCGTTTTGTGCCAGTGCTTGCTTGAGCATGTCAGGCCTCCGTTGCAGGTTGAGTGAGCCCGGCGGCCACTGCCAGTTGCCACAGGCCGCGCTCGGTCGCTTCCTGCGCCAGGCTGACGTGGGCGAAACCGCAGAGGGCGAGGGCGCGTTGGTAGCGCACGCAAAGCGGGCCAGCGCCCACCAGGATGATGGGGATGTGCCGTGCACTGGCTGGCAAGCCGGCCAGTTCATGGCCGATCAGCAGGCCGGACAGGTAATCGGGCTGCTGCTCAGGGGTGAGTTCGGCGGTCAGGCCCAGGGTGCGCGCACTGAACAAGGTCGACAGCACGCCGCGCTGGCCATCGTTCGACAGCGCCACTTGAACGCCGCGGTCAAAAGCCTCGGCCTGGAACTGCGCGGATACCTTTTGCGTACGCCCCAGCAGGCTGTGCTTGCTCAGCACCGCGAACAGTTCACCGGTCATGAAGGTATCGAAGTGGGTGATGCAACCTTCCACCACCTCGACCCATTTGGAATGGCTGCCGGGCAGGCCGATCAACATTTCACCGTTGGCCGACAGGCTTTGCAGCACACCCAGCACCTGGGTTTCTTCACCGCGCATCACATTGGGCAAACCGACCTGCTCGATCACGCCGGGCACGATACGCACATCGACGCCGCGCAGGCTGCGCACCGTGTGCAACGCCTGGCCCAGGCTGGCGACGTCGACCGGCGTATTGCGATATGCCGCCTCGCTCCAGCCCTGGGCGCTGCCGACCATGCCGCAGGCGATCACTGGAAGATGGGGTTGGGCGTCGAGCCAGTCGCCGCATGCCGCATCGAACGCCAACTCGAAGCCATCGCTGCAGTGCACACCGCCGATGTCCCGGGGCTCACTGGGCAAATGCATGATGCCCGACGCCAGCGAGCGCTGTTCCAGCACGACGCCTGCGGGCCCGAGTTTATAAGCACGAAGGGAGCTGGTCCCCCAATCGAGCGCGATCAATTGCGCCTGCATCGCTTCACCTGAAATGAGTGGGTGCTGAAAAAAGCAGATGGGCGAATATAAACCTATGGCCGGCAATATCTCAATATATAAATAACAGTCCCATATATTGAGACAAGACAAGATAAATCCTACAACTTCCTCGCCTTTTACTGCGGGAAGGGGCGGTTTTTATCTGATAAGGGGAGGTTAAAAAACCGACAGGTCCAGCTCGCGCATCGCACCCATCCAGATCGCGTGATCGGTGTGATCCTTCAGCTCATCGCCGGTTTCGGGGTGCAGGAACACCACCAGCCCATTGCGATGCAGCGCCAGCCACGGCAGCACCACGCCAATGTATTCGGCATCGAACGCCAGCTGGCAGCTCCAGTCCGGGTGCGGGCCTACGGGCCGTTCATGCACACGGCCCATGCGCAGCGGGAACAGTTTCGCGCCGTCTTCACATAGGGTGCGCGCCTGGTCGATGGTGCTGGCGTCAAAGTAGATATGGGCATGGTAGCCCTTGATACGTTGCATGACGGACTCCGGATCCAATGTGCGGCAAATCCTAGACCGCAATCGATGGCAGGGCCAGTCCGGTCAGGGACTGCGCGCTGCTGGCCTGTTCTGCCTGCAACCAGTCGACGAAACGTTCGACCAACTGCCCACGCCGCTTGCGCTGGGGCTGCACCACGTAATAGCCAAAGCGCGAAATCACCGTGTTGCCGATCGGTCGGCACAACCAGTTCTGTTCCAGCAGGTTATCCACCAAATGGCGCCAGCCGATCGCCACCCCTTGGCCGGCAATCGCTGCCTGGATCAATAAGGTGTAGTTGTCGAATCGCAGCTGGCCGGGCGTGGGTGCGGCGGTGATACCCAGCTCGCGGAATACACCACTCCAGTCGAACCACTGGCTGTTGTTTTCCTGGCGCAGGTGCAGCAACGGGTAGTCGGGCAAGGTGTGCACAGTCAAAGGCCTGGCCTGCTCCTTGAGCCATTGCGGGCTGCACACCGGGAACACTTCCTCGTTGAACAGCCAAAGGCTGTCGCCCTGCTTGAAGCGGCCATCGCCAAACAGCACTGCCACATCGATGTCACTGCGCAGTGTCGCGTGGTTGCGCTCGCTGGTCACCAGGCTCACGTCCACCTGCGGGTTGGCGGCGTGGAAGCGATGCAGGCGCGGCATCAGCCAATAGGCGGCGAACGCAAAGTCTGTGGCCACTTGCAGCACTTCGTGCTGGTCCTGCTGGGTAATCACACTGAGGCCCTGGTTGATGTTCTGCAAACCGCCTTGCACATGCTCGAACAGCAGGGCGCCGGCGTCGGTCAGTTCGATGCCCCGATAGATGCGGTCAAACAGGCGGATCGTCAGTTGTTCTTCAAGGCGCTTGATCTGCTGGCTGATCGCCGGCTGAGTGGTACCCAGCTCCATCGCAGCGGCGGTAAAGCTGCGATGGCGCGCGGCCGCCTCGAATGCGCGTAGCAGGTCGAGGGACAGGTCTCCAAGGGCTTCATACATAAGCTGCGCTTATCCTAGACATTGCTCGTCATGGGCTTTACCCCATTTTACATGGGCTGCATGCTCATTCGCATAAACACTGCCTATGGAATGCCGAAGACCCATGAAGCGCAAGAACATTCTTTTCATCATGGCCGATCAAATGGCCGCGCCGATGCTGCCGTTCTACGGACCTTCCTCCATCAAGCTGCCGAATTTGGGCCGCCTCGCCGCACAGGGCGTGGTGTTCGACGCGGCCTATTGCAACAGCCCGCTGTGTGCCCCCTCCCGCTTCACCCTGGTCAGCGGCCAATTGCCGAGCAAGATCGGCGCCTACGACAACGCGGCGGATTTTCCCGCCGATGTGCCGACCTATGCCCACTACCTGCGGCGCCTGGGTTATCGCACCGCGCTGTCGGGCAAGATGCACTTCTGCGGCCCCGACCAACTGCATGGCTATGAAGAACGCCTGACCAGCGACATCTACCCCGCCGACTATGGCTGGGCAGTGAATTGGGATGAGCCGGACGTACGCCCCACCTGGTACCACAACATGTCCTCGGTGCTGCAAGCCGGCCCGTGCGTGCGTACCAACCAGCTGGATTTCGACGAAGAGGTGGTGTTCAAGGCCCAGCAGTACCTGTTCGACCACATCCGCGAAGACGGTGACCAGCCGTTCTGCTTGACCGTGTCGATGACCCATCCCCACGACCCGTACACCATTCCCAAGCCGTTCTGGGACCTGTACGACGACAACGACATCCCTTTACCTGCAACGCCGAACCAGGAAGATCTCGACCCGCATTCCCAGCGTCTGCTCAAGGTCTATGACCTGTGGGACAAGCCGCTGCCTGTGGATAAGATTCGCGACGCCCGCCGCGCCTACTTCGGCGCGTGCAGCTACATCGACAGCAATGTCGGCAAGCTGCTGCAGACCCTGGAAGACACCGGCCTGGCCGACGACACCATCATCATTTTCTCCGGCGACCACGGCGACATGCTCGGTGAACGCGGCCTCTGGTACAAAATGCACTGGTTTGAAATGGCCGCCCGCGTGCCGCTGCTGGTCAGTGCGCCGGGGCAATTTGCGCCGGGCCGCGTAACCCAGGCAGTGTCCACCGCCGACCTGCTGCCGACCCTGGTGGAACTGGCCGGCGGCGAGCTGGACCCGCGCCTGCCCCTGGACGGCCGCTCGCTGGTCCCGCACTTGCAGGGGCAGGGCGGGCATGACGAAGTCTTTGGCGAATACATGGCCGAAGGCACCATCAGCCCATTGATGATGATTCGCCGTGGCGCCTACAAATTCATCTACAGCGAAGACGACCCTTGTCTACTGTTCGATGTGCACAACGACCCGCACGAGCGGGAAGACCTCAGCCAGTCACCGGAACACCGGCCACTGTTCGAGGCGTTTTTGAATGAGGCGCGGGCCAAGTGGGACATCCCGGCGATCCACCAGCAGGTGCTCGCCAGCCAACGCCGTCGTCGCCTGGTATTCGAGGCGCTGACCCAAGGCAAGCTGAAGAGCTGGGATCACCAGCCACTGGTGGACGCCAGTCAGCAATACATGCGCAACCATATCGACCTCGACGACCTGGAGCGCAAGGCACGTTATCCACAACCCTGCCAAAACCAATAAATACAGAGGGAAGGCCATGCAAAAGTTAACTGCAGTAGTGGGCATGTTGGTGCTAAGTAGTGCCAATGCGTATGCGGACACCCGCTGTGAGACCGTGAAGATGGCCGATCCAGGCTGGAGCGACATTGCCGCCACCAACGCCATTACCGGTTTCCTGCTGAACGGCATGGGCTACAAGGCCAAGGTCGACACCCTGGCGGTGCCGATCACCTTCGGCGGGCTCAAGGACGGCCAGGTGGATGTGTTCCTGGGTAACTGGATGCCGGCGCAGCAGGGCTTCTACGACAAGTTCGTGGCCAACGGCGATGTGGTGCAGTTGGCGAAGAACCTCGACGGCACCGAGTTCACTCTCGCCGTGCCGGATTATGTGTGGGATGCCGGGGTGCATGACTTTGCCGACTTGAACAAATTCGCCGACAAGTTCGACAAGAAGATCTACGGCATCGGCTCGGGCGCGCCGGCGAATATCTCGCTGCAGGAGATCATCAAGAAGAATGACTTCGACCTTGGCCAGTGGAAGCTGATCGAGTCCAGCGAGCAGGCAATGCTGGCGGAAGTGTCACGGGCGGTGAAGAAGCAGAAATTCGTCACCTTCCTCGGCTGGACACCGCACCCGATGAACGTGCAACTGAAAATGCACTATCTCAAAGGCGGCGAGAAATACTTCGGTGACACCGGCAGTGTGTATACCTTGACCCGCAAAGGGTATGCGCAGGCCTGCCCTAACGTTGGCAAACTGTTGACCAACCTGAGTTTCACCCAGGAGATGGAGAACAGCATCATGGCTGAGGTGGCCAACAACAAGGTCAGCAATGCCGACGCGGCGAAGGCGTGGATCAAGGCGAACCCGGCTGTATTGGACAAATGGCTCGACGGTGTGAAAACCGTGGATGGCAAGGACGCGTTGCCGGCAGTAAAGGCCAAACTCTAGGGCCTTGCGCTATTCCAATGTGGGAGGGGGCTTGCTCCCGATAGCGGAGTGCCAGTCAGAGAGATTTAGACGGGTCCACCTATATCGGGAGCAAGCCCCCTCCCACAAGGACCAGTGTGTACTGATACCCTGAGTCAAACCTTTTCAGCCGAGTTATAAATGCCCCGGCCCAACCGCCATACACTCTTCCCCTTCCTCCGCTGGCTCCCGCGTCAAACCCGCGCCAGCGTCGGCCGGGACGCGCTGGTCGGCCTCAGCGGTGCCGTGCTCGCGCTGCCCCAGTCGATTGCCTACGCGCTGATCGCCGGTCTCCCACCGGAGTACGGTCTGTATGCCGCCATCATCCCGGTGTTGATCGCCTGCCTGTGGGGTTCATCCTGGCACCTGATCTGTGGCCCCACGGCAGCGATTTCCATCGTGCTGTACGCCAGCGTCAGCCCGTTGGCCGTGCCGGGGTCTCAGGACTACATCACCCTGATCCTGTTGCTGACATTCCTCGCCGGGGTATTCCAGTGGCTGCTGGGCATGCTGCGTTTTGGCGCGCTGGTGAACTTCGTCTCGCATTCGGTGGTGCTGGGTTTCACCCTCGGTGCCGCCGTGGTGATCGCCCTCGGGCAGCTGCCCAATCTGCTTGGCCTGGATTTACCGAGCCAGGCCACAGCGATCAATAGCCTGCTGGCGCTGATCGACCACGCTGGCGAGTGGGACCACGCCTCCCTCGCCCTTGGACTCGGTACTTTGCTGGTGGGCGCGTTGCTCAAATACCTTGTGCCTCGCTGGCCAACGCTACTGATCGCACTGACCCTGGGTAGCCTGGCAACGTGGCTATGGCCGGCGATGTTCGGGCATGTGGCGCTCGTCAGTTCGTTTATCGGCAAGCTGCCACCGTTCAGCCCGCTGCCGCTGGATCCGGACATGATCCTGCGCCTGCTGCCCAGCGCCGTTGCGGTGGGCATGCTGGGGCTGGTGACCAGCCTGTCGATTGCCCGTTCGCTGTCGGCCCGTTCGCAACAATTGCTCGATGCCAACCAGGAAGTTCGCGCCCAGGGTTTATCCAATATCGTTGGCGGATTTTTCTCCGGGTATCTGTCGGCAGGGTCGTTCACCCGCTCCGGCCTCAGCTATGAGTCGGGCGCCTGTTCGCCGTTGGCCGGGGTGTTTTCCGCAGTATGGGTGGCATTGTTTGCGCTGTTTGGCGCCGCATTGATCGCACATATTCCGATCCCGAGCATGGCCGCCAGCATCTTGCTGATTTCCTGGGGCCTGGTGGATCGTCGGGGTATTCGTGCGTTGTTCCGCGTGAGCCGCGCAGAGTTCGTAGTGATGAGCCTGACCTGTGTCGCCACCTTGTTGCTGGAGTTGCAAACGGCGATTTATGCGGGGGTGTTGGCGTCGTTGTTTTTCTACCTTAAGCGCACGTCGCAGCCACGGGTACAGCAATGGCGTGATGGGGAAGAGGATGTGTTGCGCGTCGGTGGGTCGATCTTCTTTGGCGCCAGCCATTACCTGCAAGTACGCCTGCAAAGCTTGCAGGGTGAACGGGTGGTGATCGAGGCGCAGCAGATCAACTTTATCGACTATTCCGGGGTGGAGATGCTGCACCAGGAGGCGCGTCGTTTAAGCGGGCTGGGCCGTAGCCTGACATTGCGCCGCGCCAGGCCGCAGGTGGTGGACGAGTTGAAAAAACTGGAGGGGGCCGATAAATGCCCCATCCAGTTTGAAGATTGATTACTGCGCCAACTGCCGGCGCAGTTCAGCCAACACCGGCGCCGAATCCGGACGAACACCACGCCACAGAAAGAACGCTTCGGCCGCCTGCTCCACCAGCATGCCCAGGCCATCCATCGCCACGGCTGCGCCTTGCTCACTGGCCCAACGGCAGAACGCAGTCGGTTCCTTGGCGTACATCATGTCGTAGCAAAACGTCTTGCCCGGTTCGATCAGGCTGCCGGCAATCGGCGGTACATCGCCTGACAGGCTGGCGGACGTGGCATTGATGATCACGTCCACCGGCTCACGCAGCCAGTCGAAACCACTGGCGGACACCGGGCCCAGGTCGTCGAACAGCTCGGCGAGCAATTCGGCTTTTTCCACGGTGCGGTTGGCGATGATCAACGAAGCGGGACGTTCAGCCAGCAACGGCTCCAACGCGCCCCTTACCGCGCCACCCGCGCCCAGCAACAGGATGCGTCTGCCTTGCAGATTCAAGCCGGCGTTTACCGCCAGGTCACGCACCAGGCCGGCGCCGTCGGTGTTGTCGCCGAGCAACGTGCCGTCAGCGAGTTTGCTCAAGGTGTTCACCGCCCCGGCGCGCTGGGCGCGTTCGGTGAGGCTGTTGGCCAGGCGATAGGCGTCTTCCTTGAACGGCACGGTGACGTTGGCACCTCGGCCCTGTTGGAAAAACTCACGGGCACAGCCGGTGAAATCCTCCAGGGGCGCGAGCAAGGTGCTGTAGTCCAGTTGTTCGCCAGTCTGCTCGGCGAACATACGGTGAATCAGCGGCGACTTGCTGTGGCCGATGGGGTTGCCGAACACCACATAACGATCCATCAAACAGCCGCCTTGGGCGCGGCGATGCCCAGCCAATCGCGGTCTTGCAGGAAGTAGTCGGTTAGGCGTGCTTCTTCGCTGCCGGCCTCGGCTTTCCAGTCGTAGCTCCAGCGCACCTGGGGCGGCAGCGACATCAGGATCGACTCGGTACGCCCGCCCGATTGCAGGCCGAACAGGGTGCCACGGTCGTAGACCAGGTTGAATTCAACGTAGCGGCCGCGACGGAATTCCTGGAACTGGCGTTGCTGTTCGGTATACGCGCTGGCTTTGCGACGTTGCACGATCGGCAGGTAGGCGTCGATGTAGGCGTCGCCGATGGCGCGGATGAAGGCGAAGCAGGTGTCGAAGTCCCACTCGTTCAAGTCGTCGAAGAACAGGCCGCCGATACCACGGGGCTCGTTGCGGTGCTTGATGTGGAAGTAGGTATCGCACCAGGCCTTGTAGCGCGAGTAAACGTCCGGGCCAAACGGCGCGCAGGCCTGCTCGGCCACGCGGTGCCAGTGAATGCAGTCTTCTTCGTTGCCGTAGTAGGGCGTGAGGTCGAAGCCGCCACCGAACCACCACACCGGCTCTTCGCCTTCTTTTTCGGCGATGAAAAAACGCACGTTGGCGTGGGACGTCGGCACGTGTGGGTTGTGCGGATGAATCACCAGCGAGACGCCCAGGGCTTCAAACCCGCGACCGGCCAGCTCGGGGCGATGCGCACTGGCTGACGGTGGGAGGCCGCTGCCGAACACGTGGGAAAAGTTAACGCCGCCCTTTTCGATGACCGAGCCGTTCTCGATCACACGGGTGCGACCGCCGCCGCCGGCAGGCCGGGTCCAGGCGTCTTCGATAAAGCGAGTGTCCGTCTCGAAGGTTTCCAGGGCGCTGCAAATGCGGTCTTGCAGGTCGAGCAGGTAGGCTTTGACAGCCTCGGTGCGAGTAGTCATGACATCACCTTGAATCGGGCAAAGCTACGCGAAGCCACAGGGCGTCGGCGGCAAAAGGGCGCACAGGATACCACTGCGCTTAGATAGCACTGCAGATAGCACTGCACTTAGGAGCGCCACAGTTGACGAAGATCAAGCTTAGGAGTCCGATAGGGGGCTACGCGAATTCGACCTCAGGAGAAGTGCAGATGGCCAAACGTATCCAGTTCAGCGCCCATGGAGGCCCCGACGTACTTGAATATGTGGACTACACACCGGCAGAGCCGGGCCCGCAGCAGGTTCGAGTGCGTAACGAGGCGATTGGCCTGAATTTCATCGATACCTATTTCCGCAGTGGCCTTTACGCGCCGCCGGCCCTGCCATCGGGGCTGGGCGCAGAAGGCGCCGGGGTGGTTGATGCGGTGGGCAGCGAAGTCACGCAATTTAAAGTCGGCGATCGCGTGGCCTACGGCAGCGGCCCACTCGGGGCCTACAGCGAATTGCACGTGCTGCCTGCCGCCAACCTGGTACACCTGCCGGACGACATCAGCTTCGAACAAGCCGCCGGCGCCATGCTCAAGGGCCTGACCGTGCAATACCTGCTGCGCCAGACCTATGAGCTCAAAGGTGGCGAGACCATCCTGTTCCACGCCGCCGCCGGTGGCGTGGGCTCCCTGGCCTGCCAATGGGCCAAGGCACTGGGCGTGAAGCTCATCGGTACCGTGAGCTCGCCAGAAAAAGCCGCCCTGGCCAAATCTCTCGGCGCGTGGGAAACCATCGACTACAGCAAGGAAAATGTCGCACAGCGCGTGCTGGAATTGACAGACGGCAAAAAGGTGCCTGTGGTCTACGACGGCGTCGGCAAAGACACCTGGCTGACCTCATTGGACAGCGTGGCGCCACGTGGCCTGGTGGTGAGCTTTGGCAACGCGTCGGGCGCGGTGGATGGGGTGAACCTGGGGATACTCGCGGCCAAAGGCTCGCTGTACGTGACACGGCCGACCCTGGCGACCTACGCCAACAATCCGGCGAACTTGCAGGTGATGGCGGATGATCTGTTTTCGATGATCAAGAGCGGCAAGGTGCGCATTGATATCAACCAGCGGTATTCGCTGGCGGACGCGGCGAAGGCACAGACGGAGTTGTCGGGGCGGCGTACCACTGGGTCGACCATTCTGTTGCCTTGAGGGCCTCTTCGGGGGCGGTGCAACGATTCCACTTGCCCCCCGATAGGCGCGACGCGGTCTCAGGAAGGCCGCACCACCTCACCCGTTGCCAAATCGCGAATCAGGCTCGGGTTCTTGCGCCCACCCAGGGCACCACCCAGAACCAGATCCACCTGCCCGCGAAAGTACTGCTCCACACGAATCCGCGTGCGCGCCGCCGGGCGGCCCTGGGGGTTGGCTGAGGTGGAAATCAACGGTCCCACCAGCGCGCACAAGTCCCGTACCAGCGGATGATCGCTCACCCGTAGCGCCACCGTGTCGTGCACACCGATGACCCATTCCGGCAACAAATCCTGATGCGGCACCAGCCACGTATTCGGTCCGGGCCAGGTGCTGGCCATGCGTTCGATCCAGGTATCCGGGAAGTCTTCGAACAGAAAGTCGAATTGGCGAATATTGTCTGCCACCAGGATCAGGCCCTTGTCCACCGAACGGTTCTTGATCGCCAGCAGCCGATCCACCGCCTCTTCGTTCCATGGATCGCAACCCAGGCCCCAGACCGCTTCGGTTGGATAGGCAATCACCGCACCTGCGCGAATTTCTCGTGCGGCTTCCAGCACACGCCACCTGTTGACCATTGTTTACTCTCCGGACTAAAGCTCTGGGCAGTTTACCGATCTTCTTTACAAAACCTAGTTCCAAAAAGCTGGCCGCTACAAAAGCTGGCCACGCGCAAGCCAGCGCCCGCTTTCGCAGATCACCAGGCCTTCAAGTTCCAACTCCGTGAGGGTCGCCAACACCTGGGCCAACGGCCGCCCACTGACCAGCGCCAGGGCTTCGCTGGTATGGGGCGCCGCGTGCAACAGCGCCACCAACGGATGTATCACAGGCATCGGCGCCGGGCGCGACAATGCCTGCCAACCACGCAAGCCTTCGAGGATGTGTTCAATGGTTTCCACCAGCATCGCACCATCACGGATCAACTGGTGACACCCCTTGGCCCCGGGATGATGGATGGAGCCCGGGATTGCATACACCTCGCGCCCTTGCTCGGCCGCGAGCTTGGCAGTGATCAGCGAGCCGCTGGCCATGCTGGCCTCCACCACCAGCACGCCCAGGGACAGGCCGCTGATGATGCGGTTGCGCCGGGGGAAGTTACCGGCCTGGGGCGCGGCGTCCAGCGGAAACTCGGAAACCACTGCGCTGCCTTGGGCAATCATCGCCGCCGCAAGCCGTCGATGGCGCTGTGGATAAAGATTTTCCAGGCCCGTGCCGAGTACGCCGATTGTATGACCCCCCACATCCAAAGCGGCTTGATGGGCCGCACCGTCGATTCCCAGCGCAAGGCCACTGGTGATGACAAAACCGGCGCTCGCCAGGCTGCGGGAAAATGCGGCGGCCGTGTCCATGCCGGGGCGGGATGCACGGCGGCTGCCGACCATCGCCAGTTGCGGTTTTTCCAGGATCCCGGGGTCGCCGGCGACAAATAAAAGCGGCGGGGCATCATCTATCTGGGCGAGCAGTGCCGGGTACTCAGGTTGGTCCCACATCAGCAAATGCTGGTCCGGACGTTCCAACCAGGCCAACGCCTCACTGGCGCCGTCGCGGATCTCATGGCTACGGCGGGCATCGGCGCTGATGGGTGACAACCCCAAGGAGCGCCACGCGCTGGCCGGGGCACCGATGGCCTTTGAAGCGCTGCCGAACGCTTCGATCAACAACCTAAAACGCTTCGGGCCTACCTCCGGCAGCCTGTGCAGGCGTAGGCGGGCTTCCAGTTCTGAAGGGGAAATTTCATTGCAGTTTTTCGAAAGCATCTGATCATCCTTGACCGGAACAAGCTGTGGATAACTCTGTTGGTAACTTATTTAGCAGGCTATTTATTACGGTCGAGGGGCAGTCTCGAAATGGGGGGATAAGTAGCGATTTCCTCATGGGGTGAATCTCCTTTATTATGTGCGTTCGCGTGAAATGCCAGGGCCTTCGCGGCTTTCGGGCGTTTCACACCGGCCGTATGGGTCCATTCCCACTGCCGATTTGCCTTTACCTCACATGTGCAGCAATTACGCTTATGGCTATTTTGAACATCCTCGAATTCCCCGACTCGCGCCTGCGCACAATCGCCAAGCCGGTGGCCGTAGTGGACGACAAGGTTCGTCAGCTGGTCGATGACATGTTTGAAACAATGTATGAAGCGCCTGGTATCGGCCTCGCCGCCACCCAGGTCAACGTGCATCTGCGCGTCGTGGTCATGGACCTGTCGGAAGATCGCAGCGAACCGCGGGTGTATATCAACCCCGAGTTCGAACCGTTGACCGACGAGATGGGCGAATACCAGGAAGGCTGCCTCTCGGTACCGGAGTTCTACGAGAACGTCGAGCGCCCGCTGCGCGTGAAGATCAAGGCCCTCGACCGCGACGGCAAACCGTTCGAACTGATTGCCGAAGGCCTGCTGGCCGTGTGCATCCAGCACGAATGCGACCACCTCAATGGCAAGCTGTTTGTCGATTACCTGTCCACGCTCAAACGCGACCGGATCAAGAAGAAGCTGGAAAAAAAGCATCGCCAGCAAGCTTGATGCCCTCCTTCCAAAGGCTTGCTGCGGCAAGCCTTTTTCTTTTGTGACTGCTTTTAACCGAGACCTCCCATGACCGAGCCATTGCGCATTGTTTTTGCCGGCACGCCTGAATTTGCCGCCGAACACCTCAAGGCCCTGCTTGCCAGCCCTTATGACATCGTCGCGGTGTACACCCAGCCGGATCGCCCGGCCGGTCGCGGGCAAAAACTGATGCCGAGCCCGGTCAAGCAGTTGGCGCTTGAGCACAACATCCCCGTGCTGCAACCGCCGACCCTGCGCAACGCCGAGGCCCAGGCTGAACTGGCGGCGCTGCAACCGGACTTGCTGGTGGTGGTGGCCTACGGTTTGATCCTGCCCCAGGTCGTGCTGGATATTCCACGCCTGGGCTGTATCAACAGCCACGCCTCACTGCTGCCACGCTGGCGCGGTGCGGCGCCGATCCAGCGTGCCGTGGAGGCAGGCGACAGCGAAAGCGGCGTGACGGTGATGCGCATGGAGGCGGGTTTGGACACCGGCCCGATGCTGCTCAAGGTCACCACTCCGATCACGGCCCAAGACACCGGTGGCAGCCTGCACGACCGCCTCGCCGAGATGGGCCCGCCCGCCGTGATCCAGGCCATTGCCGGTCTCGCTGCCGGAACCCTGCAAGGTGAGGTGCAGGACGACAGCCTGGCCACCTACGCCCACAAGCTGAACAAGGACGAAGCCCGCATCGACTGGAGCCGCCCGGCTGTGGAGCTGGAACGCCTGGTGCGTGCCTTCAACCCGTGGCCGATCTGCCACAGCACCCTCAATGGCGAGGCCTTGAAAGTGTTGGCCGCGACCTTGGTCGACAGCAAAGGCACACCCGGTGAAATCATCGGTGCCAGCAAGGAGGGGCTGCTGGTCGCTTGCGGCGAACAGGCGCTGTGCCTGACCCGTCTGCAATTGCCCGGTGGCAAGGCGCTTAGTTTCAGCGATTTGTACAACAGTCGCCGTGAGAAATTTTCCCTGGGCACGATCCTCGGGGTGGCAACCCAATGAACCCACGTCTGGCCGCCGCCAAGGCCCTGGCCGCCGTACTCAACGGCAAGGCTTCGCTGAACAGTTCGCTGCCCACGCAGTTGGACAAGGTCGAAGACCGCGATCGTGGTTTCACCCAGGACCTGGCCTTCGGCACCGCCCGCTGGCAACCACGGTTGTCGGCGCTGGCAGCCAAGCTGCTGCAAAAACCGTTCAAGGCGGCCGATGCTGATGTCGAGGCGCTGCTGCTGGTCGGTCTCTATCAGCTGCTCTACACCCGCGTGCCGGCCCACGCCGCCATCGGTGAAACCGTCGGTTGCGCCGACAAGCTGAAAAAAACCTGGGCCAAGGCCCTGCTC
The DNA here is from genome assembly GCF_036346475.1 of Pseudomonas sp. AM8. Lineage (NCBI taxonomy): Bacteria > Pseudomonadati > Pseudomonadota > Gammaproteobacteria > Pseudomonadales > Pseudomonadaceae > Pseudomonas > Pseudomonas sp. AM8. Next base: position 100,155 of record NZ_JAOTNX010000006.1, read on the forward strand.
AATGCGGTACTGCGCCGCGCCCAGCGCGAAAGCGAAGCGCTGCTGGCCGAGTTGGAACATGACCCGGTGGTGCGCACCGCTCACCCGCGCTGGCTGCAAAAATCCCTGAAGGCCTTCTGGCCCGAGCAATGGGAAGCCATTTGCGCGGCCAACAACGCGCACCCACCGATGATCCTGCGGGTCAACCGCCGCCATCACCGCCGTGATGCGTATCTGCACTTGCTGACGAGCGCAGGTATTAACGCTACGCCCTGCGTGTACAGCAGCGACGGCATTGTGCTGGAAGCGGCCACCGACGTGCGCAGCCTGCCGGGCTTTGCCGAAGGGTGGATCAGTGTGCAGGATGAAGCCGCGCAACTGGCCGCCGACCTGCTCGACCTGGCTCCCGGTCAGCGTGTACTGGACGCCTGCTGTGCTCCAGGCGGTAAGACGTGTCACATCCTCGAAGTTGAAAAGGACCTGGCCGGTGTAGTGGCGGTCGATCTGGAAGCCAAGCGTCTGGTGCGTGTACGGGAGAATCTCGCACGCCTGGGCCTCAGCGCCGAGCTGATCGCTGCCGACGGCCGCGACACCGCCACCTGGTGGGACGGCAAACCGTTCCAACGCATCCTGCTTGACGCGCCGTGTTCCGCCACCGGTGTGATCCGCCGTCACCCGGACATCAAGCTCACCCGCCAACCCGACGACATCACCGCCCTGGCGGTGCTGCAAGGCGAACTGCTCGACGCACTGTGGCCGACCCTCGAAGTCGGCGGCATCCTGCTTTACGCCACCTGCTCCACCTTGCCCACCGAAAACACCGAGGTGATCGAAGCCTTTCTCGCCCGCACCAGCGGCGCGCGGGAACTGGACCTCGCCACGGCAGCTGGTATCAAGCAGCCCCATGGCCGCCAGTTACTCGCGCAGGAAGGCGGGCATGATGGTTTCTACTACGCCAAACTGATCAAGATCGCCGCCGCGCGCGGCTGAACGGGTTTAAGGGAGTGACCGGATGAAAATCATCATCCTTGGAGCAGGGCAGGTTGGCGGCACACTGGCCGAACATTTGGCCAGTGAAGCCAATGACATCACCGTGGTCGACACCGATGCCGAGCGCCTGCGCAACCTGGGCGACCGCCTGGATATCCGCACCGTACAAGGCCGGGCGTCGTTTCCCACCGTGCTGCGTCAGGCGGGTGCCGACGACGCCGACATGCTGGTCGCGGTCACCAACAGCGACGAGACCAATATGGTCGCCTGCCAGGTCGCCCACACCCTGTTCCACACCCCGACCAAGATCGCCCGGGTGCGTGAAGCCGCCTACCTGACCCGCGCCGGCCTGTTCGATAACGACGCCATCCCCGTGGACGTTCTGATCAGCCCGGAACAGGTCGTCACCCACTACATCAAGCGCCTGATCGAAATCCCGGGCGCCTTGCAGGTGATCGACTTCGCCGGCGGCAAGGCGCAACTGGTGGCGGTGAAGGCCTACTACGGTGGACCGCTGGTGGGTCAGCAATTGCGTCAACTGCGTGAACACATGCCGAATGTGGAAACCCGCGTAGCCGCGATTTTCCGACGTGACCGGCCGATCCTGCCCCAGGGCGATACGGTGATCGAGGCCGATGACGAAGTATTCTTCATCGCTGCCAAAGCGAATATTCGTGCCGTCATGAGTGAAATGCGTCGGCTCGATGAGAGCTACAAACGCATCGTCATCGCCGGCGGCGGGCAGATTGGCGAGCGCCTGGCCGAAGCGATCGAGAGTCGCTACCAGGTGAAAATCATCGAGATGAGCCCGGCACGCTGCCGGCATTTGTCCGACACCCTGGACAGCACGGTCGTACTGCAAGGCAGTGCCTCGGACCGCGACCTGCTGATGGAAGAAAACATCGCCGACGCGGATATCTTCCTGGCCCTGACCAACGATGACGAGGCCAACATCATGTCGTCCTTGCTGGCCAAGCGGCTGGGGGCCAAGAAGGTCATGACCATCATCAACAACCCGGCCTATGTCGACCTGATCCAGGGCGGCGATATCGACATCGCCATCAGCCCGCAACTGGCCACCATCGGCACCTTGCTTGCCCACGTGCGCCGTGGCGATATCGTCAGCGTGCACTCCCTGCGCCGGGGCGCGGCGGAGGCCATCGAAGCGATTGCCCACGGTGATTCGAAGTCGAGCAAAGTGATCGGCAAGGCCATCCGCGATATAGGCCTGCCGCCGGGCACCACCATTGGCGCAATCATTCGTGATGAGGAAGTGATCATCGCCCACGACGACACAGTGATCGCCACGGGTGACCACGTGATCCTGTTCCTGGTGGATAAAAAACATATCCGCGATGTGGAGAAGCTGTTCCACGTGGGATTGAGCTTTTTCTGATCAACCGGAGTGACTGACATGCTCGAATCCCTGGAAAAAATGCTCGCCAAGGGTGTGGATAATTCCCTGCTGCGCTTTGGGTTGGGCAAGGGTTATCTGGACCTGAAGGACAATGCCAAGGCGGCGGAGCATTTGCACAAATGCGTCGAGTTCGATCCGAAGTATTCGGCGGCGTGGAAGTTGTTGGGCAAGGCGCAGCTGGGGCAGGGTGATAACGCCGCGGCGCGACAGGCGTGGGAGAAGGGCATCGAAGCGGCCCAGGCCCATGGCGACAAGCAGGCCGAGAAAGAAATGACGGTGTTCCTGAAGAAACTCGACCGCCAAAGCTAAGCAGATCGAAAATGTGGGAGGGGGCTTGCTCCCGATAGCAGTGTGTCAGCCAATGCATAGTTGACTGAACCACCGCTATCGGGGCAATCCCCCTCCCACATTTAGTCAGCAGTGGGTCAGTACCACCGCTCTTCACCCGGCGGGCGTTTCTTGAAGCGCTTCATGCTCCACATGTACTGGCTCGGGTAGGCGCCGACATAACGCTCCACCACTTTGCTCATCGCCGCGCAGGAGGTGGCGGTGTCGGTGCTGTACATGTCTTCCGGCGCCGCTTCCAGGATCACTTTGTAGCCCGAACCGTCCGGCAGCCGCAGCGCATGCAGGAACACCCCCACGGCCTTGTGGCCGGCGAGCATGTTCGGCACGAACTTGCTGGTGAGCGCCTGGGTGGCGAAGAACGGCACGAAGATCCCGGCGGACTCCGCGGGCTCCGGGTCGGCCGGAATACCCACCTGGCCGCCTTTGCGCACTTCCTTGATCACACTGAGGATGCCTTCCTTGGTGGACGCCGCCACGCGGTTACCCAGTTGTACGCGCTGCTTGCGCAGCAATTCATCCACCGCCTTGAGCTTGGGCGGACGGTAAAAAATGATCGGTTTGCACTGGCTGCAATAGAAGTGGTTCAACACCTCCCAGTTGCCCAGGTGGCTGGTGATGCCGACCACACCTTTGCCCGAGGCCAGGGCTTCGTGCAGCACCTCGAGGCCTTCGACTTCACGCACCAGGTCGATGGAGCGCTGGGCCGGCCAGATCCAGGCGCAGGCGCTTTCGGTCAGGGACTTGCCGATGTCCTTCAGGCTCTGACCAACCAGGCGCTCGCGCGCGTCGGGGTCCATGTCCGGGAAGCATTTAGAGAGGTTGATCCGCACCGTGTCACGGGAGCGGTTAGGGGTTTTCCACATGATCCAGCCGATGGCCGTGCCGACCGCTTGAACCGCGCGCCAGGGCAATAGGGCAAACAACCGAAGAGCGCCTACCAGCAAGGCGCCTTTAAACTTTTCCACAGGTCACTCCTGATCGTGTGTGGTGCGCAAAGCCGCCATTCTAACCGGCGTTGACCAAGTCCGCGTAACGGTCGCAGTCCTGGGTATGGTCCATGACCATGCCCGAGGCCTGCATGAACGCGTAACAGATGGTCGGGCCGACAAAGGTGAAGCCGGCTTTCTTGAGTGCTTTGCTCATGGCTTCAGCCTCCGGCGTAATCGCCGGCACTTCGCTGCGGTCCTTGAAATGGTTGACCTTGGGCACGCCGCCGACAAACGACCAGAGCCACCCCACCGGATCTTCAAGCGCCAGCCAGGCTGCGGCGTTGCGCCGGGTGGCGTTGAGCTTGAGGCGGTTACGCACAATGCCAGGGTCAAGCATCAGCGCTTCGATCTCGGCATCGGTCAGCTGTGCCAGACGCCGGGCATCAAAACCAAACAAGACCTTTCGATAATGCTCGCGTTTGCGTAAAACGGTGATCCAGGACAGGCCCGCCTGGAACCCTTCGAGCAAAAGCAACTCGAACAAACCCTGCGCATCGCGCAGCGGCGTTCCCCACTCCTGATCGTGATAAGCCATGTACAGCGGATCTTCAGAACACCAAAAGCAGCGTGGCATAAGGCTCCAGGGGATGGTGGCGCGGCCGAATCGGGTATACTCCCGCTCTTTAAATCGCAGCCCAAGTAACAGGTGAATTTCGTGAGCCAGCCTACGCCAGCCGTGCGTACCTTCCAAGACTTGATCCTCGCCCTCCAGCAATACTGGGCCGAGCAAGGTTGTGTGGTACTTCAGCCCTACGATATGGAAGTAGGCGCCGGCACTTTCCACACCGCTACATTCCTGCGGGCCATCGGCCCGGAAACCTGGAACGCCGCTTATGTGCAGCCCAGTCGTCGCCCGACTGACGGCCGCTACGGCGAAAACCCGAACCGTCTGCAGCACTACTATCAGTTCCAGGTAGTCCTGAAGCCGAACCCGGACAACTTCCAGGAACTGTACCTGGGCTCGCTCAAGCACGTGGGCCTCGACCCGCTGGTGCACGACATCCGTTTCGTCGAAGACAACTGGGAGTCGCCCACCCTCGGCGCCTGGGGCCTGGGCTGGGAAGTCTGGCTCAATGGCATGGAAGTCACCCAGTTCACCTACTTCCAACAGGCCGGTGGCATCGAGTGCTACCCGGTGACCGGCGAGATCACCTACGGCCTCGAGCGCCTGGCCATGTACCTGCAGGGCGTGGATTCGGTCTACGACCTGGTGTGGGCTGACGGCCCGTTCGGCAAAGTGACCTATGGCGATGTGTTCCACCAGAACGAAGTGGAGCAATCGACCTACAACTTCGAACACGCCAACGTCGACAAGCTGTTCGAACTGTTCGACTTCTATGAAAGCGAAGCCAAGCGCCTGATCGAACTCGACCAGCCGCTGCCGTTGCCGAGCTATGAAATGGTGTTGAAGGCCTCCCATACCTTCAACCTGCTGGACGCCCGCCGTGCCATCTCGGTAACCGCGCGCCAGCAATACATCCTGCGTGTACGCACCCTGGCGCGTTCCGTCGCCCAAGCCTACCTGCTGGCTCGCGCCAAGCTGGGCTTCCCGATGGCCACCCCGGACCTGCGTGATGAAGTGTTGGCTAAGCTGGAGGCTGCACAATGAGTGCTCAAGATTTCCTGGTTGAACTGGGCACCGAAGAGCTGCCACCCAAGGCACTCAATACCCTGGCCGATGCGTTCCTGGCCGGTATCGAAAAAGGCCTGCAGAGCGCCGGCCTGAAGTTTGAAGCGAAGAAAGTCTACGCCGCGCCGCGCCGCCTGGCCGTGTTGCTGACCGCGCTGGAAACCCAGCAGCCGGACCGCAGCATCAACCTCGACGGCCCGCCACGCCAGGCGGCTTTCGACGCCGAAGGCAACCCGACCCAAGCCGCACTGGGCTTCGCCAAGAAGTGCGGTGTGGAGCTGAGCGAGATCGACCAGAGCGGTCCGAAACTGCGTTTCAGCCAGGTCATCACAGGCAAGCCCACCGCCAGCCTGTTGCCGACCATCGTCGAAGACTCCCTGAACGACCTGCCGATTCCCAAGCGCATGCGCTGGGGCGCGCGCAAGGAAGAGTTCGTACGCCCGACCCAGTGGCTGGTGATGCTGCTCGGTGACCAGGTCATCGATTGCACCATCCTCGCCCAGAAAGCTGGCCGTGATTCCCGTGGCCATCGCTTCCACCATCCACAAGCGGTGCGCATCACTTCGCCGGCTAACTATGCCGCCGATCTGCGTGCTGCCTACGTGCTGGCCGATGCCAACGAGCGTCGCGAGCTGATCAGCAAGCGCACCGAAGAACTCGCCCGCCTGCAGGAAGGCACCGCCATCGTGCCGCCAAGCCTGCTCGACGAAGTGACCGCGCTGGTTGAATGGCCGGTGCCGCTGGTGTGCTCGTTCGAAGAACGTTTCCTCGATGTGCCGCAGGAAGCGCTGATCACCACCATGCAGGACAACCAGAAGTATTTCTGCCTGCTGGACGTGGACGGCAAGTTGCTGCCGCGCTTTATCACCGTGGCCAACATCGAAAGCAAGGACCCGCAGCAGATCATCGCCGGTAACGAGAAGGTCGTGCGTCCGCGCCTGACTGACGCCGAGTTCTTCTTCAAGCAAGACAAGAAGCAAAAGCTGGAAGACTTCAACCTGCGCCTGCAGAACGTGGTGTTCCAGGAAAAACTCGGCAGCGTCTACGACAAGGCCGTGCGCGTTTCCAAGCTGGCGGCCTACATTGCCCCACGCATCGGCGGTGATGCCGCCTGGGCTGCGCGTGCAGGCTTGCTGTCCAAGTGCGACCTGGCCACCGAAATGGTCGGCGAGTTCCCGGAGATGCAGGGCGTTGCCGGTTACTACTACGCCCTCAACGATGGCGAGGCGGACGATGTCGCGCTGGCGCTGAACGAGCAGTACATGCCGCGCGGTGCCGGCGCCGAGCTGCCGACCACCCTGACCGGTGCGGCCGTGGCCATCGCCGACAAGCTGGATACCCTCGTCGGTATCTTCGGTATCGGCATGCTGCCTACTGGTAGCAAAGACCCGTATGCCCTGCGTCGCGCGGCCCTCGGCGTGCTGCGTATCCTGATCGACAAGAAGCTCGACCTCGACCTGACCCAGGCCGTGGTGTTCGCGGTCGGCCAGTTCGGTGGCAAGGTCAAGCAAGCCGGCCTGGCCGAGCAAGTGCTGGAGTTCGTGTTCGACCGCCTGCGTGCGCGTTATGAAGACGAAGGCGTGGACGTTTCCGTCTACCTGTCGGTACGTGCCCTGCAACCGGGTTCGGCACTGGACTTCGATCAACGCGTACAAGCCGTACAGGCGTTCCGCAAGCTGCCCGAAGCCGATGCCCTGGCCGCCGTGAACAAGCGTGTGTCGAACCTGCTGAGCAAGGCCGAAGGCCTGGGCAACGCCGATGTCGACCCAGGCCTGTTCGCCGACGCCAAGGAGTTCTCGCTGAATTCTGCCATTGCCAAGGCAGAGAACGCGGTGAAGCCGCTGATCGCCGAACGCAATTACGCCGAAGCCCTGGCGCGCCTGGCGACCTTGCGTGAGCCGGTGGATGCGTTCTTCGAAGCGGTGATGATCAATGCCGAAGATGCCGGCGTGCGGAAAAACCGCTACGCCATGCTGGCGCGTCTGCGTGGCTTGTTCGTCAACATCGCTGACATTTCGACGCTGAGCTGACCATGTTGAAACTGCTGATTCTCGATCGGGACGGGGTGATCAACTACGACTCCGACGCTTACATCAAGTCGGTGGCGGAATGGATTCCACTGCCCGGTTCGATCGAGGCCATCGCGCAGTTGAGCAAAGCCGGCTGGACGGTGGCCATCGCCACCAACCAGTCCGGCATCGCCCGCGGCTATTACGACATCGCCACCCTGGACGCCATGCACGCGCGCTTGCGCACGCTGGTGGCGGAGCAGGGCGGTGAGGTGGGGCTGGTGGTGTATTGCCCTCACGGGCCGGATGAGGGATGCGATTGCCGCAAACCCAAGCCTGGCATGTTGAAAATCATTGCAGAACATTACAAGGTGCCCTTGGCTGGGATATGGTTCGTCGGGGACAGCCTCGGTGACCTGGAGGCGGCCAAAGCCGTCGACTCTCAGCCAGTTTTGGTAAAGACCGGGAAAGGCGAAAAGACCCAGGCGAAAAACCTGCCGGTAGGCACCTTGATTTTTGACGATCTGGCGGCGGTTGCCGCAGAACTTATCAACAACTAGCCGCCCTCGACTTCCTGACCAAGGACTGTTCGGGAGTGCGCTTTTAACAGGCGGGCCATGTCCCGCAACGGTAAATGCCGCCATGTCGATTTTGCAGGCCATCAGAACCTTTTTCTTTTACCTGCTGCTGGGCACCAGTTCGTTTCTCTGGTGCACCCTGAGCTTTTTTATTGCGCCGTTCCTGCCGTTCAAGGCGCGCTATCGCTTTATCAACGTCTATTGGTGCCGCTGCGCGTTGTGGCTGACCAAGGTGTTCCTGAACATTCGCTTCGAGATCAAGGGCGCTGAAAACGTACCGGACCAGCCGTGTGTGATTCTGTCGAACCACCAGAGCACCTGGGAGACCTTCTTCCTCTCGGCTTACTTCTCGCCATTGAGCCAGGTGCTCAAGCGCGAGCTGTTGTACGTGCCGTTCTTCGGCTGGGCCATGGCCATGTTGCGCCCGATCGCCATCGACCGTGACAACCCCAAGGCGGCGCTCAAGCACGTCGCCAAGAAGGGCGATGAACTGCTCAAGGATGGCGTGTGGGTGCTGATCTTCCCGGAAGGTACGCGGGTACCCTTTGGGACAGTAGGCAAGTTCTCTCGCGGCGGTACCGCATTGGCAGTCAACGCCAACCTGCCGGTGCTGCCGATTGCGCATAACGCTGGCAAGTTCTGGCCGAAGGCGGGCTGGGCAAAACGCGCGGGCACCATCACTGTGGTGATAGGCGAGCCAATGTACGCAGAAGGGGAAGGCCCACGCGCCATTGCCGCGCTGAATGACCGTGCCCAGGCATGGAATGAAGCGCAGCAGCGGGCCATGGGTTCCCTGCCGCCGGAGCCGATTGTGGTGGAGACGCCGGTGGTATGAGCGTCTGTGGATAACCTGTGTACGCTTTGTTGGCGAATTGGCTTTTTTTGTTCCTAATAAGTTGATTTAGTTAGATATTTCCAAATCCATCAAAACCGCAAAAAACGTGCATAAGTTTTTTCCGCATTAAAAAACCGGTCCTTGAGACCGGTTTTTTATGCACAGCACAAAGGTACGTTTTAGCCGTCGTCCAGCAAGGGCAGCTGCAGGCTGAAAGAGGTGCCTTTGCCCACGGTGCTTTCACACTCGATACGGCCCCCATGACGCTCCACCACCGCCTTGACCATGCTCAGTCCCAACCCCAGCCCTTCGCTGCCTTGGGCCGAGTCAAAGCGTTTGTACTGGCTGAACAGTTCAGGCAAATCCTCGGCGGCTATCCCTGGGCCCTGGTCGCTGATGCGGCATTCCAGCCAGCCTTGCGCGCTGCTGTGTCGCAGCCGGACAGTGGTACCGGACGGGGAATATTTGATCGCGTTCTCCAGCACATTGAACAATGCGCGGGTGAGCAGCGATTGATCGGCTGACACCATCCCTTCGTCGGCCTCGTCCAGATCGTGGACCAGGTGAATCCCCTTGAGCTGGGCGATCACGGCCACTTGATCAAAGGCATCCATTACCAGCATGGCGAACAGCGTAGGCTCGAACTGGTAGCCATCGGCCTCAGCCCTCGCCAGTTGCACAAATGATTCGGTCAGGCTCAAGGCGCGGCGTACTTGTTGCTCTATCTGGGCAAATATCGGCGACTCACTGCCGTGCACATCCAACAGGGCGAGGATCGCCGAGTGGGGTGCACGCAAGTCGTGAGAGAGGAAACGCAGCATGGTTTCCCGATGCTGCTGGGCCTCGCGTTCCTTGCTCAGATCAGTAAGGCTCAACAGCCAGCCAAGCGCGACATCCCCTTCGGCCGGCAGCAAGGGGGCAAGTTCCATGCGCAGGCTGCGTTGATGGATATCACGAAACTCAACGAGTTCCAGTGTCGAGAGGGGGGGGCGTACGCCATTGTGCAGCGGTGGATAACCCAGGTCGGCCAGTTGCTCCAGAAGGTTATGGTTGATCAAGTCATTGCCGAACACTTCCCGGGCGATGCGGTTGGCCAACAGGACATTACCCTGGGTGTCTGTGATCAACGTCGCCACCGGCAGGCATTCCAACCCATCGGCCATAAACCGTCGGGTGTCCCGCGTACGACTGACGGCTTGCTCCAAGGCAAAGATACGGCCCTGCAATACATCACCCTTATTGGCGGGTGCACGGCGGCGCTCGGGCAAGACCTTGGGTTCGTTATCCAGGCGCGCCAATTCCCAGCCGAAGTAGGCTAGGATCACACTCAAACGACGCCAGTTCCAGATCAGATAGCTGAGCAGCAAACCGATCAAGCAGGCCGCAGGCGACCACCAGTAGCCCAGGCGCAACAAGGCCGCTGAACCCACCAAGGCCATGCACATGCACCCCAGGGTCATCCACAGCGCATAGCGTGGGCGGTAGAGCAGCAGGCCCAGCAACATCGCCACCAGGGACGTTGCGATCAGTGCGGCCAGCCAGCCGGGCAAGTCCACGATACTTCGACCTTGCAGCAACCCATTGAGCACATTGGCCTGGATCTCCACACCCGCGGTCGTACCAGCCATAGGCGAGAGCGGGGTGACAAAGCGATCGCCCATGCCCGACGCTGTCGCCCCCACCAGAATCAGACGGCCCCGCAACCGCTCGGGAGGGACCTCACCACGTAATACGCTGACATAAGACACGCTCGGGAAATGGGTGTCGGCAGCAATAAACGGGATACGGACCGCATGCTCCCGGTGCCAATCCTGGGTGATCGATGGCAGAGGTTCCCCGGGCATCTCGGCCGATTGCCCGCTCATCGCGAAAGCCAGCCACGCTAACTGAAGCGCCGTGGCACCGGCTGGCCCCTCCCGCATATACAGCCTGCGGACCACGCCATCGCTATCCGCCTCCACATTGATATGCCCGACACCCTTGGCACATTTGAGCAGTGACAGCATTTGTGCCCCAGACTGGCTGTAGCTGGCCGAATCGTCACGAGCCAAGGGCAACAATACGTTGCCGGCGTTGCACACCGCGTCGGCCAGGCGCTTGTCATTGACCGGGTTACCGGGCTCGCTGAAGATCACATCAAACAGGATACCGGCCGGCTGCGCCGCGCTCAGGCGATCGATCAGGTCGGCGTGCACACTACGCGGCCAGGGCCACTGGCCGAGTTTCTTCAGGCTAGGGTCATCGATGGTCACCAGCAGGATGCGCGGATCCACCGGCAGGGGCGCCAGACGTCGAAGGCTGTCGTATAGCGGGTTGTTCAAGGCCAGGCCAGGACTCATCGAGAGGTAGGCAGTGATTGGCAACAGCAGCAAACCGATCCATAACCACTCACGTACCAGACCGTGGAACAGGCGCTGGGCATGGGTGGGTTGGCGCTTTTCGGCCTTTCCCCAGAGCATCATGGATCAACGCGCCTGAGTTGTTGGCGTGCGATAGAAGATGGCATAGACCCCCGATTCCTCCTCAGGCGTTGCATGGCGTAAGCCGACACACGTACGTGATAGAGCGACGCGTTGAGCCCAGTGAAGCTCATTTTCGACGCGGTGGAAAAAATTTCCTGCTGGATGTTCATAACGGCGGGGATTCCAAAGGGCATCCACTATCGGGGCACAGGAGTTTACGACAGCGCACGCGTCGGCTGATCCTTTTCCTTAACGCCTGGAGCCGGTATCTTTCCCACATCGGTATGGAAGACTTTCAATGGCGTATTCGCTTATTGATCCCAGCGTACCGAGAGATCCAAGGGGTCGACGAACCTGAGCACAATTCTTCAGATTCATTGACCGGCATCTGCGCAGTACGTGCCCCTCAATACGACTGCCGTACTCTTCAAGAAGAAAGGACCCCCCCATGCGTGTCGCAATACTGGATGACGAACCCGCTGAATTGCGACGGGTGGAACAGACACTGCGACAAATCCCCAGCACCGCCGAACAACCCTGGACACTGCATTGCTTCGAGCGCGGCGAAGACCTGCTGCGTCAGTTGCGTCGGGAGACCTTCGACCTGCTGATACTCGACTGGCAACTGCCCGACATCACCGGTATTGCCTTACTGCGCTGGACCCGTGAACACATGGAGTCGCCACCGGCAGTCATCATGCTCACCAGCCGTGATGCCGAAAGCGATATCGTCAGCGCATTGAACAGCGGGGCCGACGACTACGTCAGCAAACCCTTTCGTCCTAACGAACTGAAGGCACGAGTGACAGCCGTTCTACGTCGGCATGGCCTGCAGAGATCGGCAACCCCTGAAGTGCAGAGTTTCAACGACCTGACCTTCGACGATGCAGAGTTGACCGTCACACGCGCAGGCAAACCGATCAACCTTACCGAGCGCGAATACCGCCTGGCGAGCTGCTTGTTCGCCAATCTGGCTCGGCCGCTGTCGCGTGAGTATCTTTATGAGCGGTTCTGGACCCATGAAGAAATGGTGTCCTCCCGGCCACTGGATACGCATATCTATCGGCTACGCAACAAGCTGGGGCTTACTGCTGACAGGGGTTGGCAGCTGTTGACGATCTATGGGTATGGGTATCGGTTGGAGAGTGTGGCGGCGGCTTCTTCTCATGGATAAAAACCACGATGTTCCACGTGGAGCATTTTGCAGAAGATGATTTCCACGCAATAAAAAAGGCCAACGCTATGCGTTGGCCTTTTTTATTTTGGGCGTCGTACCTGGATCAGAAATCCAGGTTAGACACTGCCAGGGCATTGCTCTCGATGAAGTCACGGCGAGGTTCGACCGCATCACCCATCAGGGTGTTGAAGATCTGGTCTGCGCCAATGGCGTCCTCGATGGTTACGCGCAGCATACGACGCTGGGCTGGGTCCATGGTGGTTTCCCACAGCTGATCCGGGTTCATTTCGCCCAGACCTTTGTATCGCTGGATCGTGTGGCGCTTGGTACTTTCCGCCATCAGCCAGTCCAGGGCTTCCTTGAACTCCTTGACCGCTTTCTTACGCTCGCCACGCTGAATATAAGCACCGTCGTCCAGCAGGGTGCTCAGTTGCGCGCCGAGGGTCACAACGGTCTTGTAGTCGTTGCTGCCGAAGAAGTCGCGGTTGAAGGTGACGTAGTTCGACAAGCCGTGGGAGATCAATTCGACCTCTGGCAGCCAGACGTTACGTTCACGGTCTTCACGCAGGCTGGCTTTGTACACCAGGCCGGATTTTTCGACAGTACGCAGGCGTACTTCATACTGGGCCAGCCATTCCTGCATGTGTGCGTGGTCGCCCAACTGCTCCAGGCTTACGGACGGCAGGTAGATGAAGTGCTCGGTTAATTCCTGTGGGTACAGGCGCGACAGGCGCTTGAGTGTCTTCATCACCATACGGAAGTCGTTAACCAGACGCTCCAGCGCCTCACCGGAGATCCCCGGGGCTTCGTCGTTCAAGTGCAGGCTGGCATCTTCCAGGGCCGACTGCGTCATGTACTCTTCCATGGCGTCGTCGTCTTTGATGTACTGTTCTTGCTTGCCTTTCTTCACTTTGTACAACGGCGGCTGGGCGATATAGATGTAGCCACGCTCGATCAGCTCCGGCAACTGACGGAAGAAGAATGTCAGCAGCAGGGTACGGATGTGCGAACCGTCGACGTCAGCATCGGTCATGATGATGATGTTGTGATAGCGCAGCTTGTCGATGTTGTACTCGTCTCGGCCAATACCGCAGCCCAGTGCCGTGATCAAGGTGCCGACTTCCTGGGAGGAAATCATCTTGTCGAAACGAGCCTTCTCCACGTTGAGGATCTTACCCTTCAACGGCAGGATGGCCTGGGTGCGACGGTTACGACCCTGCTTGGCGGAACCGCCAGCAGAGTCACCTTCCACCAGGTACAGTTCGGAGAGGGCAGGGTCCTTCTCCTGGCAGTCAGCCAGTTTGCCTGGCAAGCCGGCAATATCCAGCGCACCTTTACGGCGGGTCATCTCACGGGCTTTACGCGCCGCTTCACGGGCACGTGCGGCATCGATCATCTTGCCGACAACCAGCTTGGCTTCGTTCGGGTTTTCCAGCAGGAAGTCGGAGAAGTACTTACCCATCTCTTGTTCAACCGCAGTTTTCACTTCGGAAGACACCAGCTTGTCTTTGGTCTGGGAGCTGAACTTAGGGTCCGGCACTTTCACCGAGATGATTGCGGTTAGGCCTTCACGGGCATCGTCACCGGTGGTGGCGACCTTATGCTTCTTCGCCAGGCCTTCGGCTTCGATGTAGGTGTTCAGGTTACGCGTCAGCGCCGAACGGAAACCCACCAAGTGAGTACCACCGTCACGCTGTGGAATGTTGTTGGTGAAGCACAACAGGTTCTCGTTGAAGCTGTCGTTCCATTGCAGGGCGATTTCAACGCCGATGCCGTCTTCACGCTGGATGTTGAAGTGGAACACCTGGTTGACCGCAGTCTTGTTGGTGTTCAGGTATTCAACGAACGCACGCAAGCCGCCTTCGTATTTGAACAGCTCTTCCTTGCCGCTGCGCTCATCCTTGAGGACGATGCCGACACCGGAGTTGAGGAAGGACAATTCACGAATCCGCTTGGCCAGGATGTCCCAGCTGAAGTGGATGTTCTTGAAGGTATCAGCCGATGGCTTGAAATGGATCTGGGTACCGGTGCTTTCACTGTCACCAACGATTTTCATCGGCTCCTGTGGCACACCGTGGACGTAGGTCTGCTCCCAGATCTTGCCACTGCGGCGAACGGTCAGGATCAGCTCTTCGGACAGAGCATTCACCACCGACACGCCCACACCGTGCAAACCACCGGATACTTTGTAGGAGTTGTCGTCGAACTTACCGCCGGCGTGGAGCACGGTCATGATGACCTCTGCCGCCGAAACACCTTCTTCTTTGTGCACATCTACCGGGATGCCGCGACCGTTGTCGCGCACAGTAATGGATTCGTCCGGATGGATGATGATGCTGATGTCGTCGCAGTGACCGGCCAAAGCTTCGTCGATGGAGTTGTCGACCACCTCGAACACCATGTGGTGCAGACCGCTACCGTCATCAGTGTCGCCAATGTACATACCGGGACGTTTGCGTACGGCATCCAAACCTTTCAGCACTTTAATGCTGGTCGAGTCGTACGTGTTTTCTTCGCTCATGCCTTCACTCCCGATGGTCGTGGGTCTGGGTGATACGGCCTTGTTCCACGTGGAACAAAGCGACTGGCGTTTCCGTCTGCCAGCCTTCCCTCAATAATTCGTGGTCTACACAGGTGATAAACACCTGGCAGCGTAAGTCTTCCAACAAGCGGCATAACGCACGGCGGTGTTGCTCGTCGAGTTCAGACGGCAAGTCATCCACCAGATAAATACACTGACCACGTCGGGCTTGGCTAACCAGATGCCCCTGGGCGATCCGCAGTGCACACACCACCAACTTCTGCTGGCCGCGGGACAAGATATCCGCAGCATTATGTGCGCCTAATCTAAGACGCAAATCTGCCCGTTGGGGTCCGGCCTGGGTATGGCCAATTTGCTGATCCCGCTGCAGGGACGTTGCGAGCACTGCACTCAGCTCACGGTCTTTGTCCCAGCCACGGTAGTAACTCAGCGTCAGCCCCTCGAGATCCAACAACTCACTCAAGGTCTGCTCAAAGACTGGTTTCAAGGCTTTGATATAGGCGCGGCGGTATTCATCTATTTCATCGCTGGCCAGGCACAATTCCCGGTCCCAGGCCGCTTGCGAAGCGGCGTCAAGTGTACCATGCCGCAGCCATGAGTTCCGCTGCCGCAGGGCCTTCTGCAGGCGCTGCCACGTGGCCATGAATCGCGGTTCCACGTGGAACACTCCCCAGTCGAGAAACTGCCTGCGGATCTTTGGCGCGCCTTCCAACAAGCGGAAGCTGTCAGGATTGATCAGTTGCAACGGCAGGATCTCTGCCAGTTGCGCAGCACTGCGAGCGTTTTGCCCGTCGATGCGAATCTGGAACTCACCGCCGCGATCACGAGAAATCCCCAGGCTGCTGTGCCCACCTTCTGCCAGTTCGACTTGGCCAAATACCGTGCAGGCCAGTTGTTCGTACTGAATCACCGGCAACAAGCGGGCACTGCGAAAGGAACGGGCAAGCCCTAGCAAGTGGATGGCTTCCAGCACGCTGGTTTTGCCACTGCCGTTGGCGCCGTGGAGGATATTGATGCGGGGGGAGGGGGAGAAGGTCACCGGGTGCAAATTGCGCACCGCGGTGACCGAGACGCGACTAAGGGACATCTAGCTTCTGCTGGGCATGATTACAGGCGCATCGGCATAACAACGTAAGCCGAGTCGTCATTATCGGATTCCTGCACCAGGGCGCTGCTGTTGGAGTCGGACAGGATCAGGCGAACCTGTTCGGTGGTCATCACACCCAGCACGTCCAGCAAGTAGCTCACGTTGAAGCCGATTTCCAAAGTGCCGCCGTTGTAATCGACGCCCACTTCCTCTTCCGCTTCTTCCTGCTCCGGGTTATTGGCCTGGATTTTCAACTGACCGTTGGCCAGTTGCAGACGAATGCCCCGGTACTTCTCGTTGGACAGGATCGCAGTACGGCTGAACGCTTCACGCAGGGCCTGGCGATCACCGATCACCAGCTTGTCGCCGCCTTTAGGCAGAACGCGCTCGTAATCCGGGAACTTGCCGTCGACCAGCTTGGAGGTGAAGGTGAACTCGCCGGTGGTCGCGCGGATATGGTGCTGACCCAGCACGATGCTGACATTGCCATCCGGCTCGGTGAGCAGGCGCGCCAGTTCGAGAATACCCTTACGCGGCACGATCACCTGGTGACGGTCAGGTTGACCGATATCGGCGCGCATCGAGCACATCGCCAGACGGTGACCGTCAGTGGCCACGGCGCGAATGATGCCTTCCGACACCTCCAGCAGCATGCCGTTGAGGTAGTAACGTACGTCCTGCTGGGCCATGGCGAAGCTGGTGCGCTCAATCAGACGGCGCAGTTTGCTTTGCTCCAGGCTGCAGGTCAGTGAGCCTGGGCCTTCTTCCACAGTCGGGAAATCATTGGCCGGCAAAGTAGACAGCGTGAAACGACTGCGACCCGCCTTGACCACCAACTTCTGCTCATCAACCTTGATGTCGATCAGCGCGTCGTTCGGCAGGCTTTTGCAGATGTCCATCAGCTTGCGCGCGGGTACTGTAATCTCGCCAGGTTCAGCGGGTTCTTCCAGTTGCACGCGACCGACCAGCTCGACTTCCAGGTCGGTACCGGTCAGGGACAATTGCTGGCCTTCGACCACCAGCAATACGTTGGAGAGCACCGGCAAGGTCTGTCGGCGCTCGACGACGCCTGCGACCAGTTGCAGGGGTTTCAACAGGGCTTCGCGTTGAATGGTGAAATGCATGGTCTAGTCCCTTGCCTTAATAAGCTGCGCTGGTGTCATCAAGTAGTCAGTGTACGCAGCAGGTTCTTGTAGTCCTCGCGAATATCCGCGTCGGATTCCTTAAGTTCGTTGATCTTGCGGCACGCGTGCAAGACCGTGGTGTGGTCGCGGCCGCCAAACACGTCTCCGATTTCCGGCAGGCTATGGTTGGTCAACTCCTTGGAGAGTGCCATGGCCACCTGACGAGGACGAGCCACCGAGCGCGAACGGCGCTTGGACAGCAAGTCGGAAATCTTGATCTTGTAGTACTCGGCCACCGTGCGCTGGATGTTATCCACACTCACCAGTTTGTCCTGCAATGCCAGCAAGTCTTTCAGGGATTCGCGAATCAGCTCGATGGTGATGTCCCGGCCCATGAAGTGAGAGTGCGCGATGACACGCTTGAGCGCACCTTCCAGCTCACGCACGTTGGAACGGATGCGTTGGGCGATGAAAAACGCGGCGTCGTGGGGCAGATCGACTTTCGCCTGATCGGCCTTTTTCATCAGGATCGCTACGCGGGTTTCCAGCTCCGGCGGCTCTACCGCAACGGTAAGGCCCCAACCAAAGCGCGACTTCAAGCGTTCTTCCAGGCCTTCGATTTCCTTCGGGTAACGGTCACTGGTCAGGATGACCTGTTGGCCGCCTTCGAGCAGGGCGTTGAAGGTGTGGAAAAACTCTTCCTGGGAACGCTCCTTGCGCGCGAAGAATTGAATGTCATCGATCAGCAATGCATCAACGGAGCGGTAGAACCGCTTGAACTCGTTGATCGCATTGAGCTGCAGGGCCTTGACCATATCTGCCACGAAACGCTCCGAGTGCAGGTACACAACCTTGGCATTCGGGTTCTTCTTTAATAGGTGGTTACCCACAGCGTGCATCAAGTGGGTCTTACCCAAGCCAACGCCGCCATAAAGGAAGAGCGGGTTGTAACCATGCTTGGGGTTATCGGCGACCTGCCAGGCGGCCGCGCGGGCCAGCTGGTTGGATTTACCTTCGACGAAGTTCTCAAAGGTGAACGTGCGGTTCAGGTAGCTGGTGTGCTTGAGCGCACCTTCGACCTGCACCGTGCGCTGCTCGGCGCGGACCGGAGCCTGCTGGGAACTGGCACCCGCCATCGGATCGAAGCTGTCGCGGGACGGCTCTTCATTGATAGGCGCGTTGTTCTGCGACGAGGATTTCGAAGGCGTCTGGGCAACCGGCGCTGGCGAGTTATTAACAGGCGCCACAGGGGCTTGAGCCTGCGAGGCACTGGCTGCGAGCGGAGCATTCGGTGCAGCACGGGGCGCCGAGCTGCGTTTACTGCCTATTAATAAGGAGAGCACGGGCGCAAGGCCATTGCCGTGTTCATCGAGCAATTCGAGAACGCGGCTCAGGTACTTCTCGTTGACCCAGTCGAGAACAAAACGATTGGGCGCATAGATACGCAACTCGTCGCCTTCGGCTTCGACCTGTAGCGGGCGGATCCAGGTGTTGAATTGCTGGGCAGGCAGCTCATCGCGCAAAAGCTCCACGCACTGCTGCCAAAGTTCCACTGACACGGATATCCCCTAAGTTGAAAGCCGGTGAGGCAAAAACAGCCGCCATTGTAGCGGCCAGCAGCCCACTTATCCACATGTAGGTTGCTCACAGGCCAGCCAAAATCAATGCCTTAACTGCAAAAAATGCGACAGATGGTCTGTGCATAAGCTCTGTGGATAAGCGGGCCTGAGCTCGTTGTACAAGTGGGGTCGAAAGTCTGTGGGTAACTGACCTGTGGATAACATGCCATTCCACACACAGCTTATCCGACAGCGCAGCACAGGCAGAGCACCGCTTCTCCCCCATGTTGTCATTCTCTGTACAGCACGTGGAATATGGCCTTAAGGCAGTTATCCACAGAGGATGGCCTGCCTAGCTTTTATAAGCTTTACAGAAAAGCTTTAAATAACTTCCTTCTTTATTTTTATATCTATGGCATTGCTCATGGAAGCAGAACGGAAAGAAAAGGTCTGGAGGCCCGTAAAGATCTAATTGAAGGAAAAGCTGGTTGGAAATTGACCTAGAGGCTTGCTTTCTCTAGAATCGCCGGTCTCTTAAAACGGGGGCCATTCCGGCCCGTTGTGGACGAACCAGGTAACAACGCCATGAAACGTACTTTCCAACCAAGCACCATCAAACGCGCCCGTACCCACGGCTTCCGTGCTCGCATGGCTACCAAGAACGGCCGTGCTGTCCTGTCGCGTCGCCGCGCCAAAGGTCGTGCGCGTCTGGCAGTTTGATAATCCGGTACTGGTGGTGAGTCAGGACTTCAGTCGGGAAAAGCGTCTGCTAACTCCCCGGCACTTCAAGGCAGTCTTTGACTCCCCCACCGGCAAGGTTCCGGGGAAAAATCTCCTGCTCCTTGCGCGTAACAACGATCTTGATCACCCCCGTCTCGGGTTGGTGATCGGCAAGAAGAGCGTAAAGCTCTCCGTTGAGCGCAATCGCCTCAAGCGTCTGATGCGCGAATCGTTTCGCCTCCACCAGGACACTCTGGTTGGTTGGGATATTGTTATCGTCGCGCGCAAAGGCTTGGGGGATGTAGAAAACCCCGAATTGATTCAGCATTTCGGCAAGCTCTGGAAACGTCTGGCGCGTACCAACAAACCAGCACCAGCAGTCAGCACCGAAACTGTAGGGGTAGACAGCACCGATGCGTAAACTGGCACTCGTTCCGATCCAGTTTTATCGCTATGCCATTAGTCCTCTGATGGCCAGCCACTGTCGTTTCTACCCCAGTTGTTCCTGCTACGCGTTAGAGGCCATAGAAAATCATGGTCTTCTGCGCGGTGGCTGGCTGACCTTTCGTCGTTTAGGTCGCTGTCATCCGTGGAATCCCGGTGGTTATGACCCGGTTCCACCTATCCCTACCTCCCGTTCTTCTTCGATGGCCGAGTAATCATGGATATTAAACGCACGATCCTGATCGTCGCCCTGGCAATCGTGTCCTACGTCATGGTCCTTAAGTGGAACCAGGACTATGGCCAGGCTGCCCTGCCGACTCAGAATGTTGCTGCCAATGCTGTTCCAGCGGGGCTTCCCGATACAGTAAGTGGCACCAATACTGCCGCCAGTGATGACATTCCACGGGCAGCGGGCGAAACAAAAGCACCTGCCGAAGTTGCAGTTGCCGCAAGCACCGACCTCATCCAGATCAAGACGGATGTGTTGGACCTGGCTATCGACCCGCAAGGTGGCGATGTTGCCAAGCTGACACTTCCGCTGTATCCGCGTCGTCAGGATCACCCGGAAATCCCATTCCAGTTGTTCGATAACGGTGGCGAACGTGTTTACCAGGCACAAAGTGGCCTGATCGGCACCAACGGCCCTGATGCGAGTGCAACCGGTCGTCCGATTTTCTCTGCGGAGAAGAAGAGCTATCAACTGGCAGATGGCCAAGACCAACTGGTCGTGGACTTGAAGTTCAGCAAGGACGGCGTCAACTACATCAAGCGCTTCACACTCAAGCGCGGCCTGTACGACATCGTTGTCACCTATCTGATCGACAACCAGAGCGCCCAGCCTTGGACCGGCGCAATGTTTGCGCAGCTCAAGCGTGACGCCAGTTCCGATCCATCGTCCAGCACTGCGACGGGTACCGCGACTTACCTGGGCGCTGCCCTGTGGACAAGTTCGGAGCCGTACAAAAAAGTATCCATGAAAGACATGGATAAAGTGGCCGAAGACAAAACCAAGGCGCCGATCACCTATAACGTGAACGGTGGCTGGGTAGCCTGGCTGCAACACTACTTTGTGACCGCGTGGATTCCTCAGCCCGGCCAGAACAATGCAGTACTGGCGCGCAAGGACAGCAAAGGCAACTACATCATCGGCTACACCGGCCCGGCGTTGACCGTGGCTCCAGGTGCCAAGGCTGAAACCAGCGCTACCCTGTACGCCGGCCCGAAAAGCCAGGCGGTGCTGAAAGAGTTGTCCCCAGGTCTGGAACTGACTGTGGACTACGGCATCCTGTGGTTCATTGCCCAGCCGATCTTCTGGCTGCTGCAACATATCCACAGCATCGTCGGTAACTGGGGCTGGTCGATCATCTTCCTGACCATGCTGATCAAGGGGATCTTCTTCCCACTGTCGGCCGCCAGCTACAAGTCGATGGCGCGTATGCGTGCCGTGGCGCCTAAACTGGCCGCGCTGAAAGAACAACATGGCGATGACCGGCAGAAAATGTCGCAGGCCATGATGGAGCTGTACAAGAAAGAGAAGATCAACCCGCTGGGTGGATGCTTGCCGATTCTGGTACAGATGCCGGTATTCCTGTCGCTGTACTGGGTACTCCTGGAAAGCGTGGAAATGCGCCAGGCACCGTTCATGCTGTGGATAACTGACCTGTCGATCAAAGACCCGTTCTTTATCCTGCCGATCATCATGGGCGCGACCATGTTTATCCAGCAGCGCCTGAACCCGACGCCGCCGGATCCGATGCAGGCCAAGGTGATGAAAATGATGCCAATCATCTTCACCTTCTTCTTCCTGTGGTTCCCGGCTGGCCTGGTTCTGTACTGGGTGGTCAACAACGTGTTGTCGATCTCTCAACAGTGGTACATCACACGTAAAATCGAAGCGGCTACCAAAAAAGCCGAGGCGTAATTTACTCTGTGGATAACCACTCAAGACGCCCCCTAGTGGGGCGTTTTGCTTTCCGTCACTTTTATTCTGGAACCTGCTGATGAGCGCTCCTCGTGAAACCATCGCTGCTGTCGCTACCGCTCAAGGTCGCGGCGGTGTCGGTATCGTTCGTATTTCCGGACCGCTCGCCGGGATTGCCGCGAAGGCCATCAGCGGGCGTGAGTTGAAGCCGCGCTATGCCCATTACGGCCCCTTCCTCGGCTCTGGTGAGGAAGTATTGGACGAAGGCCTGGCCCTGTATTTCCCGGGACCCAACTCTTTCACGGGTGAAGACGTACTGGAATTGCAGGGGCACGGCGGCCCGATCGTTCTGGATATGTTGCTGCAACGCTGCCTGCAGTTGGGTTGCCGCCTGGCTCGCCCGGGTGAGTTCAGTGAGCGGGCATTCCTCAACGACAAGCTCGACCTGGCACAGGCCGAGGCGATTGCCGATTTGATCGAGGCCAGTTCTGCGCAAGCTGCACGCAATGCGCTGCGCTCTCTGCAGGGCGCTTTCTCCCTGCGTGTGCATAACTTGACCGAACAGTTGATCAGCCTGCGCATCTACGTCGAGGCGGCGATTGATTTTCCTGAAGAGGAAATCGACTTCCTTGCCGATGGCCATGTATTGGCGATGCTGGATAAGGTCCGTGATGAGTTATCCACAGTCCTGCGGGAAGCCGGGCAAGGCGCGTTGCTGCGAGACGGGATGACCGTCGTGATCGCTGGGCGTCCCAATGCCGGCAAATCCAGCCTGCTCAATGCGCTGGCGGGGCGTGAAGCAGCCATTGTCACCGAGATCGCCGGCACCACCCGGGATATCCTGCGCGAACATATCCACATCGATGGCATGCCGTTGCACGTCGTCGACACCGCCGGTTTACGCGATACCGATGACCAGGTGGAAAAGATCGGCGTGGAACGCGCGCTCAAAGCCATCGGCGAAGCGGACCGGGTACTGCTGGTGGTGGACGCCACCGCGCCGGAGGCTGTGGATCCTTTTGCATTGTGGCCGGAATTCCTCGAGCAACGGCCGGACCCGGCCAAAGTCACCTTGATTCGTAACAAAGCCGACCTGACGGGTGAAGCCATTGCGATGGAAACCAGCGCTGATGGCCACGTCACTATCAGCCTGAGCGCCAAGTCTGCGGGGGAGGGCCTGGAATTGCTGCGTGAGCATCTCAAGGCCTGCATGGGTTACGAGCAGACGTCGGAAAGCAGCTTCAGTGCGCGCCGCAGGCACCTGGAGGCGCTGCGCCATGCAAGCGCGGCATTGGAGCACGGCCGGGCGCAGTTGACCTTGGCGGGGGCGGGGGAGCTGCTGGCTGAGGATCTTCGCCAGGCGCAGCAGCTGTTGGGAGAAATCACCGGCGCATTCAGCTCCGATGATTTGTTGGGACGGATCTTCTCCAGCTTCTGTATCGGCAAGTAGCAGCAGGCTTGCCAGCGATAGCGGCCTGAAGAGCATTTTGATTCTTCAGGCCATCATCCATCACCAGTTGTACGAAACAGTCCCAAGCAGTGTACGACTGTCACCCCAGTAGCAGCGGCCCGCGTCGTTGCAGCCAGAAACATACTCCTTGTCGAACAGGTTCTTGGCGTTCACGTCCACTGACCAGTGCTTGTCGATCTGATAGCCGACGGCTGCGTCCACCAGAGTGACGCTCCCAGCATCCAGCTTTCCGTACAGGCTTGGCTGGGTGTAAGAAAACGTACTGTCGAAATAGCGCACACCGCCGCCCAGGGACAAGCCCTTGAGTTGGCCATCGAGGAAGCGGTACTTGCCCCACATCGAGGCCTGGTTGCGCGGAACCCCCGTCATCTGATGCCCCTCGACCAGCGAGGTAGCCGAGTCCTTGATAATACGAGCGTCAGTGTAGGTGTAGGCTGCGGTCACATTCAGGTTGGGCGTGATGTTGCTGTTCACCTCGACCTCAGCACCTTTAGCCCGGCTTTCGCCCACCTGGCGGTAGCTGTTGGTGGTGGCGTCGAGGTAGGTGTCATCTTCCTTGCGCAAGTCATACACCGACAAGGTCATCGCTGTATCCCAGCCGACCGGTTCGTACTTCACACCCACTTCGTACTGACTGCTGGTGATCGGCTTCAACGGTGAACCGGCGTTGGAGATCTGCTGTACAGGCACAAATGCGGTGGAGTAGCTGACGTACGGCGTCAGGCCGTTGTCGAACTGGTACATCACCCCGCCCTGGTAGGTAAACTTGCGGTCTTCGGAGCCGGTATTGCTGGCCTTGTTGACCTTGTCGCGGAAATCACTGTCGACCCAGTCCTGGCGGCCACCCAGCAGGAACAACCAGTGGTCATACTTGCTCTGGATTTGTGCATAAACACCCTTCATCTGCTGCTCGAGCAAGGTGTTTTGCACAGCCACCGGGGTAAGCGGCTCACGCAGGTACACGGGGTTATACACATTGATGGTGCCGGCGAAGCCTGCGTCCCAATCCTGGTTGAACGAGGTGCGGTCATAACTGGCGCCGAACAGCACCGTATTTTCCAGGTCCCCGACCTGGAATTTGCCTTCCAACTGGTTATCCAGGGAGTAGACCATCGATTTGTTGTAGCGGTCGTAGGCCGTCATGTTCAGTTGGGTGCCGAAACCGCCATTGTTCAATGTGCCCGGCCAGGTTTCATGACGGTTGATGCGCGATTGCATGTACCGCGAGTTCTGGCGGAACTGCCACTCATCATTGAAGCTGTGGCTGAATTCGTAGCCGCTGCTCCAGGCTTCACGTTCGAACGTATTCCAGTCCGGGTCGCCGAGCATGGTGTGCTTGGACAGCTTTCCGTTCGGATTTGTAAGCAAGGTCCCCGCGGCGGGTAGGCCGAGTTCGAGATTGGTGTGGTCCTTTTGGTAATTGGCCAACAGAGTGAGCGTGTTGAAGTCGTCGAAATTCAGGGTCAATGAAGGCGCGATGTACAGGCGATCATCAGGAACATGGTCAGTCTGCGTATCAGACTTGCGGCCGAGCATCACCACCCGGCCAAGGATATTGCCGCTATCGTTGAGTGGACCAGAGATATCCACACCCAACTGACGCCGATTATTCGAGCCATAACCGAGCTGCACTTCACCCTGCGGCGTGGCAGTCGGATGTTTGCTCACCAGGTTCACTAAGCCGCCAGGCGCGTTTTCACCGTATAGCAGGGAAGAGGGCCCACGGAAGATTTCGACCCGCTCCAGGCCATAAGGCTCACTGGTGGTGTCGTACCGATTGCCTTGTACGCGCAGGCCATCTCGCAGCAGGCCGTAGCCGTAATCCGTGGCATTGAAACCGCGGATGAAGAACAAGTCACCCGCGAGACCGTCGCCAGCAGCAAAGGGTGGCGCGAAAATACCTGGCACGTAGCCCAATACTTCAGTCAGGGTCTGCGACTTCTGGTCCTTGATGCGCTGGCCGGTGACGACCGATACCGAACGCGGTGTTTCCGACAGAGGTGTGCTGGTCTTGGTACCGATACGGCTGTTTTGCGCTTTGTAGCCCACATCCCCGGCAATCTCCTGATTGAACCCAGCCTGTTGATAAGTGCTGACCGTGGTGGGCGCGAGCGTGAGTTGCCCTGTAGGAATGGCCTGCAGGACATAGCTGCCAGGCGCCTGGACCAGCGCTTGTAACCCCGAGTTCTGCAGCAACAATGCAAAGCCTTGCTCAACCGAATAGTCACCTTCCAGCCCGGTTGTATTCAAGCGCGCGGTTTGCTGGGGCGAGAAAGACAGAATCACATTCGCCCTGGCGGCAAATTGGCTCAAGGCATTGTCCAGGGGACCGGCCGCAATGACGTAATGCTGCACCGCGCTGGCGGCCAGGGCGTCACTGGATAGCAAAACACCGGCTGTGACTGCCGTGCCGAGCAGCAGGCTGCACGTCATACCGTGGTAGGAAAGTCGCTGGCGGAGCTTGGTGCGAAGGCGCATAGGTGGGTAAGCCCTGAAGGTGGCGTCGTGATTACCTTTAGGGCCGTGCCAGGTAAAAAAAAGATAACCCCTTGTGAGGATATTTTTTCCGATCAGGCGATTCGCTCCACCGAAACCCAATAGCGAGTGAAGTATTTCACCTGAATGGGCAAGGTTGCCTGCAGATTCGCCAGTACCGCATCGGTGGAGTCGAGGCGGAAAGTCCCGGAAACACGTAGGTGTGCACTAGCCAAGTCGCATTTCAGGACGCCGGGACGGTAGCGGGCAAGGTCTTCGATCACATCTCCGAGGCGAGCATCCAATACGATCAGCTGGCCATCGACCCAGGCAGCCTGGGACCCGCTATACGTGTGGCCAAGCCCTATGTTTTGACGATCAAAGTCAGCGCTTTCACCGGTACCGAGCAGTCGAGCATGGTTGGGCCGGTCACCAGGGGACACACTCACGCGATCCTTCAGAACACCGACACGCGTGGAATCTGGCAGCTGGCGCACTGTAAACCGAGTACCCAGTGCCTGGACTCGGCCTTGGCGGGTTTCGACATAAAAGGGCGTGTGCCCGCCCAACTTGCCGGTGTGGATAAGTACTTCACCTTCACGCAGCCGGATCAAACGTTGGCGCCCGTCGAATATCACGTCAATCGCGGTGCTGGTATTCAGATCAATCCGCGTGCCGTCAGCCAATGCGATACGCCGGCGTTCACCCACAGACGTCCGGTAGTCGGCCCATACATTGCCCAGGGAGGTGTGTTGCTGGACATTCCAGCCCAGGCACCCGGTACCGCCCATTACCAGCATCCACTTCAATACCTGACGACGTTGTTGCGTGGCCGACAATGCCCGGCGGGTGAAATCCTGGGGCAGGGCGCCGAGACTGCGCTGCAATTGCTCCATCTGGTTCCACGCCGCCTGATGGGACGGATCGCCGCTGAGCCATTGTTGCCAGGCAAGGCGTTCAGCAGCCGTAGGCGTTTGGGATTGAAACTGTACATACCAGTGAGCAGCGGCCTCGAAGGTCTTGCGATCGGGGGCGGCCATTACAGGCTGGCCATGATCAGCGAGCATTCAGTCAATGCACGGATCATGTGCTTCTTCACCGTGGTCAGCGACACCTGCAGTTGATCGGCGATCTGTTGATAAGTCAGCCCCTCGATCTGCGACAACAGGAAGATCCGTCGCGCTCGCTCACCGAGTCCGGACAGGGCTTTATCCACAGCCACCAGCGTCTCGATGATGATGGCTTTGTCTTCTTCATTGATGGCCGTGGCTTCAGGCCGTTCGGCCAAGGTTTGCTTGTAGGCCTGTTCGATGGCATGCCGGCGATAACGGTCAATCACCAGGCCCCTGGCGATGGTCGCCAGGTAGTCACGCGGTTCAACGATCTGCGCCGCATGCCGCCCACCCAGAATGCGCACGAACGTATCGTGCGCCACATCGGCTGCATCGCAGGCGTTATGCAACTTACCTTTGAGCCACCCGTGCAACCAGGAGTGGTGCTGCTCGTAGATGTTCTGAACCGCAGCCGTGTGTGAAGAAGGGGACATAGGGCATGACAAGCTAAGTTAATGATAATCGCTATTATTAACTGCCTGGCTGTTTTCTCACAATAGATCTCTTTTTGACGTGCTCACCCCCGAATAGAAAGATTCGGTTGGCTTCGTCGTGGGCGAAATTCACACGATTGCACGGATTTCTGTGGATTAAGCCCTGTGAATAACCGCCCGTGGGCCCAGTTGATAACAGGGCTCGAAACCTGAGTAAAAACCCATCTGTGGATAACCACCTGTTTAATCCACAGGCTTAAAGCACTTATCCAAGGGCCTCATTGGCACATGGCCACAGACTTTTGAATCGCTGTACACATTGTAAATAAAGGCCTGTAGAGATCTATCCACAGAAACGGTGCCCAGTAGAAATAAACATAAAAACAAAGATTTAATAAATTTCTCTCTTTTAATTTCTATTGTCTGTGATTCATCCACAGCTGGTTAAATTTTGTGCAAAGGGTTCTTTAGGAAGGGCGAAGTCCCTATACTTGCCGCCAAAGCTCCAAAACCCTTTCAACAAACAATTCCTGATTACCTACATAAGCAGGCACGAGGTGCGTGGTGGATTTCCCTTCCCGTTTTGAAGTGATCGTCCTCGGCGGCGGTCATGCCGGTACCGAGGCAGCACTGGCGTCAGCACGCATGGGCGTAAAAACCCTGTTGCTGACGCATAACGTGGAAACCCTCGGCGCCATGAGTTGCAACCCCGCCATTGGTGGGATCGGCAAAAGCCATCTGGTCAAGGAAATCGACGCCCTTGGTGGCGTGATGGCCGAGGCTACCGACAAGGGTGGTATTCAATTTCGCGTGCTCAACAGCCGCAAAGGCCCGGCCGTGCGTGCCACTCGGGCCCAGGCAGACCGCATCCTGTACAAAGCCGCGGTCCGCGAAACCCTGGAAAACCAGCCCAACCTGTGGATATTTCAACAAGCCGCCGATGACTTGATCGTCGAACAGGACGTGGTTCGCGGTGTTGTCACCCAAATGGGCCTGCGTTTCTTCGCAGAATCCGTGGTGTTGACCACCGGTACGTTCCTCGGCGGACTTATCCACATCGGCATGCAGAACTATTCGGGTGGCCGCGCCGGTGATCCGCCGTCGATTGCCCTGGCAAAACGCCTGCGCGAATTGCAGCTGCGCGTCGGTCGCCTGAAAACCGGGACCCCACCGCGTATCGACGGGCGTTCCGTGGATTTCTCGGTGATGACTGAACAAGCTGGCGATACACCGATTCCGGTAATGTCGTTCATGGGTTCCAAGGAGCAACACCCCAAACAGGTGAGCTGCTGGATTACCCATACCAATGCGCGCACTCACGAAATCATTGCCGCGAACCTCGACCGTTCGCCGATGTACTCCGGGGTGATCGAAGGTATTGGCCCACGTTACTGCCCGTCGATCGAAGACAAGATCCACCGCTTTGCCGACAAGGAAAGCCATCAGGTGTTCATCGAGCCCGAAGGCCTGACTACCCATGAGCTGTACCCGAA
Organism: Pseudomonas sp. AM8; assembly: GCF_036346475.1. NCBI lineage: Bacteria > Pseudomonadati > Pseudomonadota > Gammaproteobacteria > Pseudomonadales > Pseudomonadaceae > Pseudomonas > Pseudomonas sp. AM8. The sequence continues at coordinate 128,951 of NZ_JAOTNX010000006.1, forward strand.
CGGGATTTCCACTTCCCTGCCGTTCGATGTGCAAATCCAGATCGTGCAATCGATTCGCGGCATGGAAAACGCACACATCGTGCGTCCGGGCTACGCCATCGAATACGACTACTTCGACCCGCGTGATTTGAAGTACAGCCTGGAAACCAAGGTTATCGGCGGTCTGTTCTTCGCTGGGCAAATCAACGGCACCACCGGCTACGAAGAAGCCGGCGCCCAGGGTTTGCTGGCCGGGACCAACGCCGCATTGCGTGCACAAGGCAAAGACAGCTGGTGCCCGCGTCGCGATGAAGCGTATATCGGCGTGTTGGTCGACGACCTGATTACCCTGGGAACCCAGGAACCGTATCGGATGTTCACTTCCCGAGCGGAATACCGCCTGATCCTGCGGGAAGACAACGCCGACCTGCGCCTGACCGAAAAAGGCCGTGAACTGGGGCTGGTCGACGATGCGCGCTGGGCGGCCTTCTGCAAAAAACGCGAAAGCATCGAGCTTGAAGAGCAGCGCCTGAAAAGTACCTGGGTTCGCCCCGGGACCGAGCAGGGCGACGCGATTGCGGAAAAATTCGGCACGCCGCTGACTCATGAATACAACCTGCTGAACCTGCTGTCCCGTCCGGAAATCGACTACGCCGGTCTGGTCGAAGTGACCGGCGGCGGCGCCGATGATCCACAGGTTGCCGAGCAGGTCGAAATCAAGACCAAGTACGCCGGTTACATTGACCGCCAGCAGGACGAGATCGCTCGTCTGCGCGCCAGTGAAGACACCAGGCTGCCTGTGGATATCGACTACACCGGTATTTCCGGATTGTCGAAAGAAATCCAAAGCAAGCTGGGGATAACTCGCCCCGAGACCCTCGGCCAGGCTTCACGTATCCCGGGCGTCACCCCTGCAGCTATTTCGCTGTTGATGATTCATTTGAAAAAACGCGGCGCGGGCCGTCAGTTGGAGCAAAGCGCTTGAGTTCGTTGGTCACCTCGCAACACGCCGAAGAGTTATCCACAGGTGCGCGCCAATTGGGCGTGGACTTGACCGAGGCCCAGCACGATTTGCTGCTGGGTTACCTGGCCCTGTTGATCAAATGGAACAAGGCTTACAACCTGACGGCTGTGCGTGATCCCGACGAAATGGTTTCCCGTCACTTGCTCGACAGTCTGAGCGTGATGCCGTTTATCGAAAACGGTCGTTGGCTCGATGTCGGCAGTGGTGGCGGTATGCCTGGCATCCCACTGGCTATCCTGTTTCCTGAATCGCAAGTGACCTGCCTGGACAGCAACGGCAAGAAAACCCGCTTCCTGACCCAGGTCAAGCTCGAACTCAAGCTGGATAACCTGCAAGTTATCCACAGTCGCGTCGAAGCCTTCACGCCTGAACTGCCGTTCAACGGAATTGTTTCCCGGGCGTTCAGCAGCATGGAGAACTTCAGCAACTGGACCCGTCACCTGGGCGACCGCGACACCCGCTGGCTGGCAATGAAGGGCGTCCATCCAAGCGATGAGCTGTTAGCATTGCCGGCAGACTTCCACCTCGATAGCGAACATGCCTTGGCCGTACCCGGTTGCCAAGGCCAACGCCATCTGCTGATACTGCGCCGCACGGCATGATTGGGAACACAAGCAAGAATGGCTAAGGTATTCGCGATAGCGAACCAGAAAGGTGGCGTGGGCAAAACCACCACCTGCATCAACCTCGCAGCATCCCTGGTCGCCACCAAGCGCCGGGTGCTGTTGATCGATCTCGATCCACAGGGCAACGCCACCATGGGTAGCGGTGTGGATAAACACGGCTTGGAAAACTCGGTCTACGACTTGCTGATTGGCGAGTGCGACCTGGCCCAGGCCATGCACTACTCCGAGCATGGCGGTTATCAACTGCTGCCGGCCAACCGCGATTTGACTGCGGCGGAAGTGGTGCTGCTGGAAATGCAGATGAAGGAAAGCCGTCTGCGCAGCGCGTTGGCACCGATCCGCGAGAACTACGACTACATTTTGATCGACTGCCCACCGTCGCTGTCGATGCTCACGCTTAACGCATTGGTGGCTGCCGATGGGGTGATTATCCCCATGCAGTGCGAGTACTACGCGCTGGAAGGGTTGAGCGACCTTGTGGATAACATCAAGCGTATCGCCGAGCTGCTCAACCCGAACCTGCAGATCGAAGGCCTGCTGCGGACCATGTTCGATCCGCGCCTGAGCCTGATGAACGATGTGTCGGCGCAGCTCAAGGAACACTTTGGCGACCAGCTGTACGACACCGTGATTCCACGCAACATCCGCCTGGCCGAAGCGCCAAGCTATGGCATGCCCGCGCTGGCGTACGACAAATCATCCCGTGGCGCCATTGCCTACCTGGCATTGGCCGGCGAGATGGTTCGTCGTCAACGCCGCAACTCACGCACCGCTGCAGCCCAGCCAACTTAAGGAATCCCCATGGCCGTCAAGAAACGAGGTCTCGGACGTGGACTGGATGCACTGCTGAGTGGTCCGACCGTCACATCGCTTGAAGAACAAGCGGTGCAGGCTGACGAACGCGAGCTGCAGCACTTGCCCCTGGACCTGATCCAGCGCGGCAAATACCAGCCACGCCGGGACATGGACCCCCAGGCCCTGGAAGAACTGGCCAATTCGATCAAGGCCCAGGGCGTGATGCAGCCGATTGTGGTGCGCCCGATCGGCGGCGGCCGCTTTGAAATCATCGCCGGTGAACGCCGCTGGCGCGCCAGCCAGCAGGCGGGCAAGGACACCATCCCGGCGATGGTGCGCGATGTACCGGATGAAACCGCCATCGCCATGGCGTTGATCGAGAATATCCAGCGTGAAGACCTCAATCCCATCGAGGAAGCGATCGCCTTGCAGCGTTTGCAGCAGGAATTCCAGCTGACCCAGCAACAGGTCGCCGAGGCCGTGGGTAAATCCCGTGTCACCGTGTCCAACTTGCTGCGCCTGATCGCGCTGCCGGAAGTCATCAAGACCATGTTGTCCCATGGCGACCTCGAGATGGGCCACGCCCGTGCTTTGCTCGGGTTGCCGGAAAATCAACAGGTTGAAGGGGCGCGACACGTTGTCGCACGAGGGCTCACCGTTCGTCAGACCGAGGCCCTGGTTCGCCAGTGGCTCAGCGGCAAACCTGCACCGGTCGAAACGGCCAAACCTGATCCGGATATCGCGCGTCTCGAGCAGCGCCTGGCCGAGCGCCTGGGCTCTGCGGTACAAATTCGCCACGGCAAGAAAGGCAAAGGGCAATTGGTCATCGGATATAACTCCCTTGATGAGCTTCAGGGCGTCCTTGCCCACATCCGCTGAAACATTTGCTTATGTAGCGCGTGATCGGAAATCACTACCCGGCAGTTGAATAGGGGCAGAACCGCCCCTATACTCTGCGCGCATTTTGTCGGCACAAATTATGCCAAGTTATTGATTTCCGGCAGCCGACTATTGAGGAGCAAGAGTGATGGAAACCCGCACGCCAAACACGTTGCCCTTCCATCGCTTGGCTGTTTTTCCGGTTTTATTGGCTCAATTTGTCATCTTGCTGATCGCCGCATTGGCGCTTTGGTACTGGCATGGAGTCGTAGCCGGATATTCAGGACTCTGCGGAGGCCTGATAGCCTTGCTGCCCAATATGTATTTTGCTCACAGGGCCTTTCGGTTTTCCGGCGCCCGAGCAGCCCAGGCTATCGTCCGGTCTTTTTATGCTGGCGAGGCGGGGAAACTGATTTTGACGGCAGTGCTGTTTGCACTGACCTTTGCAGGTGTGAAGCCATTGGCGCCGCTGGCTGTATTCGGCGTCTTCGTGTTGACCCAACTGGTCAGCTGGTTCGCTCCCCTGCTGATGAAAACAAGACTTTCGAAACCTTAGGGCGTTTGAGGCAACCATGGCAGAAACAACCGCTTCGGGCTATATCCAGCACCACTTGCAGAACCTGACCTTCGGTCAGCTTCCCAACGGCGGCTGGGGCTTTGCCCACTCCGCAGCAGAAGCCAAAGAAATGGGCTTCTGGGCTTTCCACCTGGATACTCTGGGCTGGTCGGTCGCTTTGGGTCTGATCTTCGTCCTGATTTTCCGCATGGCGGCAAAGAAGGCGACTTCCGGTCAGCCAGGTGCTTTGCAGAACTTCGTTGAAGTACTGGTCGAATTCGTCGATGGCAGCGTGAAAGACAGCTTCCATGGCCGTAGCCCGGTGATTGCACCGTTGGCACTGACCATCTTCGTCTGGGTGTTCCTGATGAACGCCGTCGACCTGATCCCGGTTGACTGGATCCCTCAGTTGGCCATGGCGATTTCCGGCGACCCGCACATTCCATTCCGTGCCGTATCGACCACTGACCCGAACGCTACCCTGGGCATGGCCCTGTCGGTATTTGCGTTGATCATTTTCTACAGCATCAAGATCAAGGGCATCGGCGGCTTCATCGGCGAACTGACCCTGCACCCGTTCGGCAGCAAGAACATCTTCGTTCAAGCCCTGCTGATCCCGGTGAACTTCCTGCTGGAATTCGTCACCCTGATCGCCAAGCCGATCTCCCTGGCCCTGCGACTGTTCGGCAACATGTATGCCGGCGAGCTGGTGTTCATTCTGATCGCTGTGATGTTCGGCAGCGGCCTGCTCTGGCTTAGCGGCCTGGGCATTGTTCTGCAGTGGGCGTGGGCTGTGTTCCACATCCTGATCATCACCCTGCAGGCCTTCATCTTCATGATGCTGACCATCGTCTACCTGTCGATGGCGCACGAAGAGAACCATTAAGGCCAGTCTCGACTAGTCTGATGTCCTTCCCGGTGAAACGGGAAGGTGGCCCACCAGGGCTATGAAACGATTTGTTTTACCGCTTTAAAATCTAAAAAACCTAAACCATACGACGTAAAAGTCGGGAGGAAAGATGGAAACTGTAGTTGGTCTAACCGCTATCGCTGTTGCACTGTTGATCGGCCTGGGCGCCCTGGGTACTGCCATTGGTTTCGGCCTGCTGGGCGGCAAGTTCCTGGAAGGCGCAGCGCGTCAGCCAGAAATGGTTCCAATGCTGCAAGTTAAAATGTTCATCGTTGCCGGCCTGCTCGACGCCGTGACCATGATCGGCGTTGGTATCGCTCTGTTCTTCACCTTCGCGAACCCCTTCGTTGGTCAACTCGCCGGTTAATCACTCGTTTTTCGAGTGATTGGTGTGTTGTGCAACGAATGAGCGAGGTATTGGCGTGAACATTAATGCAACCATTATTGGTCAGTCCTTAGCGTTCTTGATTTTTGTCGTTTTCTGCATGAAGTTCGTATGGCCTCCGGTCATCGCGGCTTTGCACGAACGTCAAAAGAAGATCGCGGATGGACTGGACGCTGCCGCACGAGCAGCTCGCGACCTGGAGTTGGCCCAAGATAAAGCGGGTCAGCAACTGCGCGAAGCGAAAGCTCAAGCAGCCGAAATCATTGAGCAAGCCAAGAAACGCGGTAACCAGATTGTTGAAGAGGCTGTTGAAAAAGCCCGTATCGACGCTGACCGTGTGAAGGTTCAGGCTCAAGCCGAGATCGAGCAGGAACTGAACGGTGTCAAAGATGCGCTGCGTGCCCAACTGGGTGCTCTGGCCGTCGGCGGTGCTGAGAAGATCCTGGGTGCCACAATCGATCAAAACGCGCACGCGGAGCTGGTTAACAAACTGGCTGCTGAAATTTAAGCGAGGGCGATCATGGCAGAATTGACCACGTTGGCCCGACCTTACGCTAAGGCAGCCTTCGAGCACGCCCAGGCCCACCAGCAGCTGGCCTCTTGGTCAGCCATGCTCGGCCTGGCTGCAGCAGTGTCGCAAGACGGCACCATGCAGCGCGTGCTCAAGGCCCCGCGACTGACGAGCGCAGACAAGGCCGCCACTTTTATTGAAGTGTGCGGCGACAAGTTTGATGTGAAAGTGCAGAACTTCATCAATGTCATCGCCGAAAACGACCGTCTCCTGCTTTTGCCGGAGATTGCCGCTCTGTTCGACCTGTACAAGGCCGAGCAAGAGAAATCGATAGACGTTGAAGTGACCAGTGCTTTTGCATTGAACCAAGAACAGCAAGACAAACTCGCCAAGGTTCTCAGTGCACGACTCGACCGGGAAGTGCGCCTGCAAGTTGCGGAAGACCCATCCCTTATTGGGGGTGTTGTCATTCGCGCCGGCGACCTGGTTATCGATGGCTCGATTCGCGGCAAACTCGCGAATCTTGCCGAAGCATTGAAATCTTGAGTTTGAAGGGGCAGCAGAGCAATGCAGCAACTCAATCCTTCCGAAATAAGTGAAATTATCAAGGGCCGCATCGACAAGCTCGATGTGACCTCCCAAGCCCGTAACGAAGGCACTGTCGTCAGCGTATCTGACGGCATCGTGCGGATTCACGGTCTGGCCGACGTTATGTACGGCGAGATGATCGAGTTTCCGGGCGGCGTCTACGGTATGGCCCTCAACCTGGAGCAAGACTCCGTAGGTGCCGTTGTATTGGGCGCGTACACCAGTCTGGCTGAAGGCATGAGCGCCAAGTGCACTGGCCGCATCCTGGAGGTTCCGGTTGGTAAGGAATTGCTGGGTCGCGTAGTCGACGCACTGGGTAACCCTGTTGACGGTAAAGGTCCACTGGGCAACACCGAGACCGACGCGGTCGAGAAAGTTGCTCCAGGCGTGATCTGGCGTAAGTCGGTAGACCAGCCTGTACAGACTGGCTACAAGGCTGTCGATGCCATGATCCCAGTCGGCCGTGGCCAGCGTGAGCTGATCATCGGTGACCGTCAGATCGGTAAAACCGCTCTGGCGATCGACGCGATCATCAACCAGAAGAACAGCGGCATTTTCTGCGTCTACGTAGCGATCGGTCAGAAGCAATCGACCATCGCCAACGTCGTTCGCAAGCTGGAAGAAAACGGCGCCCTGGCCAACACGATCATCGTGGCTGCCAGTGCTTCGGAATCTCCTGCGCTGCAATTCCTGGCACCGTACTCCGGTTGCACCATGGGTGAATTCTTCCGCGACCGCGGTGAAGACGCGCTGATCGTTTATGACGATCTGTCCAAGCAAGCAGTGGCTTACCGCCAGATTTCCCTGCTGCTGCGTCGTCCACCAGGCCGTGAAGCCTACCCAGGCGACGTGTTCTATCTCCACTCCCGTCTGCTGGAGCGCGCATCCCGCGTTTCGGAAGAGTACGTAGAGAAGTTCACCAACGGCGCAGTGACCGGCAAAACCGGTTCCCTGACCGCACTGCCGATCATCGAAACCCAGGCTGGCGACGTTTCCGCGTTCGTTCCGACCAACGTGATTTCCATCACCGACGGTCAGATCTTCCTGGAATCGGCCATGTTCAACTCGGGCATCCGCCCTGCAGTGAACGCCGGTGTTTCGGTATCCCGTGTGGGTGGTGCCGCTCAGACCAAGATCATCAAGAAGCTCTCCGGTGGTATCCGTACCGCTCTGGCTCAGTACCGTGAACTGGCCGCATTCGCCCAGTTCGCTTCTGACCTGGACGAAGCGACCCGTAAGCAACTTGAGCATGGTCAGCGCGTTACCGAGCTGATGAAGCAGAAGCAATACGCCCCAATGTCGATCGCTGACATGGCGTTGTCGCTGTATGCCGCTGAGCGTGGGTTCCTGACCGACGTTGAAATCGCCAAGGTCGGCAGCTTTGAACAAGCGCTGATTGCTTACTTCAACCGCGATCACGCCGAATTGATGGCGAAGATCAACGTGAAGGGTGACTTCAATGACGATATCGACGCTGGCATGAAAGCCGGTATCGAGAAGTTCAAGGCCACCCAAACCTGGTAAGCCGCAGCGGGAGCCGCAAGGCTCCCGCTTGCTAACCTGATAGGTGTTACATGGCAGGCGCAAAAGAGATTCGCAGTAAGATTGCGAGCATCAAAAGCACGCAAAAAATTACCAGCGCCATGGAAAAAGTGGCGGTCAGCAAAATGCGCAAGGCACAAATGCGCATGGCTGCTAGCCGTCCTTATGCGGAGCGTATCCGCCAGGTAATTGGGCATCTGGCCAACGCCAACCCGGAATACCGCCACCCTTTCATGATCGAACGCGCCGTCAAGCGTGTGGGTTATGTGGTAGTGAGCAGTGACCGTGGTTTGTGCGGTGGTTTGAATACCAACCTGTTCAAGGCCCTGGTCAAGGACATGGCGGTAAACCGCGAAAACGGCGTCGAGATCGATCTGTGTGTTGTTGGTAGCAAGGGTGCGGCCTTTTTCCGCAACTTCGGCGGTAACGTCGTTGCAGCTATCAGCCACCTGGGTGAAGAGCCGTCGATCAATGATTTGATCGGCAGTGTGAAGGTGATGCTGGATGCGTACCTGGAAGGCCGGATTGACCGCCTCTCCGTGGTATCCAACAAGTTCATCAACACCATGACCCAGCAGCCAACCGTGGAGCAATTGATTCCACTGGTGGCGACTCCGGATCAGGAACTCAAGCACCACTGGGACTACCTCTACGAACCAGACGCCAAAGAGCTGCTTGACGGCTTGATGGTGCGCTACGTGGAGTCGCAGGTGTACCAGGCGGTGGTCGAGAACAACGCAGCTGAACAAGCGGCGCGGATGATCGCGATGAAAAACGCTACCGATAACGCCGGTGATCTGATCAGCGATTTGCAGCTGATCTACAACAAGGCGCGTCAGGCTGCGATCACCCAAGAGATCTCGGAAATCGTCGGCGGCGCTGCCGCGGTTTAACGGTTCAAATATTCAGAGGATCCAGCTATGAGTAGCGGACGTATCGTTCAAATCATCGGCGCCGTTATCGACGTGGAATTTCCACGCGACAGCGTACCGAGCATCTACAACGCGCTGAAAGTACAAGGCGCGGAAACTACTCTGGAAGTTCAGCAGCAGCTGGGCGACGGCGTAGTTCGTACCATTGCGATGGGTTCCACCGAAGGCTTGAAGCGCGGTCTGGACGTTATCGACTCCGGCGCTGCCATCTCCGTACCGGTCGGTAAAGCGACCCTGGGCCGGATCATGGACGTACTGGGCAACCCGATTGACGAAGCTGGCCCGATCGACACTGAAGAGCGCTGGGGCATTCACCGTCCAGCACCTTCGTTCGCGGAACAAGCTGGCGGCAACGACCTGCTGGAAACCGGCATCAAGGTTATCGACCTGGTTTGCCCGTTCGCCAAGGGCGGTAAAGTCGGTCTGTTCGGTGGTGCCGGTGTAGGCAAGACCGTAAACATGATGGAACTGATCCGTAACATCGCCATCGAGCACAGCGGTTATTCCGTGTTCGCCGGTGTGGGTGAGCGTACTCGTGAGGGTAACGACTTCTACCACGAGATGAAGGACTCCAACGTTCTGGACAAAGTGGCACTGGTCTACGGTCAGATGAACGAGCCGCCGGGAAACCGTCTGCGCGTGGCACTGACTGGCCTGACCATGGCCGAGAAGTTCCGTGACGAAGGTAACGACGTTCTGCTGTTCGTCGACAACATCTACCGTTACACCCTGGCCGGTACTGAAGTATCCGCACTGCTGGGCCGTATGCCTTCCGCAGTAGGTTACCAGCCGACCCTGGCTGAAGAGATGGGCGTTCTGCAGGAACGTATCACTTCGACCAAGGAAGGTTCGATCACTTCGATCCAAGCGGTATACGTACCTGCGGATGACTTGACCGACCCATCGCCTGCGACCACCTTCGCCCACTTGGACGCCACCGTCGTTCTGTCCCGTGACATCGCTTCCCTGGGTATCTACCCAGCGGTCGATCCACTCGACTCGACTTCGCGCCAGCTGGACCCGAACGTGATCGGCCAGGAGCACTACGACACCGCTCGCGGCGTTCAGTACGTGCTGCAGCGTTACAAAGAACTGAAGGACATCATTGCGATCCTGGGTATGGACGAGCTGTCGGAAGCCGACAAGCAGTTGGTAAACCGTGCTCGTAAGATCCAGCGCTTCTTGTCGCAGCCGTTCTTCGTGGCTGAAGTCTTCACCGGTGCTTCGGGTAAATACGTTTCCCTGAAAGACACCATTGCTGGCTTCAAAGGCATCCTCAACGGTGACTACGACCACCTGCCAGAACAAGCGTTCTACATGGTCGGCGGCATCGAAGAAGCGATCGAGAAAGCCAAGAAACTGTAATCCAGGCGCCCGGAAACGGGCGCTCATCAGGTTGAGGCAATCAGATGGCTATGACAGTCCATTGCGATATCGTCAGCGCGGAAGGGGAAATCTTCTCCGGTCTGGTAGAAATGGTGATTGCACACGGCGAACTCGGTGACCTGGGTATTGCCATGGGCCACGCGCCATTGATCACCAGCTTGAAGCCAGGTCCGATCACTCTGACCAAGCAAGGCGGGGAAAAGGAGGTGTTTTACATCTCCGGTGGTTTCCTTGAGGTTCAGCCGAACATGGTCAAGGTACTTGCCGACACCGTGCAACGTGCTGGCGACCTGGATGAAGCCTCCGCTCAGGAAGCCGTCAAGGCTGCCGAGAAGGCCCTGAACGAAAAGGGTGCGGACTTCGACTACAGCGCTGCTGCTGTACGTCTGGCCGAGGCTGCAGCTCAGCTGCGCACGCTCCAGCAGATCCGCAAGAAGTAAGCGGCGAAGCCGTGACGCTTATGCGCGATTGATTAAAAAGGGTAGCCTCGGCTACCCTTTTTCTTTTTTAGCAAAACACATCTTTGGTCTGAAGCCGGACCGCCCAGGATTGGTAGCCATTCATGTCTCTTGAAATCGTCATTCTCGCCGCAGGCCAGGGCACCCGCATGCGTTCGGCCTTGCCCAAGGTGCTGCACCCGGTCGCGGGCAATTCCATGCTTGGGCATGTTATCCACAGCGCTCGTCAATTGGACCCACAACGTATCCACGTGGTGATCGGCCACGGTGCTGATGTGGTGCGCGAGCGCCTGGCGGCGGATGACCTGAATTTCGTATTACAGGACAAACAACTGGGCACCGGCCACGCCACCGCGCAAGCTGTGCCGTTCATTACCGCTGACACCGTGCTGATCCTCTACGGTGACGTGCCGCTGATCGAAGTGGAAACCCTGCAACGCCTGCTCAAGCATGTGGCGCCCGGCCAGATGGGCCTGCTCACCGTTGAGCTGGATGACCCCACCGGTTACGGGCGCATCGTGCGTGGTGCCGACGGCAAGGTCGCGGCGATCGTCGAGCACAAGGACGCCAGTGAAGCCCAGCGGGCTATCACCGAAGGCAACACCGGCATCCTTGCGGTGCCTGCCAATAAGCTCGCCGACTGGATGAGCCGCCTGTCCAACAACAACGCCCAGGGCGAGTACTACCTCACCGACGTGATCGAGATGGCCGTGAGTGATGGCCTGCTGGTCGCCACCGAACAGCCCCACGACCCGATGGAAGTGCAGGGCGCCAATGATCGCAAGCAGCTTGCAGAGCTCGAACGTCACTACCAACTGCGTGAAGGCCGCCGCCTGATGGCCCAGGGCGTGACCCTGCGCGACCCTGCGCGTTTTGACGTCCGCGGTGAGGTCACCGTGGGCCGCGATGTGCTGATCGACATCAACGTGATCCTTGAAGGCCGCGTGATCATCGAAGACGACGTGGTCATTGGCCCGAACTGCGTGATCAAGGACAGCACCCTGCGCAAGGGCGTGGTGATCAAGGCTAACAGCCATATCGACGGCGCCGTAATGGGCGAGGGCAGCGATGCCGGTCCGTTTGCGCGGTTGCGTCCGGGCACTGTGATGGGCGCCAGGGCGCACGTCGGCAATTTCGTCGAACTGAAAAACGCGCAAATGGGCGACGACGCAAAGGCCGGTCACCTGGCTTATCTGGGGGATGCGGTGATCGGTGCGCGCAGCAACATCGGCGCTGGCGCGATCACCTGCAACTACGACGGTGCCAACAAGTACCAGACCACCATTGGCGAGGACGTATTCATCGGCTCGAATAATTCGCTGATTGCACCTGTGACGATCGGCGATGGTTCGAACACTGCCGCGGGCTCAACCATCAACCAGGATGTGGATAAGTCCCAACTGGCCGTGGCCCGTGCACGCCAACGTAACATCGACGGCTGGAAACGCCCGGTCAAAATCAAAAAGACCTGAGTTATCCACAGCCTCATCAGCAGCGCTATCCAAATGTGGGAGGGGCTTGCCCCCGATGGCGGATTTTCAGTCAATGTTTCAGTCGACTGATCTACTGCAATCGGGGGCAAGCCCCCTCCCACATTTGTGTGTGTTGCTTGAAAAATCTGTTTCCGACGCTTGACGATATCTTCCCAATAGGTTTTGATTGCCTTCGTTATCTTTCGAAACGAAACTTATAATCACCATGTCGAAACGAAATACACCCCAACGACGCCACAACATCCTGACCTTGCTCAACGAACAGGGCGAAGTCAGCGTGGACGAACTGGCCAAGCGTTTCGAAACCTCGGAAGTCACTATCCGCAAGGACTTGGCCGCGCTCGAAAGTAACGGCCTGTTGCTGCGTCGTTATGGTGGCGCGATCACCATGCCTCAGGAACTGGTCGGCGACCCCGCCCAACCGGTCTCGGCCTACAAACGTGCGATCGCCCGTGCTGCGGTGATGCGTTTGCGTGAACACGCCCGCATCATCATCGACAGCGGCAGCACCACCGCCGCCATGATCCCGGAACTGGGCCACCAGCCCGGCCTGGTGGTCATGACCAACTCCCTGCACGTGGCCAGCGCCTTGAGCGAACTGGAACACGAACCGGTGCTGTTGATGACCGGCGGCACCTGGGACCCGCATTCGGACTCGTTCCAGGGCCAGGTCGCCGAGCAGGTGTTGCGTTCCTACGACTTTGATCAACTGTTCATCGGCGCCGACGGTATCGATCTGCAGCGTGGCACCACCACCTTCAACGAATTACTGGGCCTGAGCCGTGTGATGGCCGAGGTCGCCCGTGAAGTGGTGGTGATGGTCGAATCCGACAAGATCGGCCGCAAGATTCCCAACCTGGAACTGCCCTGGAGCAGCGTCCATACCCTTATTACCGATGATCGCCTGCCGCTTGAGGCCCGCGACCAGATCCAAGCCCGCGGCATTACGCTGATATGCGCGGCAATCATCTAGGAGAAGCACCATGTGTGGAATTGTTGGCGCAGTCGCCGAACGTAACGTAACGGCCATCCTGCTTGAAGGCCTCAAGCGCCTGGAATACCGCGGCTACGACAGCGCGGGCGTGGCCGTCTTCACCAACGCGGGCAAGCTTGAGCGCATGCGCCGCCCAGGCAAGGTCAGCGAGTTGGAGCAGGCGTTGGCCGGCGAGCCGCTGGTAGGTCGCCTGGGGATTGCCCACACCCGCTGGGCTACCCACGGCGCACCGTGCGAGCGTAATGCCCACCCGCACTTCTCCGGTGACTTGGCGGTGGTGCACAACGGCATCATCGAAAACCACGAAGTGCTGCGCGAACAACTCAAGAGCATGGGCTACGTGTTCACCTCGGACACCGACACCGAAGTCATCGCCCACCTGCTCAACCACAAGCTCAAGGACCACAGCGACCTGACCACCGCCCTCAAGGCCACGGTCAAGGAACTGCACGGCGCCTACGGTCTGGCCGTGGTCAGCGCCAGCCAACCGGACCGCGTGGTTGCCGCCCGCAGTGGCAGCCCGCTGGTGATCGGCCTGGGCCTGGGAGAGAACTTCCTCGCCTCCGACCAACTGGCCCTGCGCCAGGTGACCGACCGCTTCATGTACCTGGAGGAGGGCGATATTGCTGACATTCGCCGTGAAAGCGTGGCGATCTGGGACGTGAACGGTAATTCCGTCGAACGCGAAGCCGTGCAATATCGCGACGGTGCCGAGGCCGCCGACAAAGGCGAGTTCCGCCACTTCATGCTCAAGGAAATCCACGAACAGCCATCCGTGGTGCAACGCACCCTGGAAGGCCGCCTTGGCGACAAGCAAGTGCTGGTCAATGCCTTCGGCCCGCAAGCCGCCGAGCTGTTCGCCAAAGTGCGCAATGTGCAGATTGTCGCCTGTGGCACCAGCTACCACGCCGGCATGGTTGCCCGTTACTGGCTGGAAGAACTGGCCGGCATCCCGTGCCAGGTCGAAGTCGCCAGCGAGTTCCGCTACCGCAAGGTAGTGGTGCAGCCCGACACCCTGTTCGTGACCATTTCCCAGTCCGGCGAAACCGCCGACACCCTGGCCGCGCTGCGCAACGCCAAGGAACTGGGCTTCCTCGCCAGCCTGGCGATCTGCAACGTCAGCATCAGCTCCCTGGTACGTGAGTCCGACCTGACCCTGCTGACCCAGGCCGGTCGCGAAATCGGTGTGGCCTCCACCAAAGCGTTCACCACCCAGTTGGTTGGCCTGTTGCTGCTGACCCTGTCCCTGGGCCAGGTTCGCGGCACCTTGGCTGCTGGCGTCGAAGCCACCCTGGTGGAAGAACTGCGCCGCCTGCCGACCCGCCTGGGCGAAGCCTTGGCCATGGACAGCACCGTGGAAAAAGTCGCCGAGTTGTTTGCCGACAAGAACCATACTCTGTTCCTCGGCCGTGGCGCGCAGTACCCGGTGGCGATGGAAGGCTCGCTGAAACTCAAGGAAATTTCGTACATCCACGCCGAAGCCTACCCGGCCGGTGAGCTCAAGCACGGCCCGTTGGCCCTGGTGGACGACGACATGCCGGTGGTCACCGTAGCGCCGAACAACGAACTGCTGGAGAAGCTCAAGTCCAACCTGCAGGAAGTCCGCGCCCGTGGCGGCCAACTGATCGTGTTCGCCGACGAAAAAGCCGGCATGACCAACGGCGAAGGCACCCACGTCATCAACATGCCGCACATCCACGACACCCTGTCGCCGATCCTCTACACCATCCCCTTGCAGCTGCTGTCGTACTACGTCGCTGTGCTCAAAGGCACCGACGTCGACCAGCCGCGCAACCTGGCGAAGTCGGTGACGGTGGAGTAATTCGCTTCACCCTGGAGGCTCGCCCTGGTTTTTGACAAAATATTTTGACACTAGACAAAAAATTCTGACACCAGACAAGATATTTTGACACAATGCCTAAAGCCCCTGATTTCAGGGGCTTTTTCTTTTTATGTCCTCCACCGTATGTCCGATTTTGGGTTGTGATCTTGCTAGAGGCGTAGTCTGTTACAGGACTTAGACTTATTCACAGCGCTGATATTTTCCTAGGACTTTTTGTGCACATTCCATTTTTGAGGATATGTGGAGGCCGCAGAAGGCATGGGAGGTTGGCTTGCGTGGTCGTAGCTTCAAGACGCAGTCCGATATTGATCGGCATATCGAAAAAGGCTTTGGGCAAGGCAGTCACGAGCTTTATTTGCCGTGGTTGCGTGTGCAAGACGTTCCATCACATGGTCGGTCGCGCAAGGTTCATGGAGTAAAAGTTGATCGGCTTCATCACCTACTGTCTGATCTTGAATACGGGTATTTGCTCGTAGCCGAGTTTTCCTCTGAGGTGGTGGATATTCGGGAGCAATTTCCCATCCTTCCGCAATCGGCGGTTCAGTCGATTGCCCATGCTTTGAATATTCGCTATCCCGTTTATCCAGGCACCAAAGTGCCTTTCGTGATGACGACGGATTTTCTGCTGACCATCAAGCAGCCAGATGGAAGCACGCGCTTAGCGGCTCGTACGCTCAAATACACCGAGTCGCTTAAGGCAGACAAAGGACTTGAACGCACCCTGGAAAAGTTTGAGATCGAACGAGCCTATTGGTCCGGTCAAGGGGTGGACTGGAACATCGTTACCGAGAAAGACCTCCCTGCCACTCTGATCCAGAACCTTGACTGGTTACGTAAATCAGCGACCCTCCAACGACATCTTCAGCAACGTCCACTGATCGAGTCGTTTCTAGAGGAGATCACTCGTGTGCGTGAGTATCCATGGCCACTTGACCGTGTGTTGCGCCATATAGCGGGCGCATTGTTCATCCCCTACACCGACACCAAGGCCATGTTCATGCATCTGGTTTGGCACAAAAACATCCTCTTGGAGCTGGCAGCGGAACGGCTTTCAATGAAGAGCTCGTTGCCTCAAATCGAAGTCGTATGGCCCTCCAGCGATAATGGCCACGAACTGAAGGTCGGTTGATATGGCATATCTCGGTAAGAATGATGTCCTTGAGGCAGTAACCGAACCCAAGCTATTGAAGGGTTTAGTGAGGGTTCTATGGGTTGATAAGCGCAGCGATCAGACTGTGCTGATGACGATTGAACGCTCACCTAAGCGGCCATGGATCATGCAGCTATCTGAGCTGAAAAGCTGGTTAAGCTCAGGCGATATCAAGTTTTTATCGGTTACTCCTCCAACCTACATGTTGAAGGCGGAGGAAGACCTTTCTGATAAAGAGAAGGCATTCCGGGATAACAACTGGGCCCGTATTCAATCGCTTGTCGACACTGACCCTCCAGACGCTATTTTCCAGCCAGATGCTCTTGGTCAAATGGTCGCTGATCAGGCGCGCAAACTTGGGCTGCCGAACAAATCGTTGTATCGCTTGCTGTACCGATATTGGATGGGGGGGCAAGTACGTAACTCATTGCTTCCAGATAGGGTTAACGCGGGAGGGCCAGGCAAACCTAAAAACTACCCAAACGGCCTTAAACCGGGACGTTCGACGATGTTTCAGGGGGTCAAATCCCCTACTCAATCGAAGGTACTGAGTGATACGGATAAAAACTGTATCAAGACTGGGTTTGCATTATTTGCCAAGGGATCTGTAGGGACCATCGCAGATGCTTACGTCAAAATGCTTCGGCGTTTTTATACGATTAAACCGATGCTGGGTGACGCAGGGGACGATGCGCCTTTGCTTCCTGCCAGCGAGCTACCCACGGCCAGACAGTTTGCCTACTGGGGTAACAAAGCTTTCGATGACATTGCAGTTCTGAGAGGTCGCAGTGGTGAGCGCAATTGGCAAAAAGACCATCGCCCGCTGAGCGGTACTGTTCGGGAGAACCTGCGTGGGCCAGGCCATTTATTTGAAATCGACGCCACCATTGCAGATGTCTATCTCGTCAGTCGTTACAACAGAAATTGGATTATTGGCCGTCCAGTTGTTTACGTCGTTATCGATACTTTTTCGGGAATGATCGTAGGAGTATTTGTTGGCTTGGAGGGACCAAGCTGGAATGGTGCCCGACAAGCGCTTTACAACGCGTTTACCTCAAAAGTGGAGTTCTGTGCTGCCAACGGCGTTGAAATTGAAGATGCCGATTGGCCTTGTCATCACCTACCGCACGAAGTTTTCGCGGATCGTGGTGAGATGCTTGGACAAGCTGCTGAGGGGCTTGCCTCCGGCTTGCGTATTAATTTGGGTATCGCGCCTCCCTATCGTCCAGATTGGAAAGCGATCGTGGAAAGCTCATTCAAAGTGCTGAATACCACGACGCAAATTCACTGGATTCCAGGAGCTGTGCGCAAGCGAATTCTAGAGAGGGGTGAGCGTGACTACCGACTCGATGCCACGCTGAATCTAGCCGAATTTACGAAGATCGTCATTGAGGGAATCCTTCACTACAACAGCCAGAATCGACAGCCAGCTCGACTCGATAAAGAGATGATTGCTGATCAGGTCGAGCCAACCCCTATGGGAATATGGGACTGGGCGCTCAAGAATGATCGAATCGAGGCCAATACTCAGACGGAAGAGCTGATTTATCTGCACTTACTACCTCGAGATAATGGCTCAATTCAGAAAGGTGGGATTAAGTTCAAGGGGATGTTTTACGTCTGCGACTGGGCTATTGAACAGAACTGGTTTGCACGTGCTCGGCATCGTGGTGTCAGCAGGATTGTCTGTTGGTATGACCCAAATAGTACTCAACATATCTGGATTCAAGGCCCAGACAGGCACTTCATTCGTTGTGATCTCCGAAACTCTGAGGTGCGTTATCACGGCGTCCGGTTCGAGGAAGTAATCGACATGTTGGAGGTTCTCAAACAAGAGTCTCCTGAGAGCAAATACAGCAAACTGGCGAGTCGTGTCGCGCTGGACGCAACAATTTCGGACGTTGTGTCGAATGCTGTGAAGGAGAAAAAATTGACGATGGAGCCGGGCTCTAAATCGCAGAAGCTCGGTGATATTCGAACCAACAGGTCCCACGAACGCATGCAGGAGCGCTCGGAGTCAGTAACGCCTGAAGACTTGAGAGCCGCCAGTTCAAATCAGAATACCCAAGCCTCGAACACTGGGGTTGGCGTCGCTGAAAATTACGCAGGCACCCGTGGTGCTGAGGTAATTGATCTGCTCAGTCGGTTCCGCCCGGGAGGTAGCAAATGAATCGGAGTGTCCAGAATTTCGCGAAGTACCATGAGTCTCCTGTTCTGGAGTTTCAAGGTAATCCGTTGATTGAGGCGTTACCTCCAATCCTTTCCGAGAGTGACGCTGCATCGCTGATCTCGCATTTTCCTCCGGTGGTCGACGAAGAGCGACAGCACGACAAGTCGGTCAGGCTCCATTGCATTGATCGCCTGCGTACCGTTGTTCAGCCACTTCCGATCCATCTTGAGCTCGAATCAGCATTTTCTTCGCTGCTGCGAAGTGGATATGTAGGGCGCAACCCAATGTCTACAGCCACTGTTAGACACTTGCACTCGCTGTCAGCACCAGGCGGTTCAGACGGTTTTCGTTCAACGGCAACCACCTTCAGTCTTGTAGGGTTGAGCGGAATCGGGAAATCCACCGCTCTTGAGTCAATTCTTCGGCTGTATCCGCAAACGATCGTTCATCAGCGCTATGAAGGGCGTTTTTTTGTGCAGACGCAGATCACTTGGTTGAAGCTGGACTGCCCGTTTGATGGATCGCTTAGCGGTTTATGCCGTGCTTTTTTCCGCGCTGTTGACCAGGCGATAGGCCAAGATCGGTATGCGAACAGCTATCGTGCGCGGAATGGATTGCCTGACCTCATCCAGCGCATGGAGCAGGTTGCGAGTACCTACTTTGTCGGTGCCCTATTGATCGATGAAATTCAGCACCTACGTTCCGCGCGTACTGGCGGTAAAGACAACATGCTCAATTTCTTCGTAAACCTGATCAACTCCATTGGCATACCGGTCGTCTTCATCGGCACCAATTCGATGATTAGCCTCTTCTCTGATGTTCTGCGAAACGCGAGACGAGGATGTGGTCTCGGTGTAACCGAGTTTCAGCGATTCGAAAAAGATGATCCGGTTTGGAGAATGTTGATTGAGTCGCTATGGGAGTATCAGTGGTGTCGTGAGATCAGCCCACTGACCGATGAGTTGTTTGATGTGCTTTATGACTTGACTCAGGGGGTCACCGACTTTTTAGTGAAACTGCTGATTCTTGGGCAGCGCTTTGCGATCCAGAGCGGGGAGGAGCGCCTGACCTCCAGCACGTTCAGGCGCGTTTCTGACACCAAAATGCAAATACTCAAGCCGGCACTTTCGGCTTTGCGCAGCCGAGATCCCCGGCAGCTAGGCCGCTTTGAAGACTTGTTACCGATTGATGATCAGCTTCAAGGAATGATGACTCTCAACGCGAACGAGGTACTTGATCGGCTGGCATTATTGCGAAGTATTACGCCTGTTCCTCGCATGGATGCTCCCTCAGAAAAAGTTTCAAGCACACCGAAAACCAAACCAGCTGGGGTGGACTCTTCAAGGTCATCAACGAAATCAGCTGTGATCGCGCAGGCTGAAGACCCGTTGCAAAAGTTAAGAGAGGAAGGCTGGTTGAACACTGACGTGTTCGAATTCTCTGCTCTGCATCGAAAGGTGTAGTCCGTGAGGTTGAAATGGATCATGAGTTTCATTTCTTTCCTGCTGCCTGTCCCGATGAAACGCTGCATAGCCTTTTATCGAGGTACGTTCGCCTCTCTGGATTAGGATCTTGGGCTGCTGTGTTCAACGCAGCCCAAGGTGATGGGAGCTTCGCACGTGACCTTCCATTTCCGTGCCATTTGATTGACCTGGTGCAAGCGTTGCCATCGGGCGCAAGCTTCGGCATTGATTCAATCATTGCCAGGCATACGCTACTGCCATACTTCCAACCTTTCCTAACCGAGCACCAGTTCGCCCACGCTCAGTTTCAAATGGCCTATCGGGGAGGGAATGGTCTTAAGACCAAACTCGGAATCATCGCCAGCCGTATAGAAACAACGTCTAGAACGCGGTTTTGCCCAACCTGCTTGATAACAGATGTCTGTGACTACGGTACGGCGTATTGGCATCGCGTACACCAATTGCCTGGCGTGTGGATCTGTCCCCATTGCCAGACGCCTCTTTCGGTAGTCGATCATCGCTGGCTATCTAGAGGGCCTAGGAAACTTTACTTACCGCAGGATGAGGATATCCAAGCGCACGCACACTCTTTACTCCTCAACGGCAGTCAGAGAGGCAATCTACTTACCGTTGCCCGAAACTCTCTGCGTCTACTTGAAGCCAATGCCCCACCTCGGTCAGCCACGCTGATTCGACAAGCATTTTTGAAGGCGGTCATTGAACGAGGATTTGCTTTACCATCCGGTCGGCTATGCCTTGGTCAATTAGCGGATTATTTGCGTAGGTACTTTCAAACGCTCCCTACAAATGGAGAGTTCTTGGTTTTGAGAGGTGAGTTGGATGGCCGTCCCGCGAGTTGGGTAACCAAGATTTTGCGCAAGCCAAGGGGAACGCACCATCCCCTCAAATATTTGATGCTTGCGAGTGCTCTCGATTTTGACCTTTCCGGCATTCTACGTGCCAACGAAGTGCCGTCATGCATCCCTCCACGGGGTGTAGAAAATGCACCGCACATTGAGGAGCTGCACGCGAACATCACTACAGAATCGGCACAACAATCGGTTCCTAGCAAGCATGTTTCAAAGCAAGCTGAACAGGCTGTTTGGGAGGGAGCTATTACAGGCGCTGAAGCTAAGGAAATAGCGCGTACAGCAAGGTTATCAGCAGCAACAGTTTACCGGTCGATTAGAGCTGTTTCCGGAGGCCCCGAGAGGTGGAAACAGCTGAAGTTCTTGAAGATCCGCGCTAAGAGACGTGAACGTTTTTCGCGTCATTACCTGACCTTATTTGCGCACGAATGCCAAGATTACATTTGGTTGTACCGCAACGACCTGCGATGGCTCAAAGCTCATCTAGGTAAGACTGATGCTCACAAGGGAAACCGAAAACCAAGCAGTCCATTCGCAGAGTTGGATACGCTTCTAGCAGTAAAAATTATCGAGTGCGCACTTTCAATTCGAGCGCTACCAGGTAAACCAGTACGTGTCTGTAAAACCCGGATCGGCCGTGAGCTCGATGCTTTATCTCGTTTTGAGAAACAGCTGAATCGACTCCCGCTTTGTGCCGATGCATTGGCCTCAGTGTGTGAAAGTACTGAAGATTTTCGTCGCCGCCGTTTGGTCTGGGCAACTGAAAATCTAAAACGAACTGGTAGGCCAGTCACGCGCTCTGCGATATACCGATCAGCCTCTATCAGACCGCCAGGTAACTGTTAGCAACGGAGAACCGCTCAGGTTATATCTTGAGCCAAATATTGCTGTATGTCCTTTACGACATTGCGAGCGGTTCGAGTTACCCCAATCAATGTTGCGGAGGCCAAGCCAGTCCAGTCGCCGTAGCCAACTAGCCAAAGCCGAGGTTGGATTAATGAGCGATTGTCGTGAACGTCAACCTGCCCCTTTGAGTTGACGACGCCGAGCCCGCGCAGGTGGTTCAAGGAGGGAGCGAAACCGGTGCACCAGATAATGGCGTCAATCGCAGTCTCATCTCCATTTCTCCAGACAACACCGTTTGGCGTAAAGAACTCAAACGGTCGTACAGCGTTCAAAACGCCACGTTCACGTGCTTCTTTCACCGACGGCACCATGACGATGTCACCCAATCCGCCGGTTGGTTGGGGCACATCACGTCCGTCCTGAGAGGCTTTCAGGCGCTCAGTGGCACGCTCAAAAAGCACACGACCATCTACGTCATCAGGCAAAAACTTTGGAGCATCCAGGGTCACCCAAGTGGCATCCGCCACCTTGGATACTTCTGCATAGATCTGGGCACCTGAGTTACCACCGCCGATAACTAGTACCCGTTTACCTTGAAACGACTCTGCGCAACGGTAGTGTGCTGAGTGAATCTGTTGACCTTGATATAGCTCGTTTTTCGGGAAATGGGGAATGAGGGGGTTGCTCCAAGACCCGGTCGCGCTGATTACGACTTTGGCATCCCAATGCTGATTTTTTGAGTGGACCCGCAGACCGAAACTCATAGGCTCAACGTTCGTGACCTCTACGGGACGCACGATAGGAAACCCGTATCTGCTTTCGTACTGAGCCAAGTAATCAACAACATGATCTCGACCGGGATTGCCATCAGTCACTGGTGGCATCGGCCACCCTGCGATTGAACTCCAGGCAGACGGAGAGAACAGCTGCAATGAGTCCCATCCGTGACGCCACGCACCGCCGGCGCCTTGTTCTGCATCTAACAGAACGAACGATAGACCGGTGCGTTTGAGGAAGTAAGCCGTTGTCAGCGCAGCCTGACCTGCTCCGATGACCACCACATCCAGCAGTGTGTTTTGAGTGTCCATTAACTACTCCCTTCGGCTAAGACAAAGCTCTCAAAGTCGCTCGATGTAAGAGACGTGCGAAGGTTTTTGGATTGCTCGCGGTCGCAGCTGCTGTACTAACTCAACAGCTCGGGTACGCGAGATCCCTCTGTCGATCATGAGTTTTGCGGCGACCAGCCCTGTGCGTCCCGACCCACCTTTGCAATGAATCGCAATGGCTTGGTTTGCTTCCAGAAGCTCCGACAAAGCAGGGAGAGCCTTCTGCCACTTGGCCTCAAATTCAGCGTCGGGAGCCTCATCGTCCTCAATCGGTAACTGGAACCAAGCGAGTCCAGCTGCCTGGACTTGCTGACCTAACTCACCGACTCCGTTGTGAGTGAGTTCGGTGTCGGCCATCAGACTGACAATGGCTCTGGCGCCTGCGTTTTTCAGAGTGCCGAGCGCTCGCTGAAGCGGTTCATTCTGAGTACCCGGACACGGGGTAAAGATGAGAGTGCCCGTACCATCTGGCATTGCTAGGATCGAGAAAGGGTGAGACATGATGAGATCCTTAGATGGAGCGCTGATTCACTCGTTTCGACAGCTCTTCGGCCGACTCTTTGCGTTCCGAGTAACGGTCTACCAGGTAGTCCTGACGGTCACGCAATAGCAGGGTGAACTTCATCAGCTCCTCCATCACGTCGACCAGGCGATCGTAGTAAGACGAAGGCTTCATACGTCCATCCTCGTCAAACTCGGTGAACGCCTTGGGCACTGATGACTGATTGGGGATTGTCACCATGCGCATCCAACGTCCTAGAACCCGTAGTTGGTTCACTACATTGAAAGACTGAGACCCGCCACAAACCTGCATGACTGCTAAGGTTTTACCTTGGGTTGGACGTACTGCGCCCATCGCCAATGGTACCCAGTCGATCTGAGCTTTAAAGACGGCGCTCATCGACCCATGACGCTCAGGAGAACACCACACCTGTCCTTCCGACCACTGCATTAGCTTGCGGAGTTCTGCGACTTTGGGGTGGGTATCCGGAGCATCATCAGGTAGTGGTAATCCTGATGGGTTGAAGATTCGTGTTTCCGCACCGAAGTGCTCCAGCAATCGCGCGGCTTCCTGAGTAACCAAACGGCTGAACGAACGCTCGCGGGTTGAACCGTAGATTAGAAGAATTCGGGGTTTATGCGTGGACAGCTCACAAGGAGTGAGCCGTTCCATGCTTGGGACGTCGATGAGATCCGCTTCGATGTTTGGGAAATGGTCTTTCATAGTTACTCCTGGCCCCTGCGACGCTTAGCTCACAACGTGCCGATGCGAGTTAGCTCAGCTTTGAGATCTGCTTCGCTCAACGTAGCGATAGGCAACGAAATGAAGGCGTTTACCCGCTCCTGGATTTTGATCAGGGTTTGCTGGAATGCCGCCTCGATCTGCGCTTCCGATCCCGTAGCTTCGGATGGATCAGCCAACCCCCAGTGAGCCTTGAGCGCCGGGCCGAAGAAAATCGGGCAGGCTTCGCCGGCAGCCCGATCGCAGACGGTGATCACGATCTCTGGTGGCGCCCCTTCAAAGGCATCGGATGCTTTACTGCTAAGGCCTTCAGTAGGGATACCAGCAGCTTTGAGCGTTTGAATCGCTCGCTTGTTTACCCGGCCACTTGGGAAGCTCCCGGAACTGACGGCTTCCATTCCTTCAGGAGCAAGGTGATTGAACACCGCCTCGGACAAGATGCTCCTGCAGCTGTTGTGGGTGCACATGAATAGGACTTTCATTGTGATCTCCTGGAATTAAAAGCTGAGGCGCAAAGCCAAGGCGCTCAGGGTGGCAATGAGGATTGGATCAGCCGCATACGGTCTGATTGACTCGACGATCATCCATTTCACAGAGCTGCTTAGTTTCTGTGTCCAGCCACTGTCGGTTGGCATCGACGACACCTTTAAGCACTTCGGTGACCCAGCTAGGTAGGTCAGGGTGGAGTCGGTAGTAAACCCATTGGCCTTGGCGCCGATCCGCCAGTAACCCAGAGGATCTCAGCAACGCGAGGTGTCGAGATATTTTGGGTTGGCTCTGCCCAAGAGCCACGGTCAGTTCGCATACACAGAGTTCGCCCTCGCGGGCGATGAGTAGCGTTATTTTGGTTCGAGTGGCATCTGCCAAGCTTTTAAACAGGACGGTGGGGGTGATGAGCTCGCTCATGTTCACTTCTCCCGCATATGGAAAATCGAATATATGATAATTCGAATATGCGGTAAAGCGAATGTGCTGGGTGGTTAGGTGCGTCACCCTTCAGTGAAGAAGGGCAGGCTGAGGATCGCTTGTCGGAATCGCTAAATTTCCCCATGCAAGAGAAGGGAATGCAGGCCTAGAAAGGTGGCTAGTTAACTTTTTTGCTTGGTGTAGGATCGTCCTCCGAGAGACATTTGGTACCCAGGAGGGCCCTCCCATTGGCGAGTGACGTTTGCTTTGGCCAATTCTTTTTCAGCATCTATTCCTTCGCTCACCATTTTTTCCACATCCCATTCGAAGTAGCTAATGAGTGCGTTCCAAGCTTGATTAGGCAAAGACGACAGTTGAACCAAGCTCGTAATATTGGGAGTTAATTTCAGACGGTGCATTTCTGATAGCGCTGAAATAATTCTGCGCAAACGGAAGTGCCAAACTGATTCAAAATTAGTTTCGAGCTGCTCGGATACCAGTGGGAATAGGCTATTTCGTTGAGGGACGCAAGCTATTCTCTTCGGTAGCAATGCAAGCATGTTTCCAAGATTAACACGGATCTGCGTTTTGCTAATTTTATAAAGCTCATTAACACCACTTTTAATGATGTCTGCGTATTCGCTATCGAATTTGTGGGTTTTAGATTCTTCTGTTAGCGCAGCATTTGCTTTTTTTGAGAGCACCCCTAAAAGCCATTTTTTATCGTTTGCTGTAAGCCAAAGGGTTGTTTGGTACGTATGTTTCCATAAGTAATCTAAGGTTGCTCCCGGGCGTGCTTCTATGATGTTGTTAACTTTTAGGCGATGAAGTGCTTTGGTATTGTCAGGGCCTGTTTTGCTTTGTGGCTTTCTGGATTTTGTTCCAGTAAATAGTATTAGCTCTTCCGCAATTCTTTGTTCGAATGTCTTCACGTCCCCAAATAAATGGAGGGAAATGATGAGGTGTCGAGTGATTGGCATATCTAGCTGATCATTAACGGTGGTGGTCCTTATCCACTGATGGTACTTTCCTGACGCGTACGCATTATCAATTCTCGACAAAAAATCATGACCAAATTTTGATTGGATACTTTCGAACATTTTCGTCGTCGCCATCAGGTTTCCACGAGCAAACCCATTTTTCTTCGCTTGTCGACGATAGCATGCGGCTAATACTCCAGACGGAACAGCCGGCAAGTCACTATCCAGAAGGTCTTTTGCAAACTGTGCAAAATTTTGCTCGATTTTCAGAACTTTCGAAGGAGAGTGTGAGCCTAATGGTCTCCAGCCACATACGCAGGAGTTGGTTAACATAGGTAATAACTTGTTATCTCGGTAAAACGGATGAGTGCAAGTTGGACAGGCCTGCAATAAAGTCTCACCGTGTCTCCAGCAAGCTGTTACGCCCGGAATGTGATGAGATCGGTGCCAGTACGAATGCCCCGTCTCAATAAGGTCGGATTGGACGCAGGAAAGGCAAATTTTAGCCATGCTATGAAAACTGACCTCTCTACGAGGAAGTCTGGATACGAGCGAAGTGCTATTGCCCTCATGGTTGACTTTAGGAATTCCTAAAAATGGCTTGTAAGCAGAAAGAATTGTGTTGCATGCAAGCAACTCATTTAAATTGTCGCTCCTATCGCCAGGAAGCTTCTCTGCAAGGTCTTCGATTCGTTTAGGAATAATTTTTATGGAAAAGGGATCGGCACCAAAAAGGTCTTGAAAAGTCTCACGCTCAGTTCTATTTCCCGAAAGTAAATGATACCGGGTAACTCGTGAGTGAAGGGTCTCGTCGGGCATGGACATTGGGAAGAACAGAATTTTTTGAGACATTCGTAAGACTTTAGGTGATGGTCACTTTTTTCTCAGACTTTACAGGTCTAGAGACGGTGCGATTTTTCGGGAGAAGGACAGCTTTTGCTATTTCAGCAGCATTTGCTTGGCAGATATTCGTCACGGCTAAGGTCTTTCAGGCCGCAGCGTTGTTCGGTGGCATTCGCGAAGCGACGTAACATTTCGATCGCCCCATCACGTGCTTCTTTCGACAAATCAAATGCCAGGTTGCGAGCTTCACTCACCAAATCCGAGCGAATACTCTCATAGAGGGTCGCGCCTTCTGGCGTCACGGTGATCGCCAAGGCGCGGCCGTCAGTTGCGTCGGGTACACGGCGAACGAGCCCTTGTTTGGCAAGTGAATCAACCAGCCGGCTGGCGTTGCTCTTATCGAGAAAAAGCTCGCTGGCCAACGATTGAACGCGAACAGGCCCAGCCTTTATCACATGCTCAAGCGCGTAGCATTGAGTGACGGATAGACCTTCGCAGCAGCTCCGATCTCTGTCTCGAAACTGGTACACGCGAACCAAATGACTCAGCGCTTCATAGAGCTGTTCGGCATCTTGGTCGATCTGATCATTCTTTGGCATAGCACTCGGCTCGCAATTCCGGGAAAACGCTAATACCACCTTAGCAGTCATAGCGACACATATTTTTGGGCATAACGGTCCGAAAAATTGTTCCAAAATATTGGTTGCGGCTCGCAACGTATTTTGCGATTGTGAATTAGACACAAGGTTCACGGACCTTTCAAAGGCGGTTCCGGTAATGCTTGGAGGTACATGGATGTTGGTAGAAGCGCTTAGGACGAAAACTGGCTCCCGGTTACGGAACCTATGGAGCAGCGTTTCCATTCCTCTCCCTGTCGCGATGCTACTGGGTGCAATACTGATCCCCCTTCTTGCCGGCACAAGCAGCGGTGACGTATTCCAATCGCTGAGCAAAGGATTCGGAAACAATCTCGGCTATTTCGCTATCGTGATCCTGAGCGCGTTTTTCATTGCTGGCTGGATCTCGACGCAGGGAAGCGCTTCCTTCGGAAAATTCGGTATCTCTCTGTCACCCCTGCTGGGTGCTGGGATGGTATGCCCCGATACAGCTTATGCCTCTCTTGCTCCCATTGCGGGGCAACACAGGAAGTACATTGCGATCGGCTGCTACTCGGGGTTCAAGCTTCTGATGCCCGCTGGCCCGCTGATAATTGGGATTGGGTTAGGGGCTAACACTCATGATCCGCAGTTTCTGTATCTAGGGCTGTTGCTCACAGTCGTCACATGGGCTACCGGGACGATCTGGACCTACTGGACGACCCGCACGGACTTTCCATCCTCCCGTGGATCGACTGACCCAATAGCGCCTCAGGACTCGGTTCTTAAGGTAATGCTGCCTTTGGCTGTGTTTTTCGTGCTCCTGATTGCCGGGTATGCCATTCCCAAGAACCAGCATTCCGTAATTGAGTTCTTCACTACTCCCGCCGGGGCGCTGATCGCCACATCGCTGTTGATCGCGGTTAGCTGCAAACCTGGTGAGGTTCAAGATTTACTGTCCAAAGCGATGCGTAGAACCAGCTCGTTATTGTTCACCATTGGTTGTGCGTCTGCTCTGGGCCAAGCCCTCGGTATGGTGCTGCCTAAGGACCTGATTCAGCACGCATTTAGCGCGTCGGGCAGCACCACGCATATTTTGGTTGGGGTGTTTCTTCTGGCTGGGGTGTTCAAAACACTGAATGGTTCTTCACTAGCGACCTTTGCTGCCATTCCTCCTGTTCTCTCGCCGATCCTGGCGTCCAGCGGAGTGGATTTGATGAGCGTCACGTTCGCCGTGTGCCTGGGATCCTTCGTCGCCATTCTCCCTAACGACAGCTATTACTGGCTGGTCAAATCGGACGCTTTCCCCGAATACAGCACCGGCAGGTATATGCGCTTGGTGACTGCCGGTTCAGTTCTACAAGCATTGATAGGTCTGGCAGTTCTTCTGCTGATCTCGCTTTAACTTCGAATTCCTACAAAACCATCAGTGACTCCAGTCACCGAATCGTCGTGCCTGAGCTCAAGGAGAAAGAGAATGAAGTACCTGGTCGCCAGTACATTCGAAGGGGGGTATCAACCGCTCAACGCGATATCTGCAACCACAGCTCTACTCGATGCAGATATCGAAGCGCAGCTGATCGATATCTACGTTGAGGGGCTTTCCCTGGAGAGATTCAGCGACGCAGATTTGGTCTTCATCTGCGTACCGCTTTTTGACTCTCTGACTGCGGGAACGCAGCTGGCCAAGCAGCTTAAAGAGGCGAAGCCCTCCCAGAAAATTTGCTTCTTCGGTCAATACGCGACCATCAATGCAAAAAGCCTGGCCTCCAAATACGGTGACTATGCGATCGCCGGCGAGTGGGAAAAACCCATTGTCAGCTTGGCTAAACACCTGAGTGGCGAACAGGAACAAGATCTGCGCGGAGTGATCGATCGGGCTCGCGGCCTTTCCAGTGAGATTGTGGTGCCTCAGTTGATCCGTGACGGGTTCCGCCTGCCGCGCAGGGACTTGGCACCGCCTCTACACAAATACCCGCAACCTCAGCTGGAGAAGCTGCTCGGCGAAAAGAAAGTTGTGGGTGGAGTCGAAGGGTCACGCGGATGTCACCACAAGTGTTCCTACTGTTCCGTGTATGCAGCCTACGACGGCAAGGTGCTTTTGGTCTCCGACGATCTTGTAGAGCGCGACGTGGCGAACCTCGTCGCACAGGGAATGACTCACCTCACCTTCACGGATGCCGATTTTTTTAATGCCAAGAAGCACGGTTTGAAAATCATCCGGACTCTGCATTCGCAATTCCCCGACCTCACGTACGACTTCACCACTCGCGTGGATCATATTCTGGAGAACAAAGACGCCATCAAGGAAATGGGGCAGCTAGGGCTTGCTTTCATCACAACCGCGTTGGAGTTCCCCAAGCAGGAAGTTCTCGACCAGGTCTTTAAGGAAATGAACGTGCCAATGATCGAGGAGGCATTGGCGTTTCTGAAGGAGGCCGGCGTCAAGGTTAACCCGACCTTCATCACGTTCAACCCTTGGGTGAGCCTTGAGGACATGGCCGAGCTGCACGATTTCATTGCTCGCAACGAGCTGGAGAACATCGTCGACCCTATCCAGTTTGAGACTCGGCTGCATCTCTATAAAGGCTCACCGTTGCTTAACAACGACACGGTGAAGGAGTTGCAGTTGGAGGAGCACGAATTTCACTTCGACTGGCAGCATTCGGACTCTCGCCTGGACAAGCTCTTCATGGACTCGGTCACACCGCCGGAAGAGGGTGTGTTCAAACGCTGCTGCCTGAAATGCTAAGGAGATAAAAGATGTCGTCACTTACTTTGTTGCAGGCAGCTCTCAGGCTGGCCAACCAAACTGATGGTCTTCAGGTGCCGGGCCATATTGCTTGGCGTGCGCATAACGAGTTATTAAACAGAACGCTGAAGGATCGCAAGGACACACTTTTCATTTGCTCTGCGAACCGAAATGAAGAGCTCGCCACCCAGTTAGGACTGGGTCAGGGCAAAGCGTTCAGCCCGAACGTGCACGATGCCGACGCGACTTTGTTCGCGAACATTTATTGGGAAGGCTTCAACGCTGAGCCCGAGTTTGGCCGAATCGCGCAATCGCTCTATGAGCGACTGCAACGTCATGGCCGACTGTTATTCCCGGCGATTCTGTCTGATGAGGAAGCCGTTTCTCTCCGTGCCTTTACTGTGGAAGGTTTGGAGTGCAAGAACGCGCTAACTGAGTCTGCTATTGCCGAGCAGCTCTGCGAGGCGGGCTTCCATGGCATCACCTATGAGCTCGCATCCGAGGTGCCTGTCTCCATTCAGGACGGCATTGAGTTCCGACTGTTCACCTTGAGCGCGTACAAGGGTAAGGCCGGCGTGTGCCTCGACCAAGGACATGCCGTTATCTACAAAGGCCCCTGGAAACATACCGTCGACGACGACGGCCATACCTACCAGCGTGGCGTCCGTACAGCGGTGTGCGAGAAGACCTTTAATCTGCTGATGTCCGCGCCTTACCAAAGCCATTTCATCCCAGTGCGTTGCTATGTCGAGCCAGCCTTGGACAAGAGCGGCTTCTTCGACTGCAACACGCCTTCAGTTCGAGATCCCAAGGTCACCAAAGGGCTTGTACCCATCGCAGGCTCTGACGAGGAATCGTGCTGCGCTGATGGCACTTCGTGCTGCTAAACGGGAGATGTGAGTAATGACTTCTGCAATTGAAAACACAATCATCGCCGACTACACCGAGGCGTTGAGCAATGGCAACGTGGTCCTTGAATCGCAGCTGACTGAGAGCTGCTGCAGCGACGCTTATGGTGCCCAGTACCTGAAGAACATTCCAAAGCGAATCATCGAGGCCAACTTCGGGTGCGGTAACCCGACCAAGTATGTGCGTGAGGGTGATGTCGTCTTGGACTTAGGGTCAGGGGCTGGTCTGAATTGCTACGTAGCTGCCCAAATCGCCGGCAGTAAGGGTGCGGTCTTTGGTATCGACATCAACCCAAGCATGTTGCAGATCGCTCGTGAAGAAGCGAATGCGTTTCAGAAGGGAACAGATAGCGCACCTTTGCGTTTCTACAAGGCCTCCGCGAGCAACTTGAAAATCGATCAGGAACTGGCCGAGGAACGCCTGCGTACGGAGCCTTGTGCTGATTGGGCATCGTGGAAAAACTTCGAGCAGTTCATCAGCGATAGCTCCCAGTCCAAGCCTCTTATCGACAGCCAGTCTGTCGATCTGGTGATCTCGAACTGCGTGATCAATCTGGTTGGTGAGACCGAAAAGCAGAATGTTTTCGCCGAAATTTATCGGGTACTGAAACCAGGTGGCCGTTTTGCAATTTCTGACAACGTCTCAGATATCGCCATTCCTGACGAATTGAAACGAGACAGCAAGCTGTGGTCGGCCTGCTACTCAGGCGTACTTCAGGAGCAGGAGTTCTACAAGCAGCTTCAGGAAGTAGGTCTCGCGGGAATAAAGATTGAGGCCCGGAACGACGCCTCAACCAAGCGAATTGGCTCTGTCCGGTTCTACTCCGTCACTGTCACTGGTACTAAGCCTGAAGTTCAGACTGGGAAGTCCGTGACGGTGATCTACCGAGGGCCTGGGCTTGAACTAACCGGCGATAGCGGCAGGCTTTACAAGCGCGGTGTACCCACGGATTTGGCCTCTCAGGATGCCTACCTTTCCGCAGACGACGCATTGTATGTCGTGGAGGGAAGTCAGCCCGTCAAGCCCAAGTCCTGCTGCTCGTAACAGCAGCTGCGGCTACGAGCCAGCTCAGTAGCCGCTCCCCTCAAATCCCTTGTCATAGAGCCTATCTAATGAGTACTTCACGGAAGATCTTGGCTGAGTTTCTCGGTACAGCAGTTCTGCTGTGCACCGTAGTTGGTTCTGGAATCATGGGCCAGCGCCTGGCAAACGGTAACGATGCGCTAGCGCTTCTGGCCAATGCGCTGGCAACCGGCGCGAGCCTGTATGTGCTGATCGTGTGCTTCTCCACTTTCTCCGGTGCGCACTTCAACCCGGTGGTCTCTGTAGTCGACTATTTGCGCGGAGGACTGAGCAGTAAGCAACTGGGCCCCTACGTGGCGGCTCAAACAACGGGTGCAATCTTCGGAGTATTCGCTGCGCATTTCATGTTCGAGCTGCCTGTGGTCGAGTTCTCCCATCACGTTCGCACCGGGCCGTCACAGTGGTTCAGTGAGTACTTGGCAACGTCGGGGTTGGTGCTGACAATTCTGCTGTGCGATAAATATCACAAAGCAAAAGTGCCTCAGGTGGTTGCCGCGTATGTTGTCGCAGCCTACTGGTTCACGTCCTCCACGAGTTTTGCGAATCCAGCTGTGACCATTGCTCGTGGGTTCACCGATACATTCTCGGGAATACGCATTTCAGATGCAGCGCCATTCATTATTTCGCAGTTTTTTGGTGGGCTAACTGCGCTATTCCTGGCGAAGGTTCTTGGGGGGAAAGAAGTGGTCGTGGATATCCCGCAGCCAGGCCGGCAGGAGCAGAAGCTCCCTATACAGTGATCGAACCTCGCTTCGATTCGCGGATGTGATGAATCTTTTCAAGATGGTGCTATACGAATCTAACTCGTTATTCTTATCTCGGTTGATGCCTTGCATGGTTCAGCCCAGACCAGCCACGGTTCATTACGGGGAACAGCAAGGAAAAACATGAATTACAACGTGAGGGTTGCAACACCCGCCGATGCCTTTGCCATCCAGGCTATCTATGCGCCTATGGTTTTGGACTCCGTCATCTCGTTTGAGCTGGCACCACCGACAGTCGACGAGATGGCGGAGCGAATTGCAGTAACACTGCGGACGTACCCTTATCTGGTAGCAGAGATGGGCGGCAAGGTCGTTGGATACGCTTACGCAAGCCAGCATCGAGCCAGGGAAGCCTATCGCTGGTCAGTAGATGTCACCGTCTATATCGATCCAGCCTTACACCGAAAAGGGATTGGTCGTGCGCTTTATCAGAGGCTTTTACCACTCCTTGAGAAACAGGGTTTTCATGCGGCCTATGCCGGCATCGCCTTACCCAATGCGGGGAGCATAGGTATCCATGAGGCGCTCGGCTTTACCCATATCGGTACTTACCCTGAGGTTGGGTACAAACACGGCCAATGGCATAGCGTGGGTTACTGGCGCAAACCACTTGGTACGCTGACGCCGCCAACAGAAATCATCCCCTTCAGCGACTTAAAGGGAGAGTAGAGAAGCAAGGTGGGATATGACCCTGTTGCTATTCGTCGGCATCGGAACCAGGTAATCAGTTGCGAGCTATGCTGATACACGGTTCTCGCTCAAGTCGGATTACAGATCGGCCGGAGGAACGAATGAATTTGGCAGGGCTTACCTCACTGCTTTCCGCAGGCGAGAAGATAAACGGGTGCCCACTCGCTGACGCCGATGCCGTGGCGCTCGCCACCCTACATTTTCCTTCCCGTGCCTATTGTCTTGTTGCTGATTGGGCAATATTGGATATCGAAGTATCAACGCGTCAGCGAAAAGCCATTACTGACAGGGGGCTAACCCCTGCTCTGGTTTACGCTTTGACCGTTATCCAAGATAGTAAAGGTCGTTTTCCACCTGGTGATTGGGTAAGAACCACGTTGGCTGTTTCTTTCACTCATGGGTGCCTGTTTGAGACGAAGAATACGATTTATGTATTGATGGGGTCCGGTCGAAGGTTGCGCACAGATCTCGATATCGCACTTAGCATGTGTTGAGTCGTTGGAAATACGAGTGCTCATATTCAGCTGGCTTCTCTGCACATGTGCTCGTTTGGTAGGACGAGCTGGAGCGAGTAGGAATTTAAACCTGAATTCAAATTGGTCAAAAAACGGCCAAAAACCTCCGTCTTAGGCCTACCTCAGATTAACTAATAAATTTTCCTATATTTTTATATTTAACAGATAGTTACGTATATTTTGATGGGCGCCTATATCTAGATTGCAAGTCCTCTTGGCGATAACGTTTCCCCTGTAGCCATTTTTTTAGAGGTTCCAGGCAAATGAATCCCGTCCTGTTTGTAATTGACAAGGCACTCTCTGCTGATCCGTTGACGCTAGCGTTGTGCTGTATCTTGCTTCTGAGTGCTGGTCTGCTGGTGCATGCATGGAGGTCGAAATGAGCAAAATCGAAGTGCGACGTCCTGTATCTGAATGGGCCAAACTGCCTGTCGATTGGATACGTACAGGCGGACTCGTCAGCTTTGCGGATGAGTCCTATTCGGTAAAATCGATGTGGTTGAAGGAAGACAAGTCAGCAAGAAACGTATGCATTTCTTCGCTCAAGCTTTACCTGGCGCTGTGCTGCCGAGCTGATTTCATCACTGGGAACGCGAGCGTGACGTATGAGGAGCTGATTCGGCTCACGGGCTTGTCTCGGCCAACCATTGCGAAAGCGTTGACGCGACTAGAAACAGAAGGGCTTATTCAGCGAAAAGCGCAGGCCCTTAGAAAGGGGTCTAGCATTCTGATTTGCGGCTGGCTTGAAAGTAAAAGCTGGGCGAAGATCCCGAAACGCTGGCTTTATGATGGTTCGTTTGGCTCCAAGATTCTCATGCTCACTGAGTTCAACTTCAGCAGAGCGTCGTTGTCGGCATTAAAGGTGTACATCGCCTTGCTTGCGTACAGGGACTCAAATCGTGGTGGTATCGCTATGCTTTCCTACGATCGGTTAGCGCTGATTACCGGGGTCAAAAGGCACCACATCGCGGACGCAATCACTCGACTCTACGATCTGCGAATGATTTCTTTCAGGCAGGGTGATTTTTCGGAAGCATCAGATTTTTCTCGAACGAACCGCTATTTAGTTCGTGGATTAGGTGTCCGTTGGACTAAGGCAGACGAATTTGAGATGCCTCAAAGCTCGGCTCATAAAAATCGTCCTGGTGCCGCTGACATTGCGGCAGCTAATAGTTTTGTATCAACCTCACCCAAGGTTATGTAGTGCTAAGGGCTAGTTCTCGTTTAAAGCTAAGCCTCTCGAACGGCGAAAGGGGGAAGTGTCATTGCTTTCGGGAGTTGTACCAGTACCAAGCACTGGTGCTTTGCTCTGGTAACGGCATTGTAAAGTAGCCGTCTCTGTTGCTCGTCATTTCCACGAATTGCCGCAGGCCAGAGCACAATCACTAAATCAAATTCTCTGTTTTTTGCTCCATGAACGGTTAGCGCTCGAATGCCGGGCCCATCTCGTGAGCTTAGACGTCGTTGATTTGAAAATGAGTGCCGTATTGTGTCCTCCATTTCTTCTCGAAGGACATGAGTCCTTCCCTTAGTCCGCCGCTGTTTCTCTAGCCAACGCACGAAGTCTTGAGCAATAGGTGCAGGTTTTTCCGCCATCAAGGCGAACGCTTCCGCCAATGTGGCTTGGTCCGGCAAAGCCAGATCCTTAATGAATGCGTCGGCAAGCTTACTCTCTGACTCTTCCAGAATTATGTTGTAGGGCCCGTTTCCTCTGCCTGTTGTTCGGGTGGCGACCCACGTGAGGATGTCGTGGGCAAATTGCCCCATTGTTGGGGTGATAATTGCGACCCGTTTCCCCCCTCTATTCCAACCAATGCCATTAGAAACGTAAGAAGCGGCGAGAGCTGGTGTGGGGGTGTGGAAAATCTTAAAGAGCCCATTTGATGCTGGAGCCTGTGCTGATCGGATAGCACCGGCGGCGGCAAGGAGATTTTGATCTGAGGTGCGCCTTGGCTGCTGAAGAAGTGCGTCGTGGCCAACAGCAGTTAGCCAATCGCAGGCTGGGTTAGGACGTAGCTCCTCGATGAGGCATTGAAATTCATCTGCAGCAATTAGCAGGTCAACATGCGCAGCCATTGCCTGCACTATCCGCAGTCGATTTGGCGTGAGATCTTGTGCTTCATCCACGACTACAATGGGATATGTCGCGGCGATCCAGCTGACAACGATATCGTGAGACAGGAGGTCCGCGGCGACCTGGCAGACAGCCTCATAATCATTCACTCTTGGATGCCCCATTCCCAATTGTGTGATCAGTGCTTGCCATCTACTGACGATTCGCCAAGCGAATCCATCGATTGTTGTGCACTCGTACTGCCGACGTAGAAGGTCGACATCGCCCAATCGATCGTCCAAACGCCTCCGCGATCCATGCATAAACGTCAACGCCAAGACTTTTTGAAACGCCTGTAGAGGCTGTCTTTCCAATCTCGCGGCTAGGTTTGCCATTAACTGATGAGTCTTTCCACAACCTGCCGCGCCGGAAAAAGATTGAATTGTCATGGTTGGAATACCCAGACACCGTCTGGGTCGGCGGCGAAATGGGCGCTAGCAGTTCCCGCGCACGCCATAGCCAAACAGCTGAACAACTCTGCTGCTCTGGCGCGACAGAGAGGTGAGTTAACTATTGCGTCTGCCACCGACTCATAGCAGATCACGTCCACTTTCTTATTTTTTAAATGGGCGACGACGTCAGATACAGTCGAGGGAGCAACCTCCGTCAACTCCGTAAGCCTCCCGACAACTTGGTCTCCATCCGCAGCCAGAATCCAGCCGATGGCGTCTTCGATCATTTCGTCGTCTGCCCAGCGTATTATTGATGAGGGAGCAGTGGGCTCTGCCAGAAGGTTCGTGATGTAGCGTTTACCGTCTCTGTCACCGTCCACCAGACAGCAGACTTTGTGATGGGTAGCTGATAGCAACTGGAACGTCTCTACCACTTTGGCATCCTCAGTGGGAACGACTCCGACCTCCAGCCCAAACATAGATGGCATGCTCGTGGACCAACCCTCGGTCAACATCAACGGCCGCAGCACCGTTTTCAGTAATTGGAAATCAGCACGGCCTTCAGGCACCAATACACACGGGTGCATTAAAGCCGACAGGACATCCACACGACTTTGTTGAAAAAACTTCCTCTTCCAGTTCTGAGCATCTGGTAGCAACGGCTCCGCCAAAAAAGGAAGGGCCGAGAGATGGCCGTCAATATTTCGCAGAATCAATACAGAGGTAGGATCCGATACCGCTGCAATCAATGGCGAATGCGTAGTTATGAAGGTCTGGGTTGAAAGCGCTTGCACTCGTTGCACCAACTGCTGCTGTCCTGCTGGGGGCAAATGAAGCTCAGGCTCCTCCAGGGCCATTAGAAATCCCTCACCCGCTGCTGCACGTCCTCGACCTAGTTCCAGAAGTAGTAACAAACCTTGTAGAGACACCAAACCGCTTCCTTGTCTGGCGGCGGGCACGCCCAGTCCTCCGACGACAGCGAAATGTGCAGCGACAGAGTCGAGAAGCGATCGGCTATCAGTGCTCGTCACCCGCAGTTGAACAAGAGGCGCATTCGGTATGCATCTCGCTAATTCAGCGTTGACGTTCTGGATCAGTGGTGAAATTCGATCGTCGTTCTCGATCGGGGCTTCCGGGCTTCTGAGCCGATCACGCTCAGCTAAAATGGCCTCGGACGGTTGGGCTGCGGCTGCTTGTAGCGTGCGCCGGAACAGCTCACTCCCCCATGAAAAAACTTTGTCCCAGGTTCGGCTCGCTCGTACGAGATAAAACCCAATTTCTTTTATCAATCGTGGAGGAACGCCTACAGGCGAGTCCTCGGCAAAGGGATCCATCGGATTATCGTGATCGTAGAAGTAACGAACCACCTCGACGGACAGTGAGTCGCGGTCAAAATAAGCTTGAGCGCCAATTTGGGAGCATAGCTTCGATGCTTCTTCTGTGCGAACTGCGCTGATCGTACCGTTGGCTTCGTTCAGCCATTTAGGCACGCCTCTACCGTCTCTAAACCAATCGGTATTCTGATAAGGGTCTTCCGAAGGAAAATCTGTGATTGTGGCTACAAGCTTTATTCTGTCGGCAGGCTGGGGATCTGAACCGTAAAAGTCATGTTCGGTGAGCTCCCTGATCATCCGCTCCCTCCCTAGAAGAAGCGTCAACGCCTCTATCACCGTAGTTTTGCCGGTGTTGTTAGCTCCGATCAGCACAGGATGGTCTTTAAAGTGAACGCTTCCTTCACGGATACCGCGAAAATTTTGGATATCCAAGATCGCTACTCTCATCACATTTCCTTTGGACTGAACGAGCTAACAGAGAAAATTTCCTTTCCGGCAGTCGAGCCATGCCGACCCCCGGAGTAGTCAATATAGGAGAGATTCGGAATAGCCCTGCCCGCAGTTGGTGATCATTTTGGGGGAAGGTGTTTGAATCGATTTCACGGACGTAACGTTTGCCGGTCACCTCGGCTCTGAAATGAGCTTGTGGATGTTTGCTTATTCAGAGAGGACGAACGGACTGGATAATTTAACTGTATGAATGTACAGTTATATGGCAATCTCGACTACGCTCACTAGGTAGACAAGGACTCCCTTCAGCGCTTGAACCCGTCGAGATAAGCCCTGAAGTTTGTTGGGTAAGGTGTTATTTTCAGTGATTCCATATTGATGCTATCGGAACGGAATTCGACCCATGATTACACTGAAAACCGCCATCATTCACAGTTTCAAAAAACTGGCGAAGACGAGCTTTATCTCTGATGTGGTGAAAAAGGATGTGGTGCTCAACACCGAAAATCCGGCGTTACAATTTCTGGTGAATGGGATTCACGGTCTCATCGGGAAAGAAGGTAACAGTGTGGTCTACGGTCAGTTCGCCAATGATGAACGGCAAGGTCCATTTCCGAGACGTTTTACCGAATTCGTAGCCACCCAGGATGATGAGGATCAATTCATCGATCTGACCCACTTGGCTATGGATCAATTGGTCGAACAGGCCGGTCTTCAGGTGCTGTCGACTGGTGGGCATATCCTGTGTGCTCAGTACTCTTCTGGAGCTTCCAACTTTTTCCTTGTCGCTAGCATGAAGGAGCGTGGTGGAATTCAGTTGGACGAAAACTATGTGCCTAAAGAGATTCAGGAAGTAGACCTGAACAAAGTTCAGCAAGCCGCCAGGATCAATCTGGGTAGCTTTGTGGCCATTCAGGCTATGGCTACTGCAACGCCACAAACGGTGGAAAGTGAGGCAGTAGAGGAGGCCGACTCAACCTATCTATGCTTCATTAGCCGCGGCCGCGACAGTCAGGCATCTGACTACTTCATCTCCGCACTGGGTTGTGCAAAGGGAGTGGCTTCGGGCCGTGCTACAAAAAACGCCATCGATAACGTAGCCAAGTTCTTTCGCGACAAAAAGTCGTTAAAAAGCTTTGGCTACAGGGCTAAAGAGGCGGTCATCAAGTATCTTGAAACGCAGTTGGCAGCAGGCAAGTCAGCACGATTGGATTCCATTGTTCACGCCGCCGTCGCTCATGTTCCTGCTGACCTGGTTGATGAAATCGCAGGCTTGAAAGATTATTTGAACAGTGAAAAAAATAAGGTTCCTGACGACTTTACGGTCAACGCTAAAACACTGAAGGAGAAGACTCGGATCAAAGGAGATGCTTCCAATTGGTCATTGCAGTTCGAACGCGGAGCGCTTGGAAAGGATCCCGCCGCAGATGTCTATTACGATGAAGGTCGGAAGAAGTTGACCCTGTCCAACATGACGACCGAGCTGATTGATGTGATCGAGAAAGAACTGCTGGCAAGGAGCGGCTGAGAATGTTCTCTCATGTGGTAGCTCTCTACCGTGCCCTTGGAGCGCCCACCATTCACGACGGGGTCGTCAGTTACGAGGGAGCGCCAACGACCGGGATCATTAGCGCATTACGAATGTGTGATGAGTTACCGGCTGCCTATGGAAAGTTTGAGCATCTTTCTGAAGAGGCAGACTCTCTTGAAATTGAATTTCGCTTGCCATCGAATGAGTCGGGCCATTTTTACAGCAGTCTGGCCGAGTTTGTCGCGCGAAATGGTTCGTTGGGCAAGGGACAATTTCCGAGCAATGTTTACATTACTGAGCTTCGCTGGGCAGACAGCGATGATATTGAACCCCCGGAGATCAAGTCTCTCAGGCGCGTCTGTCGGTTAATTGAGTTGCTTGCGCTACTAGCGATCGGCGTTGACAGAGACAGTAGCCCGGACGGATATAACCTTTTTTTTGCCTTACCACCTGACGGGGCCAAGCCCCCGAGGACATTTCTGCTCCCTACTCAGGTCGATGTCAAAGTGCTCGATTATGAACTTAACCACTTGAGCTTGTTGGAAGAAATTCTTAATCGAAAAAATGAAAATAAAGCTCACCTCTCTGAACGCAAGCTGATGATTCGGATGGCCGTCGCGAGCGTCATCGAGAAGTTCGAAAGCGAGCCGAATTTGCTTCTGGTGATTGTGCGGGAGTGGCGAGAGGTCTTGGCCACTTACCGCGCCAACCTCCAAACGTATGTCTATAGCTTCTCGTTTGAGCGGGTTCGTCGTGAAGTGGCCCAGGCTGAAATCGACTATGGCACCAAGCTGAGTGGAGTGTTGGGTGACATTGCCGGCAAGATGCTCGCCCTCCCGATATCGTTAGCCGGTTTGGTAGCGCTGGAGAAAACCACCTCAAAGTTCGAAGGTTTTATCCTTGTCCTCGGCCTGGCTGTGGTCTCGGTGGTTCTGCTTGCGATCTTGCACAATCAAATGCTGCAAACGGAGCGCCTGCTTCATAGCTTCAATGTCATCTTCGATGATTTCAAAGACAAGATAAAAACCTACCCACCAAAGCTTCAACGCCTGCTTAGGATCACCATCGATCAGGTGGACAAGCAGGGCCTGACACTGACCAGAACCTTTCGGCTGCTGAAGGGGCTGTCCTTGATACCAATTCTTGGAGCTTTAGTGTTGGCAATGATCAAGTACTGGGACGGCATCGTTTGGCTTTTGAAGACTATTCGCGTTGTCTGAACCAGTAAGGTCTCGGATCCCGGAATGCCTCTGTATGGATCATCAAGGGGTCGCTAACGATTCGCCGGTTCACTCACGGTGAGAGCCGCTCGTCGCAATACTCGGC
Source organism: Pseudomonas sp. AM8 (assembly GCF_036346475.1). Lineage (NCBI taxonomy): Bacteria > Pseudomonadati > Pseudomonadota > Gammaproteobacteria > Pseudomonadales > Pseudomonadaceae > Pseudomonas > Pseudomonas sp. AM8. Next base: position 169,883 of record NZ_JAOTNX010000006.1, read on the forward strand.
ATAGGTTGACCCAATAATCGGTTATCCAATGACGTAATCTGCTGAGCGCGAGAGCATACAGATGCGTCTTCTCTATTCACGAAATGAGAGCCGGACCATCATGAATGAAAGCGAGCGCTGGACAGTCAAGTGCCAAGATGCCGGGGACGGTAGCGGTAATGTCATCGTCGATTTACCTCCAGAGCTGCTTGCCAAGCTCGGGTTGGAAGTCGGGGACGATCTGACAATCACAACAACGAAGTATGCAATCGTGTTAAGGCCTACCCGTGGCACAGCATCACTGTTCACCGTGTTTGCTGGAGTCCTGCGTGATGATGCTTATCATGCCTACCGTATCCGTCTTGAGGCGTCTCTTCATATCCCCTCGGATGCTTCAGATCAGGATATTCACGAGATTATCGAAGCGGGATTTCCAGCCAGCCTGATAAGCGCGCTTGGCGAGTCAGGAGCCATAAGTGCTGAAGAGCGCGACAGAATCATTCCGCTCAAAACACTGAAATCAAAATTGGCCAGTAATCAACGGTTAACTTTGAGCGAGAGCGATCGACTTTTTCGCGTCGCACACATTAACGCCATGGCAGAGGCGCTCTTCGGGGACGCTGAGAAAGCCAAACACTGGCTTTCAACACCAAAAGCCCGTTTTTCGGGCTCCAGTCCATATGCGATGCTATCTACGACTCAAGGTACACATCGGGTCGAGGAAATGCTGATTCAGGCAACTGAAGGCATGTCATTTTGAGGCGGTTGCAGCTTACCAAACACCATCACAATGTGATTACTCGTTGGGTGGGCCCACAGTGTCAAAATATATTGTTGAAAATCATGGTTGGTTTAGTCAGATTGACTGGTAACTGTCAAAATACTCAATCAGCCGGCGCACGCTGTTGAGCCGTTTGCCCCAGCGTTTACTCAGCTGTAGGTGTCAAAATATTTTGTTCAGCACCACGCCCGGGTCTCCAGGTCCCCGCGAAAGGACGCGCCTTCGATGAACCCCCCCTCGCAAATCCACGAGCGTTTGCACAACCGCCGATTCACCGTCGCCAATAACACCCACGGGCTATCCGGCGCGGGAACGGTGTTTCATTACCTTGTTGAGGGAGATGCCATTTCCAGTACCTACCAAGGCGGTCGCATCCGCCTGGGTACGCAGGTCGGCCGCGTCACAGGCCCGGACGCTATCGAGCTGCTGTATCAGTGCCTGACGCTGGAAGGTGAGCTGCTGGCCGGCTGGTCGCGGGGCATCATCGGTATCGATGCTGCCGGGCGTACCACGCTGAGTTTCGTGTGGGGTTGGTTGTCGGGGGCGACGGGAGGTGGGGAGTCGAATTACGTGGAGCTGGTTGTATAGGTCAAAAAGAATCAGAAAAAAAATCAGAAAAATGTTTAGCAGATAGTTGTATAAAAATTTGGATTTATCCCGCTACTATTGGACCTTAAAGGAAAAAAGATTCGAAAAAAAATCGGAAAATGGTGAGGAAAATGACGCAGAAGTTCATGTCCGGAAATCACTGGTTGGAACCTGTCTGGCCATCGCCGGGTTTCCCTGCCTCGATTTTACGTACGGCAGAGACGCTATCGTTTCGTGCCGGAAAACTCACGGGTTTGCTCCCCGAAAACACCGCTATTCGCATCGGCGGCCTGATGCGGATCACCAATAGTTACTACAGCAACCTGATTGAAGGCCAATTCACCGAGCCTGCTACGTTATCTACGCGAGTACCCAGGCGTGACTCCAAACAACTGCGTGAGCTGGCCGAAAGTCACATCGGCGTTCAGGCGTTACTGGAGCGAACAGTACGTCGGCCGAAATCATTTGACGCGCCTTGGAGCGTGTTCTTTGCGCCTGAATTCATTTCTGTCATTCATCGCCGCCTTTTTACAGGTGCCAGCGACGACGACTTGCGGCTGAGTGATGGGCGCTTAATGGTGCCGGGTCAATTGCGTGATAGTGCACAACGCAATGTCTTGGTGGGTGATCATGCAGCGCCTGCCTGGGAATCCGTCGCCCCCATGCTCACCCGCCTTCAACAGGTATATGGGGGGCAACCTGATCTGACGTCGCGAATTCTCAGCGCTCTTGCTTATCACCATCGTCTTGCGTTTATTCACCCATTTGAAGATGGCAATGGCCGAGTCGTGCGCATTATTACGCACTTGCAGTTGATGCGCCTTGGGCTAGCGTCCCCACTTTGGTCACTTTCTCGGGGGCTGGCACGAAAACAGGATGAGTACTATGGACGCTTGCGTGCAGCGGATCAGCCGCGTCGCGGTGATCTCGACGGTCGTGGTCAGCTGACTCAAGGTGGGTTGTTCGAATTTGTAGAGTTCATGCTGCAAGTCTGCATTGATCAGATGGAGTATGTAGAACAAGCGATGGGCCTGGTAAGTCTGCGTCAGCGGCTTGAGAGAGTGATTGGGCTTGAGGAGCGATTCATTGGGGCTGGAGTGAAGCCGGAAATGGCCAAGGCCATCCATATCCTGCTAACTCAAGGTGAGATTGCCCGAGCGGACTTCAAAATCTTTTCTGGGCTGCATGATCGCGTAGCAAGTGATCAGCTTAAAAAGTTAATTGATTTGGGCGTGGTTGAAGCGCCATCTGCCAAGTCACGCTCGATTTTTCCCGGCCTACCCGTATGGTTCGCGCAGATGATATTCCCTGATCTTCATCGGCGCTTTTACTGAGCCAGGGGTCAGAGGCGGCTTATCACGGTACAAACTCCACCCTCAACCCCCGACTCGCACTGCGTCCCTGATCATCACTGACCCGCAACCGATACTCCCCCGACTTGCCCGGCCGCCAGTTCAATGTGGCTTGCGGCGGGCCCTGGCCGATCAAGGTTTGATCAGCAAACCAGTACAGCGTCGCCGCATCGCTGGCCGCATTCGCGTTCAATGGGATGCTTTCCTGGGGTTGGGACAGGCGCAACTGATAACTCACTTGAGTCAGCGGTGAGCGGATCTGTGGGGCTTCGCTCTGGTCGCTGATGCGGTTGGGCTGGCAGTTTTTCATCACGTTGGGTGGCGTGCGGCGGGGCAGGCCGGCGGCGCGGTACAGGCGTTGGATGTCGCTGGGCCAGAATTCGAAGACTTCCTCGCGGGTGTATTGCGCTTCGAACGGCGGGCACGCGGCCTTGCCGGTGCGGGTGTCGATCAGTACCGGGCGGTGCAGGTTGGACACGCGAATCGGCGAGATACCGGGGATGTACCAGGTCTTGCGGGTTTGCGGGCACCAGCGGTTGGGCAACTCGCCCGAGGCGGCGCAGACGTCGATGCGCACCAGGCCGGCGGGTGGTTTGTCGGCCTTGATCACGACGTTGGGCAAGGCCAGGGGCAGGGCGTCGGCGATACGGAAGAACAGCGGCGCGGCGGTCTTGGCACCGATAAACGCCGGGTTGGGGCGACCATCGAAGTTGCCCACCCACACCACCAGCACGTAAGGGCCGACCAGGCCCGCGCTCCACGCATCATGGAACCCCCAGGACGTGCCGGTTTTCCAGGCGGTGCGCCAGTGCCGCGCGGGCAGGCCATCCGGTCGCGGGTTGCGGCGCAGCATGTCGCGCACCATGAAGGCCGCCTGCGGGGTGAGGAGTTGCGGGCCGGTAGCCTGGGGCTGCTCCTGCAGATAGCGCAACGGCCGCAGATGGCCGTCGCCCGCCAGCATCACGTACAGCCTCGCCAGTTCCTCGGGGGTCATCTCACCGCCACCGAGGGCCAGGGCCAAGCCGTAATGGCTTTCACCGCGCAGGCCCTTGACCCCGGCGCGTTGCAGCAACCCATACAACGACGGCGACTTCACCTGGCTGGCCAGCCACACCGCCGGGATATTCCGGCTACGGATCAATGCATCCCGTGCGGTCAGCGGCCCGACAAAACTGCCGTCGAAATTTTCCGGCTGGAAGTAGCCGAAGTTACTGGGCAAATCCTTGAGGATACTCATGGGGTGGATCACCCCTTGATCCAGCGCCAGCCCGTAGAGAAACGGCTTGAGGGTCGACCCCGGCGAGCGGCGTGATAACACGCCGTTGACCTGGCCGTGGATGCCTGTGGATAAGTAATCCGCCGAGCCCACCAGCGCCTTGACGCTCTGGTCGCGGCTGTCGATCAGGATGGCCGTGGCATTTTCCACACCGGTGCTGCGCCGCTCGGCGATAAAGCCGCTGATCAGGCGTTCGAGCAGTTGCTGCAAGGGCAGGTTGAGGGTGCTGTTGAGTTCGTTGCCGGGCTGGGATGCCAACAGCTGCTCGCTCAGATGCGGCGCCAGGAAGGGGATCTGCTGGCGATTGCGGGCTTCCAGGGGCAGCTCGAGCAAACTGGCGTTACGCGGGTCTTGTGGATATGTTTCGCGCCAGTCATTCATCAAGCGCAGTCGCGCGTTTTGCAGTGACGGCCCGAAGCGTGCGCGCCGCCCCGGCTGCTGGGGAATCACCGCCAGCGCCAAGGCTTCGGACAACGACAACTGCGCCGCTGCCTTGCCGAAGTAGATGCGACTGGCCGCTTCGGCGCCTTCGATATTGCCGCCCATGGGCGCCAGGTTCAGGTACGCCTCAAGAATGTCGTGCTTGCTGTAGCGCGCCTCCAGCCACAGGGCCAAGGCCATCTGCTGCAATTTGCCGGGTACCTGGCGGGTGTTGAGATCCCACAGGCGTCGTGCCAGTTGCATGCTCAAGGTCGAGCCGCCCTGGCGTTGGCCGCCGCTGTAGGTGGCCAGGGCCGCGCGCAGCAACGCCGGGGGATTGATCCCCGGGTGCCAATGGAAATTGCGGTCTTCCTTAAGCAGCAAGGCCTCCACCAGTGACGGCGAGATGCGCTCCAGCGGCAGCCATAAGCGGTATTGGCCGTCATCCGCCAGGGTCATGCGCAGCAGCGAACCGTCATCGGCCAGCACCACCCGTGACGACGTCACAGCCTGTTCCAGCGGAGCGTGGGGCCATAGCCGCAGCCCCGCCAGCACCAGCGCCGCTGCCAGCAGCGGCGCCAGGCGTTTAAGGCTTGGTAATTTCAAGCTGGCCTACTTTGCCGCGCCCTTGCAGGGTGGTTTCGTACATGCCTTCGGCGTAGGCCGGTGGTGTATTGAACGTGCCGGCGTTGGTGGCGCGCACGCGATAGACGAAGGTGCCTACGTCGCGCAGTGCCGTGCCGTACAACACCACCCGATCATCACGCACATCCACATAGTCCGGCTGCCAGTTGCTCAGCTCGGTTTCGCCGATGGGCGCTTGCCAGGCATCGGCTTCTTGTTCGCTTTCTTCTACGTATTCGGACGCTTCGCCTTCACTGTCCTCGCTGCTGGCGGCTTCCGGCTCCGGCGGCAAGTTATACACAGGCTCGACGCCACCGGGCAGCAGGTCGACCACGGCCACTTGCTGCACCTGGTCACGGTCGGTGGCACGCAGGCGCAAGCGCACCAGGAACTCATCGCCCACCGCCACTGTGCTCACCGGCTCGCCTTTGAGGTCGAGGTATTCGTGGATGATCTCCAGCCCGTTGTTGATCGGCTTGAGCTTGGCACCCTTGTCGAAACCGGCTTCGCTGAGCATGTAGAACGCCGCCGGGCCGTCGGATTTTTCCATCAGCAGTTTTTGCGTGGCGCCCGGTACCGCCGCGCGGGGTGGCTGGCCGGCCATTTCCAGCAGTTGTTGCTGCTTGTCGCCCAGCCAGGCAGTGGCCTTGAGGGTCATATCGCTTTGCGCGCGCTGGCCGTAGTTGTCCAAGGCACGCAGCAACAGCGCTGCCGACAGCGAGTTGTAGCGCTGTTCGTTGAGGCGCTTGCCGAGTTTATCCAGCAGGGCGGTAGGAACATCGTCCAGCAACTCGGGGAAATGGCGAGCGAGCAGATGCAGGTGCTCGGCATCGTGGACCAGCGGGTCGTAATACAGGCCGTCGCTGTCCCACTTATCCACAAGCGAACGCCAAGGGATCTTGCGGAACACGGTGTCGGCATGGCGATCCTGCTTGAGCAGTTTGTAGCTGGCCGCCAGGTACGCGGCGCCCAGGTCGTTCTGCCAGCTGTCCTTGAAGTAGCTCTCGTAACGCTCGCGGATATCGCTCAAGGCGCCGCTCACCAGAATGCCCTGACGACTCAGCAGGTAACTGGCGTAGGCGCGGTTGCGCAATTCCGACAGGCCTTCGCTCGGGCCGTTGGCCAGGTCCGTCAGATAGCTGTTGGCGCGCACCAGCAGGTCTTCCGGCACCGGCAGCCCGCGCTCCTTGGCTTCGATCAGGAAATCGGTGGCATACAGGCTGGCGTAGGGCGCCACATCCGGGTTGGCGGCCCACAAACCAAAGCCGCCGGCCTGGTTCTGGCGCTGGCGCAACATACGCACCGCGCTGCTGAAGGCCTGTTCTGCCTCGGGTGCGGTGCCGCCCCAGATCAACGCCGGCATGGCCTTGGACACCAGTTGCTCGGTGCAGGCATAGCCGTAGTCATCCAGGTAATGCTTGAGGCCGTTGGCCCATACCAGCGGCGAGGCCGCCACACCCAGTTGCACATCGCGCAACTGGCTGAACAGTTCGCGGGTGGGCTTGAGCTCTTTGCTGGCGCTGTCGAAACGACCCAGGCTCAGGGCCACGCGATGCTCGCTCAGAGGGCGAATCGAAGTGGTTTCCGCCACCTGGATCCGCTTGCCATCCGGCAACACGGCGACAAAGCGCAAATCCGCCGAACCGAGGGTTTCGCCGACCTTGATCTTGAACTCGGCGGTGCCCTCCTTGCGCGGTTGCAGGGACAAGGTGCTGGCTTTGTCGCCCTGCACCACCAGGCCGGCGCTGGTCTGCACTTCAAACTTCACGTTCGCCGCCGCCTCGAGGTTGCTGAATACCCCGGCGCTGACGTTGAACACATCACCCGGCGCCACGAAAGCCGGCACGTTCGGCGTGATGACAATCGGGCCACGGACCTCGGTATTGGCCTCGCTGACGCCCACGCTGTCGGCGTCCACAGCCACCGCGAACAGGTGCAGCTTGCCGTTGAAGCTGTCCGGCACCTGGTAATGCAGCACGGTTTCACCGGCGGGCAAGTCCACCAGCCCGGACCACCAGGCCACTGGCGGCTGATGTTTACGCTTGAACGGGTTGAGGTGGTTGGCCAGGGCGCCTTCCGTATCGCCACCGGGCGCCGCCCCACTGAGCAGGCGGCTGAATTCCGGCAGGATCAGGTCCAGGATCTGACTGGTGCCGACTTCCAGCGCCCGCTTCTGGAAGAAGAAACCCAGCGGGTCGGGCGTCTGGTAGCGCGCTACCTGCAAGATGCCTTCGTCCACTGCATACACCACCGCGCGGCCTGGGCGGTCGGCGTTGACCTTGATGTCGAGGGTTTGCCCCGGCTCTATTTTCGCCGGGCCCTCGACCTTCAACGCCATGCGCCGCGCATCCAGGTTGATGCTGAACGGCACCACCCCGTAGGACAGCGGGCTCATGTAGACCTCGGACGAGCCGATGTCGCGCACAAACTGCACGTTGACGTAGGCATTGCCCTCAAGCCCTGCAGGCACGCGGATATGTTGCACGCTGTTGGTACTGTCGGCCTTGAACCACTGCTGGGTGTAGACCTTGTCCCGCTCAATGGTGATCAGCCCCGCACCGGTGTAAGGCGCGCGGATGCTGATCGCGATCTCATCGCCGGTGGCGTAGCTGCGTTTATCCAGGCGCAGTTGCAGCTCGGCATTGCGCTCCAGGGAGCGCGAGGTGTTGCCGCGTCCGGCCACGCTGTAGTCGATCTGGTTGAGCAGGTTGCCGTTGGCGTCCTTCACTTGCAGGGTGAAATCGCCAGGGGTGGCGGTGTTCAGGGCCTGCCTGGCGCCGTCCTTGGTCATCACCAGCGGAGAGGCCGGTTGGCTGATGTTCTTGATGCGCGACTCGTACTTGTAGGTGCCGTTGGACTGTTTCACCAGTACCGACACGTAGCGGTGCTCGACCACTTCGCTGGTCAGGCCATCCACCGCCAGCGGGGTGAGGTCTGGCGCGACGGCCAGCCATTGCACCTGGCGCGGGGCGTCCTTGGCGACGTACGACAGCGAGTCCTGACTTTTCACACCCACTAGGTAGGGCGCGGACGACACCAGCAAGGCACTTTGCGCCGCCACGTTACGGCCCCCTTCGGCCTCGAAGACCTGGGTCATCACTTGCAAGCGATAGGTGCTGTTGGCGAAGCGTTGCAGGTTGAGGTCGAGTACGGCCTGGCCGTTGTCGTCGACGGTGGTTTCGGCCAGGTCTTCGGTGCTGGCCTCTTCCAGGGAATCGTTGAGGCGGAAACGGTAGTCGGGGTAACGCTCGAATGCCGCGAGCGTCGGGCTCAGGGACATCTTCGCAGTGACGCGACGGCCGGCCGCCGGGGCGCCGAACAGGTGCATCGCGGTGACCTTGGCCACCACCTGGTCCGGTGGAATCCAGCCCTGTACCGGGGTGTCGTGCAGGCTCAGGCTGACCTTCATGCGGTCCGGTTCGAAATCGCGGACCTTGAAGCTGACACTGCCGAGGTCGGTGCGGGTCTGTTTCTGGCCAATCAACTGCAAGGTCGCGGTGTAGTCACCGGCGGGGGCGACTTCGCTGCTGGGGAAATCAAAGGTTTCAAAACCGATGGCGGACAGCTTCAGCGGCTGGCGAATCACTTCAAGGCCGCGCGGGTCGGTGATCTGCAGCTCCACGGGCAGGCCTTGCAGGGCACCTTTCCAGTTGCCGCTGCGCACGATCATGCCCAGGTGCGCGGTCTCGCCAGGGCGGTAGAGGCCACGGTCGGTGAACAGGTAGGCGCTGAGGCGATCAATCGCACCGTCTTCTTCCAAACCGCCTACGTCGAAGCGCGACAAATCCAGCTGCTGGGACTGACGGGCGATCGGCAGGAACGACTGGTCATTGCCGCGGGTGACCACATACATCAGCGGCGTTTTCTCACGGCGCAGTTCATCCAGCTTGGCGAAATGCACGTGGCCTTCGCCGTCGGTGTGGCCGCTGCTCACGGGCAGACCGTTGCGGCCAATGATGTCGACCTGGGCGTCGGACACCGGCGAACCGTTGCCGATGGATTGCACATACACGTCATGGCTGCCATCGCTGGAGCGCTTGGCGATGATGCCGAGGTCGGTGACCACGATAAAGCGCAGGTCAGAGGTGGTGCTGCGCGAATAGTCGAACGTGCGCTCCGCCGGCTCATCCTGAGGGCTGAGCTTGAGCACGAAAATGCCGCGACGGCCTCCGTTGGCGGTGAGGTAGTGGCTCAGATCGACGTTGTCATACACGGTTTTCGCCGGGTCCGAGGACGACAGCGCAATATCCAGGGACTGGCGTTCAACCATGCGGTCGAAGTACTCATTGCCGAAATTGGGCCGGGCAAAGCTGCCGCTGCTCTGGTCCACCAGGTGCTGCAATTGGTTGGGCAGCAAGCGCGCGATTTCCACATGGGCGCCAGGTACACCACGGGCCATGAAACCCAGGCGTTTTTCGCCATTGAGGCTGAGCAACGCGCCGTCGGACAGGAACTGCAAGGTGCGCGGATAAGCCGGCATGCTGATCAGCGAGGCCGTCGGGTTTTTCGCCAGGTAGCCACCGATGGCTTCCAGGTTGGCGGGCACGCGCACATACAGCGCACGGCCGGCCGGGGCCTTGAACTTGAAGGCATGCAGGGTATTCAGTGGTTCGACGCTGGGCACGTGGGTCAGCGTGACCTTGGTACTGCGGGCCAGCAGGGCATCGTCGATGTCGTTGCTGTTATAGGGACGGGTGTCGTCCTGGGCCTTTTCCGGCAACAGCCAGGCCTGGACCTTACCGGCAATGGTCTCATCGGCCACGGCACTGGAGCTGCTGAACATCAGCACCGGCTCAGGCTCGCCGCGCTCGTTATCCACAAAGCTCACTTCGGCGCCGGTAAAGGTCAGGCGATAGCGGCCGGGCACGGTGACTTCCGCCACCAGCGGCGCGGTGCTGGCGTTGCCGCCGTCGCGGGCCTTGATGCCTTCATCCAGCTTGGCGCTGACCGGTGTGCTTTCCAGCGGTGTGGCCAGGGCGGCGGAGCGTACGTAGGCGTTCAGCCTGGTCTCGTCGAAGCTGATGTCCGGGCGGTTGGGCAACTGGGCGTCGCGGTAGGCCAGGCCTTTGCCGAGAGTGACCGAAACGCGCTTGCGCAGGCTGTCTTCATCGACCGGGTGGGAAAAATGGAAGGTCGCCACCAGTTGTTTCAGCGTCGGGTTCGACGGGTCTTGATACAACTCGTTGTGTGCCAGGGTGGCGCGGAACGGCTGGGTGGAGAACTGGCTGCTGTACTGGCTGAGCAGTACGCCATCGGCCAGCAAACCTTTCCTGGCCAGATCAAGGGTGTAACCCGCTTCGATGGGCCAGTCTTTCTCCGGTACGAACAGCAGCGTGCGGTCATCGGACCAACGCCAGGTACCGGCCACGCCAGGTTTGAGGGTGATGCCTTCGGTGACCGGCTTGCCAATGGCGGCCAGCGGGGCCACTGATTCGGCAAAACGCACCTGTAAGTTATCCACAACCGGCGGTTGCTGGGTGTAGTCCGTCAGGTTGGGTTTGTGCAGCGAATAGCCCACGGTGTGGGGCTGCGGCAGGTTGGAGTACCAGTGCCAGCCATAGAAGCCAGCGGCCGCCAGCAGCACCAGGCCCAATACGCCGGCACCGGCCTGGCGCGGATAAGCGCGGGCTTTGTTACCCAGGTTCGCCAGGCCACGGCCGATGGCGCGCAGCCACAGCGGCGGATGCCATTGGCCGAAAACGGCCCCCACCACAGTCAAAAACACACCGACAACACGACGGCTGATGGCTTTGAGCGAATCGAACATGGTGAGCATCCCTGGCTAAGTGCGGCGTATCTTACACGCGTCTTTGATACAAAAGATGACACCGATACGCCGCACGGCGGGGATGTTTACCGAGTCAGCTGCGCACGAATGCCAACAGCAGCGCGTAATCATTGGCGTCGGCAGCGCGAAGCGCCTGGATGTAGCGTTGGCGAACTTCGTTCACGATCACCAGGTTACCGCGCCCCCAGGAGAAGGGAGCAAGACCACATTGCCTCAGCAGGCAATCGGTCATGAGGCGAGCATGTCTACCGTTGCCATTGGGGAAAGCGTGTAGCCACACAAGTCGATGATGAAAGCGCACGGCAATCTCTTCTGGCGGGAATACGTTGTGCTCCAGCCAGTAAGCCACGTTGTCGAGCAATTGACGCAAGTTGACGACAATCTGTGTCCAGTCACAGCCAATGTTTTTATCTGATTTTCGGAAAGTACCGGCCCACTTCCAAGTGTCGTCGAACATTTTCACGTGGAGTTCGCGGCAGAAATGATCATTCAGCACATCCAGCTTTTTTTGCCGAGCTACCCAACGCGAGGCTTTGAGGATGTTTTGCGCCTCCCATTCATCCAATTCGCCTTGGGTGGCGATGTGTCTCGGTTTCAGCCCAGCGACTTCGTCCGGATCGAGCGGGGTTTGACCTGGTTTAAGTTCCAGTTCTATTGCCATAGGCGTGTCCATGGACCGTCGAGCAATTCTTTGCGACGTTCATCAATCTGACGTTCGATGAAGGCATCAGAAGGACGTTGATCTTCGAGGCTCATGGAATGAGCGACGCCTAGGATTTCTTGCTTGGCCATGAGTTCGGCGCGGTCTTGGATGACTTCATGCAGGGGCTTTTTGGGGACCAGGCCGTACACGAGTTCACAGTCCAGTGCTGCCGCGAGCTTTCTTAGCTGTGCAAGCGAAATGCGATCCTCAGCTTCGGAGCGCTCGGACTTGGTCAAGGTCACTGAAGACACGCCCGCCATTTCGGCCTGGGCTCTTAATGAGCGACCCAACGATTCTCTGATAGAACGCAACCATCCGCCTGGCGGAACGGGTGCGCCTTTAACGGTGTTAAAGGGTTCAATAGCGCGTTCTACTTGAGAAAGGCGCAGCTTGTAGAGGTTGGAAGTACCCATGGTGAATGACCTTTGTAAGCCTATAGGCTATCAATATTGAAATAAATATTAGCCTATAGGCATACAGTAATCACAAAAAATAAGCCTATAAGCTAACAAAATACAGGATTCTGTTTGCCTATAGGCTTACAAAGCAATTCAATTTGTTAGCTTTCAAGAAGTTCAGGTCCACCAGTAGCGCACGAGGTGGAAGAAAATCGGCGCCGCAAAACACACCGAATCCAGGCGATCCAGCATCCCGCCGTGCCCTTCGATCATATGCCCCCAATCCTTCACCCCCCGGTCGCGCTTGATTGCCGACATGACGATGCCGCCGGCGAAGCCGAGCAGGTTGATCAGCAAGGCGATCAGGAACGACTGCCACGGGTTGAACGGCGTGGTCCACCACAGCGCCGCACCGATCAGGGATGACAACAGAATCCCGCCGACAAAGCCTTCCACGGTCTTCGATGGCGACAGGTTGGGCGCGATCTTGTGTTTGCCGAACAGCTTGCCGCACACGTACTGCAGCACGTCCGAGAGTTGCACCACGATCACCAGGTAGGCGATCAGCAGCAGGTTGCGGCCTTCGTAGCCGGGGATGTCGAGGGTCAGCAGGGCGGGCACGAACGACACGCAGAATACCGCGATCATCAGGCCCCATTGCACCTTGGAGGCGCGTTCGAGGAAGTGCGTGCTGTCGCCGCCGAGGGAGGCGAGGATCGGCAGCAGCAGGAACACGTACACCGGGATAAAGATCGAGAACAACCCGTACCAGTCCGAGTAGATCAGCAGGTATTGCAGCGGCAATGCCAGGTAGAACGCGGCCACCAGGGCCGGGTAGTCGCTGCGCCGGGTGGGCGTGAGGGTCAGGAATTCGCGCAGGGCGTAGAACGACACTGCGTAGAACAGCAGGATCACCGCACCGGTACCGAGCCAGAAGGCGATACCGATGACCACCACCATCACCCACCAGGCGTTGATGCGGGCGTTGAGGTTGTCGATCACCGCATTGGGGGTGCCACGGGTGCGCAGTTTGAGGATCAGGCCGATCAGCGAGGCGAGCACCAGGATCGCACCGATACCGCCGAATAACATCAGGGTTTGGCTATCCATCTCAGGAATGCTCCGGGGCGAGGGCGAGCAGCGCGTCGCGGGTTCGGGCAAGGAACGCGGCTTTGTCTTCGCCTTCTTCCAATTGCAAGGGGGCGCCGAAGCTGGTTGTGCACAGCAAAGGCAACGGCAGCACGCGGCCCTTGGGCATGACCCGGTTGAGGTTGGCGATCCACACCGGGATCAATTCGGCCTGTGGGTAACTTTTGGCCAGATGGTAGATGCCGCTTTTGAACGGCAGCAAGCCGTCCTCCAGGTTGCGCGTGCCCTCGGGAAAGATGATCAGCGAGTCGCCGCCTTCCAGCGCCGCGAGCATGGGCTGCAGGGGGTTATCCACAGGGTCCTTGCGCTCGCGGTCGATCAGCACGCCATTGAACACGCGGTTGATAATGTAGCGGCGCAGGGCGCTTTTGTTCCAGTAATCGCTGCCGGCCACCGGGCGCGTGAATTTGCGCAGGTTCTGCGGCAGTGAGGCCCACAGCAGTACGAAGTCGCCGTGGCTGCTGTGGTTGGCGAAATAGATACGTTGCACCGGCACTGGCGCGCAACCCAGCCACAGGCTGCGGGCGCCGGTGACCGTGCGGGCCATGGAGGTAATCAGCGTGGCGACCACGGGTTCGAACATGGGAATTCCTTATGCGGCGAAAGGCAGCCAGGGGCTGGCGAGGATCACGGCGAGGGTCAGCAGCGCTTGCGCGCCCAGCAGCCAGGCTTGTTTGCGCAGCAATTTGAGGGCGCCGCGACGGCGCTCGGTCCAGGGCCGGCCGGCCCGCTTGGGCGATTGCAGGCCAAGGGTCTGCAGGGTTTGATCGAGGTCCGCCGTGCGCTCTATGTCGCGGGCCAGCAGGGCGAACAGGTCGGCATCAAAGGCCACCCGCAGCGCCCAGTACTTTTGCAGCAGCCCCAGGATAATCATCCACAGGCTGAGCAGCAGGCAGATGCTTGAAACACTCGCCATCAGCAACTGGGCCAGGCCGAATAACACCCCGGCCACGGTCAGGCCTGTGGATAACTGATCCAGTGAACGGCCACGGCGCAGCAGGCTGGCGACCACCTGGAGTTCCATATCAGCGGGCATGAGGCAAACCCTCCAACGCTTGACGATGAGCGGGATGCAGGACCACATGGGCCCGCGCTGTACGAATAATAGCCAGCGCTTGGTCCACCGTGGCAGCGCGCCCACTGTGCAGCAGCCAGGCGGCGATGGCGGTGGCGCTGCGTGAGTAGCCAAGGGCGCAGCACACCAGCACCGGGCCGCTTGCACGCAGGCGCTCGATGGCCTCGGCGGCTTGCTGGCAGTCGGCGGGTGTCGGGGCGATCAGGTCCAGCACCGGGATGCTTTGATACGCGCGGCCCTGTGGATTAATCGGCAATTCGGCACAGAGGTCGACGATGGCGCTGAATGAATTCTGCTCTTTCGCACTGGGAATCCGACCAAGCCACACGTTATCCACAATCAGGTCCGGCTGTGGATGTTTGCGTGTCCACAGGCGCGAATTTATCCACGCACCGGCCAGGTAGGGGGCATACAGCCAGCGCGCCGCGGGTGTGAGCCGGCCATCGCTGCGTTTCTGAAAGCCCGACGCGCCGAGCACCAGGTAATTCGCCTTGATCAAGCCCAGGGACACCGCCGGCCAGAGCAGCCATAACCAGGCGCCGCCCAGGGAAAACGCCAGAATCGCCAGTGCCAAGGCTCCCAGGCCGTAGCGCAGGCCCACGCGCCAGCGCTTCGAATCCCGGGTCAGCCGTGCATTCAGCAAGGGGCTGGGGTGTTCCACCGGCCACAGCCACACGCATATCCAGCCGGCGAGGGCGCCTGTGGGTAAGTCGATAAAGTGATGTTGATAAGTGGTCAGCACCGAAATACCGATCAAGGCGAACCAGCCATGCACCAGCCAGCGCCATAACCCTTGGGTGTGGCGCTGATACATGACCCACAGGATCACCAGCAGCGCGATATGCAGCGAGGGCGCCTGGTTGAACGGTTTGTCGAAACCCGCCAGCACGGCAAACAGCCAGCCGAACACACCATCCAGCTCCGGCCGCTCGAAGGTGAAGCGCAGCGGCCAGATCAGGAAGCAACTCACGGCGATGACCTGCGCGCTGAGCAGGCGCAGCGCGTGTTGCTTCAGCTCATGGCGGCTGTTGGGCAGCAGCAGGGAGAACCCGTAAAGCAGGTCGATGGACCAATAGGGCACGATGGTCCAGGCCCAGAACGGCATATGGGTTTCCCAGCCGAACACCAGGGTGCCGACATCGCTGCGCTGGCTGGTGACCCAGGTGGCGAAGCCGTAGGTGCTGAAAAACAGCGGCGCCAACAGCAGCAGCCACAGCACCGCTGGTTTCAATAGACCGGGTTCGCGCATGGTCAGATCTTCTGGGCCAGGGACACGGTAAAGATGCCCCACTCATCCACACGTTGGGTGATCTTGCGAAAGCCCGCGGCTTCTACCAGTTGGTCCATTTCCGCCTGGCTGCGACGGCGCATCACCCAGGCCTGGCCCTGGCGATGGCTGGTCAGTGCGCGGGCGATCAGTTCCAGTTGCGGGTGCCATGGCTGGCCGGTGTAGACCAGGTAACCGCCGGGCTCCACGGCTTCGGCCAGGCCGGCCAACGAACCGCCGACCATGGCGTTATCGGCAAACAATTCATACAGCCCGGACACCACCGCCAGCGTCGGCTTGGGTTGCAGTGCCGCCAAATCCAAGCGATCAAACGCATCGCCTTTGACGAACTGCGCGACGTCTCCCAGGCCCTTCTCACGAATCAGCGCGCCACCATCGCGCACGTTGATGTCGCTGTAGTCGCGCAGCAGGATCGATTCCGGCAGCGGCGACACGCCCTGCAAGGCTTCAAGAATGTAGCGCCCGTGGCCGGCGGCGATGTCGACGATGCGCACTTCGCGCTGTTCATCCCTCAGCTTGGCCATGGCCAGGCGCAGCAGTTCCTCGACGTTCAGCTTGCGCTGGCGAATACCGCGCCAGCCGATGGAGTTGAGGTAGTTGGTGTCGATCATGCGGCCCAGCCTGCCTTTGCCGGTGGGCGTGTTGCGGTACACGTAGTCCAGGGTGCTGCCGGAGTCGAAGCCGGTGTCGAAGCCCAGCTTGACGCCGTCCGACAGGTTCTTGCCCAGGCCCATGCTGGCGCGGGTCAGGCGCCAGTACAGGTCGCGCAGGGAATTGCGCGGCAAGGGCGCAGCGAGGGATTCGGATTCGGCGCAGGTGGCACCCAGTTTGTCGGCGTCCAGCAGGGACGCACGGTCCAGCGGGTGTGCGAAGTTCTGCAGGATAAAGCGCCTGGCGCTGCTCACGGCCACCGCGCGGTCACGCTCGCCGAGGGTGTCGTGGAAAAAACCGGGGAGGATATGCAGTTCTTTTTTCAGGCTGCCAAGGCGGTCGAAAAATTGCTGCTGGGGTTTGCGGTGCACCACAAAATCGGCGCCCGAGACCAGCAGTTGGGTCGGCACCTGGATCGCCTGGGCATCGGCGACAACCCGGTCGGCGGCTTCGTACAGGCCCAGCAGCACGTTCACCGAGATGGCCTTGGTGATCAACGGGTCGCTGTCGTAGGACGCCACGCGCTCCGGGTCATGGCTGAGGAACTTGGCCTTGACGTAGCTGTTGACGAAGAAGTTGCCGCGAAACCTGCGCATGAGCGCCAGGCCCGGCCGGGCAAAGGGCACGTACAGCTTGACCTTGAACGCCGGGGACGCCAGCACCAGGGCGCGGATTTTCGGCGCGTAGTCATGCACCCAGGTGGCTGCGATCACTGCGCCGACACTTTGGGCAATCACGGCACAGTCTTCTTCCTCGATGCCATAGGTGGCGCCGATATGGTCGCGGAAGGTCTGCACATCACGGGCGCTGGTGGCGAAGCTCGGGCTGTCGCCGCGTTCGCCGGGCGATTGGCCGTGACCGCGGGAGTCCCAGGCGAAGAAGTCGAACTGCGACAAGTCCAGTTCATCCACCAGGTGCGCGATACGCCCCGAGTGCTCATGGCCGCGATGGAACAGCAGGATCGCCTTGCGCGGCTCGCCGTCCGCCGGCGCGCTGGCCGGCCAGTGCCGGTAGAAAAGCTCGACGCCGTCATGGGTACTGAAGGTGTGCTCTTGCTGTTCGCGCATTGCAAAATCCTTATGCTGAAGGGGAGATAGATTGTTCTTCTTTCAAACCCTGGCGCACCCGGTTGACCAGGGTGTAGGCGAGCAGGGCGGCAACCAGCCACATCACCGTGTCGACCCAACCGGCGCCGAGCCAGCCGAGCGCCACACCCGTGGCCAGCACGCCGAGGACAAACGCGCGGTCACTCTTGCCCATCGGTCCGTCATAGCGTCGTGAGGCGCCGACCATCGGCCCCAGCACCCCGGCGTATTCGCTGAACACCGCCAGCAGCGCCACCAGCAGCACCGGCACCAGGCTCACGCCGGGGATCAGCGCGAAGGGCAGGATCAACGCACTGTCGGCAATCACGTCGCACAATTCATTGAGGTAGGCACCCAGGCGCGACTGCTGGCCGAACTCCCGGGCGAGCATGCCGTCGATGGCGTTGAGGGCCATGCGCAGGATCATCCACAGCGGGATCAGCGCAAACAGCCACAGGTGTTGGGCGAAGCTGGCGATCAACAGGCCGACCAGCAGGGAAATAACCCCGGCCAGCACGGTGATCTGGTTGGCCGTGGTGCCATTGTCATAGAGGCGCTGCACGAGTGGGCGCAGCAGGTTCTGAAACCGCGGTTTGAGCTGATAGATCGAAATCATGGGGGTGACGCTTCCTTGTCCGAGAGCCCGCGAAAAACTGCCTGGAGTGTGCCGATTATTCATGGCCTATACCAGTGATGGCGCGTGTTTATGGGGGTTTAGTCACGATCTGGAAAGCACTGAGGGACAAATGTGGGAGGGGGCTTGCCCCGATGGCGGTCTACCTGTTGATGCATATGCCGGCTGACCCACCGCCATCGGGAACAAGCCCCCTTCCACAGGAGATTTTTGCCATGTTCAAAAACCCTGTTTAACGAACAAAAATTTCACGCCACGTGTTATATCGTAACGAATTGTGTACAAGCGGGCGTGAGTGGATGCAAGTGGATCTAGAGGCGGACGGCGCTTCGGTTGAAGGCCTGCCGCGTTTTCAGCAAGGGCTGTTCCATGCCCGCCGATTGCGGCAAGCCGGTATCAGCCTGACAGTACTGGCCGTAGTCGGTTGGGTGCAGGCGTTGTTTGTCGCGCTGTTTGCACCGTTGTCGATCTGGCCGGTGGTGTTGATCAACTGCGCATCGGCCCTGCTGGTGCTGGTGGCAGGGCTGCAGTCGGCGTGGTGGGTGGCCGATTGGCGGGCCCAGGCGCTGGAAGGGCCGGCAATCGAATTACCCGTTGAAGAAACGGGCCGCTACGCACGCCTTGTGGAGCGCTTTGGCCGGCAGATCGGCGCCCCTGTCTTGTGGCTGGGCGGCTGGTCGCTGCTGGCGCTGGTCAGCATCATCGAATTCTGGAACCTGGGCCTGCCCTCGGCGCCTGTCGGCCAAGCGGCCAGCGTGGGGGCTGCGTTGGCCTTGGCCCTGGCGTTTGGCTTGTTGGTGTTCGAACGGCGCCTGGCTCAGGAAACCACGGCCCAGTGGCCGGAAGCCGCGCAACTGGCGCAGTTGAGTCGGGTGGCGATTATCTGCCTGGTGGTCAGTGCCATTTGCCTGCTGTTTGCCGGGGCCGAGTGGGTCTGGCCGTTGCGCCTGGCGGTGCTGGTCGGGCTGCTGCCGGCGCTGGTGGCGCTGGAGTTTCTATTAAGAGGCCTGCTGTCGCTGTTCAGCCCGCGTCAGCCGCGCCTTGAACCACGGTTGATGGCGCAAAGCTTCATCGCCGGGTTGCTGCGCTGGCCGCCACAACCGCTGCTGGCGTTGCAGCACGAATTACACAACCGTTTCGGCATCGACCTTCGCCAGATCTGGGCGTTTACCTACATGCGCCGGGCGTTTTTGCCGGTGCTGCTGGTGGTGCTGGCGGTCGGCTGGGCGCTGACCGGCGTGCATGAAGTGCCCCTGCAAGGCCGTGGGATTTATGAGCGCTTTGGCAAACCCGTCGAGGTGTTCGGACCAGGCCTGCATACTGGCTTGCCGTGGCCCCTGGGCCGCGTGATCAACGTGGAGAACGGCGTGGTGCATGAGTTGGCCACCAGCGTCAGCGAGGCCGCCGCACCGGAGTTGGCGCCTGCCGAAGGCCCGGCACCGCTGGTTGCCAATCGGCTGTGGGATGCCAGCCATGTGAATGACAAATCCCAGGTGATCGCCAGCAGCAGCGGCGACAAGCAGAGCTTCCAGATCGTCAATATGGATGTGCGCTTCGTTTACCGCATCGGCCTCACCGACCAGGCCGCACTCGCCGCCACCTATAACAGCGCGGATGTGCCGACCCTGATCCGCAGCACCGCCAGCCGCATCCTGGTGCACGATTTTGCCTCGCGTACCCTCGACGAATTGCTCGGCGAACAACGCACGCGCCTGGCCGACGAAATCGGCCGCGCCGTGCAGGCGGATTTGCAGACACTCGACAGCGGTGTGGAAATCCTCGCCACTGTCGTGGAAGCCATCCACCCACCGGCCGGCGCCGCCAATGCCTACCACGGCGTGCAAGCCGCGCAGATCGGCGCCCAGGCCCTGATCTCCCGCGAGCGCGGCGCCGCCAGCGAACACACCAACCAGGCCTTGCTGCAAGCCAGCACCGCCCGCGACCAGGCCTTGGCCACCGCCCGCGAAGTGAATGCCGGTGCCCAAGCGGCCGACCTGCGCTTTACCGCCGAACAAAAGGCCTACGCCGCGGCCGGTCGGGCCTTTGTGCTGGAACAGTACCTGGGCCAACTCAGCCTGGGTCTGGCCCACGCCAAGCTGCTTATTCTGGATCACCGCCTGGGCGCCGATGGCGCGCCGACGATTGATCTGCGTTCTTTTACTTTTCCGGCCGACCCTTCGCTGCCGCGTAAAGCCGTTCAATAAGGAGTCTGTCTGTTGAGCGCTCATTCTCACGATCATGGTCACCACCACGGCCACCATCACCATCATCACGGTGATGAACAGGCGGCGGGTCCTTTCCCTTGGCGGCGTATGGCCTGGGCGGTGTTGCTGGTGCTGTTCGCGGTGGCGGCGGCGAGCCTGGTGCAGGTGCGCTCCGGCGAGGCCACGGTGATTACCCGCTTCGGCAACCCGTCGCGGGTGTTGCTGGAACCGGGCCTGGGCTGGCGTTGGCCGGCGCCGTTCGAGGCGGCGATCCCGGTGGACTTGCGCCTGCGCACCACCTCCAGCGGCTTGCAGGATGTGGGCACGCGCGACGGCCTGCGGATTATCGTGCAGGCCTATGTGGCGTGGCAGGTGCA
The DNA here is from genome assembly GCF_036346475.1 of Pseudomonas sp. AM8. Classification (NCBI taxonomy): domain Bacteria; kingdom Pseudomonadati; phylum Pseudomonadota; class Gammaproteobacteria; order Pseudomonadales; family Pseudomonadaceae; genus Pseudomonas; species Pseudomonas sp. AM8. The sequence continues at coordinate 190,255 of NZ_JAOTNX010000006.1, forward strand.
GGGCGATGCCGACAATGTGCAGCGCTTTATGCGCGCCGTGCAGAACCAGCCGGATGAGGCGGCGCGGCAGATCCGCACCTTCGTCGGCTCGGCGCTGGAAACCACGGCGGCCAGCTTTGACCTTTCGAGCTTGATCAACACTGAGGCCAGCCAGGTGCGCATTGCCGATTTCGAGGCGCAGCTGCGCCAGCAGATTGATCAACAATTGCTCACCACCTATGGCGTGCGCGTGGCGCAGGTGGGGATCGAGCGCCTGACGTTGCCGTCGGTCACACTCACCGCCACCGTCGACCGCATGCGTGCCGAGCGCGAAACCATCGCCACCGAACGCACGGCCGTGGGCAAGCGCGAGGCCGCGCAGATTCGCTCTGCGGCTGAGCGTGACGCGCGCATCGTGCAGGCCGATGCCACGGTGAAAGCCGCCGACATCGAAGCCCAGTCACGGGTCGAAGCCGCGCAGATTTATGGGCGTGCCTACGCCGGCAATCCGCAGCTGTATAACTTGCTGCGTTCCCTGGATACCTTGGGCACGGTCGTGACCCCCGGCACCAAAATCATCCTGCGCACCGACGCCGCGCCCTTTCGCGCGTTGGTGGACGGGCCCAAGGACGTTCAGCCATGACCGAGCGTGACAGCCCGGACAGCCCCTGGATCCAGGCCGGGCGCCTGACGTTCCTGGCGTTGTACGCGGTGACGGTGTTGGCCGCATTGGCATGGGCGTTTTCCAATGTGCGGCAGATCGACCCGCAGAACCGTGCGGTGGTGCTGCACTTCGGCGCCCTCGACCGCATCCAGAATGCCGGGCTGCTGCTGGCCTGGCCGCAGCCGTTCGAGCAGGTGGTGTTATTGCCGGCGGCCGACCGGGTGATCGAGCGTCGGGTGGAGAACCTGTTACGTTCCGATGCGGCGGTGCAGGCTGATCGTGTGGCCAGTTTCGCCACGCCCTTGAGCGATGCCCTGGCCGGCTCCGGCTACCTGCTGACCGGCGATGCCGGAGTGGTGCAGCTGGATGTGCGGGTGTTCTACAAGGTCACCGAACCCTACGCCTTTGTGTTGCAGGGCGCGCATGTGCTGCCCGCCCTGGATCGCCTGGTGACCCGCAGCGCCGTGGTCCTGACGGCGGCGCGCGATCTGGACACGATCCTGGTGGCGCGCCCCGAATTGATCGGTACCGACAACGGCGCCGCCGAGCGTCGCGAGCGGCTGCGGGGTGACTTGGTGCAAGGCGTCAACAAGCGCCTGGCCGAGTTGGCCGCCACCGGTCTGGGGCTGGGCATCGAGGTGACGCGGGTCGATGTGCAATCGAGCCTGCCGGGCCCGGCGGTGAACGCATTCAACGCCGTACTCACCGCCAGTCAACAAGCCGACAAAGCCGTGGCAAACGCCCGGACCGAAGCGGAAAAACTCACCCAGAGCGCCAACCAGCAGGCCGACCGCCTGGTGCAGGTCGCCCACGCCCAGGCCAGTGAACGCCTGGCCAATGCCCAGGCGCAAACGGCCACGGTCGCCAGCCTGGCCCAGGTCAAAGACCCGGGCTTGCTGTTGCGCCTGTACCGCGAGCGTATGCCGAAGATTCTCGGCCAGGCCGGTTCGGTGACCACGGTCGATCCTAAAGACGACTCCCGCTTGATCATCCAGGGAGCCGAACAATGAGCGCACCCATGCTGACCTCCGCCGAGCAGCGCAGCGCTGCCCGGCAATTGACCCTGGCCATGCTCGCCCTTGGCTTGCTGATGCTGGGGCTGGTATGGCGCTGGCTGGCGCCGGACCAGACGGGCGTCAGCCAGTTGCTGCTCGGTGTGGCCTCGTTGCTGGTGGCGGTGCCGGTGATGCGCTCGGCCTGGTACAGCCTGCGTTTTCCCAGCCTGCATGGCATTACCGACCAACTGATCGCCCTGGCGATGCTCGGCGCCTGGGCCACCGGCGATCTGCTGACCGCCGCGCTGCTGCCGATCATCATGATCTTCGGCCACGTATTGGAAGAGCGCAGCGTGATCGGCTCCCAGGAGGCGATTCATGCCCTGGGTAAACTGACCCGCAGCCATGCGCGGCGGGTGCAGGTCGACGGCAGCATCATCGAAGTGGATAACGGCACGCTGAGCACCGGCGATATCGTCGAGGTGCGTGCCGGTGATCGGGTGCCCGCCGATGGCGTGGTGCTGTCGGGCCAGGCGAGCCTGGACACGGCGCCGATCACCGGTGAGTCGGTGCCGTTGGAAGCCAGTGTGGGTGTGCAGGTGTTTGGCGGGGCGATCAACCTCGATGGCCTGTTGCGCCTGCAAGTGACGCGCACCGGCAACGAGTCGACCCTGGGCAAAGTCATCGCGCTGATGCAAAACGCCGAACGTTCCAAGCCGCCGATCACGCGGCTGCTGGAGCGTTACGCGGGCAGCTATATGGTGTTGGTGTTGCTGCTGGCGGCAGTGACCTGGTTTGTGACCAATGACGCCCAGGCGATGCTCGCGGTGCTGGTGGCGGCGTGCCCATGCGCCCTGGTGCTGTCGGCACCGGCGACGGCGATTGCCGGGATCGCCGTGGCGGCCCGGCATGGGATCCTGATTCGCAGCTCGGCGTTCCTCGAGGAGTTGGCGGACCTGACCTCGCTGGTGGTGGACAAGACCGGCACCCTGACTTTTGGCACCCTGCGTTTGCAGTCCATCGAGACCTCGTCGACCGACCGCCAGGCGCTGCTCAACCTTGCGGCCAGCCTCGGTTCGGCCAGTAGCCACCCGGTCAGCCGTGCGTTGGCGGGGTTGGCGACTCAGGCGCAAATGCTGGCGCTCACGGATATTCGCGAGCGCCAGGGCTTGGGCGTTGTGGCACAGACCGAGCAGGGCGAAGCGGCGTTGGGCCGTCCCGAGTTGTTCGAGCAATTGGGTATTGTCACGACGACGGTGCCGAACCATGACGGCCCGATTGCCGGGCTGGCCCTGAACGGGCAGTTCCTGGCCTGGCTGCTGCTGGCCGACAGCGTCAAGCCGGAGGCGCGCCAGGCCCTGCAAGAGTTGCGGGATTTGGGCCTGGGTCGTCAACTGCTGCTCACTGGCGACCGTCAAAGCGTGGCCGACAGCCTGGCGCTGGACGTGGGCATCAGCGATGTCGAAGCCCAGGCGTTGCCGGAAGACAAGCTCAACCGCGTGCTTGGGGAAATCGGCAGCGGCTTCCGGCCCATGGTGGTCGGTGATGGGATCAACGATTCCCTGGCGCTCAAGGCTGGCGTGGTTGGGGTGGCCATGGGCGCGGGTGGGGCGGACATTGCGCTGGCCTCGGCGGATGTGGTGTTGATCGGCAGCGACCTACGGCGCCTGGGCACCTGTGTGCGCTTGAGTCGCCAGTGCCGGCGTACGTTGCAGGTCAACGTGGTCATCGGCCTGGGCTGGACCTTGGCCATCGTGGTGTTTGCCGCCTTTGGCTGGTTGGGTGCTGCGGGGGCGATGATTGCGGCGGTGTTGCATAACCTCAGCACCTTGCTGGTACTGGGCAATGCCGGGCGTTTGCTGCGGTTTCAGGAGCCGCTGTCGAAGCTTGAGGATTAATTTCAGAAATATTTGCATACGGCTGTAACGCCGATAAGGGGCCTCACTCTAGTGCTGTGTCGAGACTGGGCAATCCGTTCAGACCGACGCCACTACCGATCACGAGGAATATGAGAATGAAGATTAAATCCGCTGCTGCTGGTGCTGCCCTGGCGATGGCCGCCGCCACCATGTTTGCTGGTGTTGCGACCCAGGTACAAGCCGCCGATGCGCAAGTGCATTGCTACGGCGTGACGTCCTGCAAAGGCATGAACGACTGCAAAACCGCTGAAAACGCCTGCAAAGGCCAGGCGGTGTGCAAGGGCCACGGCTTCAAGGCCATGACCAAGGCCGCCTGTGACGCAGCGGGCGGCAAAGTCGGCGAATAACCGGCAAACGAGTGCAACCGCAGTGGCAGTCCCCACCGCTGCGGACACTTTGCCCAGGAGCGAGTCATGTCCGCGTCCCTTCCAAGTCTGGGTTACGGCCTGGGTTTACGCAGTGAGTACTACCAGCAGATCCTTGAACAAGCGCCGGCCGTGGATTGGTTCGAAGTGATCTCCGAGAACTATCTGGTGCAGGGCGGTAAAGCCTTGTACTACCTGGATGCGATAGCCGAGCGTTACCCGTTGGTGATGCACGGTGTGTCCCTGTCCATCGGCGGCCCCCACCCCGTCGACATGGACTACCTGAAACACCTCAAGCAGCTCGCGGAGCGTATCCAGCCCGCGTGGATTTCCGATCATTTGTGCTGGAGCCGTGGCAGCGCGCACCAGTTGCATGACCTGCTGCCCCTGCCTTACACCGAAGAAAGCCTCTACTACGTAGCTGCTCGCGTTCGCCAAGTGCAGGATGTGTTGCAGCGCCCGCTGGTGCTGGAAAACGTATCCAGTTATGTGCGTGCCAAGGCGGATGAATTCACCGAATGGGAATTCCTCAATGCCCTGGCCCACCTGTCGGGCTGCCAGTTGCTGCTCGACGTTAACAATGTGTATGTCAGTGCGCGCAACCATGGCTTCGATGCCTGGACCTTTATCCGCAACCTGCCGCCCGACAGCATCCGCCAGCTGCATCTGGCCGGGCATATGGATTACGGCGACTACGTGGTCGATACCCACGACCATCCGGTGTGCGACCCGGTGTGGGCGTTGTATCAACAGACCCTGGAGCATTTGGGGCCGGTCTCGACGCTGTTGGAGCGCGATGACCATTTCCCGCCGTTCGAAGCGCTGCTCACCGAGCTGGAAAAGGCCCGGAAGCTGGGCGCCGCAGCCTTGGCCCGGAGGTCGTTATGCGCCTGACCGACTGGCAGTTGGCCTTTGAACAGCACTTGTCAGCGCAGACGCCTGATGCCAACAGTGGCTTTGCCGCCACGTTATTGGGCGGACCGACGCTGGATGTAGACACTGGCCTGGCGATCTATCACAACGCTTATCTGGCACGGCTGCAGGAGGTGTTGCGGCACGACTTCAGCGCCATCCGGTATTGGCTGGGGGATGATGAGTTTGCGCTGCTGACGCAAGCCTATGTGCGTCGTTATCCGTCGGCCCACTACAGCCTGCGCTGGTTGGGCGAGCGGTTTCCGGCGTTTATCCACGAGCACCTGGTAGCCGAGCAAAGTGCGCCGCTGGTTGAACTGGCCCAGTTGGAGTGGGCCTTCACCCTGGCGTTCGATGCGCCGCAGGGTGAGCCGCTGACCCAGGATGATATGGCGGTGCTGCCGCCCGAGGATTGGCCCGGTTTGCAGGTCTCCCTGACACCATCCGTACAGCAGCGGCTTTGCCACCTCAACACCGTGGCCATCTGGCGTGCCAGCAAGGATGGCGCGGATTTCCCCGACAGCCACACCTTGGACTTCGCACAGATCTGCCTGGTATGGCGCGATCAGAATGTGTGCCGTTATCGAAGCCTGGGACCGGCCGAGGCGTTTGCGCTGGCGGGGATGGTGACGACCGGTTGGCGCTTCGCAGAACTGTGTGCGCAACTGGCAGTCACTTATGGAGAGGGTGCACCACTGCAAGCGGTGACATGGCTGAAACAGTGGATCCAGGACGGTTTGCTCCAGCGCCGGGCCCCATAGAAGAACGCTATCAAATCGATAGCCTCCTACTTTTTCTCGGGATGGTCTACCCTCATTCCAGACGTCTGAAACAAGGGGGGACTACTCATGCTCGCGCAACTTCCACCGGCCTTACAGAATCTTCAGCTGCCGCTGCGTCTTCGACTCTGGGATGGCCATGAATTCAACTTGGGCCCCGAGCCCAGTGTGACCATCGTGGTGAAGGACCCCACGGTCGTGCCCAAACTGTCCCATCCAACGCTCGACTCATTGGGCGAAGCCTTCGTCGAGGGCAAACTGGAGCTGGAAGGTTCCATCAGCGAAGTGATCCGGGTCTGTGATGAGTTGAGTCATGCCTTGGTCGAGGACGACGGCGCGAGTCTGCCGGTGCGCTCGATCCACGACAAGGCCACCGACGCCGCGGCTATTTCCTACCATTACGACCTGTCCAACGCGTTCTACCAGCTATGGCTGGACCAGGACATGGCGTACTCCTGCGGTTATTTCGAAACCGGCAGCGAATCCATCGACCAGGCCCAGCAAGACAAATTCCGCCACCTGTGTCGCAAGTTGCGCTTGCAGCCAGGCGAGTACCTGCTCGACGTAGGCTGTGGCTGGGGCGGCCTGGCACGTTTCGCAGCGCGTGAGTTCGGGGTGAAAGTGTTTGGTATCACCCTGAGCAAGGAACAGCTGGCATTGGCCAAGGAGCGGGTGAAAGCCGAGGGCCTGGAAGACCAGATCGACCTGCAACTGCTCGACTACCGCGATCTGCCCCAGGATGGTCGTTTCGATAAAGTGGTGAGCGTAGGCATGTTCGAACACGTCGGCCACGCCAACCTGGCGCAATACTGCAAGACCCTGTTTGGTGCCGTGCGCGAAGGCGGCCTGGTGATGAACCACGGCATTACCGCCAAGCACACCGACGGCCGGCCTGTTGGCCGTGGCGCCGGGGAGTTTATCGAGCGTTATGTGTTCCCCAACGGCGAACTACCCCATTTGGCGATGATGACCGCCGAGATCAGCGAAGTCGGGCTGGAAGTGGTCGACGTCGAAAGCCTGCGCCTGCATTACGCGCGCACCCTGGACCATTGGAGCGAGCGCCTGGAAGACAACCTGGAAGCGGCGGCGAAGCTGGTGCCGGAGCAGGCGTTACGCATCTGGCGGCTGTACCTGGCCGGGTGTGCCTATGCGTTTGCGCGGGGCTGGATCAACCTGCACCAGATCCTCGCGGTGAAGCCTCACGCGGATGGCAGCCATGAACTGCCGTGGACGCGGGAAGACATCTATCGCTGAGCTGATGTTCCAGAAAAGTGGAGATCCAACTGTGGGAGGGGGCTTGCTCCCTCCCACATTTTTTACCGCATTGGCCGTTAGAGAATCGGTGAGATCAAGCGCGCCACCCGCATGCCCAGTTGCTGCAGGCGGCGGGTCTCGCGGCTTTCTTCCTGGCTCACTTCATGGGCCTGGGCGAAGTCGTCCAGCAGCATCTGTTCCACCTGCTTGGCGAAGGCTTCGTCGACCGTCAGCAACATCACTTCGAAATTCAGCCGGAATGAACGGTTGTCCATGTTCGCACTGCCGATGGCGCTGATCTCGTTGTCCACCAGCACCACCTTCTGATGCAAAAAACCCGGCGTATAGCGGAACACCCGGACACCGGCGCGCACCGCTTCGATCGCATACAGGCTGGACGCGGCGTACACGATGCGGTGGTCGGGCCGCGATGGCAGCAACAGGCGCACGTCCACGCCCCGCAGGACCGCCAGGCGCAGGGCGGCGAACACCGCTTCGTCGGGGATGAAATATGGGCTGGTGATCCACACCCGCTCGGTGGCCGCATGGATGGCCTCGACGAAAAACAGCGAACAGGTTTCATACGGATCGGCCGGGCCGCTGGCGAGCAATTGGCAGAGCACGCCGTCTTCGGGGTAGGCGTCCGGCAGAATCAGCGGCGGCAGCTCGCGCGCGGCCCAGAACCAGTCCTCGGCAAACGACTCCTGCAAACACGCCACCACCGGGCCGGTGACTTGCACATGGGTATCGCGCCATGGTGCCAATGGCGGTTTTTTGCCCAGGTATTCATCGCCCACATTGTGCCCACCGACAAACCCGGTGACACCGTCCACCACCACGATCTTGCGGTGGTTGCGGAAGTTGACCTGGAAACGATTGAGCCAACCGCTGCGGGTGGCGAATGCCTTGACCTGCACCCCGGCGTCGCGCAGCGATTGCACGTACTGATGGGGCAGGGCGTGGCTGCCGATGCGGTCGTACAGCACGTAGATGCCCACGCCTTGGGCGGCCTTTTCCTTCAACAGCGCCTGTAACTGACGGCCGAGTTCATCGTCATGAATGATGAAGAACTGAAACAGCACGGCGGTTTTGGCACTGCGAATGGCGTCGAAGATTGCACTGAACGTGGCCTCGCCGTTGATCAGCAAGCGCACTTCATTGTTTGCCAGGCACGGCATGCGCCCCAGCTTGGGCATGGCGCGTAACGAGGCGTAGGCGCTGGAGTTGCGCGCAGCGAGAGCCTCCTCGACCCAGGGGCGCCAGTTCAGCTCGGTGATCGCGGTGTGCATTTCCTGGTTGGCCTGGCGACGGGCCTGGATATACGCGTCGAAGGTGCTGCGGCCAAAGATCAGGTAGGGGATCAGGGTGAGATAGGGCATGAACATCAGTGACAGGGCCCAGGCGATCGAGCCTTGGGCGGTCCTGACGGTCAGCACCGCGTGGATCGCGGCGAGAGTCCCGAGAAAGTGCAGCGTGGCGATGAAGTAGGCGAGCAGGTGCGGGCCAAAGAAATCCATGGACGACGGTACTCCAGGCAATCCAATGCCTAACAGACCATGAACGGCTGCGAATGTCGCTATTTTATTTGGCGTGCAACACTGGCACTTTTGCGGCGTCTAACGCCCACAATTGCCCAGGAGTTACCCGATGAATGCTCGTCTGCTTGGTTTGGCCATGGTTATTGGTTTGTCGTTGCCGCTGGCAGCGCAGGCGCAGATGCTGGCGCCGGGCTTGTGGGAATTGACCACCAGCAACATGAAAGTCGATAACCAGGACCTGCCGGACCTGTCGCTGATCCTCGGTCAGCTCAAGCAACAGATGACCCCCGAACAGCGCGCCATGCTGGAAAAGCAAGGCATCACCATGGCCGGCAAAGGCGTGCAGGTGTGCCTCACCCCGGCACAAGTCGCCTCTGATTCAATCCCCCTGACCGACCCGCAATCGGGCTGCAAACAGGAAGTGACCGACAAGACCGGTAACCAGTGGAAATTCCGTTTCAGTTGCCCGAAAGCCCAGGGCACCGGCGTCGCTACCTTCCAGAGCCAGAAAGAATTCACCACCACCGTCAACGGCACCTTCAATGCCACCGGCGTTCAGCAGAAGGGCAGCCTGGACACCCACGCCCAATGGCTGGGCAACGATTGCGGTACGGTCAAGCCTCGCGCTTAACCTGTAGGAGCGAGCTTGCTCGCGAAAAACCGGAGAGCGCCACCGGGTGTCAGGTCCCCTGCGTTATCGTTAACGCTCTTCGCGAGCAAGCTCGCGCCTACCTTAGGAAATGCAGCGGTAAACCCTGGCAGCTGTCGACCACCTGGCCGTTGTGCCAGGCCAGGTGGCCGGAGACCAGGGTGGTACTCACGCTGTGGCGAAAGCTGCGTTCGGCGAACGGTGTCCAGCCGCAGCGGGCAAGAATCGGCTCATCCCTGACCGGCTTTCCCTCGGGCTCCGGTTTGATCAGCACCAGGTCGGCCCAATACCCTTCGCGCAGGTAACCCCGGTCGGGGATGGCAAACAGGTCGGCGACACGGTGGCTGGTCTTGGCCACCAGGGTGGCCAGGGGCAGCAGCCCATCGGCGACCAATTCCAACAACGCCGGCAGCGCGTGTTGCACCAGGGGCAGACCCGAAGGCGCTTCACGATACCCCAACTGTTTTTGCGCCCAGGTATGCGGCGCATGGTCAGTGCCAATCACATCCAGACGATCACTCAGCAAGGCCAGGCGCAGGGCGTCGCGGTCGGCGCGGGTCTTGATCGCCGGGTTACATTTGATCTGGTGGCCGAGGCGGTGATAGTCACGGTCATCGAACAGCAGGTGATGCACGCAGACCTCAGCAGTAATGCGTTTTTGTGCGAGGGGTTTGTCTTCGAACAATGCCAACTCGCGGGCGCTGGTCAGGTGCAGTACATGCAGGCGCGTGCCGTGACGCTTGGCCAGTTCCACCGCGAAGGAGGATGAGCGATAGCAGGCTTCGGCATCGCGGATCAGCGGGTGGGCGACGGCGGGGATCCTGTCACCAAAGCGTTCACGCATGCGCTGCTCGTTGGCTTGGATGCTCGGCGTGTGTTCGCAGTGGGCCAGCAGAATGGTCGGCACTTCGGCAAACAGCCGTTCCAGGATCCGTGGGTCGTCCACCAGCATATTGCCGGTGGAGGCACCCATGAATACTTTGACCCCGGCCACTTCGCGCGGGTCGAGGGCGGCGACGGTGTCGAGGTTGTCGTTGCTGACCCCGAAGTGAAAGCCGTAGTTGGCCACCGAGTGCAGGGCCGCGCGGCGCTTTTTATCGGCCAGGGCTTCCAGGTTCAGCGTGGCCGGGTTGGTGTTGGGCATGTCCATGACGCTGGTGATGCCGCCGGCTACCGCTGCACGGGACTCGCTGTAGAAGCTGCCCTTGTCCGGCGCGCCGGGGTCGCGAAAGTGCACCTGGTCGTCAATCATGCCCGGCAGCAACCACTGGCCTTGGGCGTCGATGGACACGGGCGCGGCGTTCCCGCCGATGCTGCTGGCGATCTTTTCGATACGGCCATTGGCGACCAGCACGTCGGCGTCGAATTCCTCGCCTTCGTTCACCAGGCGGGCGTTGCGGATCAGCAGGCGGCTCATGGCTTAGAACTCGTTTTGCAGGGCTTTGTAACCGCGCACCAGGTCGACGTTGGTACGTGCCACGTCTTCGGAAAACTCCGAGGCACTGACACTCACCGGCGGGAATTGCGACAGGTCGGTATTCGGCCCGATGCGGGTGGTGGAGGGCACGTAGAAGGCGGCGGGCAAATCACGGCCGTCGACCACCGAGTTATGGCGCACCACGCAGCCATCGCCGACGGCGCAGTTGAACAGCACGCTGTTGAAACCGATAAACACCCGGTCGCCGACGGTGCAGGGGCCGTGGACGATGGAGCGGTGGGCGATGGATGTAAATTCGCCTATCGTCACCGCCGCGCCGGACTTGGAGTGGATGACCACGCCGTCCTGGATGTTGGAATTCGCGCCGATGGTGATCGGGTCCATGGCGCCGCCGGCGTCGACTTCGTCGGCGCGGATCACGGCGTAGGGGCCGACAAACACGTTCTCGCCGATGATGACCTTGCCGCAGATGATCGCGGTCTTGTCGACGTAGGCCGATTCGGCAATCACCGGCAGATCGCCGGAAGGGTTCTTGCGGATCATGCAACTGGCTCCGTCATGATGTGAACGTAAGCGCCGTCGATGGCGTTGTAGAAACAGGTGTGGCGGCCGGTGTGGCAGGCCGGGCCTTGCTGGTCGACGATCAGCAGTACCGCGTCGCCGTCACAATCCAGGCGCGCTTCCACCAACTGTTGCCAGTGGCCGGAGCTTTCGCCTTTGCGCCACAGCTGTCGGCGCGAGCGCGACCAATAGCAGACCTGCCCGGTAGCCAGTGTTTCGTTGAGGGCCTGGCGATTCATCCAGGCCAGCATCAGCACTTCGCCGCTGCCGTGTTGCTGGGCGATGGCGGCGATCAGGCCATCGCTGTTCCACGGCAGGGCGTCGAGCACGGCGGCGAGTGGAAAGCGGCTGCCGACGGCAGCCCCTTCCAGTTCGAGCATGCTCAGGGTCACGGCCTGCTCAACGCTGCGCACAGGGTGTTGAGGTTGTACTCGAACAGCCCGGTGAAGGTGCTCGCCGGGCCTTCGGCAGCCAGGGCGTCGGAGTACAGCGTGCCGCCAATCTGCGCGCCGCTTTCATCGGCGATCTGCTTGAGCAGGCGCGAGTCCTTGATGTTTTCCATGAACACCGCCTTGACCTTGTCCTTGCGGATCTGGGTGATCAGCGCGGCAACTTCGGCGGCCGAAGGTTCACGTTCGGTGGACAGGCCTTGTGGCGCCAGGAACTGGATGCCATAGGCCTGGCCCAGGTAACCGAAGGCGTCATGGGAGGTGACGATGCGACGGTTACCCGGTGGCAGCGCGCCGAACTTGGTCTTGGCTTCGGCCAGCAGGCGGTAGATTTCTTTCAGGTAGGCCTGGCTGTTGCGCAGGTAGTCGGCCTTGTTGGCCGGGTCGGCGGCCACCAGTGCCTTGGTGATGTTGTTCACATAGATTTCGGCGTTGGCCAGGTTGTGCCAGGCGTGCGGGTCGGGGATGGTATCGCCGTCTTCCTCCATGGTGTGGGAGATCACACCTTTGCTGGCGGTGACCACCGTGGCCTTGGTTTCGGTGCTGGTCACCAGGCGGTCCAGCCACGGCTCGAAGCCCAGGCCGTTCTTGATGATCAGCTTGGCCTTGAGCAGCGCCTTGGCGTCGTCCGGGGTTGGCTCGTAGGTATGGGCATCGGCGTCGGGGCCGACCATGTTGCTGATCTGGATGTGATCGCCACCGATCTGGTGGGTGATGTCATCGAGAATACTGAAGCTGGTAACCACCTGGAGTTTGTCGGCGGCCTGGGCCATCGACAACGGCAGCAGCAGACTGAACAGCACGAGTAGAGCGCGCATCGGGAAACACCTCATTGGGATGTAAGCAAAGGCGGGCGGCGCAGCAAGCCGTGCACCGGACCGAAGACCACGGACAGCAGGTACCCGCCGCCAGCCACCAGCACAATCGCCGGGCCGCTGGGCAGCGAGAAGTAGAACGACAGCAACAAACCCAACCACACCGACAGGCATCCCAGCACCGCCGATACCGCGATCAACACCGGCAGGCGCCGGCTCCAGAAGCGTGAAGCGATGGCCGGCAACATCATCAAACCCACCACCATCAAGGCGCCGATGGCCTGGAAGCCAATCACCAGGTTCAGGACCACCAGGGTCAGGAACAAGCCGTGGGCCAGGGGGCCAAGGCGGCTGACGGTTTGCAGGAACAGCGGGTCGAGGGTGTCCAGCAGCAGCGGTTTGTAGATCAGCGCCATGGCGATCAGGCTGAACCCGGAGACCCAGAGCATGCCGGTCAGGGTGGTTTCGTCGACGGCCAGGGCAGAGCCGAACAGCAGGTGCAGCAAATCCAGGCGCTTGCCGGCAAGGCCCAGGATCAACACGCCGGCGGCGAGGGAGATGGGGTAGATGGCCGCCAGGCTGGCGTCTTCGCGCAGGCCGGTGCGGCGGGTGATCCACGCCGACAGGCCGGCCATGCCCAGGCCAGCGCCCAGGCCGCCGATGGTCAACGCGGGCAGGCTCAAGCCCGCGAACCAGAAGCCCAGTGCGGCGCCGGGCAATATGCCGTGGGCGACGGCGTCACCGATCAGGCTCATACGGCGCAGGATCAGAAATACGCCGAGCGGGGCGGTGCTGCAGGCGAGCACCAGCCCGCCGATCAGGGCGCGACGCATGAAGACGAAGTCGAGGAAGGGCGTCCACAGATGGGCGGCGAAGTGCATCAGGCCACCTGCATGTGCGGCTGCGGGCGGATCAACTCTTTGCTGGGGCCGAATACACAGCCACTGCTTTTGATTTGCACCACTTGTTGGGTGTGTTGGCGTACGGAGGCCAAGTCATGGCACACCACCACCAACGTTCGGCCTTCGGCGTGCCAGGCGTGGATATGGCTCCAGCACAGGGCCTGGCCTTCTTCGTCCAGAGCGGCATGGGGCTCGTCAAGCAGTAACACTGGCGACTCGGCAAGGCTCATGCGAGCGAGCAATGCGCGTTGTAGTTGGCCGCCTGACAACGCCATCAATGGGCGCTGTTCCAGGCCACTGAGGCACCATTCTTCCAGCACCTTCTGCAGGCGCTGGCTGCGTTGTTGCGGGGTGAGCCGCGTGCCCCAGAAACCGGCGGCGACCAGTTCTTGCAGGCTGATGGGGAACTGACGATCAAGGTGCTGTTGCTGGGGCAGGAACGACAGGCCACCTCGGCGTGGAACATCCACGGTCACTTTGCCCGCCAACGGTTTTTGCAGGCCGGCGATGACTTTGAGCAGGCTGCTTTTGCCGCAGCCATTGGGGCCGATCACGCCGGTGAGGCTGCCTTTTTCCAGGGTGAAATCCACGGCGGGTGTCAGCGGTTGGCCAGGGGCGCCCCAGCGCAAAGCAGTGCAGGTGATCATGCAGGGTTTCTCGTCCAGCGGCTTTCAGCCACGGCATCGTGCGCGTGCAGGCTTTCGGCGTGGATCACTTTGAGGTGGAAGGCTTTGACCGCATCCGAGCGTTTCAAGGCGAGGTTAAGGCGGCGGGCGGCGTCTTCGCAGAACATCAGGTTCTGCCCGTTGGCCAAGGCAAAGGCTTGTTCGTCCGCGCGTTTTACGGCGGTTTGTACGGCGGTGCCGAGGGCGGCTTCGGCAGCGTTGATCAGCTCCGTCAGCGCCAGATGCTCGCCTTGCAGGTGCACGTGCAGCTGCGCGCTGCTGCGCTGGCTGTGGGGCGTGGCGACGATACCGTTAGCGCTGCCGAGCCAGGTCAGCACGTCTTCATGCTGCAACGGCGTGTTGCCGAAGTCTTGGAGAAATTGCTGCTGAATCAACTGCCTGGCGAGGGCGGCGGAACAGGGGCAGGTTGAAGAATAGGTAACGTCAATTTTTAGTTCCACGTGGAACATCTGGTTTTCCAGGCGCGCTTCGATGCTCACCGGGTAGCCCTTCCAGCCGGCCAATGGGCTGACCAGCGCCGGGCGTTTCAGCAGCAAATTCGTGTGCAGACGCAGGTAGGCGTTCTTAGATAAATCTTCATGACTGTCGAGAAACCGCTGCAGTACATTGCGCAGAAGTGCAGGCGTAACGGGCTGCTGTTCGAGCATCTCCAGTGCCAGGTACAGGCGTGACATATGAATGCCACGAGCGGTGCCATCGTCCAGGCTGACGCCGGCATCGGCGCTGGCGCTCAGGCGTTGGCCGTCAATGAGGATCGGCAGGGCGATGCCGCACATGCCCACCCAGTCGAGTGGTAAGGCTTGGCGTGAAGCCTGCGCGGCAATATCCGGCAGAGTCAGCGCATTCATAAGCAGGTCCATCGTTGGAAATAATTCGACATGTTATAGTATAACAATAGAGTCGACGATGAATTTTCTGCCCCGGCCTTTTTTCACTCATGTGGAGTACGGACACTCCTCCATTTGCGGTATTTGTCATGTACAGACGTCAGCTCCTCAACCTGCTCCTGGCCAGCCCTTTGTTTGCTTTGCCGTTCGCCGCCCACGCGACCCAGATCCGCAATGCACGCCTATGGCGTTCGGACGACAAGCTGCGCCTGGTGTTCGACCTTAGCGGCCCAGTGCAATACAAGACCTTCTCCCTGACTGCTCCGGAACGCCTGATCATCGACCTGAGCGGCGCGGGTCTCAGTGGTGACTTTTCTCAACTTGAGCTGAAGAACAGCGGGATCACCTCGATTCGCTCGGGGCATTTCGGCAAGGCGGATACGCGCATCGTGCTCGACCTGGCCGCGCCGATGCAGCTCAACAGCTTTGTATTGCCGCCTCAGGACGGGCAGGGCCATCGCCTGGTGCTGGACCTGACCAGCGCCACCCGTGCACCGCGTCAAATCGCGGCTGAGGCGGTGCCCTTGGTGGCCGCGGTGAACAAGGCGCACCCCAAGCGCGACATTATCGTGGTGGTCGACCCCGGCCACGGCGGCAAAGACCCCGGCGCTGTCGGGTCCAAGGGCCAGCGCGAAAAAGACGTGGTGTTGTCTATCGCCCAACTGCTGGCCAAGCGTTTGAAGCGCGAAAAGGGTTTTGACGTGAAACTGGTGCGTAACGACGACTTCTTTGTGCCGCTGCGCAAGCGCGTGGACATCGCCCGTCAGCACAAGGCCGATATGTTCATCTCGGTGCATGCCGATGCCGCGCCACGGCTCACTGCCTCGGGCGCCTCGGTGTATGCGCTGTCGGAGGGCGGCGCGACCTCGGCCACGGCGCGCTTTATGGCCCAGCGTGAAAACGGCGCGGATTTGCTGGGCGCCACCACGTTGCTCAATCTCAAGGATAAGGACCCGATGCTGGCCGGGGTGATTCTTGATATGTCGATGAACGCCACCATCGCCTCCAGCCTGCAACTGGGCAGCTCGGTGCTGGGGAGCCTGCAAAGCATCACCAGCCTGCATCAGAAGCGTGTGGAACAGGCGGGGTTCGCGGTGCTCAAGTCACCGGATGTGCCGTCGATCCTGGTGGAGACCGGGTTTATCTCCAATGCCCAGGACGCCCAGCGCCTGGTGACGGCGCGCCATCAACAGGCGGTTGCGGATGGCTTGTTCGAAGGCCTGAAAAATTACTTCCAGAAGAACCCGCCGATGAACAGCTACATGGCCTGGGTTCAGGAACAGAAGAATGCCCAGGCCTAACAGCCGGTAATTCGGCTGCACGTGAATTTGGCAGTGGCGCCCCCGGAGCTGGAAAACCGGTTGATCGTGGTCCAACCCACCCGCCGCGTGTAGCCGACCCATGCCTCTCCATCCGACGCCAAACCGGTAAAGAACGTCAGTTGCCCGTAGCGGCTGTTGGTTTGTGCCCAATAACGTTTCCCGATCACCTCGAAACCGCGCAGATACGTGGTGGTGCCCACCGTCGCTACGCTGTAGGCATTGCCTAGCGGGTCCACACAGGCCAACAGATTGGCGCTGCGCGTGCACTTGGCCAGCAAGCTTGGCGCTTGGGCGCAGGCAGGCCCTGCGACTGCCAGTAACAGGGCGCACACCAGGTATTTCATAGGGTGTCTCGGGCTGGGAAGTGTTCAAGCATTGCGCCCTTCGTCGTAACGAGCAAGGGGGATTGGCTTATTTGCATTGTTATACTATAACATAAAGGCACAGCCTGGCCCGTGAACCGATCCCCATGACCGAACAAGACCTGCTGGCCCAACCGCCCGCCGACTACATGAATGAAGCCCAGCAGGGCTTTTTCCGCGAACTGTTGCTGACTCAGCGCCATGAACTGCAAGCGCGCATCGAGGGCGAATTCCTGGTGCTGCGCGAGCAGGAGCCCAACAGCGACCCGGCCGATGTGGGCAGCGCCGAAGAACAGCGCCAGTGGCAACTGCGCCTGCTGGAGCGGGAAAAGAAGCTCCTCGACAAAATCGACGACGCCCTCGAACTGCTGGCCCGCGGCGAATACGGCTGGTGCCGCGAAACGGGCGAGCCCATCGGCCTGCAACGCCTGCTGCTGCGCCCCACCGCCACCCTGTGTATCGAAGCCAAAGAACGTGAAGAGCTGCGGGAACGCCATAAACGGGCGATTTGACCGGCCAACCCTGATGAGGATTACCTGATGCCCAATCGTCTCCCCGTTACCGTGTTGTCCGGCTTTCTCGGCGCCGGTAAAAGCACGCTGCTCAACTACGTCCTGCGCAACCGCGAAAACCTGCGCGTGGCGGTGATCGTCAACGACATGAGCGAAATCAACATCGACGGCAGCGAGGTGCAGCGTGACGTCACCCTCAACCGTTCCGAAGAAAAACTGGTGGAGATGAGCAACGGCTGTATCTGCTGCACCTTGCGTGAAGACTTGCTCGAAGAAGTCGGAAAACTCGCCAAGGAAGGTCGCTTCAATTACCTGCTGATCGAATCCACCGGGATCTCCGAGCCGTTGCCGGTGGCTGAAACCTTCACCTTCCGTGATGAAAACGAGCAAAGCCTGGCCGATATCGCGCGCCTGGACACCATGGTCACCGTGGTCGACGGCATGAACTTCCTGCTCGACTACCAGGCTGCCGAAAGCCTCGCCTCACGGGGCGAAACCCTGGGAGAGGAGGACGAACGCTCGATCACCGACCTGTTGATCGAGCAGATCGAATTCGCCGACGTGATCCTGATCAGCAAGATCGACCTGATCAGCCGCTGTGAGCGCGAAGAGCTGATGGCGATCCTTGAACGTCTCAACGCCCAGGCGGAAATCATCCCGATGGTCATGGGCGAAGTGCCGCTGCACAAGATCCTCAACACCGGCCGCTTCGACTTCGAACGCGCCGCGCAGGCGCCGGGCTGGTTGCAGGAGTTGCGGGGTGAACACGTGCCGGAAACCGAAGAGTACGGCATCGCTTCCACGGCCTATCGCGCACGTCGCCCCTTCCACCCGCAACGCTTCTTCGACTTTATCGACCGGCCTTGGGTCAACGGCAAATTGCTGCGTTCCAAGGGCTTTTTCTGGCTGGCCAGCAAGCACCAGGATGCGGGTAGTTGGTCCCAGGCCGGTGGCTTGATGCGCCACGGGTTTGCCGGACGCTGGTGGCGCTTTGTGCCAAAAAGCCAATGGCCCCAGGACGAAGAAAGCGTCGCCGCCATCATGGGCAACTGGCAGCTCAGTACCGGCGACTGCCGTCAGGAACTGGTGTTTATCGGACAAAACATCGACTTCGCGCGGATGCGTGCCGAGTTGGACGCGTGCTTGCTCACCGATGAAGAACTGGCCCTGGGTGTCGAAGGTTGGCGCCTGCTGGCTGATCCGTTTGGTCCCTGGTATGAAGAGGCCGCCTGATGCTGGCACCGCTTATCCCCTTGCGCCCGGTGGTGCGCCAGACCTGTGGTGAAACCCCGCTGGCGCTGTCCGATATTCTCGAAGACGGCGTGAACCTGGCGCTGTGGCAGCGCCAATTGCCGTTGCATATCGCCGAGTTCGGCGCCTTGCTGGTGGCGCTCAATGAACCGTTGGCCGAGTCCTTGGTGATCGAACTCAACAACGAAGACGCCGAGCCGAACCTGTGCGGTCTGGCGTCCAGCTGCCGCGATCTTGAAGGCTACGAAGGTTTTATCGCCGATGTGTCGTGGCTGGTCAGCGCCTTTGCGTGCCTGCTCGGCGCCAAGCGCATCGGTGTGCGCCTGCGGCTGCTGGATAAAGCCATGTGCCCGCGTTTCCACGTTGACCATGTGCCGGTACGGCTGATCACCACCTATGCCGGCATCGGTAGCCAGTGGTTGCGCGAAGGGGTGATGGACCGACGCAAGCTCAGCCAACCGGACGCCGAACCGCGCCAGCGCATCGAACAGATCCAGTGCGGTGAAGTGGCCCTGCTCAAAGGCACCAAATGGCACGGCAACGAAAACCACGGCCTCATCCATCGCTCCCCGGCGTTGAAAGCGAATGAGCGCCGATTGATTCTGACGCTGGATTGGCTCGCGTAACCGCGTAGGATCAAACCCTCTACACGGTCCGAACGATGGCACCCATGCTGCAGAACATTCCCACCCACGTGATTGCCGGGCCCTTGGGCGCCGGCAAGACCAGCCTGATCAAGCACCTGCTTGCCCAACGTCCGGCCAACGAGCGCTGGGCGGTGTTGATCAACGAGTTCGGCCAGATCGGCCTGGACGCTGCATTGCTGACCCTGGATGACGATGGCATTGCCCTGGGTGAAGTCGCCGGTGGCTGCCTTTGTTGTGTGAATGGCGCACCGTTCCAAGTAGGCCTGGGCCGGTTGCTGCGTAAGGCCAAGCCGGATCGGTTGTTTATCGAACCCTCGGGCCTGGGGCATCCTGCGCAGTTGCTCAAGCAGTTGCGCGAAGCGCCGTGGCAGCAGGTGCTGGCGGTTCAGCCCTGTGTGTTGGTACTGGATGCCCAGGCGCTGGCAGCGGGCAAACCCTTGCCGCCAGCGCAGCAGGAAGCGTTGGCCAGTTCCGGGCTGTTGGTGTTGAACAAGGATGAGGGGTTGGATGCTGCGCAACGCGAGGCCGTCGAACGACAGCTACCCGATCGGAACATTTATTGGACGCAGCAGGCGTACGTGCCACTCGGCAAACTGCCAGGCTTGAATGCGCAGGCTGAAGCGGCTGTGGATAACTTCGTGGTGCCCAAGGGGCTGGCTCAATTGCCGGCTATCTGGAGTGATCCGAGCGTGCCGATTTGCCTGAGCCAGGCCCAGGAGGGCGGTTGGAGTATCGGTTGGCGCTGGCACCCGAGCCAGCAATTCGATTCCGAGCGTTTGCATCTGTGGCTGACATCCCTTGAGTGGCGCCGCGCCAAACTGGTTATCCACAGCCGTGATGGGTGGATCTCGGCCAACGCTGTGGATAACAGCCGGTTCGCCTGGCAACCCAGCGAATGGCGTCGCGACTCACGTATCGAACTGATCTTCAGCGCACCACAGGACGTGGCCGCGTTGCAGATCGCACTGGCCGCCTGCCGTTACTGACGGTTCTTGGTGGCGTGGTCCTGGCGCCATTGGCTCAGCTCGATCACATTGGCGCTGGGCAGTGCTTCCTTGACCTCGAACGGGTAGGGCGCCAGTTCGATCTGCGCACTGTGGGCGCCGAATTGCGTGATGGTCCCGCTGTGACGGGTCTCGCCCGTGACGGTGAACTCGAAATTGTAGATACGCGCCAGACGCCGCCGACCGTTGGCATCCTTCACAAAACCGATGCGCTTCAACGCCACGGCGCCGTCGAGCAATTCGATATCGAGCTTGGCGCAATGCTGCTTGACCCGCGCCAACGCCCGCTCTCGCAGGCCGTGGTTGTGCCATACCCAGGCGGCGCCGGTCGCCAGCAGCATCAACACGAAGATGTTTCCCAGGGTCAGCATGCGAAAAACTCCAACAAAGTGAGAGCAGCTTAACTGTGTCGTCGGTCTGTCGTACAGGCTGCGTTTAGTCGCATACTGCGCGGCCAGAATTTCAATGGCTTTACGGAAATCTCCTGCATGAAACGCACACCTCATCTGCTTGCTATCCAGTCTCATGTGGTCTTTGGCCACGCCGGAAACAGCGCCGCCGTGTTCCCCATGCAGCGGGTCGGGGTGAACGTCTGGCCGCTGAACACGGTGCAGTTCTCCAACCATACCCAGTATGGTCAGTGGGCGGGCGAAGTGCTGGCGCCGCAGCAGATTCCTGCGCTGGTGGAAGGCATTGCCGCCATCGGCGAGCTGGGCAACTGCGATGCGATCCTGTCTGGCTACCTGGGCAGCGCGGATCAGGGCCGCGCGATTCTTACCGGTGTGGCGCGCATCAAGGCCGTCAACCCCAAGGCCCTGTACCTGTGCGACCCGGTGATGGGCCATCCGGAAAAGGGCTGCATCGTGCCGCAGGACGTCAGCGATTTCCTGCTGGATGAAGCGGCGGCCATGGCCGACTTCCTGTGCCCCAACCAACTGGAACTGGACAGCTTTGCCGGGCGCAAGCCGCAATCGCTGTTCGACTGCCTGGGCATGGCCAAGGCATTGCTGGCCCGTGGCCCGAAGGCGGTGCTGGTCAAGCACCTGGATTACCCGGGCAAGTTGCCGGATGGTTTCGAGATGCTGCTGGTAACTGCCGAGGGCAGCTGGCACCTGCGTCGGCCGCTGCTGGCGTTCCCGCGCCAGCCGGTGGGCGTGGGCGACCTGACGTCGGGGCTGTTCCTGGCGCGGGTGTTGCTGGGCGACAGCCTGTTGGCGGCTTTTGAGTTCACGGCCGCGGCGGTGCACGAAGTGCTGCTGGAAACCCAGGCCTGCGCCAGTTACGAGCTGGAACTGGTCCGCGCCCAGGACCGCATTGCCCATCCTCGCGTACGTTTCGAGGCGACGCCGATCAGCCTGTAAGTACACAGAACCCAATGTGGGAGGGGGCAAACCTCCCACATTTTTTGGTTGGACTTACAGCGCGTCAGCCTTGATTTCCTGGTAGCGCTTCTCAAGCTCCTGGCGGATCTGCCGGCGCTGCTGGGCCTGCACGAACCGGCGCTTGTCTTCACTGTTATGGGGTTGCAGCGGTGGCACGGCAGCGGGTTTACGCTGGTCGTCCACGGCCACCATGGTGAAGAAGCAGCTGTTGGTATGACGCACCGAGCGCTCGCGGATGTTCTCGGTCACCACCTTGATGCCCACTTCCATCGACGTATTGCCGGTGTAGTTGACCGACGCAAGGAATGTCACCAGCTCGCCGACATGGATCGGTTCGCGAAAAATCACCTGATCCACCGACAGCGTCACCACATAGCGACCGGCATAACGGCTCGCGCAGGCGTAGGCCACTTCATCGAGGTACTTGAGCAAGGTGCCGCCGTGGACATTGCCTGAGAAGTTGGCCATGTCAGGGGTCATCAATACCGTCATCGACAGCTGGGCGTTTCCGGGTTCCATAGCACACTCACGGGTTGTAGGCATTGGTTGGGTGGCACCTCTGCGGGTGCTGGGATCTTTGCAGCGCCATCCCTTACGGGACGCCGGTGGGCGGCTTGCCGTCACGCGTTCACCGATCTGTTTCCATATATTGCACCGGCTTTCCGGCGGAAGTCGCGGTGTTAACCTTCAAAAGCCCATCTCAGGGCATTTCTTACGATAAAGGCAGACTTTTCCTTCCGCATTTTGCGATTTTTCAAAGGCGCGTGCGGAAGTGGGAAAAGCGCCAGTACCCTCAAGGAGCCCCTCGCCATGCACGCCATCAGCTTTATCCAGGACTTGGCTGTGATCATGCTGGTGGCAGGGGTGGTCACCGTCCTGTTTCACCGCCTCAAGCAACCCGTGGTGCTGGGGTACATCGTCGCCGGCTTCATCATTGGCCCGCACACCCCGCCGTTCGGACTGATCCACGACGAAGACACCATCAAGACCCTCGCCGAACTGGGGGTGATCTTCCTGATGTTCTGCCTGGGCCTGGAGTTCAGCCTGCGCAAGCTGTTCAAGGTGGGGGCCACGGCGTTTATCGCGGCCTTCCTGGAAATCATCCTGATGATCTGGATCGGCTACGAGATTGGCCGCTGGTTCGACTGGAACACCATGGACTCGCTGTTCCTCGGCGCGATCCTGGCGATTTCCTCCACTACCATCATCGTGAAGGCACTCAATGACCTGAAGATGAAAAACCAGCGCTTCGCCCAACTTATTTTTGGCGTGCTGATTGTGGAAGACATCCTCGGCATCGGCATCATCGCCTTGCTCTCGAGCATCGCCGTCAGCGGTACGGTGAGCTCCGGCGAGGTGTTCTCCACGGTCGGCAAGCTCTCGCTGTTCATGATTGTCGCGTTGGTCATCGGTATTTTGCTGGTGCCGCGCCTGTTGGCCTACGTGGCCAAATTCGAAAGCAACGAAATGCTGCTGATCACCGTACTGGGCCTGTGTTTCGGTTTCTGCCTGCTGGTGGTCAAGCTGGAGTACAGCATGGTGCTGGGGGCGTTTCTGATCGGCGCGATCATGGCCGAATCCCGGCAATTGGTTAAGATCGAGCGCCTGATCGAGCCGGTTCGCGACATGTTCAGCGCGATCTTCTTCGTGGCGATCGGCTTGATGATCGACCCGCAGATCCTCCTGCAATACGCCTGGCCGATCGCGGTGATCACCGTGGCCGTGGTGCTGGGCAAGATGCTGTCCTGCGGCCTGGGTGCCTTTATCGCCGGCAATGATGGTCGTACCTCACTGCGGGTAGGCATGGGGCTGTCACAAATTGGCGAGTTTTCCTTCATTATCGCCGCGCTGGGCATGACCTTGCAGGTGACCAGCGACTTCCTGTATCCGGTGGCGGTGGCCGTTTCGGCGATCACTACGCTGCTCACGCCGTACCTGATTCGCGGCGCCGACCCTTTGTCATTGAAGATCGCCGCCGTGATGCCCAAGCGTATGAGCCGGGTGTTTGGCATGTACGGCGAATGGTTACGCAGTATTCAGCCGCAAGGCGAGGGCGCCATGCTGGCGTCGATGATCCGCAAGATCATCCTGCAGGTGGGCGTGAACCTGGCGCTGGTGATCGCGATTTTCTTCGCCGGAAGCTTTTTCGCGGTGCGCATTGGTGGGTACCTGGAAGGTTGGATCAGTGATCCAAGCTGGCAGAAGGCGTTGATCTGGGGTGGGGCATTGCTGTTGTCGCTGCCGTTCCTGATTGCGGCGTACCGCAAGCTTAAGGCGCTGTCGATGTTGCTGGCGGAGATGAGCGTGAAGCCGGAAATGGCCGGGCGACATACCCAGCGTGTGCGACGGGTGATTGCGGAGCTGATCCCGATTTTGTCGCTGCTGGTGATCTTTGTGCTATTGGCAGCCTTGTCGGCCAGTATTCTGCCGACCAACAAGTTGCTGGTGCTGATTGCCGTGGTCACGGCGGCGGTGGCGGCCGTGCTCTGGCGATGGTTCATCCGTGTGCATACGCGGATGCAGGTCGCCTTGCTGGAGACGCTGGATAACCATAAGGATACGCCGGAGCACTAGTGGGGGCCGCTACGCGGCCCGGCGCGGGACAAGCCCGCTCACCACCGCAAGCCCGTTCGCCACGGGGGTCAGGTCTCAGCTTTCCAGCCAGACGTCCCGCGCCCAGTGCCACACCGATTCCCAGGTCTCTTCGGTGATGAGTTCTTCTTCGCCGGACCACAGCACCACGGTGCCGTCTTCTTCGACGCAGTAGTAATCGTCACCGTCTTGGCAGATCGGGATCATGCTGCGGTCAACACCGGCATCCCAGGCGTTGGCAGCCACGTCCGGCAGGTAGGTGTGGGATTGCGGGTCGGTGACGGTCACCGGCTCCAGGCTGCCGTACACCACATCGCTGACGGTCAGCAGGAATTCACGAAAGACAAACGGGATGTCGATGAACAGCTGTTCCTCGATTTCCACCAATTGATCTTCGTCAGGCAACTCCAGAGGAACCGGAACCGGTTCATTGGCTTCACGCAATTGTTCGATGATTTCTTCCACGGCCGGGATCCTCTTGCTGATGGCGCGGTTTATAGGGGCGTTTTATACAGTAGCTCGCCATAAGTGCAACCGTGAAATAGAAAACCCCGGACAGGTCCGGGGTTTTGTTACGGCTTGCTCAAGCGCGTGGGTATCAGCCGTTCTGGCGGATACCGGCGACCAGCCATGGCTGGTTGTCGCCTTGGGCACGTTCCATGTTCCAGCTTTCGCTGAACACTTCACCCTGGTCGAAACGCGAAGTCTTCGACACGCCACTGAAGGTCAACGTTGCGATGGTCTTGTCGGCGCGATCATCCACACCTTCCAGTTGCACGTGCAGGTCGTCGATATAGGTCGACTGGAAGCCGTCGCCCAGGTCGGCGCGTTCGCGCTTGAGGAACTCCAGCAGTTGCGGGGTCACGAACTCGGAGATCTTGTCCATTTCGTTGGCGTCCCAGTGCTGCTGCAGGGACTGGAAGTGGCTGCGGGCCGCTTCGACGAAACGCTCTTCGTTGAACCACGCCGGTGCGTTGATCACCGGGCGGGCTGCGGCAGGCGCTGCCGAACCACCGAAGATCGAACCCATGGCTGGCTTCTGCTCGAACACTTCACGCTGCATCGGCGCGCCGGCCGGAGCCATTTGCTCCTGCTGCTTGCGGCGACGGGCGGCGATGAAACGGAAGACCAGGAAGGCGATGACCGCCATGATCAGGATGTCGAAGATCTGCATGCCCTGGAAGCCGCCGCCCATGAACATGGAAGCGAGCAGGCCACCGGCCGCGATACCGGCCAGAGGGCCCAACCAGCGCGAAGCACCGCCGGCCTTGGCAGCGGCGCCGGCAGCCCCGGCTGCGCCTGCGGTAGCGGCAGCACCGCCGGCACCGGCGGATGGAGCCATTTGGCTGGTCTGGTGAGTCGGCGCCGCGCCCGAGCTTTTGCCGCCACCGAAGCGTTTGGCGTTGGCGTCGAGGCTCATCGTCAGGCCGATGCACAACGCCATGGCGATGCTAAGAAAACGTTTCATAAAGGGAATTCCCATTTGTGGATTGCACGCGCGCCATGTTGCACAGGTGTAGTGACAGTGGCTAGCGACATAATGTTTCGGGCTTTTGCGTAAGACCGAATCAGAATGGTCTGTAGGACGTATTACAGATATTGGCCCGCGCTCGTTAAAAACAAGGGCGGGCCAATAACCTTCATGTTGGCAAATGTTTCAGACCGCTTCGAGCTTCGCGTAGCCCATCATCAGCCATTTGCTGCCTTCGGCGAAGTTCACCTGCACCCGTGCCTGGGCTCCGGCGCCTTCGAAGTTGAGGATCACGCCTTCGCCGAAGATCGCATGCCTGACCTGCTGGCCCAGGCTGAATGGGGTTTCCGGAATCTCGGAACCGGCGAACATGTTGCTGGAGTTCTGCTGCTGGCCCCCGCCGAACGGGCGGCTGACGCTGTTGGACAGGCGCACTTCCTGGATCAGTCCCTTCGGCACTTCACGTACGAAGCGCGATACCTTGTTGTAGGTCTCGCTGCCGTACAGGCGTCGGGTCTCGGCGTAGGTCATCACCAGGTTCTGCATTGCGCGGGTGATGCCCACATAGGCCAGGCGGCGTTCCTCTTCAAGACGGCCGGGCTCTTCCAGGCTCATCTTGTGGGGGAACAGGCCTTCTTCCATGCCCACCAGGAACACATACGGAAACTCCAGGCCCTTGGCGCTGTGCAAGGTCATCAACTGGATGCTGTCTTCATGCTCATCGGCCTGAGTATCGCCGGCCTCCAGGGACGCATGGCCGAGGAAGGCGGCGAGCGGAGTCAGCTCTTCGTCTTCCTCGGTGTTTTCGAACGCGCGGGCGGCGCTGACCAGTTCCTCGAGGTTTTCTACCCGGGCCTGGCCTTTCTCGCCTTTTTCCGCTTCGTGATAGGCAATCAGCCCGGATTGCTCGATCACCGTCTGGGTCATCAGGTGCAGGGGCATTTCCGAACACTTGGCCGCGAGGTTCTCGATCAACTCGACAAACACCCCCAGCGCCCCGGCAGCACGCCCCGTCAGGCCTTTATTGGCAATGAGCAGGCGCATGGACTCCCACATCGACACATCGGCATGGCGCGCGTGGTCGCGAATCGCCTCGACGGTTTTCTCGCCGATGCCACGGGCCGGGATATTGATCACCCGCTCCAGTGCCGCGTCGTTGCCACGGCCTTCGAGCAAACGCAGGTATGCCATGGCGTTCTTGATTTCCGCACGCTCGAAGAAGCGCTGGCCGCCATAAATGCGGTACGGGATGCGCTCGCGCAGCAAGGCTTCTTCCAGCACCCGCGATTGGGCGTTGGAACGGTACAGAATCGCAATATCGCTACGGGCAAGGCCGGTTTTCAGCGCGCTTTCGATGGTTTCCACCACGTAGCGCGCTTCATCGTGCTCGTTGAACGCGGCATACAGGTTGATCGCCTCGCCTTCGCCGCCGTCGGTCCACAGCTCTTTGCCCAGGCGCCCGGTGTTGTTGGCGATCAAGGCGTTGGCGGCCTTGAGGATGCCGGCGGTGGAGCGGTAGTTCTGCTCCAGGCGGATGGTGACCGCGTCCGGGAAGTCCTCGGAATACTGGTAGATGTTCTCGATTTTCGCGCCACGCCAGCCGTAGATCGACTGGTCGTCGTCGCCCACCACCATCAGGCTGTCGCCGCCCTTGGCCAGCAGACGCAACCAGGCGTACTGCACGGCGTTGGTGTCCTGGAACTCGTCCACCAGAATGTGACGGAAGCGTTTCTGGTAATGGGCCAGCAAACCCGGATTGTCGCGCCACAGGTCGAGGGCGCGCAGCAGCAGCTCGGAGAAGTCGATAACGCCAGCGCGGGCGCAGGCCGCCTCGTAGGCTTCATAAATGCTGCGCATGGTGGCCAGGAACAAATCGCCGCTGGCCTGGATGTGCTGCGGGCGCAGGCCTTCGTCTTTCTGGCCGTTGATAAACCACTGGGCCTGGCGCGCCGGCCAGCGCTGCTCGTCGAGGCCCAGCTCACGGATCACGCGCTTGACCAGGCGTTGCTGGTCATCGCTGTCGAGGATCTGGAAGGTCTGGGCCAGGCCCGCTTCCTGCCAGTGTGCCCGCAACAGGCGGTGCGCCAGGCCGTGGAAGGTGCCCACCCACATACCGGCCGGGCTGATGCCCATCAACTGCTCGATGCGGTGGCGCATCTCGGCAGCGGCCTTGTTGGTGAAAGTCACCGACAGGATCGAATGCGGGGACGCGTTCTCGACCTGGATCAACCAGGCGATACGGTGCACCAGCACTCGGGTTTTACCGGAGCCAGCACCGGCCAGGACCAACTGACGGCCAACGGGGGCCGCTACGGCCTGGCGTTGGGCATCGTTGAGGGAGTTCAGCAAAAGAGAGAGATCATCGCGCATCGGCGCATTCTATGGGCCTAAGGGGGCTCGGGCAAATCCCAATGCCGGGTGGTCGACGCAAAACGTCTCGCGTGGTCCCGGCCGGGCAAACATTCTGGCAGGGCTGATGACCGGTAAGTCATGGGCCACAGCCCGCGCCGTGCCTCGC
Organism: Pseudomonas sp. AM8; assembly: GCF_036346475.1. Lineage (NCBI taxonomy): Bacteria > Pseudomonadati > Pseudomonadota > Gammaproteobacteria > Pseudomonadales > Pseudomonadaceae > Pseudomonas > Pseudomonas sp. AM8. The sequence goes on from NZ_JAOTNX010000006.1 coordinate 218,108, forward strand.
TCAAGGGGTCTGGCCCCAAGGTTTGCGGCTGTTCACAGGGTGACTTTTATGATCTGGAGCAGTTTGGCCCAAGCGCTTGCTTGTGTATGCTCCGTCGACGTTTCGGGCTCACCATTATAAGAACACTGCCTATGACTCTCAGCACCGACCTGCTCGGCCCCTCGGCGGCGCCCGCGCAGGTTATCCGCAAACATTACGCTACCGAGATGGCGGTCGAGCGCACACGCCTGCTCTATCAGGGCTCGTTGCTGCCCACCTTATTAATGCTGGTCAACGGCCTGGTCTGCGCCTGGCTGCTGTGGAACCCCAGGCAATACCTGCTGGACAGCGTCTGGCTGGTGTGGCTGCTGGCCCTGGTGGCGATGCGTGTGATCCAGGTGGCGGCCTTTGATTCGGCCATGCCCAGCCGTCAGGCCCAACCCATCTGGCGGCGCATGTTCATGCTGGGTTCGGCGGTCAGCGGACTGACCCTGGCCACCGCAGCCATCGCCCTGGTGCCGGTGGACAGCTTCATGCAGCAGGCCTGGGTGTTCGGCCTGATCGGTGCGGCGACGCTGTCGGCCAGCGTCGCCTATGCAGTGAGCTTTCCGGCGTTCCTGTCCTTTGCCTTGCCGTGCCTGGTGCCGGCGATTGTCTATCTGTTCTGGAATGGCGCCCCGCAGCAACAGGGCTGGGGTGTGCTCGGCCTGATCCTGCTGGCGTCCCTGAGCGTGGTGGCGTGGCAGGTCAACCGCCTGATCCAGCGCGGGCTGCTGCGGCGTTTCCAGAACCAGGCATTGATCGAGCATCTGCAGCAGGCGCAGCAGCGCAGCGAGCAGCTGAATCAGGATCTGGTGCGCGAAGTCGAGCAGCGGCGTCAGGTTGAGCAGGAACTACGTGAGGCGCAGATCGGCCTGCAGGACCGCGTGGCACAACGCAGCCAGGAACTGGACGCCGCCAGCCTGGCCCTGAATAAAAGCGAGGCGCGCCTGGCCATGGCCCTGCAAGCCAGTGAGCTGGGCCTGTGGGACTGGAACCTGCAAACCGATGAGGTTCATCACACCCAGCTCAAAGAGCTGTTCGGCCTCGAGCCCGAGTACGTCACGGCCATGCTCGGCCACCTCAAGCCGCGCCTGCACCCCGACGACCTGCCGCTGCTCAAGCGGGCGCTGGTGGAGCACCTTAAAGGGCGCACTGAGGATTACCAGGTGGAATACCGCGTGCGCCATGGCGATGGCCACTGGGTGTGGATCGAAGACCGCGGTCGCGCCGTGGAGCGTGCACTCAGCGGGCGAGTGATTCGAATGCTCGGCACACGCCGCGACGTCAGCGCCGGCAAAGCCCTGGAGGAGCAACAGCGACTGGCCTCGACCGTGTTCGAGGCGGCCAGCGAAGGCATTGTGATCCTTGATCCGGACTACAAATTAATCGCCGTCAATCAGGCTTTCAGCCGTGTCACTGGCTTTGAGATCGATGACATGCTCGGTCGCAACGTCGTCGAGCTGCCCAGCAGTCGTGATGCGCGGCGCCACTTCCCGGTGATCCGCCAAGCGCTGCTCACGCATGGGACCTGGCAGGGCGAGTTGGTAGAAACGCGTAAGAATGGCGAACTGTACCCGCAATGGCTGCAACTGAACGTGGTGCGCGATGTTCGCGGAAAAGTCAGTCATATCGTGGGCTTCTTCGCCGATCTATCGGCGCGGCGCGAATCCGAGGAGCGCATGCGCTACCTCACCCACTACGATGAGTTGACCGGCCTGGCCAACCGCTCGCTGTTCCGCGAACGGCTGCGCGAGGCCCATCAGCGTGTACGCCAGGGCGGGCGCAGCCTGGCGTTGCTGCATATCAACCTCGACCGCTTCAAGTTGCTCAATGACAGCCTGGGCCATGAAGTGGCCGACCAGTTGCTGCAAAAAATGGCCCGTCGGTTGATCAATGCCTTGCCCGAGGCTGACACCATCGCGCGTTTGTCCGGCGATGAGTTCGCCGTGTTGTTCGACGCCTACGGCAACCTGTCGAGCCTGGCGCGGGTGGCCACACGGCTACTGGCCAAACTGCGGGTGCCGGTGACGGTGGAAGGGCATGAGTTGGTGGTGAGTGCGTCGATGGGTATCAGCCTGTTGCCGGATAACGCGCGGGAAATTTCCGCGCTGGTCAGTCAATCGAACATGGCCATGCAGCACGCCAAGCACTTGGGCGGCAATAACTTCCAGTTCTACACCGACAGCCTGCAAGCCAGCACCCTGGAGCGTTTGCAGCTGGAAAACCATCTGCGCAAAGCCATCGATGAGCGCCAGCTCACGGTGTTCTACCAGCCGAAACTGTGTCTGGCCACCGGCAAGCTGAACGCTGCCGAAGCGTTGATCCGCTGGGAACATCCGCAATGGGGCATGGTGCCGCCAGGCGACTTTATCGGCCTGGCCGAAGAAACGGGCCTGATCGTACCGCTGGGCGAATTCGTGCTGCGCGAGGCCTGCTGGCAAGCCTGTGAGTGGCAGCGCCAGGGGCTGGCACCGATCCGCGTGTCGGTGAACCTCTCGGTGCACCAGTTGCGCCAGGGCAAGCTGGTCAGTCTGGTGCGCCAGGTACTGGAAGAAACCGGCCTGGACCCGCAATACCTCGAACTGGAACTGACCGAGAGCCAGTTGCTCGACAGTGTTGAACACATCATCGCGACCTTCCAGCAACTGCGCGACCTCGGCGTGAAGCTGGCCATCGACGACTTTGGCACCGGCTATTCATCCCTCAGTTACCTCAAGCGTATCCCTGTGGATTACGTAAAGATCGACCAGACCTTTATCCGCGGCCTCGGTCAGGGGCGGGAAGACGCCGCCATTACCCGAGCGATCATTGCGATGGCGCACGGACTGGCGCTCAAAGTGGTGGCCGAAGGCGTGGAAGATCAGCAGCAGCTGGATTTCCTGCGTACAGAACGATGCGATGAGGTGCAGGGCTACCTGATCAGTCGGCCGATGGAGGCCGAAGGGCTGGCAGATTTGTTACGCAACAATGCAGATTTTCCCTGAAGACAGTCCGCACGCCCCTATGGCTACAAGGCAGCTGCCCGCTGATTCAAAGGGCATCAGGGCGATTTAGTGATGCATCGGGCGGGCAAAACGGCAATTCTTGTAGTATAACTACAAGCTTGCTACATCCCTGGCCCTGCCAATAACAAGAGTCCTGCCCTTTGAACCTGTTGCAACATATCGCCCAGTCGCGCCACCTGTTACGCAAATCGGAACTCAAGGTTGCCGATCACGTGCTGCTTGACCCTGCGGCCGTGATGCACAGTTCCATGGCCGACCTTGCCCACAGCGTGGGCATCAGCGAGCCGACTATCGTGCGCTTCTGCCGCGCCATCGGTTGCTCCGGGTTCCAGGACTTGAAGCTCAAGCTGGCCCAGAGCCTGGCCGCCGGCGCGAGCTTCGGCCAGTTTGCGATTCACGAAGACGATTCCGTCGCCGACTACAGCCTGAAAATCTTCGACACCACCTTGCACACGCTCATGGAGGTGCGCGAGAAGCTTGACCCGGTAGAGCTGCAAAAGGCCGTGACCGCCATGTCCCAGGCCCAGCGTGTGGAGTTCTATGGTTTCGGCGCGTCCGGTGCGGTGGCGGCAGACGCCCAGCACAAATTTTTCCGCCTGCTGCTGACCGCAGCGGCCTACAGCGACCCGCACATGCAGGCGATGTCGGCGGTGACCTTGAAGCCGACCGACGTGGCGATCTGCATTTCCCAGTCGGGCCGCTCCAAAGACCTGCTGATCACCGCCAACCTGGTGCGTGAAAGCGGTGCGACATTGATTACCTTGTGCCCGAGCCAGACGCCGTTGGCGGAGCTGTCCACGGTCAACCTGGCGATCGATGTGCACGAAGACACCGAGATCTACACCCCGCTGACGTCGCGTATCGCTCACCTGGTGGTGATCGACGTGCTGGCGATGGGCGTTGCCATGGCGCGGGGCCCGAGCCTGGTCAACCACCTCAAGAGCGTCAAGCGCAGCTTGCGCAGCCTGCGGTTGTCGCCCAAGTCCGTCAAAGCCCTCGACGACTGATCCAAGGTTGCAGGGGTTCCAAATGTGGGAGGGGGCTTGCTCCCGATAGCGGTGGGTCAGTCACCAGATACATTGACTGTCTCACTGCCATCGGGGGCAAGCCCCCTCCCACATTTGCATCTTCTGTGTGCCCACAATCTTCATCAGGCTGTCATCGCCCCGTCATCCCCCAAGGCCATCCTGAACTCCCGTACTCGCATTGGGAGACTCCAAATGGCCCGGCCCTACGAAGACAGCAACAGCTCCGTCAAGACCCGTCGTCAACAGGAAGACCAGCGCCGCATGGCGTTCCGTCGCGCAATCGAAGACCGCTGCGACCAGCGCCAGCTGCAGCAGAGCATCAGTGACTACCCGGAACTCCACTGGCAGGCACCCGCGGCTGCCCAGCGAAACGTTCAGCCAACGCGCTGATCTGCACCCGTTCGCTGCGGATAAAGCCCAGGAACGCATGGGCCACCGGTGACAGGCGCTTGGCCTTGGCCTGCACCAGGCACCAGCTGCGGTACAGCGGCAGTTCTTCCACCGGCAGCTCCTTGAGCCCGCCGGTGGCCAGTTCCATATTGACCGCATGGCGCGTCAGCAAGGCCACGCCCAGGCCGGCGCATACGCATTCACGTTGCGCCTCGGCCGAGGCCACTTCCACCGTCTGGGTGAAGTGCACGCGTTTCTCCTTGAAATACTCCTCGCAGGCCAGTCGCGTGCCCGAGCCCGGTTCGCGCAGCAACAGCGTGTAGGGTTCCAGGTCCTGCAAACGCAACGGCCCTTGCAGGCTCAAGGGGTGATCAGGTGGCGCCACGGCCACGATCGGATTGTTGAGGAACGGCAGGAATTCCAGGCCCATGTCCTGGGGCACCATGGACATGATCACCAGGTCGTCGCGGTTGTCGGAGAGGCGGCGGATCACCTGGGCGCGGTTGACCACGGTCAGGTGCAGTTGCACCTCGGGATGCTGGCGTTTGAACGCGGCAAACAGGTGCGGCACGAAGTACTTGGCGCTGGATTCAATCGCGAGCTTTAGCTGGCCCTGCAACGAACCCTGCATGTCCGACAGCTGCATATCGAGGTTTTCCAGGCGCCCGAAAATATCCCGGCTGGCCCGTTGCAGGGCTTCGGCAGCCTCGGTCATGTAGAGCTTCTTGCCGACATAATCGAACAGCGGCTGGCCGACCAGCTCTTCGAGCTGGCGAATTTGCAGGCTCACGGCCGGTTGGGTGAGAGACATTTCCTCGGCCGCGCGGCTGTAAGAGCGCAAGTCGCACACTTCATTGAAGATCTGCAATTGACGCAATGTCATACGCATCAGTGACTTACGCATTATTTAAATCCTCTCGCCCCAGGTCGACCGGCCAACTATAAGTCTTTACTTATGAGCGACCCAATAATTATTGATTTTTGTTAATCCCTCCACGGGCTTAGTGTGTGGCTGCGACTGGCTTGAAACATTTAGTCACGCGCCGACCCGGCTCCAGCGGGTCGAAGAACGCAGCAATCGGCTCAAGGGAATTTCCAAGTGATAAAAAAGATCCTGATCGCCAACCGTGGTGAAATTGCCGTACGAATCGTGCGTGCCTGCGCCGAGATGGGCATTCGCTCGGTCGCGGTTTACTCGGACGCCGACCGCCATGCGTTGCACGTCAAGCGTGCCGACGAAGCCCACAGCATTGGCGCCGAGCCGCTGGCCGGCTACCTGAACCCGCGCAAGCTGGTGAACCTGGCGGTGGAAACCGGTTGCGATGCGCTGCACCCCGGCTACGGCTTCCTGTCGGAAAACGCCGAGTTGGCAGACATCTGCGCCGAACGGGGAATCAAATTCATCGGCCCTTCGGCTGAAGTGATTCGCCGCATGGGCGACAAGACCGAAGCCCGCCGCAGCATGATCAAGGCCGGTGTGCCGGTCACGCCCGGCACCGAAGGCAACGTCGCCGACATCACCGAGGCCCTCACCGAAGGCGACCGCATTGGTTACCCGGTGATGCTCAAGGCCACCTCCGGTGGTGGCGGTCGCGGTATCCGCCGTTGCAACAGCCGTGAAGAACTCGAACAAGCCTTCCCCCGCGTGATCTCCGAAGCTACCAAGGCGTTCGGTTCGGCGGAAGTGTTCCTGGAAAAATGCATCGTCAATCCCAAGCACATCGAGGCGCAGATCCTCGGTGACAGCTTCGGCAACGTGGTGCATCTGTTCGAGCGCGACTGTTCGATCCAGCGCCGTAACCAGAAGCTCATCGAAATCGCCCCGAGCCCGCAGCTCACCCCGGAACAGCGCGCCTACATCGGCGACCTGTCGGTGCGCGCGGCCAAGGCCGTGGGCTACGAGAACGCCGGCACCGTGGAGTTCCTGCTCGCCGAGGGCGAGGTGTACTTCATGGAGATGAACACCCGGGTGCAGGTGGAGCACACCATCACCGAAGAAATCACCGGGATCGACATTGTCCGCGAGCAGATCCGAATCGCCTCGGGCCTGCCGTTGTCGGTCAAACAGGAAGACATCCAGCACCGTGGCTTTGCGTTGCAGTTCCGCATCAACGCCGAAGACCCGAAGAACAACTTCCTCCCAAGCTTCGGCAAGATCACCCGTTACTACGCGCCCGGCGGCCCCGGCGTGCGTACCGACACGGCGATCTACACCGGCTACACCATCCCGCCGTTCTACGACTCCATGTGCCTGAAGCTGGTGGTCTGGGCGTTGACCTGGGAAGAAGCCATGGACCGCGGCCTGCGTGCCCTGGACGACATGCGCCTGCAAGGCGTGAAGACCACGGCCGCCTACTACCAGGAAATCCTGCGTAACCCGGAATTCCGCAGCGGCCAGTTCAACACCAGTTTTGTGGAAAGCCACCCTGAGCTGACCAACTACTCGATCAAGCGCAAACCCGAAGAGCTGGCCCTGGCCATCGCCGCCGCCATCGCCGCCCACGCAGGCCTGTGAGGAACATTCCAATGACTAAAAAAATCTTCGTAACCGACACCATCCTGCGCGACGCCCACCAATCGTTGCTGGCGACCCGCATGCGCACCGACGACATGCTGCCGATCTGCGACAAGCTCGATAAAGTCGGCTACTGGTCCCTGGAAGTCTGGGGCGGCGCGACCTTCGACGCCTGCGTACGCTTCCTCAAGGAAGACCCGTGGGAGCGCCTGCGCAAACTGCGTGCCGCGTTGCCTAACACGCGCCTGCAAATGCTCCTGCGCGGCCAGAACCTGCTGGGCTACCGCCATTACAGCGACGACGTGGTCAAGGCCTTCGTGGCCAAGGCTGCCGTCAACGGTATCGACGTATTCCGCATCTTCGACGCCATGAACGACGTGCGTAACCTGCGTGTGGCCATCGAAGCGGTCAAAGCCGCCGGCAAGCATGCCCAGGGCACCATCGCCTACACCACCAGCCCGGTGCACACCGTCGAGGCCTTCGTGGCCCAGGCCAAGCAGCTGGAATCCATGGGGTGCGACTCGATCGCGATCAAGGACATGGCCGGCCTGCTGACGCCGTACGCCACCGGTGAACTGGTCAAGGCGCTGAAAGCCGAGCAGAGCCTGCCGATCTTTATCCACTCCCACGACACCGCCGGTTTGGCCGCGATGTGCCAACTCAAGGCGATCGAAAACGGTGCCGATCATATCGACACCGCGATCTCCAGCTTCGCCTGGGGCACCAGCCACCCGGGCACCGAGTCTATGGTCGCCGCCCTTAAAGGCAGCGAATTCGATACCGGTCTCGACCTGGAGCTGCTGCAAGAGATCGGCCTGTACTTCTATGCCGTGCGCAAGAAGTACCACCAGTTCGAAAGCGAATTCACCGCCGTCGACACCCGTGTGCAAGTCAACCAGGTGCCGGGCGGGATGATTTCCAACCTGGCCAACCAGTTGAAAGAGCAGGGCGCTCTGAACCGCATGAGCGAAGTGCTGGCTGAAATTCCACGCGTGCGTGAAGACCTCGGCTTCCCGCCGCTGGTGACCCCGACTTCGCAGATCGTCGGCACCCAGGCGTTCTTCAACGTGCTGGCCGGTGAGCGCTACAAGACCATCACCAACGAAGTGAAGCTGTACCTGCAAGGCGGCTACGGCAAGGCGCCGGGCACGGTGAACGAGAAGTTGCGTCGCCAGGCCATCGGCAGCGAAGAAGTGATCGACGTGCGCCCGGCCGACCTGCTCAAGCCGGAGATGACCAAGCTGCGCGGCGAAATCGGCGCACTGGCCAAGTCCGAAGAAGACGTGCTGACCTACGCCATGTTCCCGGACATCGGGCGCAAGTTCCTCGAAGAACGCGACGCCGGCACCCTGACGCCTGAGGTGCTGCTGCCTATCCCTGAAGCCGGCGGCGTGGCCCGTGCCGGTGGTGAAGGCGTGCCGACCGAGTTCGTCATCGACGTGCACGGCGAAAGCTACCGTGTGGACATCACCGGTGTCGGTGTGAAAGCCGAAGGCAAGCGCCATTTCTACCTGTCCATCGATGGCATGCCGGAAGAAGTGGTGTTCGAACCGCTCAACGAATTCGTCGGCGGTGGCGGCAGCAAGCGCAAGCAGGCCAGCGAGCCGGGGCATGTCAGCACGGCGATGCCAGGCAATATCGTCGATGTGCTGGTCAAGGAAGGCGATGTGGTCAAGGCCGGCCAGGCCGTGCTGATCACCGAAGCGATGAAGATGGAAACCGAAGTGCAGGCTGCGATTGCCGGCAAGGTGACCGCCGTTCACGTGGCCAAAGGCGACCGGGTGAACCCTGGCGAAATCCTGATTGAAATCGAAGGCTGATCCAGCCTTCGACACTACCGTTTAATCCTCGGGGGGGCAGGTGCCCCCCTTTTTTTTGCCGATTTTTTAATGGTCAGCGGAGGGTGCGGCGCTCTGCTTGCGCTTGAAGCCGACAAAAATACCCTCAGGTTTGTAGAGCAGTTCAGGTTCCAGGGTGGTCAGGTTGCTGGTAACGGCGCTGAATGTTCCCTTGATGGATGCCGCATCCGCGATACGTAGCTGGCGCGTGAGCAGTGCTTCACTTTCCGGCTGTACATCAAGTTTCAGGGTGGCGTTATCCAGCGTTAACGTATTGCCGACTTTCAGCGTGGAGTGGGCTTGGTCCGCGCCCACTTTGAACGCCATGGTCGATCCTGGTTTGAGGTGCAGATCCTTCCTGATCCGGGTCCGTGGTGTATTTTCAGGATCGAGCAGCAGAGTACCCCCGACATTAAGGGAGTCGACGGTGCCGCCGGAATAGCTGCCGCCCGCATCAATATCCAGGGTCCCCTTGATAACGCTGCGGTTGGTCAAGGCAGCATCGCCGTACACCGTGCCGTGCCGACTGTCGTGCAGTGCACCGGTCAGTTCCCAGGCGCCCTTGCCGACCCACAGGTGTTGCATTCGGGTCGCACCTTCGAACGTGCCGCCTTTGGCGTCATCGAGAACCACCTGGTTGGTACCGCTGCCGCCATCGACTTCGCCTTTGAAGCGGCTGCCATTTTTGACAACCAACAGGTCGTCACCGCCGCCCATGTCCAGGGCGACTCCATTGCCACCTGCAATCAGGCCATGGTTGATCACCTCATCGGCCTTTTCTCCCTTCAGGGCCACACCCGTGCCGGATTGGGCCGTGATGCTTCCTCGATTCTCCAGCCAGACAGAGGTAAGCCCGGAGCTGCTCAGGCCATGACCCGGTGAATTGATGTGCACGTCCGGGCTGTTGACGATGTCGACGGCTTTGATGATGTGTGACTTCTCAAGGTTGGACGGGGTTTGGGTGAGGCCGGCGATCTCGTCGATATTCATCCCGTCGCGGCGCGGGGAGTTAGGCGTGGTGATGACTTTGACAATATTGGTGTCGAGCTGGCCATTTGAGGCCTGGCGGGCGGCGTGCCCGAACGAGCGCGGAGTGGTTGGAGGCGCGGTGTGTGGCTCGGGTGCTGCGGCGGGCGGAGTGGCAGCCTCGGCGAAGGCGTTGGCGCTTTGTGCGAAAAGTGCACCAAGGGGAGGGAAAAACGAAAGTGTCGATATCATGATTTCCGGCCTCTTTTGTATAGGAGACCGGAGTGTAGCCAGCAGAAAGTGGTGCTTAATGTCAGCCTTCAATACCCGCGTGAGTGTGAAGGTTCTTCCGTTTCTGTATTAAAACGCGCTTTGCCATTGGCCCATTAGTCCATGGTTGCGGCTGTTGTCGCCCACTTCGGCGGTGTACGCGATGCTCAGGGTCTGGTGCTCCGAAAGACGCATGTCCAGCCCCGTGCGCAAGGCCAGATTATCTCGGTCCAGCGAGGTACCGCCGATGCTGAACGCGCTGTTGAAGTCCTCGCGGGTTTCCCTGGCAAAGGATTGGCGTACGCGGCTGTTGGTGTCGCCATACAAGTGTTTCCAATGGGCGCTCAGGTGCGGCTTGAGGGTGATCCGGTCGGCCACTGCGATGTCGCGGCTCAAGCGCAGGCCGAAGGTGCTGCTGAGGTTTTGCTGGGTTTGGGTGCCCACGTTCAACGCGCTATGGCCACCTTTCTCGGAGAAGCGGTCACGGTGATACCGCTGGAAGCCGATTCCGGCAAACGGTTCGGCATGCAAGCCGTCGGTGACGAACCGATGGCCCAGTTCGGCGAATGCGTTCTGGCTCTGGGCCTTGTACTTGCCCGTGAGGCGTTCGCGGTAATCGATGAAGTCGAAGTCCACACTGCGCGTGTTCTGCCCGGAATGGCTGCTGTACAGCGCGCCCAGGCGTAAAGCCCATGGACCGTCCTGGCGCACCGCATAGGCGCCCAGGTGCCAGCTGTCCACTTCACCGTTGAAATGCCGGGCGCTCAGGTCGCTGCCAGACTTGCCGCCCACCACGCCGACCCGCCAGGCGTCATCGATTGCTCCATCTGCACCCAGCAACAGGCCCTGGCTGCTTTGTTTCAAGCCGGCGCTGCCGTGTTGGGCATCGAGGGCACCGCTGCTGGCCAGGCCTTGGAGCCAGACACGGCCGTCCTCACCGGTGTGGTTATCCAATTGGCGTATGGCTGTCAGCAGGCTGGCGTGCAAGCGTTTCATGCTGTTTTGAGTGGCCGTGCCCAGGTTGGCGTTCTGGCTGCCGGCCAATTGCTCCAGCAGCGTACCCAAGCGACCTGGCTCCAGGCTGCTCAAGTACCGCCCGTAGTTTTCAAGCTGGTACTTTTCCCAGTCACTCAACTCCTCCGATGCCAGCGCGGCATCCATTGCGGAGTCCAGCACGCGGGCAACGCTCAGGCCGTTACGACTGTTGGCTCGGTCGATGAAATAGAAATCTTCGGGGGTGGGAGTGGCCGGGTCGAAATGAGTTTTCTGGTGATGTTTCGCAATCTGTTCGAACCACTCGCTGTCGGGTTCCATGTCGTCACGGGCCTGTGCGTACTGAGCACAGGTGGCCCCCAGCGCGAGCGTGATGGCGAGTACGAGTTGTTTCTGAATGAGTGGCATGTAAACCCACCTCCTGATGTATGAGGCGGGGAATTTAGCGGGGCACCCGGGGGATAACTGTCAGGCCAAGCACCGCGTGTTTGCGGGAGATGTCTCTAGTCCGATGCGATAAAAGTTCAGCTCGATTGGCGCAGTAAGCCTGAGGGCGATAGTGACTTCAATGACCTCACTCTCGCCTCGCATATCCCTTGCCATAGTGCCGCTCCATGCGTGCCTGGATCAGTTCCAGGCCGAGGGACATCACCCAGTAAATGATCGCAGCGGTGGTGAGCATCTCGATATAACGGTAGCTGGAGCGCCCGTAGGATTGCGCCAGGAACATCACTTCCCACACGCCCATCACCGAGATCAGCGACGAGTCCTTGAGCATGGAGATGAACTGGTTGGTCGCCGGCGGGACGATGGTGCGCATGGCCTGGGGCAGGGTGACGTGCCAGAAGATCGCACTGTCGCGCATGCCCAGGGCCAATGCGGCTTCCCGTTGCCCCTGAGGGACGCCCAGGATGCCGGCGCGGAAGATCTCGCTCAGGTACGCGCCGTAGTTCAGCGACAGCGCGATGATCCCCGCGACGATGGCGCCCGGCACCAGGCCCAGCTGCGGCAGGCCCAGATAGATCAGCAGGATCTGGATCAGCAACGGCGTGCCACGGAAAAACGACGCGTAGAAGCTGGCGATACCAAAGGCCACGGCACTTTTGGACAAGCGCCCGAGCGCGGTGACGAAGCCTAGCACCGACGAGGCGGCAATCGAACACAGGCACAGGAACAGCGTCAGCGCTGCGCCTTGCAGGAAGCCATTGGGGGCCAGGTGCAGGCCGACCAGGTTGGGCAGCTTGTCGAGAATGATCGAGAACTTCAGGTCAAAGCTCAGGAAGAAACTGGCAAACAGGGCGAACAGCGCCGCCCAGGTCAGGTAAAGCCGCGTGCGAAAGCCCAGCAGGGCGCGCGCAGGTTTTGGGGGAACACTCATTGGCTGATATCGGCACCGATCCATTTTTGCGACAGTTTGCTCAGGGTGCCGTCCTGTTTCAACTGGGCAAACACCTCACGCACCTTGGCGTCCCACTGGGCGTCGCCTTTTTCGATGGCCACCGAGTTGGGTTCGGCATACAGCGCTGCGCCGGCGAGTTTGAAGCGTTTGTCCTGGTCCAGGCGCGGTTGGGCCGTGACCAGGTTGGTCAGGATCGCATCCAGGCGCACTCCTGCGCCCAGGCCGAGGTCCTGGAAGGCGACGTTATCGGTGTCGTACGGGGCGATCTGCACGTTCTCGAACGGGTACTGCAACTGGGTGTCCTCGGCGCCTTCGATCACCAGGTTCTTGTTCAGGTAGCTCTCGTAGCTGGAGGCGCTGGTGAGGCCGACTTTCTTGCCGCTCAGGTCCTTGGCGCCGTGGATGCTGTCATCCTTGGCATTGACCACGATCACGGCAGGGGAGGCGTAATACTCCACCGGGAAGTCGAAGACTTCGGCGCGGGCCTTGCTCGGGGTCATCGAGCAGATGCAGATGTCATAGCGCCCGCTCCAGCGGCCGGCGGCGATCACGTCCCACGACGGCGTTTCCAGGCGTAGTTTCACACCGAGCTTTTGCGCGACAGCCTTGGCCACATCGACATCGAAGCCGTCGAGCTGGTTTTGCTCGTTGAGGAACGAGAACGGCGGGTAGCTTTCCATCAGCACGCCCACCAGTTCTTTTTTCTTCTCAACCCGGTCCAGGGTCGCGCCGCCAAAGGCTTGGGTGGAGGCAGCAAGCATCGTCAGGCCCAAGGCCAATAGCGGTTTAAGTTTCAAGGAGGCACCTGAATAAAAAAGAGGTTGTTATGAACCGAACGGAACGTATTAAATAGTTATAAGAACGACTCTCATAGTGAGTTATTTTCATAAGCTTATGAGTAAAAAGCATATGGGCGCAGTAAGCACAGTAATTCTGGACGGCGGCATGGGCCGTGAACTGCAACGCCGCGGTGCGCCCTTCAGGCAGCCGGAGTGGTCGGCGCTGGCATTGAGCGAAGCACCGCAGGCGGTGGAGGCGGTGCATGCGGCCTATATCGACAGTGGCGCCAACGTGATTACCAGCAACAGCTATGCGGTGGTGCCGTTCCATATCGGCGAGGCGCGCTTTGCTGCCGAAGGCCAGGCCCTGGCGGCGCTGGCGGGTGAATTGGCCAGACGGGCGGTGCAGGCTTCGGGCAAGGCCGCGCGCGTGGCCGGCTCGTTGCCGCCGCTGTTTGGTTCGTATCGGCCTGATCTGTTCGAGCCGCAGCGCGTATCTGAGCTGTTGACGCCACTGGTGCAGGGCCTGGCACCCCATGTCGATCTGTGGCTGGCGGAGACCCAGAGCTCAATCGTCGAAGCGCGGGCGATTCATGCGGGCCTGCCGAAGGATGGCAAGCCGTTCTGGCTGTCGTTTACCTTGAAAGACGAAGACACCGACGAAGTACCGCGCCTGCGTTCCGGCGAACCGGTGGCGGACGCGGCCGAAGCGGCGGCGCAGTTGGGTGTGCAAGTGTTACTGTTCAATTGCAGCCAGCCGGAAGTAATCGGCGCGGCGATCGATGCCGCACGCCAAACCTTCGAACGGTTGGGCGTGGCGATTCAGATCGGTGCCTACGCCAACGCCTTCCCGCCACAGCCCAAGGAAGCCACGGCCAACGACGGCCTGGACCCCTTGCGCGAGGATCTCGACCCACCGGGCTACCTGCAGTGGGCGGCGGACTGGAAAAAGCGCGGTGCCAGCCACTTGGGCGGGTGCTGCGGGATCGGGCCGGAGCACATTGCGGTGCTGGCCCAGAAGCTGGGGTAAGCCTTAAAGCGCCTGGCGGCGACACTCCGCCAGGCCCTTCAACTGCCCGGAACCTGCCTGGTTCGCCTCCGACAACCACACCTCAAACCCCGCACCCACCGTCGGCCATTCCGAATCCAGGATCGAATACCACGCCGTATCGCGGTTCTGCCCCTTCACCACCATATGCTGGCGGAACACCCCTTCAAAACTGAACCCCAACCGCTCAGCCGCATACTTGGAGCGGGCATTGCCGTTGTTGCACTTCCACTCCAGGCGGCGGTAGCCCTGTTCGAACGCGTATTTGGCCAAGAGATACACCGCTTCGGTGCTTTTGGGTGAGCGCTGCATCGGCGCGCCGAAGGTGACATGGCCGATTTCGATACGGCCCTGGGCCGGGACGATGGACATCAGGCTGAGGATGCCCTGCACCTGGCCGGACGCACGGTCGACCACGCTGAAGAAATACGGGTCGCTGTTCGCCGCATGGTTGTTCAACCACGCATCAAACGCGGCGCGCTCGGCAAACGGGCCGTAAGGCAGGTAATCCCACAACTTGGGGTCGGCACCGGGGCCTTCGAGGGCTTGCCACAATTGAGCGGCGTGGCGGGCCGGGTCGAGTTTTTCCAGGCGGATAAAGCGCCCTTCAAGCAGTTGCGCGGTGGGCGCCGGGGCGCCCTTCCAGTCGGCGAGAGAAGTGGACATGCTGCGCTCCTTAAAGACCTTTGCGAAATTGAATGAAGCCAGGGCGTTCGGCGATGCGCTCGTAGAGCTGGATCGCGGTGGTGTTGGTCTCGTGGGTCAGCCAGTGCACCTTGCAACAGCCGTCGGCCTTGGCAGTGGCGTAGACGAACTCGATCAGTTTACGGCCGACACCGGTGCCGCGCTGGACCGGGTCCACCAGCAGGTCCTGCAGGTAGCAGGAGTTCTCGATGCTCCAGTTGGAACGATGGTAGATGAAGTTGACCATGCCCACCGCCTTGCCATCCTGCCAGGCCAGCGCGGAGTGGGTCGGCTCATGGGCATCGATCAGACGCTGCCAGGTGCTTTGGCTGACGGCGTCCGGCAGTTCGGTGTTGTAGAACGTCAAGTACGCCTGCCACAGCGGCAGCCAGGCGGCGTGGTCGGTTGCGGTGACCGGGCGGATCTCGATCTGGCTCATTCTGAAACTCCTTGGGGAATAAAGCGCGCGAGGGTCTGGTCGCGTATATCGGCGCTGGCGGCCAGGCCGTCGCGCACGCCGGCGATGTCCGCCGCGCTGCGGTTCTGGCTGAGTTTGCGTTTGCCGATCAGGCGTTCGATCGGCAGGCTGAAGCCGACGATGGCCTTGAGCATGCCGTCAATGTAATCAGCCGGGGCGTCGCTGACTTTCCAGGGCTGGGCGCGATTGCCCTCGTGGCGGTCAGTGAGGGCGCTGACCACGCCTAGCAGGCGCTCGGCATCGGTAAACACCTCGGCCTTGCCATAGGCATGCACCGCGATGTAATTCCAGGTGGGCACCACTTTGCCGTGCTCAGCCTTGGCCGGGTAAAACCCCGGGCTGACATAGGCCTCGGCGCCGGCAAAGATCACCAAAGCCTCGCTGCCGTCTTGCAGGTCTTGCCACTGCCGATTGGCCTTGGCCAGGTGCCCGTACAGCGTGCCGTTGGGGCCTTCGTCGGGATTGAGCAGCAGCGGCAAGTGGCTGGCCTGCAGGCCTTGCTTGCCAAAGGTGACCAACTGCGCCAGGCGTGTGTGCTGGATCAGTTGCTGTATTTCGGGCAAGTCGTCGAGGGCAAAAGCGCGTGGTGTGTACATGAATATTTTCCTTGGCGAATGCCTGCATCCTAGGCAGGCTAATGGTTCGTTGTAAGAGCCATCTTCGGCCAATTTCATAGGTCCAATATGATGTCGCCCATTTCGCCGCCGCTGTCCTTCAACCCTGCCGGTATCGAGCTGGATCGTCGCCAAGGCTTGACGCGCCAGCTTTATGCAGCCCTGCGTCAGCGCGTGCTGGATGGGCGCCTGGCCAGCGGTACGCGCCTGCCCGCCAGCCGTGACCTGGCCGCTGCGCTGTTGATTTCCCGCAACAGCGTCGTGCGCGCCTACGATCAGTTGTACGCCGAGGGGTTTGTCGAAGGCCGTGTGGGTGATGGCACCTATGTCGCCCAATTGCCCACGGCAAAAAAACTATCCACAAAAGTATCCACAGGCTTATCAACAAGGTTATCCCCAGCCTTATCCACAAAGTGGATGGATTTGCCGCAAGATCTCGACGGCGAAGTTATCCACAGGCCGGCCTTGGGGCGCGTGCAAAGTAACCATTTGCCACAGCCGCCGTCGGGGCCGCCCAAGGCATTTCGCGTGGGCGTGCCAGCCTTCGATCTGTTCCCTTTCGAGGTCTGGGCCAAGCTCAACGGGGCGTTCTGGCGCAAGCCGGACCTGGCGCAGCTGTGCTATGGCGACCCGGCGGGTGACAGCCGCCTGCGCGGCCTGATCGCCGCTTACCTGCGCAGCTCACGGGGCATGCAATGTACGGCTGAGCAAATAGTGATCACCAGCGGTGCACAACAGGCAATCAGCCTTTGTGCACAGCTGCTGGTAGAGCCAGGCGATGGGGTAGCGGTGGAAAACCCGGGCTATCGGGCCGCCGGGCATGCGTTCGCACTGGCCGGTGCCAACCTGCAGGGCGTGCCGGTGGACAGCGACGGCATCGATTGCCAGGTCCTGAATACCTTGGGTGATTGCCGCCTGGCCTATGTCACGCCCTCCCACCAATATCCGCTGGGCGTGGTGATGAGCCTGGCGCGGCGCCTGGAGTTGCTGGCCTGGGCCGAGCGCACCGGCGGTTGGATCGTGGAGGACGACTATGACGGCGAATACCGCTACAGCGGCGCCCCCCTGGCGCCGCTGGCCGCGCTGGACCGCAGCGGCCGCGTGCTGTACGTCGGTACCTTCGGCAAAGTCGCATTCCCGGCCTTGCGCCTGGGCTATCTGGTATTGCCGCCAGGCCTGGTTGATGCTTTCTCACGGCGCCGTGCGGTGGATATGCGCCACTCGGAAGTCAGTACCCAGGCGGTGATGGCCGAGTTTATGGCGGCCGGGCACTTCCAGCGGCATATCCGCCGGATGCGGCGCGCGGCATTGAGCCGGCGCAATGCCTTGCTCGCCGGGTGGCCGCGTGGTCTGCCGGGGGTGGGCGAGTTGCCCGTTATCGCCGCAGGGCTGCACATGACCGTGCGCGTGGACAGCCTGGCCCGCGAGCAACAGCTGCTTGAGCAGGCCCGTGCCGTGGGCGTCGAAGTCAATGGTTTAAGCAGTTACTGGCTGGCGCACTCCACCACTCCGGCAGACCAGCGCGCCGGCCTGGTGCTGGGGTTTGCCGCCGTACCCGAGACGGCCGTTGCCGAGGCCCTGGCAACGTTGCGCAGGGCCTGGCAGCACGATTGACGGTCAGGCCTGGAAAAACAACGAGCGGGCCAGGATCGGGCTGATTTCACTGCGATAAATCGCGATCTGGTCACGGTTGCTCAAGCCCGTGCGGTGCACAGCACCCCCCAGCTTCTGCTGGTCGCGGGTCTTGAGGTGGCCGGCGGTGTAGTGCTCCAGCGCCGCCTGGGGAGACTCATAGTGAAAGTGCGCATACCAGAGCACCGCATGGGTCTGGTGATCACGCACCTCGTATTCGTCCAGGTAGTTTTTGCCGGGGCCCTTGAGCCGCCGCCGCGTGACCACTTTGGCGATTTTCACCAGGCCTTGGCTGTGCAGCCACTCCACCCGTGCCGCCGTGGGTGGTTGTTGTTTGGTCATGCTGATGCGGGTGCTTGTGCCCAGTTCGTATAGCCGTTGTGCGGCGTCATTGAGCCGGCGGTTCAGGGCGGCGGCGGGCGGACGGTCGCTTTCCGTGAGGTTGAGCCGGGTGAGCGCCTCTTCGATCGTGGCCATTGCGTGTTCAAGGCGTGCGGCGTACTGGTGGAACATCTCTTCGATTTCCACCGGAATACGCCCGGCTTTCTTCGCGTGGTCCAGGGTGCGCACGGTGGCGGCGGGCTCTTCATCCAGCAGGCTCTGGGCGGCGTCGATGCTGCTACCCAGGTCGATCACCTGGGGCTCACGCGGGCTTGAGGGTGCGCTCTGGCGTTCGACCCAGACCCCAGGGGTTTTTTCGTGAAAGGTCGCGATGAGTTTGCCCGTCACTGGGGCCTTGACGTCCACCAGGCCGCTTTCGGCTTCACGGGGCTCGCCCACCACCACCCCGTTAAAGCGTGTCTTGATGACTTTGCGCTTGGGTGTCGGGGGGGCTTTTGATGGGCCAGGCTTGGGCTCCAGGGCTTTTCGTTGCCTGATCAAGAGCGCCAGTTCATGCACCGCCTGTTGGTTGAATTCATCGATGCGTTGGCGCAGGTGTTCCAGGGGTTCTCGCTGCACCTGTTCCGGGTGTTCGGCGTGCAGGTCCAGCAGGCGTTGGTCGACAATCGCGAACTGGTCGACCAGGCTGTTGAGCACGTCAATACGCTCGTGCAGGTCGCTGATGCTGGTTTCCACCAGGGTCTCGATCCACGTTTGCACCGTGAGATCGGCGGTATCCACGATGTCATTGAGTTGTACCCGGGCGTCGGTGAAGGCCTCCCCGCTGCCTTCGCCAATACACAGGTAGCGGCTGAGGGTGAGTTGCATGGCCTTGAGGTCGTGCAGCTTGAAGTCGGGCAGGGCCTGCACGCTGGTGTGGATGACCTTGGCACCCTCTATGCCCAGGCTTTCCAATTGGCGATAGCGCGATTGCGCATACTCCATGCGGTTGATCATATCCAGGTTCAGCTTCGCCATCGTCTGTGCGATCTCGTTACGCTGCTTGATGTCCAGGGCGGTGACGGCTTCCATGTCTTCCACCGACACCAGCAACTTGTCGCGAAAGACCGGCAAGCGTTCCGAGATGGCCGAGCGGGTCAGCAGCAGTTGTTTGTTCAGGTAGTCGATCATCGAACTCTGGTAGTTGGGTACCGAATCGATGACATTCAGCGAACGTAACTGGCGAATGGGCACGTCATAGTCGGCCAGGCGGCTGTCGACCTTGTCGAGGAACGCCTGGCGCTGGCGATCGGAGGAGGGCCCGGGCACCGGGTCTATCGCGGCGTGGGCCTGGGCGACTTCAGCTTGCCCGCGCCGTTCGTCAGCATCGAATTGGTTGAGTTTCTGCCGGAGGTCGGTGATCCGCGAAGGTGCCTTGCCGCGAGCCGATTGCCGGCGATTCCTGAAACCGGCACCGCGCAGGCGCAGGCGAGTGTCGACAAACCATTGCCCGGCCAGGTTGCTCACCAGCAGCGGGCCGACGTGAGTGGGGCGGCCCGGATCGACGATCATGACATTGTCGTTTTCATCCACCGCCACCTCGAACCAGCGTGCGCCCACCGGCGCGTACCATTTATCGGCAAGCGCACAGAGATGCAGGTGCGGCCCTGTTTCCTTGACGGCTTCCCCCAGCCCGTCGGGCCTGGCCACTTTGAAGCGATCCAACGTGGCCCCCAGGCTTGTCGGAGAGCGTTGGAGTGCGCCGCTGTTGTACAGCGGGCCTTGATGGCGAGCGGGCGGTTCGGCGTCGGGCAAGTCGGGGCGGCGCATCACGGGGATCCGGCGCTCCGGCGGCAGTCTGGTTTCAGGCGCTTGGGTCGGGGTGGCTTCATGTTTCGGCAACGTGGCCTTGGGCGTCTTTCGCAGCGGCGGATGGCGCAGGGCGACGTGCAGCACCAGGGCCATGCCCAGGTTGAGCAGCAGATCCACCTGGGCTGTCCAGGACACCTGCCCGTCAGGCTCCGGCTCCGCCTGGGCGGTCGCCTGCAGGTCGTCCATGATTTGCCAGATCCAGGCCGCGATGCCCACGGTGCGGCCCATGAATGGCAACGCCGCGCTGAAAATCAGCCAGCCGGCTTCTCGATAGCTTGCCCAGCGTTTCTGGGCGTTGGACACCGATTGCCGCGTCGCCAATTCAACCATCGCGTTGGCGTTGTCCCTGAACAGCGTCGCCAGGCTGTCGTTGCCCATCACTTCGTCGCTCAAGGCCAGGGGGCCGCTCATTTGCACCACCACTTGCGGCTCCACCAACCCGCGCACCACGGTCCACGGCGAAGGTAATGCGGCAGGGAAGACATACTGCTCGTAGTTGAAGCGCACATCTTCGGCCAGCCAGGCCAGTACCGAGTCGCGCAGGGTGCGGTGATGCTTGATGGCGTACAACAGGTTTTGCCGTGACGGGTACTGGATCAGCACCGGCTCCAGCAGTGGGCGGTACAACAGGCACGGGCCTTGGGTGTGGTCGCGGGGGCCGATCACAAACATATTCGCCACCCCATCCTGCGCCTGGCTGGTGCGCAGGGTTGGAATGAACGCCAGGCGCCGGATGACGATCTCTTGCCCCTCGACCTGCCGTTCATGGACGTGTGCCTGCACCGCGGCAGCGATATAGCGATAACCGCGATCATCGATGCCGTGCAGGCCCTGGATCTTCCACTGCAAGGCCAGCAATGGCAGTTGCACCCGCAAGTGCGAGGTGTAGAGGGTTTGCCGGCGCCTTGATTGAACGGGGTCGTCGAGCAAGGTGTGTTTGATCAGCGTCGGGTAGCGTTCACCGATGTCGAGGGTTTCGATCACGTCCTTGAGGTAGTTGTACGTCAGCCATTGCGGCCCCTCGCCGCCGTTGTAGTGCACGCTGGGCGTACCGGTGGGCAGCCCGGTGAGGTTTTCCAGGGCCAGGTCGATCAGGCTGCGCCGGGTGATGTCAGTGGTTCCGGGCAGCACGAAGGTGCCCCAGACCACCGGGCTCTCGATGCTGATCTCTATCTTGTCCAGGTTCAGGCTCGCGCCATTTGCATGGGCCTTGATCCGGTTTTGCAGTTGCTGCCTGGCGTAGTCGCGGATCGGCGGGATACCGTCCTGGAAAGACTGCCCGTGGTTGTGGGTATGCAGTTCGGCCAGCTCGATCACATAACGGCTGTAGGTCGATACGTCCAGGTCCGAGGCATTGGCAAGCCAGTCGGGAAGTTGCTCGTGGATCTGGCGGATGCTCGACAATGAGTGATCGCTCAAGTCTTCAATCACCGGCAGGATGCGCGCGACGGCCTGGCCGGTGACGGCAGCCGTGGCGGGGGCTTCAAGGTCGGCGGAGCCAATTGATCCGATGGCCTGCAATTGCAGGGCGATCAGGTTGCACGCCAGGCTGTCGAAAAAATCCCCGGCGGGTTCGTACAATCGCCATTGCACGGTTACCTCCCCCTCCGCTTGAGTCAGTGCCGCGGGCAAGGCTTCGCCGAGCTTTTGCAGTGACTCGAATTTCTCGTAGCCGTTGATCAGCGAATACGTCAGGACCCGCTGGCGTTGCTCATGTACCCCGATCAGCACCGCGATATCCGACAGGCCGACGTGAGTGGAGCGGTTGTTTTTAAGGCCATCTATATCGATCAGGTAAGCGTGTGTCTGGAATGTGTCGAAGTTCCGACGCTTGGCCCGGTCCGGAAAGTGGAACAACGTCCTGGCCATGGCGCAATCGTGTTCATCCCAGCCGTCCTGCGCGGTGACGTTCCACACGTTGCGCAGGGAATGGGAGAGTGTTTGCCAGCGTGGGCCCGCCAGGCCGTTGGAAGCGTTCCAGTAGTCAAGTTGCTGCTCCTGGAAGGCGGTAAAGATCAGCGCCGCCAGCTCATTGATCAGCCGCGCAATGGCATCGATCTGCACCGGCAGGTGCACGGCGGGCTTGGCCTCGGGCTCCAGGGTGAGGAAGTGTTCGCCGTCGATATAGATCACCGGCTCGGGCGCCAGGGCCTGGTTGGCCAGCACCGAGGTCAGCGATTGCGCGGTGGCGGGTGCGGATTGGATGACATCGCCAACGATGCGCCAGCGCGGCGTGATGACCATGGCCAGGTCAGGGTCGATAGCGAGTGTCGGGTATTGCTCCATGAGGGACGAACGCAACAGGTTGGCGGCAACGTCGCGGATCGACGGGCCGACGCTCAGTTGCGTCAGCAGCTCATAGCTGCTGGGCGGGCGATTGTTGCTAGGGGGTGAATCGTTGGGCATCTGCAGCTCCTTGGCCTGGGTCGGCATGAAGAGCTGCAAGGTAATTGGCGCTGCGGCCGGGCGGTCGGTAGATAAGTCATCATGGCCGGGAAGCGCACTTCCCGGCCACATTTGCTCAGGTCCCGGACTTGATCCTGGACCAGGCGCGGGTCCTGGCGCGTTCGGCGTCACGTCCCAGGGGTTTCAAGGTATAGAGCGTGGCCATCGCGGCTTCGGTGGGGTACAGGTTGGGATTGTTGCGGATCGCCGGGTCCACCTGCCCGGTAGCGTCTTTGTTGGGATTGGGGTAGCCGACAAAATCACTGATCGGCGCAATAACGTGCGGTTGCAGCAGGTAGTTGATGAAGGTGTAGGCGTCCTGGGGGTTCTTCGCGCCCTTGGGAATGGCGAGCATGTCGAACCAGATCGGCGCGCCTTCCTTGGGCAGGCGCATGTCTACGATCACGCCGTTCCTGGCCTCCTTGGCGCGGTTGGCGGCCTGGGAGAAGCTGCCGGAGTAGCCGACGGCGACGCAGATGTCGCCGTTGGCGATATCGGCCATGTACTTGGAGGAGTGGAAGTAGGTGATGTACGGGCGGATCTTCAGCAGCAAGGCTTCGGCTTTTTCATAGTCCTTGGGGTTGTTGCTGTTGGGGTCCAGGCCCAGGTGCTGCAAGGCCAGGGGCAGGATCTCCGAGGGTGAATCCAGCAGTGCCACGCCGCATTGCTTGAGCTTGCTGATGTTCTCCTCCTTGAAGATCAGGTCCCAGCTGTCCACCGGTGCATCTGCGCCCAGCGCGGCCTTGACCTTGTCGGGATTGAAACCAATCAGGATGGTGCCGTACATGTAGGGCACGGCGAATTTGTTGCCCGGGTCGTTGGCCTCGATCAGCTTCATCAACTTGGGATCGAGGTGGTTCCAGTTCGGCAACTGGCTGCGGTCCAGGGCCTGGAACACACCGGCCTCGATCTGTTTGGCCAGGAACACGTTGGACGGCACCACCACGTCATAGCCGGAATTACCGGTGAGTAGCTTGGCTTCCAGGGCTTCGTTGGTGTCGAAGATGTCGTAGACCAGTTTGATCGACGGGTTTTGGGCCTTGAAGTCTTCCAGGGCCTTGGGGGTGATGTAGTCGAACCAGTTGTAGACCCGCAGGTTTTTTTCTTCAGCGTGCGCGGCGGTGCTTAATACGGCGGCGCAGAGCACAAGCGACTTGAACAGATTCATTCGACTGCCCCTTCAAAACCTTCGAGAACGTTGACGGCATTGATGCCGATTTCTTCCACCGCGTAACCGCCTTCCATCACGAACAGCGTCGGCTTGCCCAGGCGGGCGATACGCTTGCCCATGGCCAGGTAGTCGGGGCTGTCGAGCTTGAACTGCGAGATGGGGTCGTCCTTGAACGTATCGACGCCCAGGGACACCACAATGACGTCGGCGCCGTAGCCCTCAATCGCCTGGCAAGCCTGTTCCAGTGCGGCGCTCCAGGTGTCCCAGCCCGAACCGGCCGGCAACGGATAGTTAAAGTTGAAACCCTCTCCGGCCCCGTCGCCCCGCTCATCGGCATAGCCGAGAAAAAACGGAAACTCGGCTTCCGGGTGCCCGTGGATCGAGGTAAAGAGCACGTCACTGCGCTCATAGAAAATCGATTGGGTGCCGTTACCGTGGTGGTAATCCACGTCGAGGATCGCAACCTTCCTGTGGCCGTGATCGAGAAATGCCTGGGCGGCGATGGCGGCGTTATTGAGGTAGCAATAACCGCCCATCAAGTCGCTGGCGGCGTGGTGTCCCGGTGGCCGGCACAGCGCGAAGGCACTGTGGGCGCCTTGCTGGATCGCCCGTTGCGCGGTCAGCGCCACCTGCGCCGCACTGTAGGCTGCCTGCCAGGTGCCGGCGGTAATCGGCGCGCCGCCGTCGAAGCTGTAGTAACCCAACTGGCCGTGCAGGCTGGTGGGCATGACGGCGCGCAGGGTGCGGGCGGGCCAAGTATAGGGCAGCAGGTCGCCGTCCTGGCCGAACTCGAGCCAACGGGCCCAGACACCTTTGAAAAAATCCAGGTACTCGCGGCTGTGGATGCGCTGCAAGGGGGCCAGGCCAAAGTCCTGCGGGGCTTGCACCGGGCCGAGCTGGCGGTCCTTGACCCGCTGCAGCACATGGTCGGCGCGGGCGGGCATTTCGAAGCAGGGCATCAATTGCCCGTCCATCAATTCACAACGGCCGTGGTGCAGATGATGATCGTCCGAATAGATCGTCAGCATTGTTGTTCTCCGCAGGCTGCTTGGGATGCCTTGCAGTGTTGCGGCGTGGGCAGGTTTGGAGAACGGCAGGAGCGGCCAAAAGGGGATAAATATGGCCAAAGCCTGTGTCCGTTATTCGCCCCATGTGGGGGCATGCGACTCAAGCGCGGAACTGACTCGGTGCCACGCCGCTCCAGCGTACGAAGGCGTGCCTGAAACTTGCGGTTTCACTGAAGCCCAACTGCTCGGCGATGCGATAGATCGGCAGTTGGTCCTCGCCCAGCAACTGCTTGGCCCGCTCGAAGCGTAACTCGTCCAGCAGTTCCTGATAGCTGCAACCCAGGTCATGCAGATGCCGGCGCAAGGTGCGCGGCGAACAGTTCATCTGCCCGGCCAGGCCATCGATGCCGGGGGCGGCGTTCAATTGGGCGGCCAGCAATTGGCGTACCCGGCCGAGCCAGGCCTGGCGCCCGGTGAATTCGGTGTTCTGTTTGCGGCAGCGCTCGGCCATGGCGCGGTGGGTGATGGGGTCGGCCAGCGGCAACGGCTGGTCGAGCCAGCGCCGGTCGAAAGCGAAGGCATTGGCGCTGGCAGCGAAGGCAAGAGGGCAATCGAAGTGCTCGGCATAGCGTGCGCGATAGTCGGGGGCGCGGTGTTCGAAACGCGCACCGAGCAACGGCAGGGCATGGCCCAGCAGATCGTCACAGATGACCTTCAACGACACCAGGCAGAACTCGACATTGAAGGTGGCCAGCGCCGGGTTTTCCCGATACCCGTCGGCGGTGAACCAGATGCGCTGGCCGTCGTCTTCCAGGCTCAGCTCGAAAAGTGTTCCCAACAGCGCCGGATAGCGCAGGGCCAGGCGCAAAGCGTCACCGAAGGTGGCACTGGTCAGCAGCGCGTAGCCGAGCATGCCGTAGGATGACACGTGCATGCGCCGGCCCAACTCCAGGCCGATATCGCGGCGCAGGGCCACGGCATTGGCACACACGCGCATCTCCTGGTTGGTGGTGATGCGCGTGTCGGCGCGGTTCAGGTCGGCGCCGCAGATACCGCTGCCGGCCAGCAGCACGTCGCGGCTCACGCCCTCGGCCCTGAAGGTGTCGAGTACCAGGGAGACGGCGTTGAGCGTAGTCAGGTGCGAGTGCAGCATGGGGGAGTCCTGCCAGGGTTTGACCAGAGGCAGCAAGGAGTGTGCCGTCTACTTGTGGTCAAAAAATAGCCGTTTGGCCGCCTCCAGGCTGATCTCGCTGCGGTAATAGTCGATTTGCTGCTGCTCGTTCAGGCCTTTGACCGAGTCGGCCGCCGAGCCTTGTCGATATTCATGGGTGGTTTTCAACCGTGCGCTGAGGTAGGCCTTGGCAGGCGTCCAGTCGGTCGAATAATGAAAGTGCGCGTACCAGAGCACTTGATGGGTCGCGCGCTCGGTGATGATGTATTCGTCCAGGTAATCCGGAGTGCTGCTTTTGAGCCGGCGACGCCTCACGGATTTCTTGATGACGATCTCGTCGCGCTGGCTCAGCCATTCGACGCCTTTGGTGGTTGGGGGCTGCTGCTTGATCATGCGTACCATGTTTTCGGACGCGCGCCGGTACAGGTCCTGCGCCGCGTCGTTGAGTTGCTTGCCAAGGGCGGTTGCCGATTGGGTTTGATCGGCTGTGATGGTGCTGTCGGCCAGGGCCTGCTCGATGTGCCGGCTGGTTTCTTCCAGCAGCAACGCGTGACGGTGGTACAGGTATTCGATGCCGACGGCGGTGCGCCCGGCTTGGCGGGTTTGCTCGATGGCCCGTTGCTTGAACGTGGGCAAACCGTCCAGCAGCGTGCGGCCCTGTCCGAGGCTGGACTGAAGCTCGGGCACCGCCTGCTCGGTGTGTGCAGGGCTCAGCCGTTGCACCCAGACGTTGGGGCTTTTTTCATGGAAGGTGGCAATGACCTGCCGGGTCAGCGGTGACTTGATATCCACCAGGTCGGTTTCAAGGCCGACCGCCGTCAGGCGTGGCTCGCCGATCATCACGCCGTTGTAACGGGTATGGATGAATTTCTTCAAGGGCTTGGGGGGCGTCGGTGGAGGGGTGGGCCGATTGCGCAGGATGTCCCGCTCAGCATGCAGCTGGGACAGATGGGTCAAGGCCTGCCTGGAGAAATCCTTGACCTGTTTGCGCAGGCGTTCCAGCGGGGAGAGGTGGGTCAGGCTGGAAAACTCCTGGGAGAAGTCCTCCAGGCGCTCGTCAAGGACCTTGAATTGTTCGATCAGGCTGCTCAGGGATTCAATGCGTTCGTCCAGCCGCGCCTCGCTGCGTTCGTTGAGGGTGTCGCGCAGGGCCTGGACCGACAGATCGGCGTTGTCGACAATCTCATTGAGGTTGGCCCAGGCCTGGGGTGCACGGGTCGCGCTGTCCTCCGGCAGGCACAACCTGCGCGCCAGGGTTATCTGCAGGGCCTTGAGGTCGATACTGGTGTAGGCCGGCAGTTTTTTCCTGGCGCTCTGGATCAACTGCACGCCCTCCTTGGCCAGGGCCTTGAGTTGAGTGAAGCGCGCATGGGTGTAGTCCAGGCGCGTGATCATGTCTTCACTCATCTCGGTCATTTGTCGCGCGTCTTCGACGTACCGCGCCGGGTGCCGGGTGTCGGGGTGTTCGAGCTGGTCAAGCACGACCCTGAGCTGGGGGGTGAAGGTGGTCTGGGCCTCCCTGATCGCGGCTTCGGTAAGCTCCAGTTGCGCTCTTATATAACCCAGGGCTTTTTGCTGATAGTCGGGGACCGGGGTGAACACACTCAGGGTCTTGAGGTGTTGCAGGGCCGCTTCGTAATCCGCGCTTTGCTGGTCGAGCGTGTCCATGTAGTGCTGGCGTTTGACTTCGGCAGCGTTACCGGCGACGTCGGCCATGGCCTGGCGGGCCTGTTGCAGTGCTCTTTGTGCGGTCTTCTTGGCGTTTTCGAAGGCCTCGAGCTTGGCCCGTACTTCGGCGGCCTTGAGGGTCGCTTCCGCTTCGGCTTTGTTGAGCATGCGCTTGGGGCCGCCGCCGCGCAGGCGCAGGCGGGTGTCGACGAACCATTGGCCGGCGGCGTTGTGAATCAGCGGCGGTCCGGTTCGATCCGGCTGCCGAGGGTCGATGATGACCACGTTGCCCTCGTCGTCCGCGCTCACTTCAAACCAGCGCTCGCCGACCTGTGCGTAGAGACGCTCGGCGACGCGGGTCAGGTGGCGGGTGGGCCCCGGGCGGGTGTCGACGCTGCTCGCTGCGCCAGGCTGGCTGACTTTGAAACGGTCCAGCACCCGCCCCAGGGTGGCGGGCGACCGATTGAGCGCGCCGCTGGTATGCAGCAGTGGAGTGTGGCCCGCTGGGCTTTCATTGCCGGCGATGGCGCCCAGCTGTTTGATCTCGACACGCTGCCCTGCCGAGGGCTCGGTCGGCCTGGATTCCCGCTCGGGCCGAGCGCCGCGGGGACGCAGGCGCGTGCTGATATGCAGGGTAATCGCCATCGACAGGTTCAGCAGCACGTCGGTGAAAGTGGTCCATTGGACCGCGGTGTCATCCTGCTCCGTGGCCCCGACAAACTGTTGCAACTGATCGACGACCTGCCAGATCCATAGGCCTGTCGCCACGCTGGGGCTGGTAAAGGGCAGCGCGGCATTGAGGAGCGTCCAGCCGGTTTGCTTGAGGGTCGCCCAGCGGTTTTCGGTATTGGAGGTCGACTGGCGGTCGGCCAGCTTGACCAGGGCCTGGGCGTTGGCTTCAAACAGCCCGGCGAGCAGGTCACCCTTGAGTGGGTCTTTGCCCAGGCCGATAGGGCCGCTCATGGTTTCCAGCGTCGAGGCGTCCACCAGAAAATCGGCGACGGCCCAGGGGGAAGGCAATGCTCCCGGGAACACATAGTTGGCGTAAGCATCGCGCGCGCTGTCCGGCAACCAGGCCAGCACCGAACGGCGCAGGTCGGGGGACTGGGCAATGGCGTACATCAGGTTGGCCGGGGACGGATATTGCACCAGGGCCGGGGTGAACAGAGGTCGATAGAGCAGGCAGGGGCCGGCGGCGGGATCTTGCGGGCCGATGACGTACATGTTTTCGACCTCATCGGCAGTGGCGTCGTCCCGCCGTTGCGGGATGAACGCCAGAGGCCGCATGACGATGGTCTGCCCGTCTACTGTGTGATCCGAGGCATCGGCTTGCATCAGGGTGGCGACGTATCGATAGCCGCGGTCATCGATGCCATCCTGTTGCTGAATCTTGCCTTGCAGGGCCAGTAACGGCAGCTGGATGCGCAGGTGCTGGATGTAGAGGTTCTTTCGCGATGAGGCCTCGCGGGGCATTTCCAGCAGCTTGCTTTTGATCAGCGCCGGGTAGTTCTGGCCGATGTCCACCCGGGAAACGAGGCTCTCGATGTACTCGACGGTCAGCCAGTCCGGCAGATTTTGGCCGTTATGCAGCTGCAAGGTCTTGTTGCCGACCGGGATGGCGATCAGGTTGTGCAGCGCCAGTTCGGCGAGGTTGAAGGTGGTGGTCTCGGTCATGCCGGGCACCGTGAAAGTCCCCCACACCACCGGCTGCTGGACTTTCAGGGTGAGCGTATCCAAGGCCAGGGCACCGGCTTGCGGGTGGTCCTTGAGGATTTCCGCCTTGAGATGATTGAGCGCGTACTGCTCGATGGGCGGGATATCGTCCTGATACGACTTGCCGCCGGTGCTGCTGTTCAGGGACGCGAGGTCCTTGAGATGCCGCGCATAGAAGTTCAGGTCGGACGTCGACGCCTCCTGCAGCCAGCCCGGCAGCGCCTGCTGATACCACTCGCGGCCGGGGCCGGGGCCGGTGGCCAACTCGGTGGCACCGGGTGGCGGAGCCGTGTCCGGGTGGCGCAGGTCGGAGAAGTCCAGGCTGCCGATAGCCTCGACCTGCAAGGCAATCAGGCTGCAGGCCTGGTGATCGAAAAAATTGCCGTCAGGTTCGAACAGGCGCCATTGCAACTGTGTGCGGGGCGCCGAGGTGTCCAGGCGAGCGGGCAGGCTCCGGCCCAGCTGTTCCAGGGACGCGAACTTCTCATAGCCCTTGAGCAGCGAGTGGGTGAGGATGACGTCTCGTCCGGCCTGCTTGCCGATCAGAACCGACAGCGCGAGCCGGTTGAGGTGGGTCACCTGCGCGCCGTCGACCTGATCGATGTCGAGCAGGTAGGCGTGGCTGGTGTATGGGTCGTCGAGCCGTCGCACATCGTAGGTGGGCGCGTGAAACAACTGGCGCGCCATGGCGCAGTCACTTTCGTTCCAGCCCGGTGCCTGCCGGACATTCCACACCCCGCGCAATGAGTTGGACAGCTGATGCCAATGGGGGCCGCTGCCGTTGCTTTTGTTCCAGAACGCCAGCTGTTGCTCCTGCCAGGCCGCCAGCATGACGGGGGCCAGGGTATTGAGCAGATGGGCGATGTCACCGATGCGCACCGGCAAATGGGTTGGCGGCTCGGTGAGCGGTTGCTGGGTCAGGAAGTGTTCGCCTTCGATGTACAGGGTCGGTTCGCCGAGCACGGCCTGATCGGTCAGGCTGTCGCTCAGTGTGCCGTAGGCGGTGGTAGTGGCGCAGGCCTGTTCGTCGATGATGTCCCAGCCGGGGGTGCCGATCAGGCAGATATCGGGGTCGATTGCCAGTGTGGGGTAGCGGGCCTGCAGCGCCTGGCGCAACAACACCGCCGCCACTTCCCTGAACGACGGGCCTGTTAACAGTTGGGTGAGCAATTCCAGTGGCTGTTGTGAAGCGATTGAGATGGGCGTGGTCATGGGGCATCCCTGTCTTGCCGGTTGATGGGAACGGCCCGAGGTGTTCGCTCGGGTGTTCCATGCTAGGGGCCGGCCAGCCAGGGAAGGGGGTGACTATCTACAGTGCGGCGGTGGGGTCAGCTCAGTTCGCCGCACAGGTCCAGCTCTACCAGTCGCCGGACTTCGGCGATGGACAGCCCGGCCCCGAGTAACGCGTTGAGCTTGCCGAATACCGCTTCACGGGTCATGCCGCCACCTGACAACACGCCCACGCCGCGCAGGCGGCTGCCGGCTTCGTACACATCCAGTTCCACGCCGCCTTCATGGCATTGGGTGATTGCCACGACCACGATGCCGTTTTCTTCGGCGCGCTGGAGGCTGGCAAGAAACTCAGGGTTATCGCTGGGCCCGGTGCCGCTGCCGAAGCATTCCAGCACCAGTGCCTGGATGCCACTGCCGAGCAGTGCGTCCAATTGTGCTGCGGCGATGCCCGGTACCAGCGGCAATACGCCGACATTGGCCAGGGCCTTCGGCTGGCGGTAATCCAGCGCGGCGGGCAGCGCTTCGGCTTGGGCCACACCGCCGTTGCGCTGCAGCGCGGCGAACGGATGGCGACCAAAGCTGCGGATCTTCGCGCAGCGGGTCGGGGCCATCAGCGCGCCGTGGAAGTACAGGTGCACGCCGGGCGCCAGGCCCTCGCCCAACGCCAGCAGGGCTCCGCTGACGTTTTCCCAGGCATCGCTGTCGGGGACGCCGGCAGGCAACATCGAACCGGTGAACACCGCCGGCGCCGGCAAGCCCAACAGCTGGAAGCTCATCGCCGCCGCGCTGTAGGCCAGGGTGTCGGTGCCGTGCAGGATCAGCACGGCATCGCAACCGTCATCCACGGCCTCGACCACGGCGGTGCGCAGGCGCTGCCAGTAGGCGGGGGTCATGTTGGCGCTGTCGATCAGCGGGGACATTTCCCGGAAGCGCCAGGCGGGTACTGACACGTTGGCGAGCTGTTCGCGCATGCGCGCTTCAAAACCGGATGCGGGCGCCAGGCCATTGGCGCTGGCCTGCATGCCGATGGTGCCACCGGTGTAGAGCACCATGAGGTTATTGGCTGGGGACATCGAAGATTCTCCTGAACGAAAAACGCCGCCGGGCCCAGAGCATGCCCAAGGCCGGGCGGCGTGTCATCTGTCTACGCTCAGCGTTGCACTTGAGCGTTCAGTTCCGCCGCTGGGGTCGCTTGCGGTTTTACCGGATTGGCCGGCCAGGCCTTGCGATCCAGGTCCAGGTCTGGGAACTGGCTGGAGTCGAACACCGGGGTCTTGATGCCTGCCGCGCGCTGGTTGTCGTAGTCGTTCAGGATGCGCATGGCGATCTTGAACAGGAACGCCAGGGCGAACAGGTTGACGAAGGCCAGCATGGTCATGGTGATGTCGGCGAAGGCGAACACGGTGCTCAGGTTCTCGATCGAACCCCAGAAAATCAGCACCAGCACCAGCGCGCGATAGCCCATCAGCACCTTGCGGTTGTTGCCCACCAGGAAGCGCAGGTTGCTCTCGCCCAGGTAGTAGTTGTACATGATCGAGGTAAACACGAACAACGCCAGGGCCACCGAGATAAACATGCGGCCCCAGTCACCCACCACAGCGGCCAGGGAGTTCTGGGTCAGGGCAATGCCGTCGCCTTCGAAGCCTGGGGTGTAGAAACCGGAGAGCAGGATCAGCAGCGCGGTGCAGGTGCAGATCACGAAGGTGTCGAGGAACACGCTGAACGCCTGGACCACGCCTTGGGCGATCGGGTGTTCTACCGAAGCGACGGCCGCTACGTTGGGCGCACTGCCCAGGCCGGCTTCGTTGGCGAACACGCCGCGTTTCACACCCATGATGATTGCGCTGCCCACCAGGCCACCGAAGGCTTGGTCGAGGCCGAAGGCGCTTTTGACGATGGTCGCGAGCATGGCCGGTACGTGGTCGAATTGCAGCACGATCACATACAGGGTCACGGCGATGTAGACCAGGGTCTTGACTGGCACCAGCAGGTCGGCGATCGAGGCGATGCGCTTGATCCCGCCGATGAATACCAGGCCCAGCAATGCCGCCAGGGCCAGGCCGGTGTAGGTGGTGTCCAGGCCAAACGCGTTGTTCAGCGAGTGGGTCACGGCGTGGGCTTGCAGGCCGTTGAAGGCAAAGCCGAAGGTCACCAGCAGCAGGAACGCCATGACCATCCCCAGCCAGCGCTTGTGCAGGCCGTGCTGGATGTAATAGGCCGGGCCGCCACGGTAGGTGCCTTCCGCGTCAGTGCGCTTGTACAACTGGCCGAGGGAACACTCGATAAAGCTCGAAGACATGCCCACCAGCGCGGTGACCCACATCCAGAACACGGCACCCGGGCCGCCCAGGGTCACGGCAATGCCGACACCCGCGATGTTACCGGCACCGACGCGGCCGGCCAGGCTGAGCATCAGCGCCTGGAACGAGCTGAGTTGGTCGGAGCTGTTTTTCAGGCTGTCGCGAAACACCGAAAACATGTGGAAAAAGTGACGCAATTGAACGAAACGCGAGCGGATCGTGAAATAACCGCCGAGCCCGACAATGAGCACGATCAGTACTTTCCCTGAGAGGAAGTCGTTGATGACCTCGAGCATGGAGTGTTCCTCGCTGATTTTTCTAATGGCAAACGCAGGACGGTCCTACCCCTCGCATAGCACCAGGCAGTGCGCGACGGTTCGACCCCAATCCTTTTGCGGGTGTTGTTATTCATGCGCTATCGCGTGTATCCGGGCTCGTTACCGACGGCCGCAGACGCGAAGAGGGGCGGCACTATACCTAGGCGAACGTGATCCGTCTGCCCGGGCCGATTAAAGGTTTGTAGGAGCGAGCTTGCTCGCGAAGGTCGTGAACGATGAAGTTGGCTGTCTGGACGGTTGCGGTCTCCTTGCGTTTTTCGCGAGCAAGCTCGCTCCTACAAGCAAAAAAAAGGGCCTGAAGAACGAGCCTTCAGGCCCTCAAAAGGTGAGAGGTGTCTAGTCCCTCAACCTGGTGAGCGGTGCAACAAACGCTTAGGCCTTCAACGGGACCAGGCGTGGGGCAATCATGTTTTCGGGGCGCAGGATGTCGTCGAGCATGGCGTCGTCGAGCAAGCCTTCTTCGCGCACCAGTTCCAGCACGCCGCGGCCGCTTTCGAGGGCGATACGCGCAATGCGGGTGGCGTTTTCATAGCCGATGTACGGGTTCAGCGCGGTGACCAGGCCGATGGAGTGTTCCACCAGTTCGCGGCAGCGGGCTTCGTTGGCGGTGATGCCGACGATGCAGTGCTCGCGCAGCATGTCCATGGCGCGTTGCAGCAGGCGGATCGAGTCGAAGATCTTGAAGGCGATCAGCGGCTCCATCACGTTCAGTTGCAGCTGGCCGCCTTCGGCCGCCATCGTCAGAGCCAGGTCGTTACCGATGACTTGGAACGCGACTTGGTTGACGGCTTCCGGGATCACCGGGTTGACCTTGCCGGGCATGATCGAGCTGCCTGGCTGGCGCGCCGGCAGGTTGATCTCGTTGATGCCGGTACGTGGGCCGCTGGACAGCAGGCGCAGGTCGTTGCAGATCTTCGACAGTTTCACCGCGGTACGCTTGAGCATGCCGGAGAACAGTACGAAGGCGCCCATGTCGGAGGTGGCTTCGATCAGGTCGGCAGCCGGGACCACTGGCTGGCCGCTGATAACGGCCAGGCGTTGTACGGCCAGGGCCTGGTAGCGCGGGTCGGCGTTGATGCCGGTACCGATGGCGGTGCCGCCCAGGTTCACTTCGGTCAGCAGTTCTGGCGCCAGGGTTTTCAGGCGGGCCAGGTCTTCACCGAGGGTGGTGGCGAAGGCGCGGAATTCCTGGCCGAGGGTCATCGGCACGGCGTCCTGCAATTGGGTGCGGCCCATTTTCAGCACGTGGCTGAATTCGACGCCCTTGGCGGCGAATGCCTGGATCAGACTGTCGAGGCTGGCCAGCAGCGCGTCGTGGCCCAACAGCAGGCCCAGGCGGATCGCGGTCGGGTAGGCGTCGTTGGTCGACTGCGCCATGTTCACGTCGTTGTTGGGGTGCAGGTACTGGTATTCGCCCTTGTTGTGGCCCATGGCCTCCAACGCGATGTTGGCGATGACTTCGTTGGCATTCATGTTGGTTGAAGTGCCGGCGCCGCCTTGAATCATGTCCACCACGAATTCTTCGTGGAAATCGCCGCGGATCAGGCGGGCACAGGCTTCGCTGATGGCCGCGTGCTTGGCTTCGCTGAGCTGGCCCAACTCGCGGTTGGCATCAGCCGCCGCTTGCTTGACCATTGCCAGGCCGACCACCAATTTCGGGTAATGCGAAATCGGAACGCCCGAGAGGCGGAAGTTATTCACCGCTCGCAGGGTCTGGATGCCGTAATACGCTTGGGCAGGTACTTCGAGTACGCCAAGCAGGTCTTTTTCTGTGCGGAATGATGCAGCGGAGGACATGACGGAAATCATCTCGATATGGACCCGGAACAGGCCGGAACGCTGCGAATGCTAGGCCTGTAGGAAATTTTGGGCCAATGCTGTTAAACACTGGCCTATGCATAAACGGCATAATGTGAGTGTGACCCGGCTATCATGGCGGGCGTGTGTGCCAAAATGGTGCGTATCCGTGGGAGGCAGTGATGAACCTTGAGAGCAAATGGCTGGAAGACTTCAGCGCCCTGGCGGCGACTCGCAGCTTTTCCCAGGCGGCGGAGCGGCGCTTTGTCACCCAGCCGGCGTTCAGCCGACGTATCCGCAGCCTTGAGGCCGCATTGGGCCTGACCCTGGTCAACCGCTCGCGCACGCCGGTTGAGCTGACGGCGGCGGGGCAGTTGTTCCTGGTCACCGCGCGTACCGTGGTCGAGCAGCTCGGCGAAGTGCTGCGCCATTTGCATCACCTGGAAGGCGGGCAGGGCGAAGTCATGCAAGTGGCCGCTGCCCACTCCCTGGCGTTGGGTTTCTTCCCGCGCTGGATCGCACAACTGCGCAACGACGGCCTGAACATCGCCACGCGGCTGGTTGCCACCAACGTCGGTGACGCCGTGCACGCCCTGCGCGAAGGCGGTTGCGATTTGATGCTGGCCTTCTACGACCCGGATGCGGCCATGCAGATGGACGCCGAAATCTTCCCCTCACTGCACCTGGGCAACACCGAAATGCTCCCGGTATGCGCGGCCGACGCCGACGGCAAGCCGCTGTTCGACCTCGAAGGAGAGGGCAGTGTGCCGCTGCTGGCCTACAGCGCCGGGGCGTTCCTCGGCCGTTCCGTGCACCTGTTGCTGCGCCAGCGCGCGCTGCGCTTTACCACGGTGTACGAAACCGCCATGGCCGACAGCCTCAAAAGCATGGCCCTGGAAGGCCTGGGCATCGCCTGGGTGCCGCAACTGAGCGTGCGTGCCGAACTGGCCCGCGGTGAGTTGGTGGTCTGCGGCGGGCCGCAATGGCATGTGCCGCTGGAAATTCGTCTGTATCGCTGCGCGCTGGTGCGCAAGGCGAATGTGCGGTTGTTGTGGCGCAAGTTGGAAGGTGGCGCGGCGCAAAGTACCTGAGCCTAATCTCGGGCCGAGTGCAGGGCAAATGTGGGAGGGGGCTTGTGGTGATTTGGCTGACTTGAAAGTCAATAAAACCGCCACTTTGCCCCGCTAGACAGATGGTCATCCCAGGGGCTGTTTATCTGGATTATTACGGTATACTGCGCGGCCTTCGGCCGGTCCAACCGGCCACATTTCGTACAACAAGCCACGCCGGATTTCCCGCGTGGCTTGTTGTTTTTTGACGCGCCTGCGGGCGCCCAGAGAGAAGAGGCACGACGATGAGTGCATTGGTTGGCGTGATCATGGGCTCCAAGTCCGATTGGTCCACCCTTAGCCACACCGCCGATATGCTGGAAAAACTCGGCATTCCGTATGAAGTGAAAGTGGTCTCTGCCCACCGCACCCCGGATTTGCTGTTCCAGTATGCCGATGAAGCAGAATCCCGTGGCATCGAGGTGATCATCGCCGGTGCCGGCGGTGCGGCACACCTGCCGGGCATGTGTGCGGCCAAGACCCACCTGCCGGTGCTTGGCGTACCCGTGCAGTCGGCAATGCTCTCGGGCGTGGATTCGCTGTTGTCCATCGTGCAGATGCCGGCCGGTATCCCGGTGGCCACCCTGGCGATCGGCAAGGCCGGCGCGATCAACGCAGCCCTGCTGTCCGCCAGCATCCTGGGCGCCAAGCACCCGCAGTTCCACGCGGTGCTGAAGAAATTCCGCGCCGAGCAGACAGACAGCGTGCTGGACAATCCAGACCCACGTATCGCCTGAGGGTGTTGACGATGAAAATCGGTGTAATCGGTGGCGGCCAACTGGGCCGTATGCTGGCCTTGGCGGGCACCCCGCTGGGGATGAACTTCGCTTTCCTGGATCCTGCGCCGGACGCCTGTGCGGCAGCCTTGGGTGAACACCTGCGCGCTGACTACAGCGACCCGGACCACCTGCGCCAACTGGCCGACGAAGTCGACCTGGTGACGTTCGAGTTTGAAAGCGTCCCGGCCGAAACCGTGGCCTTCCTGTCGCAGTTCGTACCGGTGTACCCGAGCGCCGAAGCCTTGCGCATTGCCCGTGACCGCTGGTTCGAGAAGAGCATGTTCAAGGACCTCGGCATTCCGACCCCAGCCTTCGCCGATATCCAGTCCCAGGCGGACCTGGACGCCGCCGTCGCCAGCATTGGCCTGCCAGCCGTGCTGAAAACCCGCACCCTGGGCTACGACGGCAAGGGCCAGAAAGTCCTGCGCACCGCCGCCGATGTGGTCGGCACCTTTGCCGAACTGGGCAGCGTGGCCTGCCTGCTGGAAGGCTTCGTGCCCTTCACCGGCGAAGTCTCGTTGATCGCCGTGCGTGCCCGTGATGGCGAGACCCGCTTCTACCCGTTGGTGCACAACACCCACGACAGCGGCATCCTCAAGCTGTCCGTGGCCAGCACCGATCACCCGTTGCAGGCCCTGGCCGAAGACTATTCCAGCCGCGTGCTCAAGCAGCTGGATTACGTCGGTGTGATGGCGTTCGAGTTCTTTGAAGTCGACGGCGGCCTCAAGGCCAACGAAATCGCCCCGCGTGTGCATAACTCCGGGCACTGGACCACCGAAGGCGCCGAGTGCAGCCAGTTCGAAAACCACCTGCGCGCTGTCGCGGGCTTGCCATTGGGCTCCACGGCCAAGGTCGGTGAGAGCGCGATGCTCAACTTTATCGGCGTGGTACCGCCGGTGGAGCGCGTGATCGCCATCCAAGACTGCCACCTGCATCACTACGGCAAGGCCTTCAAGGCCGGGCGCAAGGTCGGCCACGCCAACCTGCGCTGCAAGGACCGCGCAACGCTGCAAGCGCAGATCCTCAAGGTCGAAGCGCTGATCGCCGAGCAATAACCCGGGGATCGGCGGGAACCATTGGTTATCGCCGTCCTCTGATTGCAGGATGCCAAAGCCTGTCTAGGCTTTGGCATAGCTCACTTCATTCAGAGGGAAATGCCATGGGTATCATCGGAACCATCTTTATCGGCTTGATCGTCGGCCTGTTGGCGCGTTTCCTCAAGCCCGGCGACGACAGCATGGGCTGGATCATGACCATCCTGCTGGGTATCGCCGGTTCCCTGGCCGCGACCTACGGTGGCCAGGCACTGGGTATCTACCAGGCGGGTCAAGGCGCAGGCTTTATCGGCGCACTGGTCGGCGCCATTGTGCTGCTGGTGCTCTACGGCCTGATCAAAAAGAAGTAATCAGCCGACAAAGTCCTCTGCGCTGCGCAGGCGCAGAGGGCTAGAATGCTCGCCACTTGTACTTGCCGAGCCTCTCCATGCGCCGTCTCCTGTTGACTCTCCTTCTGCTGGGCTCTGGCCTGGCCCACGCCGGTGAATTGCCGGAAACCGACTGGCTCGACCTGATGCCGCTGTCGGACCAGAAGGCCCTCGAGGCCATGCCCGAGATCGACCACAACTCCCCCGAAGCCCAAGGCACGTTCACCGACAAAGGTGGCCTGAAGCAGAGCAAAGGCTTGCCGGCGGTGATGTATTCGACCAAGACCGTGGCTGCCATGAACGGCAGGAACATCCGCATCGGCGGCTACCCGGTGCCGTTGGAAACCGACGCCAAAGGCCGCAGCACCCTGTTCTTCCTGGTGCCATACCCGGGCGCCTGCATCCACGTGCCGCCACCGCCGCCTAACCAGTTGGTGCTGGTGCGTTATCCCAAGGGTTTGAAGCTGGATGATATCTACACGCCGCTGTGGGTGACCGGCACGTTGAAGGTGGAGACGGTGAATAACGATTTGGCCGACGCCGCCTATGCGCTGGATGCGGGCAAGGTGCGGGTCGTAAAGGAATCCGATCTATAAGCTTACGCTGAACCCAATGTGGGGGGCGGTGTGCCCCTCCCACATTTTCGATTGGGTTTACAGGGCGATAGCGGTGATGCTCACGCCCAGCGTGTGGCTTTCACCTGGGGCCAGGCTCACCACATCATCCAGCACATTCGCCGTCTCGATGCACAGCATGCCCTGCCAGCCATCATCGGCCATGTCGTCGAAGGCTTTGGCGCGTTCGGTCCAGGGGTTCCAGATCACGGTGGATTTCGAGCCTTGGCTGGTGAGCTGGATGCGACGCTGCCAGTCCTGATCGAGGATGCTCAGCGACGGGGGCGTATCGAGGTAGATGCGGTCGGTCTCGGCAGTGAAGTGCAGCAGGCCGGACTGGGTTTTCTCGCTCCAGCCATCGGCGGTATCGATGTATACCGAGCCGTCCAGGCCTTCGACCTGCACGTTGCGTACGTCGCTCACGGCGAAATAGGTGTGCAGCGCCTGGCTGAGCGTGACAGTGTCGTTGCCACGGTTGTGGCTGGTCAGGCGGATGTGCAGTTGGTTGTCCAGCAGCAGGCTCAGGCTCAGGTCGACCTGATGGGGCCAGCCGGGGAAGCCGCCTGCAGGAACCGGTAGTTGCAGGTCCACCCGCAGCGCTTCACCTTCAAGGGTGGTCCCGGCCAATGCCCAGGTCGCGGTACGCACGAAACCGTGAGCGCCCGCAGGCTGATCACTTTGGCGCATCGCCTTTACGCTGGGCGGGTTGCGGTCGAACACCCCAAACCAGGGCCAGCACACCGGGACGCCGGTACGAATGCCCTTGCCCTTCTTGAACACCGCCTCAGGGTTCGGCCAGATCAGCGGCTGCTCGCCTTCGCGGCCGTAACTGAAGATATGCGCGCCCTGCTGGGCGATCATCAGTTCGGCGCCGTTATGGCGGATGCGCCAGCAGTCCAGTTCGTCGACTTTCACGGTCTCAACGTGGGGCGTAGGCATAACAGGCACTCTCAATGGCAGGCAATGGGGCAATTGACCGTCAAAACCCCGCGAGGTTTAACGCGCGCGCGATGGCACCGAGCGTGTGCGGCCGCTGCCATCGATAGCGACGAACACAAACACCGCCTCGGTGACCTTGCGCCATTCGCTGGACAGCGGGTCGTCGCTCCACACTTCGACCATCATCTGGATCGAGCTGCGGCCGATTTCCAGGGCCTGGGTATAGAAGGACAATTGCGCGCCCACTGCCACCGGCACCAGGAACGCCATGCGGTCAATGGCCACGGTGGCCACACGCCCGCCCGCGACCTTGCTGGCCATGGCGGTACCGGCGAGGTCCATCTGCGCGACCAGCCAGCCGCCGAAAATATCGCCAAAACCGTTGGTTTCACGCGGGAGCGCGGTGATTTGCAGGGCGAGATCGCCTTGCGGGATAGGATCTTCTTGTTCGAGTTCGATCATGCCGGGGGGCCTCTGACCCGTGACGCTTTTATAGGTGGAGCAAGGTGGATAGCCGACTGTTAGAAAAACGTTTCAGCACAAACATACTCCGTTCGATACGTTTCTCGTAAGGCGTGCTAAAGGGAAACTCTGCCAAATCGGCTGGATGGCACCCAACGGCGTTTTGGCGCAGCAGCCCCTCAAGCCTGGGGTTCTTGCGCTTGCAAGGGCCGAGTATATCGAGACCCTGGCGCCACGACGACCTCCCGACGCTCATTTGGTCGGTAAATAGCCGCTGTATCGCGGCTTTTGCGCGCAACTGTTCTCCTGGCGCTGTGCTTTTACAAGCGATTTGCTATCTTGCCAGACCCGCCGCCAGTCCCGGGCGTGCCGTCCTTATCAAGCTGACTACTATAAGAGAAGCCTTGCCATGTCCTCCGTGCCCGCAAGCAGTGCGCAACCGTCGCGCCCGCTGACCCGCAACGACTACAAAACCCTGTCGCTGTCTGCCTTGGGCGGGGCGCTGGAGTTTTATGACTTCATCATTTTCGTGTTTTTCGCCACCGTGGTCGGAAAACTGTTCTTCCCTGTCGATATGCCCGAATGGCTGCGCATGATGCAGACCTTCGGGATCTTCGCCGCCGGTTACCTGGCACGCCCGCTGGGCGGCATCATCATGGCGCACTTCGGTGACCTGCTGGGCCGCAAGAAGATGTTCACCCTGAGCATCTTCATGATGGCGGTGCCGACCCTGATCATGGGCCTGCTGCCGACCTACGCGCAGATCGGCCTGTGGGCGCCGGTCCTGTTGCTGTTGATGCGCATCATCCAGGGCGCAGCGATTGGCGGTGAAGTCCCCGGCGCCTGGGTGTTCGTCTCCGAACACGTACCGCCGCGCCATATCGGCTACGCCTGCGGCACCCTGACCAGCGGCCTGACCGCCGGGATCCTGCTGGGCTCGCTGGTCGCTACCGCGATCAACACTATTTACAGCCCTGAGCAGGTCTCGGATTACGCCTGGCGCATTCCGTTCCTGCTCGGTGGCGTGTTCGGCCTGCTGTCGGTGTACCTGCGCCGCTGGTTGCATGAAACGCCGATCTTCGCCGAGATGCAGCAACGCAAGACCCTGGCCGCCGAGCTGCCATTGCGTGCCGTATTACGTGACCACCGCGGCGCCATCGTGTTGTCGATGCTGCTGACCTGGCTGCTGTCGGCCGGCGTCGTGGTGGTCATCCTGATGACCCCGACCGTGCTGCAGACCATCTACCACTTCAGCCCGACTGTTGCGCTGCAGGCCAATAGCCTGGCCATCGTGACTTTGAGCCTTGGCTGCATTGCCTCCGGCGCCCTGGCTGACCGTTTTGGTGCCGGGCGTGTACTGGTAAGCGGTTGCGCATTGCTGCTGGCGACTTCCTGGACGCTGTACCACAGCCTCATGACCCACCCGGACTGGCTGTTCCCGCTGTACGCCTTGACCGGCCTGTTCGTCGGCACCATTGGCGTGGTGCCTTACGTGATGGTGAAAGCCTTCCCGCCCGTGGTGCGCTTCAGTGGCCTGTCGTTTTCCTACAACGTCGCCTACGCCGTGTTCGGCGGGCTGACGCCGCTGGCGGTGTCGCTGCTGATGAAGGAAAGCCCGATGGGCCCGGCTTACTACGTGGCTGTCCTGTGTGTGATGGGGATGGTGGTGGGTGGATATCTGTGGAAGCGCGGGCGGTAACCCCGTTTAGCGCTTTTACCGGTAACCATGTGGCGAGGGAGCAAGTTCCCTCGCCACATGTCTTGCGTTTTATAACAATTACAGCTTGTTTCCAAGAAGTCGCTTAGTCGCTCTAACCTCCTCGTACGTCCCGACCTTCTCTCCTTTTGTTGTGTGATCTCCAATGCTGGCCTTTCATCCAATTGTCATATTTCAGACATAGAGTGTTCACACGGCCTCTCGATACTTGGCCCCGATCCAACTATCCCTATCTGCTAGGAGCAAGGCATGAAACTGAAACGTTTGATGGCGGCAATGACTTTTGTCGCTGCTGGCGTTGCGACCGCCAACGCGGTGGCCGCAGGTGTTGATCCGGCAATCCCGGCTTACGTCAAGACCACTGGTGTGTCGGGCAACTTGTCCAGCGTCGGTTCCGATACCCTGGCCAACCTGATGACCCTGTGGGCCGAGGGTTACAAAAAGGAATATCCGAACGTCAACATCCAGATTCAAGCTGCCGGCTCCGCCACCGCGCCACCTGCGTTGACTGAAGGCACCTCCAACCTGGGCCCGATGAGCCGCAAGATGAAGGACACCGAACTGGCGGCCTTCGAGCAGAAGTACGGCTACAAGCCAACCGCTATCCCGGTTGCCGTGGATGCCCTGGCCGTGTTCGTGCACAAGGACAACCCGATCCAGCACCTGACCATGGAACAAGTCGACGCGATCTTCTCCTCGACTCGCCTGTGTGGTGGCAAAGCCGATGTGAAAACCTGGGGTGACCTGGGTGTGACCGGCGACCTGGCCAACAAGCCAGTGCAACTGTTCGGCCGTAACTCGGTATCCGGCACCTACGGCTACTTCAAGGAAGAAGCCCTGTGTAAAGGCGACTACAAGCCTAACGTGAACGAACAACCCGGCTCGGCTTCGGTCGTGCAGTCGATCAGCTCTTCGCTGAACGGCATCGGTTACTCGGGCATCGGCTACAAGACCGCCAGTGTGAAGACCGTGGCCCTGGCCAAGAAAGGCAGCACTGACTTCATCGAAGACAGCGAAGAAAACGCCCTGAACGGCAAATACCCGCTGTCGCGTTTCCTCTACGTTTACGTCAACAAAGCCCCGAACAAGCCTCTGGCCCCGCTGGAAGCCGAGTTCGTGAAACTGGTTCTGTCCAAACAGGGCCAGGAAGTTGTCGTCAAGGACGGCTACATCCCACTGCCAGCCAAGGTTGCCGCCAAGGCCCTGGCTGACCTGGGTCTGAAAGAAGGCAACTGATTGCCTCTGCGGGGCCGGAATACCGGCCCCGCATCCGAATTTTCTAGTCCGCTGCCAGCCCTGCTTCGCGGCGGATTTGTTGCGTCACTGCACTGTCATCTTTCTGTCATACAGGATCGCTAGGGTGTGCGCATGAATGATCTGGCCAATTCCACCATGACGACAACTTCTCCCCCCAAGCGCATTGATTTCAATACGCCTGAGCTGCAACGCAAGCGCCGTATTCGCGCGCTCAAGGATCGCCTGACCCGTTGGTATGTGCTGGTGGGCGGCCTCGCCGTTCTGGGTGCGATCACCCTGATTTTCTTTTTCCTCGCCTACGTGGTCGCGCCACTGTTCCAAGGCGCCTCGCTGACCAAGGAAGACGCACTGACGCCCGCCTGGATGCAGGACGCCGGCAAGCCGTTGTTGATCTCCCTGGAAGAGCAGAACCAGG
The DNA here is from genome assembly GCF_036346475.1 of Pseudomonas sp. AM8. Classification (NCBI taxonomy): domain Bacteria; kingdom Pseudomonadati; phylum Pseudomonadota; class Gammaproteobacteria; order Pseudomonadales; family Pseudomonadaceae; genus Pseudomonas; species Pseudomonas sp. AM8. Next base: position 261,519 of record NZ_JAOTNX010000006.1, read on the forward strand.
TCGCCATGCGGGTTTCCGACAAGGGCCAGGCGCTGTTCTTTGACGTCACGAGCGGTGCCGAACTCAAGCGTGTCGACCTGCCGCTTGCGCCCGGCGTGAGCGTGGCTTCCATCGGTGAAGACCAGCCGGGCAGCCCGCTGGTGATCCTCGGTTTGTCCAATGGCCAGTCTCTGGTGTTCCGTCACACCTATAAGGTGTCGTACCCGGACGGCAAGAAGACCATCACGCCTGCGATTGAATACCCCTACGGTGAAACGCCGATCGTGCTCGACGATGCCGGCCGCCCGTTGGAGCATGTCGCCCTCAACGCCACCGATTCGTCGCTGGTGGTGGCAGGCTCGGCCGGTTCGCACTTGAACGTGCTGACCCTGAGCCGCGAAGAAAACATGATGACCGGTGAAGTCACCAGCGAGCAGAAGCGTGTCGAGCTGCCGCAAATGACCGAGCCGGTGAAGGCGATCTTCATCGATCCGCGCCAGCAATGGCTGTACGTGATCAACGGCCGCGCCCTGGCGGATGTGTTCAGCCTGCGCGACAAGAGCCTCAACGGTCGCTACAAATTACTGGAAGATGGCACTGCCGAAGTCACCGCCAGCACCCAGTTGGTGGGCGGCATCTCGCTGATCGTCGGTAACTCCAAAGGCGGCCTGGCCCAGTGGTTCATGGCCCGTGACCCGGATGGCGAGCAGCGCTTCAAGCAGATCCGTACCTTCCAGATGGGCACCGCGCCCATCGTGGAAATCACCGCCGAAGAGCGGCGCAAAGGCTTTACCGCCCTCGACGCTTCCGGCAAGTTCGGCGTGTTCCACAGCACCGCCCACCGCACCCTGCTGGTGGATCCGGTGGTCGACGGCCAGGGCGTGTTTGGTATGTCGCCGCGCGCCAACCGCGTGATCGTCGAAGCCGGCGGCAAGCTGCAGCCGCTGCTGCTGGACAACCCGCACCCGGAAGTGTCCTGGAGCGCGTTGTGGAGCAAGGTCTGGTACGAAAACTACGACGAACCTAAGTACGTCTGGCAATCGACCGCCGCCAACACCGACTTCGAACCCAAGATGAGCCTGGCGCCATTGACCTTCGGTACGCTGAAGGCGGCGTTCTACGCCATGCTGCTGGCGGCGCCACTGGCCGTTGCCGCGGCGATCTACACCGCTTACTTCATGGCCCCGAGCCTGCGCCGCAAGGTCAAGCCGGTGATCGAACTGATGGAAGCCATGCCGACGGTGATCCTCGGCTTCTTCGCCGGCCTGTTCCTGGCGCCGTATGTCGAAGGGCATCTGCCGGGGATCTTCAGCCTGCTGATGCTGTTGCCGATTGGCATCCTGGTGGCCGGGTTTGTCTTCAGTCGCCTGCCCGAGTCGATTCGCCTGCGGGTTCCCGACGGTTGGGAAAGCGCAATCCTGATCCCGGTGATCCTGTTCGTGGGCTGGCTCTCGCTGTACATGAGTCCGTACCTGGAAACCTGGTTCTTCGGCGGCGACATGCGCATGTGGATCTCCCACGACCTGGGCATTACCTACGACCAGCGCAACGCCCTGGTGGTCGGCCTGGCCATGGGCTTTGCGGTGATCCCGAACATCTACTCCATCGCCGAAGACGCCGTGTTCAGCGTACCGCGCGGCCTGACCCTGGGTTCCCTGGCCCTGGGCGCCACGCCGTGGCAGACCATGACCCGCGTGGTGATCCTGACCGCCAGCCCGGGCATCTTCTCGGCGCTGATGATCGGCATGGGCCGCGCCGTGGGCGAGACCATGATCGTGCTGATGGCCACCGGCAACACGCCGGTGATGGAGATGAACCTGTTCGAAGGCCTGCGCACCCTGGCGGCCAACGTCGCGGTGGAAATGCCCGAGTCGGAAGTCGGCGGCAGTCACTACCGCGTGCTGTTCCTCTCGGCGCTGGTGCTGCTGCTGTTCACCTTCATCATGAACACCCTCGCCGAGCTGATTCGTCAGCGTCTGCGCAAGAAATACTCGTCGCTTTAAGAAAGGTAGAAGTCTGTGAAACAGAACTCCCTGAATGGATGGTTCAAGAGCGGCGCTCCCGGCGTCTGGATCAGCGGTGGCGCGGTGTCCATCGCGGTCATCATGACCATTGGTTTGCTGGCCGTGATTGCCGTGCGTGGCCTGGGCCACTTCTGGCCGGCCGACCTGATCCAGGCCAACTACAACGTGCCGGGCCAGGAAAACCATATCGTCATCGGCGAAGTGGTGCAGAAAGAAGAAGTGCCGCGCGAGCGCCTGAAAAGCGCGGGCCTGCCGGTGCCCGATGCGGGCCCTGAATTCATGACCCGCGAGCTGATCAAGGTCGGCAACCGCGATCTGAACGGCAACGACTTCACCTGGATTGTCGGCGAATGGTTGAAGGACCAGAGCACGCCGAAGAACCTGATGACCATCGAACGTCGTGAGTGGGGCAACTTCTACGGCACCCTGGTCAACGTCAAGCAGGATGGCAAGGTCATCGCTGAAGGCGAGGCCGCGTGGCCGGAGCTGCAAGCCCGCGTGGACCGCGTGAACAAGCTGGCGGCCCAGCTCAAGACCCTGGAGAAGTCCGACATCGGCGCGATCAACGCCGGCCTTGAGCGCATCCGCCTGCATGGCCGCAAACTGGAGCTGGAAGGCAAGCTCGACGCGGCCGCCCAGGCCGACATGGAGGCCGACCGCGCCGAGCTGAACGCTCGCTACCAGGACATCGAAGCGCGCCTGGCCGACCTGCACGCCCAGTTCAACCGTGACGCCTTGACCGCTCGCGATGGCAACGGCAAGGAAATTGAAATCGGCATCGGCAAGGTGGTGCACGCCTACCAGCCGAACGCCATGGGGACCGTGACCAAGATCGGTTTCTACGTCAGCAAGGTGTGGGAATTCCTCAGTGATGACCCGCGGGAGGCCAACACCGAAGGCGGGATCTTCCCGGCGATCTTCGGTACCGTGATGATGACCCTGATCATGGCGATGATCGTGACCCCGTTCGGCGTGCTGGCGGCGGTGTACCTGCGTGAATACGCCAAGCAGAACACCCTGACGCGCATCATCCGCATCGCCGTGAACAACCTGGCGGGTGTACCGGCCATCGTCTACGGCGTGTTCGGCCTGGGTTTCTTCGTGTATGTATTGGGTGGCTCGGTCGACCGTCTGTTCTTCGCCGAAGCGCTGCCGGCACCGACCTTCGGTACACCGGGCCTGCTCTGGGCCTCGCTGACCCTGGCGCTGCTGGCGGTACCGGTGGTGATCGTGGCCACCGAAGAAGGCCTGGCACGGATTCCGCGTACGGTGCGTGAAGGCTCCCTGGCGCTGGGCGCGACCAAGGCGGAAACGCTGTGGAAGATCGTGCTGCCGATGGCCAGCCCGGCGATGATGACCGGCATGATCCTCGCCGTGGCCCGCGCCGCCGGTGAAGTGGCGCCGCTGATGCTGGTCGGCGTGGTGAAACTCGCCCCGTCGCTGCCGCTGGACGGCAACTACCCGTACCTGCACCTGGACCAGAAGATCATGCACCTGGGCTTCCATATCTATGACGTCGGCTTTCAGAGCCCTAACGTCGAGGCCGCACGGCCGCTGGTGTACGCCACCGCCTTGCTGCTGGTGCTGGTGATCGCCACGCTCAACCTGTCGGCGGTGTGGATTCGTAACCACCTGCGCGAGAAGTACAAGGCGTTGGACAGCTGATCTGAATTGAACGCGGACTTATTTGTGGGAGGGGGCTTGCTCCCGATTGCGGTGTGCCAGCCAGCACACATGTTCCTGATGCACCGCTATCGGGGGCAAGCCCCCTCCCACACAACAGCACAGGGAGCATCCCATGCAACACGACACCCATTCCCACGGCATCAACATGTCTGCCCTGGGTCGCGACAAACAGAGCCTGAGCCTGGCCCAGGAAACCGTGGCCATCGAAGTACCGGGCCTGAGCCTGTATTACGGTGACAAGCAGGCACTGTTCGACGTTAGCATGAACATCCCCAAGCAGCGCGTGACCGCCTTTATCGGCCCGTCGGGCTGCGGCAAGTCCACGCTGCTGCGTACCTTCAACCGCATGAACGACCTGGTGGACGGTTGCCGCGTGGACGGGGCCATCAACCTCTACGGCACCAACATCTACCGCAAGGGCGAAGACGTGGCCGAACTGCGTCGCCGTGTGGGCATGGTGTTCCAGAAGCCTAACCCGTTCCCCAAGACCATCTACGAAAACGTGGTCTACGGCCTGCGCATCCAGGGCATCAACAAGAAGCGCATCCTCGACGAAGCCGTTGAGTGGGCCCTTAAAGGCGCGGCGCTGTGGGACGAGGTCAAGGACCGCCTGCACGAATCGGCACTCGGCCTGTCCGGCGGCCAGCAGCAACGTCTGGTGATCGCGCGCACCATCGCCGTGGAGCCGGAAGTGCTGCTGCTCGACGAACCGTGCTCGGCACTCGACCCGATCTCGACGCTGAAAGTCGAAGAACTGATCTACGAGCTCAAGTCCAAGTTCACCATCGTTATCGTGACCCACAACATGCAACAGGCGGCGCGGGTTTCCGACTACACCGCGTTCATGTACATGGGCAAGCTGGTGGAGTTCGGCGATACCGACACCCTGTTCACCAATCCGGCGAAGAAGCAGACCGAAGACTACATCACCGGTCGCTACGGCTAGGAAGCTGTGGTTCTGATTGCACTGACGCTGCGGTTCTCCGCACCTTACCGGACGCTCCAAGGACGCCAACATGATTAGCAAAGAAGGCCTTACCCACCACATCTCCGCGCAGTTCAACGCCGAGCTCGAGGAGGTGCGCAGCCACCTCCTGGCGATGGGCGGGCTGGTGGAGAAGCAAGTCAACGATGCCGTTACTGCGCTGATCGAGGCCGACTCGGGCCTGGCCCAGCAAGTGCGCGAGATCGACGACCAGATCAACCAGATGGAACGCAACATTGACGAAGAATGCCTGCGCATTCTCGCCCGTCGCCAGCCGGCAGCATCCGACCTGCGCCTGATCATCAGCATTTCCAAGTCGGTGATCGACCTCGAGCGGATCGGCGACGAAGCCACCAAGATTGCCCGCCGTGCCATCCAGCTGTGCGAAGAGGGTGAAGCGCCGCGCGGTTATGTCGAAGTGCGTCATATCGGCGACCAGGTGCGCAACATGGTACGGGATGCCCTGGATGCCTTTGCGCGCTTTGACGCCGAGCTGGCATTGTCGGTAGCGCAGTACGACAAGGTCATCGACCGAGAATACAAGACCGCCCTGCGTGAGCTGGCCACCTACATGATGGAAGACCCGCGCTCTATCTCGCGGGTCTTGAGCATCATCTGGGTGTTGCGCTCCCTGGAGCGGATCGGTGATCACGCGCGCAATATCTCGGAACTGGTGATCTATCTGGTGCGCGGTACCGACGTACGGCACATGGGTCTCAAGCGCATGAAGGCCGAAGTTGAGGGTTCAGCCGATCAAATCCCTAATGTTCCGGGCGAACCTGACGATAAGTAAGGTTGCCCGAGAAATTAACGCCCGGCCTCTGGTCGGGCGTTTTCGTTTGTGGCGCCTGAATTTTTTGCGAATCGGGTAAAAGAAAGTCCGAACGTGACTACAGAGTTTTGGCAAAATGCCATTAGTCAGGCGTTTTGCGTGCCGAAGTTTTTATAGGATGAAGGGTCGATGAGTAAAGTCAGTGTATTGGTGGTGGATGACGCCTCGTTTATCCGCGACCTGGTGAAGAAGTGCCTGCGCAACTACTTCCCCGGGATCAAGCTTGAAGATGCGGTAAACGGCAAGAAGGCCCAGACCATCCTGATGCGCGAGAGCTTCGACCTGGTGCTGTGCGACTGGGAAATGCCGGAGATGTCCGGCCTGGAGCTGTTGACCTGGTGCCGTGAGCAACCGCACCTCAAGGCCATGCCGTTTGTGATGGTGACCAGCCGTGGCGACAAAGAGAACGTGGTCCAGGCGATCCAGGCCGGGGTTTCCGGTTACGTCAGCAAACCGTTCACCAACGAGCAACTGCTGAACAAGGTCAAGCAAGCCCTGCACAAGGTCGGTCGCCTCGACGCCCTGGTCGCCAGCGCGCCGACCAAGATGAACTCGGCCTTCGGCAATGATTCCCTGAGTGCCCTGACCGGTGGCAAGCCTGAAGCCGTACGTGCAGCCCCCGTTGCGGCGGCTGCGTCTGCGCCAAGCAAAGGCCTGCTTAACAACGCCCCGCCGGTCCAAGCGCCAGGCGCTGCACCCACTGGCGGCCGTGGCCAGGGCCAGTTGCGCCTGTCCAGCGGCACCCAGCAATGCGTGATCAAGGCGCTGAGCATCAAGGAGGCGCTGCTGGTGGTGCGTCGCGGTGAGGTCCTGCCTCAGGTACTGGAAAGTGCCGTGCTCGACCTGGAACAGGGCGACAACGCCGAGGTGGCGCGTCTCAACGGCTACCTGCACGCCATCGTCGCCTTCGAACCCAAGCCGGACAGTGACTGGCTGCAACTGACCTTCCGCTTTATCGACCAGGATGCGCAGAAGCTCGACTACATCTCCCGCCTGATTGCGCGCGGTACGGCGCAGAAGCATTTTGTGCCGGGGGCCTGACTTTCAGTCCGAAGGGGCGTGCCCCGGGATTGTCATGATCCCTTGCTAGTTTGCTGTTCATTCACTCCGGCAGGTTCGCGCCATGCTCCTTCGCCTTTTGCTGTCCTGCATGTTGGCCTTGGTCGCCAATTCGACCCAGGCCATGACCCTGTACAAATCCACCGATGCCAACGGCATGGTGTTTTTCAGCGATCGGCAAACCCCCGGCGCCCAGGCGTTCGTGATCCAGGAACGTAGGGTCGAGCGCGTACAGCCGCCGGTACTCTACAGGCCAAAACCCGTTTACCCGCAACAAGCCTACCGTTACCCCTTGCCCTGGCGTGGCGGTCCGTTCCGCCTGACCCAAGGCCCCAACGGCAGTTTCAGCCACACCGACGCCAAAAGCCGCTACGCCATGGACATCGCCATGCCCGAAGGCACGCCGATCATCGCGGCACGCAGCGGTGTGGTGGTGAAAATCGAGAATAGCCAGATCGGACGCGGCAACGATGCGTCAGGCAATTTCGTGCGCGTGCAGCACGATGACGGCACCCAGGGTGTGTACCTGCACCTCAAGCAAGGCTCGGTGAGTGTCAGGCCGGGGCAGCGTGTGGCGGTGGGCAGCGCGCTGGGGTTGTCGGGCAATACCGGCAACAGCAGCGGGCCGCATCTGCACTTTGTGGTGCAACAGAGTACCGCGGCCGGGCTGGTGTCGATTCCTTACGAATTCAACCAGCCGGTCGGGACATTGCCCAATTTTGCATTGGGCAATTGAGGGTCAATCCAGCAGCAGGACCTTGGCCAGCACGATCTTCGGCCCTTTCATCTTCTTGATGATGATCCGCAAGCCTTCAACCTCCAGCACTTCTTCCTCTTCCGGCACGCGCTTGAGGGTGTCGTAGATCAGCCCTGCCAGGGTTTCGGCCTCGATGTGGTCCAGGTCGACGCCCAGCAGGCGTTCCACCTTGAACAGCGGCGTATCGCCCCGTACCAGCAGTTTGCCAGGCTGGTAGGCGAGGATGCCGCGCTCGGCCTTGCGGTGTTCGTCCTGGATATCGCCCACCAGCACTTCCAGCACGTCTTCCATGGTCAGGTAGCCGATGATCTTGCCGTCGGCTTCTTCCACCAGGGCAAAGTGCGCGCCGCCTTTGCGGAACTGCTCCAGCAACTGCGACAACGGCATGTGCCGCGACACACGTTCCAGCGGGCGGGTCAGCTCGGCCAGGTTGAACGATTCGGGGATGTGGTCCAGGGCCGCCAGTTCCAGCAGCAGGTCCTTGATGTGCAAAAGCCCGACAAACTCGTTGCGCACCGCGTCATACACCGGATAGCGGCTGAATTTATGGCGACGGAACAGCGCGAGGATTTCCTTGAGCGGGGCGTTGAAGTCCAGGGTCACCAGGTCTTCACGGGAGTTGGCCCAATCCACCACTTCCAGCTCGCCCATCTCCACGGCCGAGGCCAGTACGCGCATGCCTTGGTCGCTCGGGTCCTGGCCACGGCTGGAGTGCAGGATCAGCTTGAGCTCTTCGCGGCTGTAATGGTGCTCGTGGTGCGGGCCGGGCTCGCCTTGGCCGGCGATGCGCAGGATCGCGTTGGCGCTGGCGTTGAGCAGGTAGATCGCCGGGTACATGGCCCAGTAGAACAGGTACAGCGGCACCGCCGTCCACAGTGACAGCAGTTCGGGCTTGCGAATGGCCCAGGACTTGGGCGCCAGTTCACCGACCACGATGTGCAGGTAGGAAATCACGAAGAACGCGGCAAAGAACGACACGCCCTTGATCACTTCCGGCGATTCGACGCCTGCGGCGCCCAGCAGCGGTTCGAGGATGTGCGCGAATGCCGGCTCACCGACCCAGCCCAGGCCCAGGGAGGCCAGGGTGATACCCAGCTGGCAGGCCGACAGGTAGGCGTCGAGCTGGCTGTGCACGGTACGCAGGATCTGCCCGCGCCAGCCGTTGGTGTGGGCGATGGCCTCGACCCGGGTCGAGCGCAGCTTGACCATGGCAAATTCCGCCGCAACGAAAAAACCGTTGAGCAGTACCAGGATTAGAGCAAAAAGAATCATGCCGAAATCGGCGAAGAGTGTGGCGAGGGTGATACCAGGGGAAGGGTCCATGATTGGGTTTTGCAGGTTCCGTGTGTTCAATAAGGGGTGACAGAAGGGCCTGAAAGGCAGGCGCAAGTCGGCCAATGTAGCGGCTGACGGGGCGCTTGCCTAGTGGTTGCTGCCGGGTGGGGCCTGGAATGCCTTATTCGAAACAGCACAATTCCAATTGTGGGAGGGGCCTTGCTCCCGAGAGCAGTGTGTCAGTCAGCATATCTGATACTGATGCACCGCCATCGGGAGCAAGCCCCCTCCCACATTTAGTTTTGTGCTGTGTTTGAGTTATTCGTCATTTCCGACGAGCCGCGAACGGGTCATCTGCGCGGGTGGAAAATGGCAGGTGAATGTACTGCCATGTCCCAGCACGCTGCTGATTTCCAGGCGTGCACGGTGGCGCAGCAGCACATGCTTGACAATGGCCAGGCCCAGCCCCGTGCCGCCGGTGTTGGAGTTGCGGCTGGAATCGACGCGGTAGAAACGCTCGGTCAGGCGCGGCAGATGCTTGGCGTCGATGCCGATGCCAGAGTCCTGCACGCTCAGGTGTGCGCCTTGCTCGTCGGCCCACCAGCGAATGCGGATAGTGCCCTTGTCCTGGGTGTACTTCACCGCGTTGAACACCAGGTTGGAGAACGCGCTGCGCAATTCGCCCTCGCTGCCTTTGAGCAACACCTGCGGGTCGGCATCCAGGCTGATCTGCTGCCCGCGCTCGCCCGACAGGGCCTTGGCGTCATTCTTGATGGTCTGCAACAGGCTCTGGACGGCTACCGGTTGGTTGTCCGACGGATAATCCGTGGCCTCGAGCTTGGCCAGCAACAGCAAGTCGTTGAGCAGGGTCTGCATGCGTGAACCCTGCTGCTGCATTTGCTGCAGGGCACGGCTCCAGCGCGGGTTGATCTCCTCGACGTTGTCCAGCAGCGTCTCCAGGTAGCCGCAGATCACCGTCAAGGGCGTGCGCAGTTCGTGGGAGACGTTGGCAACGAAGTCTTTGCGCATCTGCTCCAGCTGATGGATGCGGGTTACGTCGCGCACCAGCATCAGGTGTTCGTTGTTGCCGTAGCGGGTCAGGTACAACTGGATACGCACACGGTCGTTGGTGGGCGAGGGGATTTCCAGGGCTTCTTCGTAGTTGTCCTGCTCGAAGTATTCCTTGAAGCGCGGGTGACGCACCAGGTTGGTTACCGGCTGGCCGCTGTCCTGGGGCGTCTTGAGGCCCAGCAGGGTCTCGGCGGCGCGGTTCCACCACTCCAGGTTGCCGTCGCTGTCGAGCATGATCACCGCGTCCTTGAGCGCAGCGGTGGACTCCTGCACCCGGTCGATCACGGCTTGCAGGCGCCCGCGTACCCGTTGGTCGCGGCGTTGCAGGTGGTAGATGCTGTCGAACACCTCACCCCACAGGCCGTAACCATCGGGCGGTGCTTCGTCGGGTTTGTGCTGGCGCAGCCATTCATGCAGGCGCAGCAATTGCTTGAGGGTCCAGCCCAGGTACAGGCCGATACCGATGGCCAGGCTCCAGCCGTAATAGCCGCTGACCAGGCCGACCAACAAGCAGGCGGTGATCAACAGGAGCATGTGGCGGATCAGGGTGCCATGCCAGTTTTGGTTCATGGAGCGTCCTTCGGAGCAGCTTTAAGTTTCAAGCTGCAAGCTTCAAGTCAGAGCGAGGCGGCTTTTTTCTTGCGGCTTGTAGCTGATCACTTGCAGCTAGGTTTCAACCTTTGGTTGAAAACCGGTAGCCAGTGCCGCGCACGGTTTGTACCAGATTCTCGTAGGCATCGCCCAAGGCTTTGCGCAGGCGACGGATATGCACGTCGACGGTGCGCTCCTCGACATACACGTTGCCGCCCCACACCTGGTCCAGCAACTGGCCACGGGTATAGGCACGCTCCTGGTGGGTCATGAAGAACTGCAGCAGGCGGTATTCGGTCGGGCCCATCTCGGCCGGCTTGCCGTCGATGGTTACGCGGTGGCTGATCGGGTCCAGCAGCAGGCCACCGACTTCGATAGGTGCTTCGCCATCGGTCGGGCCGGCACGGCGCAGCACGGCTTTCAGGCGCGCTACCAGTTCCCGTGGGGAAAACGGCTTGGTGATGTAGTCATCGGCGCCGACTTCCAGGCCCTGGATCTTATTGTCTTCTTCGCCCTTGGCGGTGAGCATGATGATCGGGATATCCCCGGTCAGCTCATCGCGCTTGAGGCGGCGGGCCAGTTCGATGCCGGAGGTGCCGGGCAGCATCCAGTCCAGCAGGATCAGGTCCGGCTTGCGGTCGACGATAATGGCATGGGCCTGCTGGGAGTTCTCCGCCTCCAGGCAGTCATAGCCGGCCATTTCCAACGCAACGGCGATCATCTCGCGGATGGGCGCTTCGTCGTCAACAATCAGAATGCTCCTGCCAACCATGCTCGAAAATCCTCTTGTCATTTAACTGTCTTGCGCCGCATTAGATAACGGAATTATTGCAGTCGTGTGACAGTAATTTAGTCGCTTGGGCAATTCGGGGCACTCTGGACTACGCTTTGGGTCCGAATCCTGACAACCACAAAAGGAAGGTTCCGATGACTCACAGTACTTTTTCTTGGAAGGCCCTGCTGGTCACGGCGGCGTTGACGCTCCCGACACTGGCATTCGCGGCGGAGCCGGCGATGACCCAGAACGGTCTGTTAGTGGATCACAGTGGGAAGACCCTTTACACCTTCGACAAGGACGCCGATGGCAAGTCAGTGTGCAAGGACCAGTGCGCGACCAACTGGCCGCCGCTGAAAGCAGAGTCTACCGACAAATCAATGGGCGATTGGACCGTGATCACCCGTGATGACCAGACCAGTCAATGGGCCTACAAGGGCAAACCTGTCTACACCTACAAGGATGACCACAAGGCCGGTGACAAGAGCGGTGATGGCAAGGGTGGGGCATGGCATGTGATCAAGCCCTGATTTCGCGGTGCTGCTGAAACCATCGGGGGCAAGCCCCCTCCCACCTTTTGATGTGTGAACACATTCAAATGTGGGAGGGGGCTTGCCCCCGATGAGGCCCGACCAGGCACTGCAAAAACCTCAGCGAAACGCGTAATCCGCCACAATCCCGACAAAAATCGCCAACCCGGCCCAGTGGTTGTGCAAAAACGCCTTGAAGCACTTCATCCGGTCCCTGTCGCGGGTGTACCAGAACTCCCAGGCAAAGCAGCCTGCCGCCGCCAGCAGCCCCAGGTGGAACCAACTCCCCAGCTCAAACCGTGCGCCGGCCAGCAACAGGCACAGCAGCGCCAGGCCTTGCAGGGTCAGGATGATCACCCGGTCGGCATCGCCGAACAGGATGGCAGTGGATTTGACGCCGATCTTCAAGTCGTCGTCGCGGTCGGTCATCGCGTAATAGGTGTCGTAGGCCACTGTCCACAACAGGTTGGCTATATAGAGCAGCCAGGCGGTAGCGGGCAGGTGGCCGGTTTCGGCGGTGAACGCCATCGGCATGCCCCAGGAAAACGCCGCGCCCAACACCACCTGGGGGTAATAGGTGTAGCGCTTCATGAACGGGTAGCTGACCGCCAGTGCCAGGCCGCCCAGCGATAACCAGATGGTGGTGGCGTTGGTCAGCAGTACCAGCAGGAAGCTGATCAGCATCAGTACCGCAAAGAACACCAGGGCCTCTTTCGAACGAATCCTGCCGCTGGCCAGCGGGCGTTGCGCGGTGCGCTTCACATGGCCGTCGACCTTGCGGTCCGCCCAGTCATTGATGACGCAACCGGCAGCGCGAGTCAGCGTAACGCCCAGCACAAAAATCACGATATTGGCCAGGGACGGCGAGCCCTTGCCGGCGATCCACAGCGCCCACAGCGTCGGCCACAGCAGCAGGTAGATGCCGATGGGCTTGTCCATGCGGGTCAACTGAATGAAATCCCAGGCCCGGGGGTGCAGGCGGTTCAAGGATTTGAGCAGACGTTGATACATCAGCAGTTCTCCGGATGGTCATGCAGCGCGTGCCAGAAAGCCGGCAGGAAGACTTCCGCCACCAGCACGCTCAGCGGCCCGCGATCGAAGCGTGAGCGGCGCGCCCACAGCCCGTCGGCCTGGTCCGTGGTGGGCAACCATTGGCGAGGGTAATGGCACACCTCGATGGCCTGGCGGGTGAACGCGCGGTCGCAAAACAGCAATTCGCCCAAGGAACGGCTGCCCAATTCATCCATATGCAAGCCGTCGCCCTGCAATGCACTGCGCGCGGCCACACTGCGGGCAAACACCCACGGTTGGCCATGCCCGCGCAAATACACTTCGCGCACCCAACCGATACTGGCCGGGGGCATGTGCAGCGCCGCGCATTCATCATCGCGTAGCGGCTGCCAGCCTTCGAACAGCGGCGTCACGCTGAAGCCATCGTGGGACAGCCACGTCAACCGGCGGGTCAGCGAGCCTTCGTCGAACAGCCAGTTCAGGGTCAAGGGCGCGGGCGCAGGGCTCAGGAGGCTCTGGGTCAACCATTGGCAAGCATCGGGAAGGGCGATTGAGTGCGGCACGGTGCGTCAGTATTGGCGGCAAAAGAGGCGGCGAGCTTACCATGGCGTCCTGATCTTTTGCCGGCCCGGCCCGGCGCCTTGTGTCGATCGAGCTTGCATCTGTCGGCCCTGATCAGTACAAAACGCCCTGAGCCGCGCGGCAACGCTGGATCCATCGACCGCCGGCCAACCTGCCTGGACCCTGAGGAAGCAAGTAAATGAAGAAGTGGCAATGTGTAGTCTGCGGCCTGATCTATGACGAAAAAGACGGCTGGCCGGATGATGGTATCGCTCCGGGCACCCTGTGGCAGGACGTACCGGAAGACTGGCTGTGCCCGGACTGCGGCGTCGGCAAAATGGATTTCGAAATGATCGAAATCGGCTAATTTTCAGTTTCAGAGACGTACTACAAGGAGAACGGAATGAACGCACCTGTCGTGATCATCGGCACAGGGCTGGCCGGTTACAACGTGGCCCGGGAGTTTCGCAAGCTCGACAGCGAGACCCCATTGCTGCTGATCACCGCGGATGACGGGCGCTCCTACTCCAAGCCCATGCTCTCCACCGGCTTTGGCAAGAACAAGGAAGCCGATGGCCTGAGCATGGCCGAACCCGGCGCCATGGCCGAGCAACTCAAGGCCGAAGTGCGCACCCACACCCGTGTCAGCGGCATCGACCCCGGCCACAAGCGCCTGTGGATCGGTGAAGAAGCGGTGGTCTATCGTGATCTGGTCCTGGCCTGGGGCGCGGAGACCGTGCGGGTACCGGTTGAAGGCGACGCCGCTGAGCTGGTTTTCCCGATCAATGACCTCGAAGATTACGCCCGCTTTCGCGCCGCCGCGGCCGGCAAGCGCCGCGTGCTGCTGCTCGGCGCCGGCCTGATCGGCTGTGAATTCGCCAACGACCTGATCCTCGGCGGTTATGAAATCGACCTGGTGGCGCCGTGCGAGCAAGTCATGCCGACCCTGCTGCACCCGGCGGCGGCCGCAGCGGTACAGGCTGGCCTGGAAGGGCTGGGGGCGCGTTTCCACCTGGGCCCGGTGCTCAACCGCCTGCAACGCAGCGCTGACGGCCTGGAAGCGCATCTGTCGGACGGTGAAGTGGTGCACTGCGACCTGGTGGTCTCGGCCATCGGCCTGCGCCCGCGTGTCGACCTGGCCGCCGCCGCCGGTCTGCAGACCAACCGCGGGATCATGGTGGACCGCCACCTCAAGACCTCCCACGCCAATATCTACGCCCTGGGCGACTGCGCCGAGGTCGATGGCCTCAACCTGCTGTACGTCATGCCGCTGATGAGCTGCGCCCGTGCCCTGGCCCAGACCCTGGCCGGTAACGCCACGGCCGTCAGCTACGGTCCGATGCCGGTCACCGTGAAAACCCCGGTCTGCCCGCTGGTGGTATCCCCGCCGCCACGGGGCACCGAAGGGGTGTGGAGCGTCGAAGGCCAGGGCGCCGACATCAAGGCCCTGTGCCGCGACGCCAACGGTCGTCTGCTGGGTTACGCGCTGACCGGCAACGCCGTGATGGAAAAACTTGCCCTCAACAAAGAACTTCCGCCGTTGCTGGCGTAAATACCGGTCGTTCTGTCGGAATAAGCACGTTTTTCCCCCGAGAAAGGTCGCCGCGAGACTGGCGGAGCGTGCGAGGGCATGCCATCCTCACTCCCGTCTGCCGCAGAGTAGAGCCTGCGGCGCTTTGGGCGCTGCTCCACAGACGAGCAGCACGGACATAACAACAAAAAACCGTCAAAGAGGCTTCACATATGCGTAAACCAGAACTCGCAGCCGCCATCGCTGAAAAAGCGGATCTCACCAAAGAACAGGCCAACCGTGTCCTCAACGCCGTTCTCGAAGAAATCACCGGCGCCCTGCACCGCAAGGACAGCGTCACCCTGGTGGGCTTCGGCACCTTCCTGCAACGCCACCGTGGCGCCCGCACCGGCAAAAACCCGCAAACCGGTGAGCCTGTGAAGATCAAGGCGAGCAACACCGTTGCGTTCAAGCCGGGCAAGTCGCTCAAAGACAGCGTCAACCCGTAATTGCGGTACCGTCTCGAAGGGAGGCGGGGCGGTAAGAAGAATGGGCACGCCGACTGGGTTGGGTGCCCATTTTTTAATGCTTCAAATCACCTAAACACTGCTTGTTTATCTCAACGGCAAAGGCAGTCGTCGGGTCAAAGGCCTGAGGCTTTCACGATCGTTCCAGAGTCCCGGAAAGACTTCAAATTTCAAATCATCCCGGTTAACACCGGTATCGAAGTAGCGACACAGTCTGTCGGTGAGGTCCTCATCTCCCCACATGTTGGTCAACTCATACTTTTCGATAATGTCGCGACTGTCAGAAAGTTGCAGATCTTCCTTTAGTGCAGGTACCAGGCTGTAGTCAGCATCGCAGCCGATGCCGAGGTCAACAAGATCAGCATCTCGAAACGGAAAGCCGCCCTCAAAGCTGACGTGGGGCCTGAGCCAATAACGCTCATGATCCGAAAGGCTAAATGGTGTGACGGAAATTAGTTTTTCCGTTGCCAATCTCTGGGTCACCACCTTGCCGACAAAACCACTGAACAGGATCATACTGTTGTCCAGCGCAAGCTCGGTCCAAGCGCCGTCCACACTTCTCACATCGTAGAAGCGCATGACGGAGTTTTTGATCATCTGGCCTACGGTGTATAAGTCATCTCGCAATTTGAGGCTGACTAGATCGCCTTCCTTCCAGAGGATGCGCTTGGCCATGGGCTCACTCCATTTTCAATAGTCATTGATGATATTCACGAGCAGCGGCCTGCTCGCGCACCCCTGCTTTTGCCGGCGACTTTGGCAGGGGCTTTGCCCTTGGTTTTATTCGCGGCTTTTATGCGTTTATCCAGTGCTTTGCCTGAGTCAGTCTGAGACAAATGTTTATCCGCCGCAGCTAGGTATTCTTTCCTTCGGCCATTTCCTTTGCCGACCGGATTTTGTGCGTTGGCGGTTCCATCTTTTCCTCCCAAACCTTCATACACTCGTTGTTCCAGCCCTCGTGTGGTGTCCTTGCCATCCTGTCCATAGGCGGTATGCAGGACTTGAGGTGCCTGGCCGCCAAAGCGATCGAAATTTGACCCGTAGCGATAGTTCAACACGTCTGAACCTACCTGCTTGCCTTGCATGCTGGCATAACCCACATAAGGTTTGCCGGTCGCTTTGTCGACGCCCAGGTAGGTGATATGAGTCGCTGTGGTTGGACTGCCTGCCAGCCCCCACGCATCACACCAGCCCATCGGATTAGGCCCGTACTGATAGAGGTTCAAGCCACCGGCGAGTCCTATGGGGTCCGGTGTGATAAACCGACCTATATCGGGGTCGTAAAACCTGAACGTGTTGTAGTGCAAACCGGTTTCCCGGTCCAAGTATTGCCCCTGAAACCTCAAGTTCTGCTCTTCGATGTAAGAAGATTCTCTGGTTTCCTCGGCGGTATTACCCCAAGCGTAATAACTGGCCTGCCATACACGGTGCCCATCGTGGTCCGTCAATTCGTGCGGCAGTCCGTTAGGGTCGTTGTGGTAGTACCTGATTCTTTGCAGTGGGCCCAGGCCATCAACACGTGCCAGCGCTTCATAGCTCCCATCTTCATAAAGATAAAGGCTGGTCTGGTTATTACGATGCTCTTGTATCAGTTGCAACCCGTCCCAGACAAAACGAGTGGTACCAAGCGTATTACCGTTGCTGTTTTGTTCGGTTTTTGTAATCCGACGACCTAAAGGGTCGTAGGTCATTGTGATGACGGTTTCATTGGCGGCGTGCTGATTTCGTATTTCGACCACTCTGCTTTCAGCGTCGTACTTGAATAGTTGAACGGCGCGACGAGCACTACGTTTTTCAACCAGCCGACCGAAACTGTCATACCGGTAACGCTTGTCTTGGTAGGTCATTAATTTGTTATGTACCACCAGGCCTACACCCGGCAGGGGACCATCCAGAAGGTTGGCCGCTGCGTCATAAGCAAAGCTTTCCTGCGTCCCATGTATTGGATTCTGGCTGGCAATGATGCGATCAGTGGCGTCGTAGTGAAACGACTGTTGGTGTGCAATTCCTGCTTTTTGTTCGTGGCGGGCGATCAGGTTGTCGCTGGGATCAAAGTCGAAGTATGTCGGGCTCATTCCCGTCAGTGGTCGCGGCAGGGTACTTGGATACCGTACACGAGCGCGCAACCGCCCGCCTCGATCATATTCAGTGCGGGTGCTGATCTGACCTTGTGTGCGAAGTACTTCACGATGCAGGCGGTCACGCTCGAAGTCACTGATGACTTGGCCATCGAGGTTGATCTGGTGCAAATGACCGCTGCCGTAGTACAGACGGTTGATCCAGCGACCATCGGGTAATTGGGTCTGGGTCAGATTGCCCAATTCGTCATAGCGATGTTTCAAACTGCCGGCCGAGCTTTGCTCTTCAAGTGGCTGGCCGAGGGCGTCATAGCGATAACTCAATTTTTGTTCGTTGCCCTGGGCGTCCTTGAATGTGATTGCGATCAATTGATCCAGGAGGTCGTATAAATAATCCGTGCGGCCATCGTCGGTGATTTTGACAACCAGGCGCCCGGCAGCATCACGCTCCAAATAGTGAACAATAGGCTGTTCAGGGATACCTGGCGCATTGCTGTCGTGAGCTGGTAAAGCAGTGACGCTGGTGATGCTGTTCAATGCATCGTAGTCATAGTGATGGGCGCTGCCATCTAGGTCGCGCTGCTCGACCAGGCGATCATTGGCATTCCACGTGAAACGATAACATTCGCCATTCTCATTGGTCAGTGCTTGCAGCCGTGCGTAGCTGTCATAGCTGAATTGCACTTTGCGGCCGTGCGCATCCGTGCGCTGGCGAATGCGCCCGCGAGGGTTGTACTGATAATGAGTCGAGTGGCCTGACGGGTCGGTATGGACCGTCAATTGTCCGCAGGCGTTGCGTTGAAAATACTCGATGCGACCATCTGGCAACTGCTGGCTGAGCATCCTGCCCGTCGTGTCGTATGTGAAGGTTGTTCGTTCCCCTAGCGGGTCGGTAATGACCTGCAAATAACCGCGCTCGTCGTAACTGAAACGCGTCGGGTAACCCGAACAATCGATATGCTCGACCAACTGCCCAAACGGATTCCAGCGCAGCTTCTTGCTTTTGCCGGTGGCGTCGATGATCTCCACGACCTGGCCGTGATCGTCATAACGGTAGCGGGTGACGTAGCCCAGCGGGTCGGTTTCGGCGATGCAGTTGCCGCGCTGATCGTAGCGATACGCCCAGCTATTGTCGGCGGCGTCGGTCTCCACCAGCGGCAGTGCCCAATGCTCAAGCCACAAGGTCGAGTCACTGCGGCCCAGCGGGTCGGTCTCGCCGATCAGGTTGCCGGCGTCGTCGTAGCTGTACGTATAGCGCCCGCCCAGTGGATCGGTGGCGCTGAGCAATTGGCGCTCGTCGTTCCACTCGAACAGCCAGGTTTGCCCGAGGTTGTCGCAGTAGCGAACGATCTGGTGCTGGGTGTTCCAGTGGCGAGTACTGACGCGTTGCAAGCCGTCGGTAATCCGCGTGATACCGGCCTGCAAGTCATAGTCGAACTGGTAGGCGTCGCCTTCGTCGGTCCAGTGCCGGACCACGCGCCATTCCACGTCTTCAACCAAGGCCCATTCGTAGAAACAGCGCAGACCGGTCGGCAACTGGTGCTCGACCATGCGCTGGCCGGCATCATAGCTGAAGCGTCGCTGTACCTGGCCAGTGGCATCGCGGACCTCAGCCAGGTTGCCGATAGCGTCGTAGCCATAGCTTACGAGTACTTCGCGACGCTGATCGGGGTACAGTCGTTCGAGCCGCACCACGTGGCCTTGATCGCGGATCAACTCCACTTGCACCAGGTCGAACGTATCGCGCAGCCGGATCAGCCGCCCGGCTTCGTCGTAATCAACATGGATGCGGTTGTCGTTGCGGTCGCCGAGCTGGCTGAGGCGCAGCAACGCCGGGTTGGCGGAAGGCTCAAATAAGCGATACAGCCCGTCATCGCTTTCGATCAGCAACTGCCCATTGAGGTGTCGGCGCACGGCCAGCCCTTCACCGGCGCTGAACACCGCGCCGCCCAGGGGAATACTGCCCATGTCGATAGGCCGGCCCTGTTCATCGGTGTAGACCAGCGTTTCGCCGCCGTCGGGGTGAGGCTGGATGTCGACGCACACTTCATACGGCAGGCTCCAGCCTGCGCCGAACAGGCTGCCCGAGCGTTCGTCGCGGCTGTTGTAGAAGCGTTGCCAATCAATCGGCAGGATGCCGGGCAGTACGAAATCCAGCTCATCATCGCCGCCCAGCACCTTGGCGCCGGTGGCCGCATGCACCGGGTTCGACGATCCCATGGCCGCATTGGCCATAGCCCCCATCGCGCTGCTCACGGCCATCGAGGTCGCGCCGCCGATCAACATGCACGGCAGCTTGCTGAAGAACTTGCCCTTGCCGCCCTTGAGCATCAACAACGCTGTCACCGCCAGCCCGACGCCCGGCGTCTTGCCGCTGCGGATCTCGCGCACCACCACCGAACCGCCGCCAATGGTCACGTTGGAGGAAATCAGCCCCGACGACACCACCGTTGCATCGCAGGTGCTGCGGTCACCGCTGCGCACTGCCGGCTGGCCATTGATGGTGACTTTTTCCGAACCCTCGGCCAGAAACTGCGGCGGCATCGGCGGATGCTTCATGCACGTGACCAGATCCAGCGGCTTGGGTTCGGCGCCGGGCGCAGGTGTGGCAACCGTGGGGCGCCACATTTGCGAGAAGAAACTCTCGGCCATGTCCAGGTAGCTGGCTTCCGGCTCGGGCGCGGGTTCTTCCAGTTCAGTGCCGGCGGGCGCAACGTGAGAACTGATCGCCCCGGCAGCGCGAGCGGCCGGAATACTGTTGGTGAGGGTATTGGTGGAACCGGTGAGGATGTTCGCCTGCACCGTAGGCGGGAACAGGGCGTTGCTGAAGCTCTCGCATAAATTCGATAAGCCTTTGTCCGCCCCGGTCTTGCTCATGGCCAGGCCGACAATCGTGCCCACCACGGCGCCCAGCAGGAAACAGCCGAGCCCGCCGGTGGCCACGGTAATCCCGGTGGCGGCAACCACCGCCGCAGTCGCCACGGCGGTGATCGCAATATTGGCCGCCACCTCCAGCACACCGCCGAGGATGTCGGCCATCATCGAGGTGTGGGAGAGCGCATCGCCCATGCGGGCGGCCCAGAGTGCGTCAGACATGCAGGCAACTCATCAGGAAATAGCGTCGAACGACAGCGAATTTTTAATCAACGCCCAATGCGCCGCCTCGGCATCCCCAAGCTTCTCCGCCTTCACATAACTCAAGGCGAGCATCTTGCGCGTGCCCGGTATCACCAAGGCCAGCTGGTACTGGAACACCTTGTCATTGCCCTTGTTGAATTGGCTGCGCAGCTCGATGCCTTCCACCTCCTGCGCGGCGCCCAAACGCACGTCCACACCCGGTTGATAGCGCAAATCCTGCACTTGTTTTTCCAGGCGCTGGAGTTGGTCGTTGAAGTTGCTGTGCAGGGTTTCGCCGTCGGCCAACAGGCTGCGGCTGACGATCAGGGATGTGCCCAACTCCGGGAACTTGAGGATATTGATCGTCGCGTCCTGCAACTCACTGGCGGGCAATTGAAACTGGAATTCGTTGATTCGGTACGTCATGGCAAACGGGTCTCGTCAGGAGCTTTTAGGCGCGGGGAAGGCGGCTTTGATATTGGCGTCGATGGCGCCTTTCTGGCCCTGGCCGTCGGGCGTGGCGCCAGGGCCGCCGCCGTTGTTCAGGTGCAGCACGCCGCCGGTATTGAACTCGGCATCGCCGCTGGCGTAGAAGCTGATTTGCACGCCGGTCAGGTTGATCTGCCCACTGGCGTTGAGCTCCAGGATGCTTTCACCGCAGACCAGGCGCAGGTTTTCGCCCACTTCGATGACGTAGCTCTGGCTGATGCTGTCGGTCTTTCTCTGGCCCACCGAGAGGATGTCTTCCTGCTTGACGATGCGCAGGCGGTTGTTGCCGATGGTCACCGTCTCGTTATGGCCGATACTTTTATTGCGGTCGTGCCCGACGGAATGACTCTCGTCCACCTCGACAACAATGTCCTGGTTACGCTCGGCATGGATATACAACTGCTCCAACCCCTTCTTGTCCTCCATGCGGATTTCATTGAAGTTGGCCGGCGTGCCGCCCTTGCTCGAGCGACTCTTCATGCCGCTCTGGGTCGCGTTCTCCGGCAGGTCGTAGGGCACCGTCTGCTCGGCGTTGTACACCCGCCCGGTGATGATCGGGCGGTCCGGATCACCTTCCAGAAAACTGACAATCACTTCCTGGCCGATCCGTGGAATCTGCATCGAGCCCCAGTTCTTGCCGGCCCAGGACTGCGACACGCGGATCCAGCACGAGCTGTTTTCGTTGGATTGGTCGTGGCGGTCCCAGTAGAAGTGCACCTTCACGCGGCCGTACTGGTCGGTCCAGATTTCCTCGCCTTTGGGGCCAACCACCAATGCCGTCTGCGGGCCTTTGACGATGGGGCGGTGGGTGGTGGCCAGCGGGCGGAAGCTTTGCTGGGCGTCGATGCAGGTCAGGCTGCTTTCGAACTGCGCCGAACCCGAACCGCCGCCGCTTTCCAGGCTTTCCTGGACGATGTAGTAGCGGCAGCCGACGATCAGGTATTCGCGGTTCTGGTCCTGGCGGCTGAAGCCGGTGAGGCTGAACAGGTGGCCGGAACCCAGGCCACGGGCATTGCCGGCGAACTCGACCTGTTCATGCAGGGTTTGCAGGGCTTCGATGCGGGTGCGCGCGTAGTGTTCGCCGTCGGCGCTTTGCACGTAGGTGCCGGGGTAGTCGTACAGCGGGTAGTCGCCGGCGGTATGCGGGCGCGGCATGGCCGAGCGCACGTCGATGCTGGCGCTGGGGCGCTGGAAGTCGTAGTCGTTGAGCTCCAGCGAGCCGGGCTGAACCTCCTGCGCCAGGTGCCAGTTGTGCATGTGGTCGCGTTCGCGCTGCTGCTCGTCCTTGGGGTAATACGGGATCGACGCATAGCCCGGCACCGTGGTGTGGGCGCCATAGGCGTCGGCCAGCACCAGCACATGGCGGTCCTGTTCATGGCGGAAGAAGTAGTAGATGCCTTCCTGTTCCATCAGGCGGCTGACGAAATCGAAGCTGGTCTCGCGGTACTGCACGCAGTATTCCCACTCGCGGTACGGCCGGCTCAGGGCGTCTTCGAAGTCGGAAAACCCCAGGTCGCGGAACACCTGCTTGATGATCTGCGGGATGCTCAGGTTCTGGAAAATCCGGCAGTCCGAGGTGCGAGTCAGCAGCCAGAACCACGGGCGCAGCGTCACCTGGTAACTGGCGAACTGGCCCTGGTCGATGTTCTGGCTGCACCGCGCGACGATGCCGTGGAAGTGCCGCTCACCGCCGTCCGCCAGTTGCACGCCCACGCTCATGGGCTTGCCGAGCAACTGGTTGAGGTCGATGTTGGCATCCAGGGACGTCAGTTGCAGTTCATAGTTGAACAGGCGGCCCAGCTCTTCGCCGCCGCCCATTTCATTGAGCAGCAGCACATCCGGCCCGAGAGGGCTGGTGATCTTGGCCAGGCGTGAGGCTTGGTTGAATAGCATCGGTTAACCTGTAAATGACTAAATAACTGACGGAACCGGTTCGAAATATGGGAGGGGGCAAGCCCCCTCCCACATTTGCATTGCATTCCAACAGTCGTTATTCGGCGTCGCTGAAGTCGTAATGCAGCTCGTTATCCCGGCTGCTGATGCGCACACCCGCCAATGCCTTGCCTTCGAGCATGCGCGTGAGGAATTCACGGCTCATGTCCGGCAGCAGGCTGTTGGTGAGGATGGTGTCGATCATGCGCCCGCCGCTTTCGGTCTCGGTGCAGCGCGAGACGATCAGGTCGACCACCGCGTCGTCGTAGTCGAAGGCGACCTTGTGGGTCGTCTCCACGCGCTTCTTGATGCGGTTGAGTTGCAGGCGGGTGATCGCCTTGAGCATCTCGTCGCTCAGCGGGTAGTACGGGATCGTCACCAGGCGGCCGAGCAAGGCGGGCGGGAAGATCTCCAGCAATGGCTGGCGCAGGGCCTTGGCGATTTCTTCCGGCTCGGGGATGTTCGCCGGGTCCTTGCAGACCTGGGAAATCAGCTCGGTACCGGCGTTGGTGGTCAGCAGGATCAGGGTGTTCTTGAAGTCGATCACCCGGCCTTCGCCGTCTTCCATCACGCCCTTGTCGAACACCTGGAAGAAGATCTCATGCACGTCCGGGTGGGCTTTTTCCACCTCGTCCAGCAGCACCACGCTGTAGGGCTTGCGCCGCACCGCTTCGGTCAGCACGCCGCCTTCGCCGTAGCCGATATAGCCCGGAGGCGCGCCCTTGAGGGTGGACACCGTGTGGGCTTCCTGGAACTCGCTCATGTTGATGGTGATTACATTCTGCTCACCGCCATACATGGCTTCGGCCAGGGCCAGGGCGGTTTCGGTCTTGCCCACGCCGGAGGTGCCGGCCAGCATGAACACGCCAATCGGCTTGCTCGGGTTGTCGAGGCCGGCGCGGGAGGTCTGGATGCGCTTGGCGATCATCTGCAGGGCGTGGTCCTGGCCGATGATGCGTTTTTTCAGGTGCTGGTCGAGGTTGAGCACGGTTTCCAGTTCGTTGCGGGCCATGCGGCCCACCGGGATACCGGTCCAGTCGGCGACCACCGAGGCCACGGCCTGGTAATCCACGGTCGGCAGAATCAACGGGGTTTCGCCTTGCAGCGCGGTGAGGCGCTGTTGCAGGTCGACCAGTTGCGCACGCAACTCATCGCTCTCGTTGTTACCTGCATCGCTGTCCACAACCCCGGCCTTTTCGCGCAGGGTTGCACGGGTGGCGAGCAGCTCATCCACCAGGGTTTTCTCTTCGGCCCAGCGGCTTTCCAGGGTCGCCAGGCGCTCACGCTCGGCGCTTAACAGGGCTTCGCTGTTGCTCTGGCGCGCACCAATGGCAATGCCGATGGCATGCTCGCGGGCGATGATTTGCAGCTCGGTTTCCAGGGCTTCGATGCGGCGGCGACTGTCGTCCACTTCGGCCGGCACCGCGTGCAGGCTGATGGCGACGCGGGCGCAGGCGGTGTCCAGCAGGCTCACGGATTTATCCGGCAACTGGCGCGCCGGGATATAGCGATGGGACAGCTTCACCGAGGCTTCCAGGGCTTCGTCGAGGATCTGCACCTGGTGGTGTTTCTCCATGGTCGAGGCCACGCCGCGCATCATCAGCAGCGCCTTGTCTTCCGATGGCTCGGCCACTTGTACCACCTGGAAGCGGCGGGTCAGGGCCGGGTCTTTCTCGATGTGCTTCTTGTACTCGGCCCAGGTAGTCGCGGCCACGGTGCGCAGGGTGCCACGGGCCAGGGCGGGTTTGAGCAGGTTGGCCGCATCACCGGTCCCGGCGGCGCCACCGGCACCTACCAGGGTGTGGGCTTCGTCGATAAACAGAATGATCGGTTTCGGCGAGGCCTGGACGTCTTCGATGACCTGGCGCAGACGCTGTTCGAACTCGCCTTTCATGCTCGCGCCGGCTTGCAGCAGGCCGACGTCGAGGCTGCGCAGTTCCACGTCTTTCAAGGCGGGCGGCACGTCACCGGCGACGATGCGCAGGGCAAAACCTTCGACCACAGCGGTCTTGCCGACGCCGGCTTCACCGGTGAGGATCGGGTTGTTCTGGCGGCGGCGCATGAGGATGTCCACCAGTTGGCGGATCTCTTCGTCACGGCCCACGATCGGATCGAGCTTGCCGCTGCGCGCTTGTTCGGTGAGGTCAACGGTGAAGCGCTTGAGGGCTTCCTGCTTGCCCATCGCACTCGGTGCCATGGCGCCGCTGGCCTCGCCCGGCACGGCGCCGGCATTGAAACCGTCGCTGGCAGTCAGGGCGTTTTCCGGCGAATCACCGACGTATTCGTCAAAACGCTCGCTCAGGGCTTCGGCCTTGATCTTGTCGAACTCCGAGGACAAGCCCAGCAGCGCATGGCGCAGGCTTGGCGTCTTGAGGATGCCCAGCACCAGGTAGCCGGTGCGCACCTGGCTTTCGCCGAACATCAGGCTGCCGTACACCCAGCCGCGCTCTACCGCCTCTTCAACGTGGGACGACAAGTCGGTGATCGACGTCGAGCCACGCGGCAGGCGGTCCAGGGCTTCGGTGAGGTCACGGGCCAGGCGCGCCGGCTCGAGGTTGAACTGGCGGATGATGCGGTGCAGGTCCGAATCCTGCAGTTGCAGCAACTGGTGGAACCAGTGGGCCAGTTCCACGTACGGGTTGCCCCGCAGCTTGCAGAACACGGTGGCGGCTTCGATGGCCTTGTAGGCCACGCTGTTGAGTTTGCCGAACAGTGCGGCGCGACTGATTTCACCCATGCTCTGGATTCCTTGAGGTGGTGGCTTGATCGGCGTAATGCCGGGCCAGGATTAGGTCGTTGGCATCAACCGCAGGGCAGCCGAGCCAGGTGTTGAAGCCCAGGCGGAACTGGCCATTGAGTTGCAGCGCCGGTACTTCGGGTTGTTGCAGAATCAGGTTCAAGTCCCAGTCCAATTCATGGCCCAGGTACTCGGCCACCCACGCCACCAGCTCGTTGAACGGCTGGCTGCCGGGCAGCATGCCCATGTAGTCGTCCAACTTGAGCGGGCCCAGGCGGATGCGGAATTTATGCTGGCGGTCCCACACGTGGCTGCCCAGGCAGAAGTCCACCCCCAGCTGGTTGGCGCTCACGCCTACGCGGCTGCGCTCGGGCAGTTCCAGCCATTGGCCGACGTATTCTTCGATCTCCACCGGCAGGCCGAAATACTCGCCGAGGATCGCCTTCAAACCGTCCGGGTAGCGGGTTTGTGCCGACAGGTGGCCGCTGTAGTGCAGCTTCGCCGTGTCGGGGATCAACCCCTGGTTAAGCAGGCTCGGCATGCCCCGGCCACTCAAGGCGGCGAGGCGTGCGGACCAGTAGTCATCGTCCGGGCGGTCGTGGCTGACCGTCGGCCGCGCCTCGGCCCAGGCTCGGTAAAACAGGCTCAGCAGGCGGTGGTGGAAGACGTCCAGGAACTGCTTGCTGGTGCTGTCGGCGTTGTTGCGCTGACGCTCGCGTACGTACTCGGTGATATGCAGCGGCAACGGGCCGTTGGGGCCACCCAGGCCGAAGAAGAACTGTTCCAGCCGTGCCGGTTTGCCGTCGCCGCCGGGATCGACCGAGGCCAGGGTGGCCGGGGCGAAGGTGCAATCGGCCTGTTGCCCCAGGCGCAACGGGTCATCCGCCAGGCGCAGGGAATGGCCCAGGCGCGGCAGCTCGGGCGATTCGCACTCGATACGCCGCAACGCCTGGAAGAAATCGTATTCCCAGGGCTCCTGATGCATCGCATCCAACGTACTCACAGGGTCGGACGACGCCCGGGCTTGGCTTTCCATCGCATGATCTCGCCGCGTTCGGTGGTACGGATCACCGTCTCGGTAAAACTGTTGATCGACACGTAGCGTGCCAGGAAGCGTTCCAGCACCGCACCGAGCAGGAACACGCCGGTGCCGCGAAACGCGTTTTCATCGAACTCCAAGGTAATTTCCAGGCCGCGACCAAACACAATCGGGCCGGGCATCGGCAGGCGCCGGGTGACGGCCTTGCTGCTGACGTCGCGCAAGCCTTCGATCTGCAATTGCAGCGCCGCGTCGTTGCTGTCGCCATACAGGCGCAGCAGTTCGCGCAACGCCGCCGCGCCCTGGCCTTGCTCGCTCAGGGACAAATAGTTGAGCGACAACTGGCTGATCAGGCGCCAGGCCTTGGCGTCATGGGCATGGCTGGCGCGTGGACGGCTTGGCCCGGCGACGCAACGCACGGATAACACCGGCGCGCTGTCGGCCAGGGTGAAGTCGGTCTTGCCGTTGCCCACGCTCATGAACAACGGCAGGTCGCGGTTGGTGCACAGCGCGGTCACGCCGAGTTGGCGCAGGTCGTGGCGATACGGCGCCTGGCGGCTGTCGACCAGGCTGACAAAGGTTTCGCTGCCCACATAGGTGGAGCGCGGGCCGTTGCGGCGCTGGTCGCTGGACAACACCCGTGGCTCGCGGCGCACGGTGTAGTACGCCTGGTCGCGGCCATAACGGGATGGATCGCGTACCGCATAGAACGGTAAAAAGGGCTGCTCTGGCCCGGTGCCGTGGCCGGTGATGCCGCTCAACGAATGAATTTCGAAATCCATCGGCCGCGTGCGGTCGGCGATCACGTGGTGCTCGTTGACCCGGTCGGACAAGTGGATGCGGTCCACGCGCTTCGGGAACAGGTTGATCGCCGGGGTGCAGAACGGCAGGAACTGCGCCGCGCCGACGCTGCCTTCCAGGCTTGGCTCGTGACGGTCGAACAGCACGATCAGTTCCAGCTCCTGGCCGTCGCAACGCTTGACCGCGCGGCTCAGCTCGGCGAATTCGACGAACAGGAAGCGGTGGGGCAGGGCGAAGTATTCCTGCAACAGGCGATAGCCCTGGAAGGCCCGCGCGACCACCGGCATGGCCGCATCGGCGTCGTCGAAACCCCGCGAGCGCAGCGCGTCCTGGGGCAGGCGCTCGACCCAATCGCCACCGGGCTTGCGTGCAAACACTGCGCAGGCATTGCCCAGCAGTTGTTCATAAAGGCGGAACGGTTGCTCGTCGGCCCCGCTGAGGTACAGCGGCAGGTTGTCCAGGTCGAGGCTGTTGAACGGCAATTCGGCGCCGGTGCGCAGGGTCAGGCGCAAGCCGGCCTTGGCTTTCGGCTCGCTGGCGGCCAGGCGCCCGAGTACGGCGGCGGGGTTGCCGAAGTACTCGGCGCTGCTGACCTGCAACGGCCACAACGTCACCGGATGCGCGGTGCGGTACTCGCAGCAGGTCTGGGTTTCGCGGCCCAGGGCGGCGCGCAACACGGTGTCGCGCGGCAGCGGGAAGCCGCTGGCCAGGGAGCCTTCATCGGGGTCGGTGTGCAATTGCACCACGGTCATCGATGGTGTCGGCGCCAGGTAGTGCGGGTAGGCGATTTCCAGCAGGTTGTGGGTGAAGGTCGGGTACTCGGCGTCGAGTTTGAGCTGTACGCGGGCAGTGAGGTAGGCAAAGCCCTCAAGCAGGCGTTCGACGTACGGGTCGGCGCAGTCCATACCGGACAAGGTCAGCCGACTGGCGATCTTCGGGTATTCCTTGGCGAACTCCGCCGCGCTTTCACGCACGTGGTGCAGTTCCTGGTTGTACAGCTCCAGCAGGCGCGGGTTCATGGGCGTCTCCGCTGGTCGGCATTCACTACGCGCACATGGCCGGATTCCAGGTCGAGGTCGGTTTGCAGCAACAGGCGCAAGGGCACCGGCTGCGCCCACAGGTCGCCTTCGATCTCGAAACTCAGGGCGTTGTGATTCATCTCGCCATGGCCGACGCGGGCCTTCACCCGCAGTGTATGGCGCAGGATGCGCGGTTCAAAGGTGGCAATCGCCTGGTAGATCAGGGCTTCCAGGGCCTTGATGTCGACGCTGGAAACGCTGTTGCCCGCCAGCGCCGGCAGGCCGTAATTGACCACCGAGGTGCCTGCCTGTGTGTGCAGCGTGGCATCGGCATCGAGCAACGACGTGGTATTGAGCAGCCACGCCAGGTCGCGCAGCACCGAGGCTTTCAGTTGGGTCAGGGACAGCACGCGTTTATCGGCGCTTTCCTTGGGATTGGTTGGGTCGTCGTCGGTCAACCGGTCCAGCAGGGACGGTTGCAGACGGTCGCGGGAAGCGATTTCAGTTACCACCAAAGCAGCTCCACGGACAATATCGAAAATGAAAGACCCGCCGTAGCAGCTGCCGAGCGAAGCGAGGCTGCGTCCGACTGCGAAGCAGTCGTAGAGCAGGCACTGAGTTTCATCAGGTAAACCTCAGTGCCTGGTGTGCGAGGACTTCGTCCTCGAACGCAGCCTCGCTTCGCTCGGCAGCTGCTACGGCGGAGCGAGGTAGGCGTATCAGCGCTTGGTGTTGGAACGGATGTTCCAGCCAAAC
This sequence comes from Pseudomonas sp. AM8, assembly GCF_036346475.1. Classification (NCBI taxonomy): domain Bacteria; kingdom Pseudomonadati; phylum Pseudomonadota; class Gammaproteobacteria; order Pseudomonadales; family Pseudomonadaceae; genus Pseudomonas; species Pseudomonas sp. AM8. Next base: position 290,660 of record NZ_JAOTNX010000006.1, read on the forward strand.
TTGATCGCGCCGCCGTCTTTGGTGCCGTCGGCTTTCTGCGGCTGGTAGTCGACCATCACTTGGGCGAAGTTCAAGGTGACGTTTTCAGTCAGGCGGTCATCGCCGCCCGAGCCGCCGGTGCTCAGGGACGTTACCAGCACTTCTTCCAGGTTGATCACCATGTACTCGACCTGGCTTTCGCCACCGGCCTTGCGCACGGTCAGCTTGACCTTGTCGATGTGCTTGCCGCTGGCGCAGTGCATCATCAGGTTCGGCGAGGCCTTGTCGACGTACTTGGTCAGCGACAGGTCCTGGATGTTCACCTTGCCCGCACCGCCGCCACCGCCAACGTGCATGTTGCCGGACTGGGCCATGCCCCAGCTCCAGTTCAGCACGTCGATTTCGTCCTTGTGGGCCTTGTCCATGGACTCGCCCTTGATGTCGCCGATCTTGATGAAAATATCAACAGCCATGTTTTCTCCCTGTGTGGCCTCAGCCACTGTATTTGTTAACGCCGCCGACCCCTGTAGGAGCGAGCTTGCTCGCGAAGGTCGTCAACGGTGACGCGGGCATCCTGGATGAACGCAGCGCCTTCAAGTTTTTCGCGAGCAGGCTCGCTCCTACAGGGAGCGAGCCAGTCCCGATTTTTTACGCGCTTTTCGCCGAAGGCAGCTTCGATACCAGGCGCAACGACACGGTCAGCCCTTCGAGCTGGTAGTGCGGGCGCAGGTAGAACTTGGAGTTGTAGTACCCCGGGTTGCCCTCGACGTCTTCCACGATCACCTCGGCGGCGGCCAACGGGTGCTGGGCCTTGGTGGTCTCGGTGGAGTGCGCCGGGTCACCGTCGACGTAGTTGAGGATCCAGTCCTGCAACCAGCGTTGCATCTCGTCCTTCTCTTTGAAGGAACCGATCTTGTCGCGCACGATGCACTTCAAGTAGTGCGCGAAACGGCAAGTGGCGAACAGGTACGGCAGGCGCGCGGCCAGGTTGGCGTTGGCGGTGGCGTCCGGGTCGTCGTATTCGGCCGGCTTCTGCAACGACTGGGCGCCGATGAACGCGGCGAAGTCAGTGTTTTTCTTGTGCAGCAGCGGCATGAAACCGTTCTTCGCCAGTTCCGCTTCACGGCGGTCGCTGATGGCGATTTCGGTCGGGCACTTCATGTCCACGCCACCGTCATCGGTAGGGAACGTGTGGGCCGGCAGGTTTTCCACTTCACCGCCGGACTCCACGCCACGGATGCGCGAGCACCAGCCGTAGTGCTTGAACGAACGGTTGATGTTCACCGCCATCGCGTAGGCGGCGTTGGCCCAGGTGTACTTGGAGCTGTCGGCGCCGTCGGTGTTTTCTTCGAAGGCGAAGGCTTCCACCGGGTCGGTCTTGGCGCCATAGGGCAGGCGCGCCAGGAAGCGCGGCATGGTCAGGCCGATGTAGCGCGAGTCTTCCGATTCACGCAGCGAGCGCCAGCCGGCGTATTCCGGGGTGGTGAAGATCTTGGTCAGGTCGCGCGGGTTCGACAGTTCCTGCCATGAGCCCATGCCCATCACGGTCGGCGACGCCGCAGCGATGAACGGGGCGTGCATGGCGGCGCAGACTTTCGACAGCTCGCCCAGCAGTTCCACGTCCGGCGGCGACTGGTCGAAGTAGTAGTCGCCTACCAGGCAGCCGTACGGTTCGCCGCCGAACTGGCCGTACTCTTCTTCGTACATCTTCTTGAAGAGCGGGCTCTGGTCCCACGCGGTGCCCTTGAATTTCTTCAGGGTCTTGTGCAGGTCCGGCTTGGAGATGTTGAGCACGCGAATCTTCAGCTGCTCATCGCTCTCGGTGTTATTGACCAGGTAGTGCAGGCCACGCCAGGCGCTTTCCAGCTGCTGGAAATCCTGGTGGTGGATGATCTGGTTGACCTGGGCGGTGAGCTTGGCGTCGATGGCGGCGATGATCGATTCGATCGATTTGATCGCGTCGTTGGACACCAGGTCGGTTTGCGCCAGGGCCTGTTCGGCCAGGGTGCGCACGGCGGTTTCCACGGCTTCGCGGGCACGCTCGGTCTTGGGCTTGAATTCCTGCATCAGCAAGGATGCGAACTCGCTGGTTTCCTCGGTTGCACCCAGGCTCTGGGCGCCTTCGCGGGCGGTATTGTCAGTCATGATTACTGGTCCCCTGCAGGCTTAGGCGCACTGGCAAGTGCCTGGAGCAGTGCCGGGTCCTTGATCGCCTTCATGATGATTTCTTCAGCGCCAGTCTTGCCGTCCATGTAGGTCAGCAGGTTGGCCAGCTGGGTGCGGGCTTCGAGCAGTTGCTTGAGCGAGTCGACCTTGCGGGCCACGGCGGCCGGGCTGAAGTCGTCCATACTTTCGAAGGTGATGTCCAGGCTCAGGTTGCCTTCGCCGGTCAGCTCGTTGGGTACGTGGAACGCCACGCGCGGCTGCATGGCCTTGAGGCGCGAGTCGAAGTTGTCGACGTCCACTTCAAGGAACTTGCGGTCGGCCACAGGCAGAAGAGGCTCGGCAGGCTTGCCGGCGAGGTCGGCCATCACACCCATCACGAAGGGCAGCTGGACCTTTTTCTCGGCGCCGTAGAGCTCGACGTCGTACTCGATCTGCACTCGAGGCGCGCGGTTGCGCGCGATGAATTTCTGAGAACTTTGCTTCGCCACGTTGCTGCTCCTGGTCGCTTGAGCGACGGTGTTGTTACTGCGCAGTCGAGCGGCTTACTCGCCGTCCGGGCCGCGCAGGTTTTCAAATTGGGACATCCCATCGGGAATCAGATTGCGCACGATGGCCGCGAAGTCGGCGTGCACAAGGTGCTTGGCCCGGTTCAGCAACACAGGCAACGGGCTCGAAGGCTCGTGCCGGGTGTAATACGCAAGGATCTTGTCGAGGCTGCGCAGCACGTCATCACGGTTGCTGATGTCGCCGCTGGGGCGAGGTGCGGCGGGGGCAGCGGCGAAGTCCACCGAGGGGGCATTGTCGTCACTGACGGCCTCGGGCTCGCTGCTGGCAGCGCCGTTCGGAACAAACTGGTTAAGCACCTGCAGCGCCTGCTTGAGCGGTTGCTTCAACAGGCTGAGGTCCACGCCTTGGGCGGAACCCACCTGGTCGCTGACCTGCTGCTCGATGGCTTCGCAGGCGGCGCGTGCGGTGCTCAAGGCGTCACGGGTGGCTTGCAGGTGTTCGGGGTCGCTGTCGAGGAACGCGGCGTTGAGCTGCTGGGCGCCGAGCTGTTCGTCGGGGAAACTCATCAGGCCGCTGGCATTCAACGCGGCGCGCAGGCTCACCGGACCGAAGGTGCGCGAGCGCGTGAGAATGCTCTCGCGCAGCAGACGAATGGTTGCGTCGCTGGTCAGGCCGGAGAGGGCGTTGATGCGTACGGTGGGGTCGTTATCGTCGTCGGCATCCAGGCGCGGGTGCAGGTCGGCCCAGTATTCGCGCAGCAGCGCATTGATCAACGTGAGGACTTCAGCCAGCCCGGCCGCACCCTGGAGGGCGAGGGAGCTTTGCAACAGGAAATGGGTGATGCGCAGGTCTTTGCTGCGCTGCAGCAAGTCGAGGCTCTGCTGCTGGATGCTGCGCCATTCCGGCGGCTCGGCGGGCAGGATCGAATCGCCCATGCTGCGCTCGGGTTGGCCCTTGGCATCACGCTCCAGCTGGAGAAAATCCGCGTCATATTCCATGTCTTCGCCACAGGGCGAAGTCGCGGAAACGGCGGTGAGCAGCAACGGCACATCCACTGAAATTGATCTCCCTATCAGCCCGTTACATGGCGGGCAATGCATGCATTAGTTGCGCAAGGAACTTTGCATGTTTTCTTGGTCATATAAGAAGATGCCACTAATGTGCCATCACCGGTATTCAAGAAGTTGTGCATTTTTGGTGTAGTACTTATGCCTTGTCAAGGTAAGCTATTCGCCCTCTGTGACAGATGTGCGGTGCTTAACAACCTGCGCGACTGGTGGGTCGAACGACGCACCGGCATAGGATTTTTGTCATGGAGCCCAGTTAAGATCAGCGATCATGCTGGCATCAGCAGGTTTTGAACGGTCGATTGCACGACCTGATGGGGATCTCCCGGGCGTCGCTGTCCCTGGGGTCGACTGCGCGCGAAGTATCAGCAAGGAGGCAAGATGTCGCTGTGTTTGACTATCACTAGTTATCACAAGATTACCCCCGGGCAATGCTCGGAAAAGTCCATGAACCAGGGCTCGATGGCTATCGGCCGCAGCTCGGATAATGACTGGGTATTGCCTGATCCCGAGCGCCTGGTGTCTTCGCAGCACTGCGTTATTCAATACAAAGATGGTCGTTATTATTTAACCGATAACAGTACAAACGGTGTGGAGTTGGTTAACGCCGGCATCCGTTTGCGCAGGGGTAACAGCGAGCTGTTGCAGGATGGCGAGTTGATCCGCATCGGCGATTACGAGATCCAGGCGCGGATCGACTTCAACGTGCAGGCCATCGACAGCCAGCCATTCGCCGGTGATTCGCCGAACAGCTTTGAGGCCCTGATGGGCGCCGTGGCGAACAAGCCCGCGCCGACGCCGGTGATTGCCCCGCAATTCCAGGGCGCTTCGTCGATGGACACGCTGCCGGACCTGTTCGACTTCCTCAGCCCCACCGCCGTGCCGCCGCCCACCGTGGCCGACCATGTTCCCAGCGAACAACACGACTTCCGCCCGCCGACCCCGGTGGCGGTACCCGTGGTCGAGACGCCTGTGGTCTCGGGCTCGGTGATTCCCGAAGACTGGGACCTGTTTGGCGACACGCCGGCGCCGTCGGCCAGTGCGCCGCCACCTCCGCCACCGCCACCCACACCGATCATCCAGCCGCCACCCGTGGTCGAGCCAGTGCTCCCCGTGGCCGCCACCCAGCCGCCCGATCTCTTGCAAGCCTTCCTGCGCGGTGCCGGCCTGGACCAGTTGCGCCTGGACAAGGCCCAGGCGGAGGCGCAGATGGAAAACATCGGCCGCAGCTACCGCCTGATGGTCGAAGGCCTGATCGACGTATTGCGTGCCCGCGCCAGCCTCAAGGGCGAGTTCCGCATGCAGCAGACCATGATCCAGCCTGCCGAAAACAATCCGTTGAAATTCGCACCGAATGCCGACGAAGCTTTACTGCTTTTGCTTCGCCACGGCAACCAGGCGTTTATGGCGCCGGACATTGCCGTGCGCGACAGTTTTGATGACCTGCGCGCCCACCAACTGGCGGTGATGGCCGGGGTGGAAGCAGCGATCAAGCACTTGCTCACGCGCTTTGAACCGGCGCAACTGGAAGAGCGCATGGGCAAGCCCGGCGGGCTGTCGAACCTGTTCGCCGGCTCGCGCCAGGCCCAGTACTGGCAGCAGTTCACCGAGCTCTACAGCAATATTTCCCGCGAGGCCCAGGAAGATTTCCAGGACCTGTTCGGCCGTGAATTCAGCCGGGCCTACGAAGAACACAGCGCGCGACAGCGTCGGTAAAACCGCGCCGCAACCTACGGATTAACGGATAGCTAAGTACGTCATTGAGGACGCAGGATGATTCCCAGGTTTTTACTCGCAGTCGCCACCGCGCTGCTGCTGACCGCGTGTAGCAAGGATGCGGTCAAACCCGAAACGGCTGCTGAGGCTGAAGTGAACACCGCCGCCGTCGAGCTGCACTTCCACGCGATTGCCGGGCTTAACCCCGGCGCCAACGGCCAGGCCGCGCCGGTGCGGGTGCGCATTTTCGAACTGAAGAACGCCGCCACCTTCGCCCGCTCCGATTACTTCGCCCTGGCCGACCGTGCGCAATCGACCCTCGGCCTGGACCTGCTGGACCAGGACGAAGTCATGGTGCAACCCGGCCAGCAACTGAGTATCCAGCGCGACCTCGACCCCTCCACGCGCCAGATCGGCTTGCTGGTGGGTTATCGCGAGTTGGACCGCGCGCAATGGCGCACGGTGATCAACGTGCCGGCGCGCCAATACACCGAATACCAGATCAGCCTCGATGTGCGTGCCGTGCGCGCCGACGTCGTGGTCACCCCATCCAGCCCTGCCCAATAAGAAGCAATCGGAGCTCCCCATGTCCTGGAACAATCGCGTGGTCTGGTCGGAAGGCATGTTCATCGGAACGCAGCACTTCCAGCAGCATGACCGTTACCTGGAAAACCTGATCGACGCCCGCAGCCGCCCGTTGTCCGCCGGCGCCTGGGGGTTTTCCGAATTGCTGATCGACCAGGGCCTGCTGGCCCAGGGCAAGCTGGCCATCGTCTCGGCGCGCGGCCTGTTGCCCGACGGCACGCCGTTCAACATTCCCCAGGATGACCTGGCGCCCAGCCCGCTGAATATCGACGACAACCTGCGCGATGGCCTGGTCTACCTGGCCTTGCCACTCAAGCGTGCGGGTGCCCGCGACACCGTGGATGAAGGCGAAGCCCTGGAAGCCGCGCGCTACGTGAGCCAGGTGCGCGAAGTGCGCGATGACAACGCGCCGTTCGAAAACCGCGCGCCGGTGGCCGTGGGTTCCCGGGCCCTGCGCTTGCTGACCGCCCAGGACGGCATCAGTGACTACGCCGCCGTGGGCCTGGTGCGCATCAAGGAAAAACGCGCCGACCGTGCGCTGGTCCTCGACGACAGCTACATCCCGCCCGTGCTGGACGTGGCCGCGAGCAAGCCATTGAGCGCGTTTCGCAGCGAACTGCTGGGCCTGTTGCACCAGCGCGGCGAAGCCCTGGCGGGCCGCGTGGTTGCCTCGGGGGCAGGCGGTGCGTCGGAGATCGCCGACTTCATGCTGCTGCAACTGGTCAACCGCGCCCAGCCGCTGATCCAGCATTTCAGCCAGTTGAGCCCGCTGCACCCGGAGCGCTTTTTCAGCGCACTGGTCAGCCTGGCCGGTGAGTTCTCGACCTTTTCCACTTCAGGCCGTCGTCCCCAGGAATACCCGCAATACCAGCACGACGACCTGGCCCTGAGCTTCGCCCCAGTCATGGCGGCCCTGCGCGAAGCCCTGTCGATGCTGATCGACAGCAAGGCCACGCCGATCCCGATTGTCGAGAAAGCCTACGGCGTCCACGTGGCCATGCTGGCCGACAAAACCTTGCTCGACAGCGCCAGCTTCATCCTCGTGGTCCGTGCCGATGTGCCCGGCGAAACCCTGCGTGCGCGCTTCGGCCAGCAGAGCAAGGTCGGCTCGGTGGAGCACATCCGCGACCTGGTCAACCTGCAACTGCCGGGCATCACCTTGCTGCCGTTGCCGGTGGCGCCGCGCCAACTGCCGTACCACGCAGGCTCGACCTACTACGAGCTGGACCGTGGCAGCGAGCATTGGCAGCAACTGGGCAATTCCGGTGGTTTTGCCTTCCATATCGCCGGGCAGTTCCCGGGCTTGAACCTGGCCTTCTGGGCGATCCGAGGATAATCCGCGATGCATCCCAATGATGACGACCGCACCCAGTTCATGCCGCGCCCGGGTGGCCGCGCGCCGGAACCCGCGCGTGCCGAGCCGGCCCCGCTGTCGATGCCGGCCGCGCCGATCCTCACCGGCAAAAGCCAGGGCCTGAACCCGCTGGAAAGCGCCGCCGGCCCGCTGTTGGCGCTGTTGACGCGCCTGCGCAACACCATCGCGCACCCGGCGCCGGCCAGCCTGCGCGCGCAGTTGCTGGCGTACCTGCGCCAGTTCGAAGAACGCGCCGAAGCCGCTGGCGTGGCCCGCAACGAGGTGCTGCTGGCGCGCTACGCGCTGTGCACCGCCCTCGATGAAGCGGTGTTGAGCACGCCGTGGGGCAGCACCAGCGATTGGGGCAAGCAGAGCCTGTTGATCACGGTGCACAACGAAGCCTGGGGGGGCGAAAAAGTCTTCCAGTTGCTCGACCACTGCCTGCAAAGTCCACGGGAGCGCCTGTACCTGCTGGAGCTGTTGTACCTGTGCATGTGCCTGGGGTTCGAAGGCCGTTACCGCGTGATGAACGACGGTCGCAGCCAATTGGAAGCCTTGCGTGAGCGCACGGCGGCGGCGATTCGCAGTGCTCGCGGTGACCACGAGCGCGAGCTGTCGCCCCATTGGCGCGGCGTCACCGTCGCGCGTGATCGGCTGGCGCAGTTCATGCCGCCGTGGATCGCCGTGGCGATTGGCCTGGCGTTGTTGCTGGCCTTGCTGTTCACCTTGCGCCTGCTGCTCGCGGCGCAGGCTGAACCGGTGTTCAAGAACATCCATGCCCTGGGCGAGATCCCGGTGCAGGCCATCGACCGTCCCGTGGCGCAACCAAAAGTGATCGAGCGTCCGCGTCTGGCCGGCTTCCTGGCGGAAGACATCAAGGCCGGTCGCGTCGCGGTGGAAGACAAGGTCGACCGCTCCGTGGTCACCATTCGTGGCGATGAGCTGTTTGCGTCCGCCAGTTCCAGCATCGTCGATGACTACCAGCCGCTGATGCTGCGCATCGCCGACGCCATCCGCAAGGTCAAGGGCCAGGTGCGCGTCACCGGGCACAGCGACAACCGCCCGATTGCCACGCTGCGTTTCCCATCCAACTGGGCCTTGTCCGAAGCGCGGGCCAAGTCGGTATTGGAGATCCTCGCGGCCAAGACCGGCCAAGCTGATCGCTTCAGTGCCGAGGGCCGCAGCGACACCGAGCCGTTGGCGACCAACGCAACTGCCGAAGGCCGTGCCCGCAATCGTCGGGTTGAAATCACCGTATTGGCGGAGGGCGTCGAGTGAAGGCGTTTTTCAGTTTCATGATTCGCTGGGTGATCCCCGTGCTGGGCCTGATCGCCCTGAGCCTGATCATCTGGTTTGTGGGGCCGTTGCTCGACGTGCTGGTGCCGGAAGGGCGCCGTTGGGCGCTGATCATCCTGGTGTTTGCGGTGTGGATCGCCTACCGCGTGTTCCGCATCATCCAGGCGCGGCGCCAAGCGGCCGAAGTGATGCGCAGCCTGGCGGCCGAAACCCCGGCCGACCCCAACAGCGTGGCGACCGCCGAAGAGCTCACCACCCTGCGCCAGCGCATGGACGAAGCCCTGGCGCTGCTGAAAAAGGCCAAGCTCGGTGGCGACGAACGCCGCAACCTCTACGAGCTGCCGTGGTACGTGATTATCGGCCCGCCGGGTTCGGGCAAGACCACGGCGCTGGTCAACTCCGGGCTGCACTTTCCGCTGGCGGCCCAGTTGGGCGCCGGGGCGGTGCGCGGTGTTGGCGGTACGCGTCACTGTGACTGGTGGTTTACCGACCAGGCGGTATTGCTCGACACCGCTGGCCGCTACACCACCCAGGACAGCAATTCCACGGTGGACAAAGCCGCCTGGCTGGGCTTTCTCGACCTGCTGAAAAAGCAGCGCTCGCGCCGCCCGATCGATGGCGCCTTTATCGCCATCAGCCTGTCGGACCTGCTGCTGGGCACCGATGCCGAACGCGCGGCCCACGCGGCGGCGATCCGCCTGCGTATCCAGGAGCTGTACACCCAATTGGGCGTGCGTTTCCCGATCTACCTGATGCTGACCAAGCTCGACCTGGTGCCGGGCTTCATGGAGTTCTTCGACAACCTGAGCAAGGAAGAACGCGCCCAGGTCTGGGGCATGACCTTTGCCTTGGACGACGGCAAGAACAGCGACAGCCCCCTGGCGCACCTGCAAAGCGAATTCGCCGGCCTCGAGCAGCGCCTCAACGAACGCCTGGTGGAGCGCCTGCAACAGGAGCGCGACCCGGCGCGGCGCGACCTGATCTACGGTTTTCCGCAGCAGTTCGGCGCATTGAAGGACTGCCTGCAAAGCTTCCTCGAAGGCGTGTTCAAGCCCAATGCCTTTGAAGAGCGCGTGTTGCTGCGCGGCGTGTACTTCACCAGCGGCACCCAGGAAGGCAGCCCGATCGATCGCCTGATCGGCGCCATGGCCCAGAGCATGAACCTGGACCGCCAGCACCTGGCGCGCCAGAGCGGCACCGGGCGCAGTTACTTCATCGAAAAACTCTTCACCGCCGTGGCCTTTGCCGAACGAGGACTGGTGGGCGTTAACCCGAAAGTCGAGCGTCGGCGCACGTGGATCGCACGCGGTGTACTCGCGGCCACCGTGGCCTTGGTGATCGTGGTCAGCAGCCTGTGGTGGGTGAGTTATCGCGCCAACCAGGCGTATATCGCCCAGGTCGACCAAAGGGTCGCGCCACTGGGCCAGACCGTCCAGAACCTCAGCCCGGCGCAGCGTGAAGTGCTCGCGGTGCTGCCGCTGCTCAATGCGGTGAAGAACCTCGCGGGGGATTCGCCGAGCTGGTCCGAAGGCCTGGGGCTGTATCAGGGCGATATGCTCGAAGCCGAGTCCGCCAGCGTCTATCGCAAGCTGTTGATCGCCGTGTTCGCGCCGCGCCTGGTGACGCGCATCGAGGAGCAACTGCACGGCGGCGGCAACTCCGACTTCCTCTACGAAGGCCTCAAGGCCTACCTGATGCTCGCCGACAGCGAGCATTACGACCCGGACTTCATCAAGGCCTGGATCGCCCTCGACTGGGACCGCAACCTGCCGCGCGATCTGCCGGCCGATCAGCGCCAGGCGTTGACCGGGCACTTGCAGGCGCTGTTCGAGCGCCATCCGCCGAATGCGCGCCTTGACCCGCGCTTGATCGACGATCTGCGTCGCCAGTTGCAACAGCTGCCGGTGGCCCAGCGCGTCTACGACCGGGTCAAACGCCAGAAACTGCCTGAAGGTATCCCGGACTTCCGTATCAACGAAGCCGCTGGCCGCGATGCCGCGCTGGTGTTCAGCCGTAAAAGCGGCAAGCCGCTGGGCGAGCCGTTGAGTGGCTTTTTCACCGCCAAGGGCTATCGCCAGGCGTTTTTGCTCAGCAGCCTGAACCAGACCGGCACCCTGGCTGAAGAGCAATGGGTGCTGGGCCATGAGCAGGCCGATCAGCAGAACGTGGTCAGCCTGGCCGCCGATGTGCGTCGCCTGTATTTCCAGGACTATCAGCGCCAATGGGATGCGTTGCTCGCCGATATCGACTTTGTGCCGATCACCAGCGTGGCCCAGGCAGCCGATGTGCTGCGGGTGATTTCCGGCCCGAGTTCGCCGCTGAAAAAACTGCTGGTGGCCGTGGCCAAGGAAACCGATCTGCAAGCCGAAGAGCGCCAATTGGCCGCCAAAGGCGTGCCGGTGGAAGGTGGCGTCGACAAGCTCAAGGAGCGCCTCGGCAGCCTGCTCGGCCAGGAGCAACCGACGGCCAATGCACCGGCGGCGGCGGATGATCCGGTGACCGCGCACTTTGCCGAACTCAACAGTATCGTCAGCAAGAACGAAGGCGAACCGGCGGCCATCGACGGCCTGTTGTCGGACATGAACGCGCTGTATGTGCAGGTCAGCGCCATGGTCGGGGCCAGCGGCGATGCCTTGCTTGGCGAGGCGAAGAACCAGGCGGCGGCTGCGGCCACACGGGTCAGCCTGAACGCCGAGCGCCAACCTCCGCTGGTGCAGGGCATGGTCAAGTCGGTGGTCAACTCCACCACCAACAGCATGATGGGCGGGGTGCGTAACCAACTGAACGCGGCGTGGGTCAGCGAAGTGGTCAACGTGTACCGCCAGTCCCTGGCCGGTCGTTACCCGATGTCGCCGGGCAGTGCGCGGGATGCGACCCTGGATGACTTCGGCCAGTTCTTCGGCGTGGGCGGGGTGATGGACAACTACTTCCGCAAATACCTGCAGCCGTACGTGGACACCTCGGCACAGACCTGGCGCTGGCAGCCGGGCGCGGCACAGAAACTCGGGATTGCGCCGGGCGTGCTGCAAACCTTCCAGCGCGCGGCGACGATCCGCGATGCGTTTTTCCGCTCCGGTGGCACCCAACCGATCGTGCGTTTTGAACTCAAGCCGGTGTCGATGGACCCGACGATCACCCAGTTCCTGCTCGACCTCGACGGCCAGCAATTGAGCTACGACCACGGCCCCAGCCGCCCGGTGGCGATGCAATGGCCGAACCCCGGCAGCATTGGCGTGGTGCGTATCTCGATCATGCCGCCGTCGGCCAGTGGTCGCTCGGGCGTGACCCTCGACGGGCCGTGGGCCTGGTTCCGCCTGCTGGAGCAATCGGACCTCACCGCCGGCAACTCGCCGGACCGCTTCAACCTGCGCCTGCGGGTCGACGGTGCGAGCATCGCCTACGAGTTGCGTGCCAACAGCGCCTTCAACCCGTTCAAGAGCCGTGTGCTCAGTGGCTTCAGCCTGCCGGAGCGGCTATGACGACGCTGGGTTTCTACGGCAAGCTGGCCAGTCGCGGAGACTTCGTCAGCCGTGCCTTGCCCCAGAGCTTTATCGGCCCGTGGGACAGCTGGCTGGCGGCGGGGTTGCTCGCCAGCCAGAACAGCCTCGGCGCCGACTGGCTCAATGCGTACCTGGTCAGCCCTCTATGGCGCTTTGTGCTGGCGCCCGGCGTGTGCGGGCCGGACGCGGCGGCGGGCGTGGTGATGCCGAGCATTGACCGGGTCGGGCGCTATTTCCCGTTGGCGGTGGTCACCTTGCTCGATCACGACATCAACCCGGCGTCCCTGGTGGGCGGGCCGGACAGCTGGTTTGAGCAGGCCGAAGAGCTGTTGCTCAGCACCCTGGATGCCGGCGCCACGTTTGAACGCTTCAACACTGGCCTCGATGACCTGGGCTTACCGGCGACCGAGCCGCGTGCGGTGGACAGCCGTTTCGCCGGCCTGCAGCGCGTGGCGGCCAGCGTGCCGCACCAGCGCATGACCGCGCTCGCCGAACAGGCCTGCGACGGTGCGAGCCTGTGGTGGGGGCGTGGTTCGCAGACGATTTCCCCTGGTTTATTGCGGTGTCAGGGCCTGCCTGCCGCCGGCGATTTTGCGCAGTTTCTGCTCGGACAAGAAGGTGTGGTGTAGATGGGGTCGACGTACAAATCCGCGAGCAAAAGCCATGTGGGCATGGTTCGCCAGGTCAACGAAGACGCGTGCCTGGACCTGCCGGAAAACCGCCTGTGGGTGGTGGCCGACGGCATGGGCGGGCACGCGGCGGGGGATTATGTCAGCAGCCTGATCGTCGACAGCCTGCGCAGCGTGCCGATGGGCCGTTCCCTCGACGAGTACTCGGCAGCCCTGCGCAATGACCTGACCCGCATCAACGCCGCCGTGCGTGAAGAAACCGCCAACCGTGGCGTGACCATGATGGGCAGCACGGTGGTGGTGCTCGCCGCGCGCGGTTTGCGCGGTGTGTGCCTGTGGGCCGGCGACAGCCGCCTGTACCGCCTGCGCGACGGCGTGCTCGAAGGCATCTCCCGCGACCACAGCTACGTCCAGGACCTGCAGGACAGCGGCCTGCTCAGCGAAGCCGATGCCCGCGTGCACCCGCGCGCCAACATCGTCACCCGCGCCATTGGCGTGGAAGCCCAGCTGGAACTGGCGGTGGTCGACCTGCTGATCGCCCCCGGCGACAGCTACCTGCTGTGCAGCGATGGCCTGAACAAGACCGTCGACGACCATGAGATCCGCGAAGTGCTCAGCCACGACGCGCCGGATGAAATCGTGCGAAGCCTGGTGCACCTGGGGCTCAACCGTGGCGCGCCGGACAACATCACCGCCATCGTCGTGAAGGTATCGGCATGAACATTGTGATTCCGGGCTATGACATCGACGGCGAGATCGGCGAAGGCGCCATGGCCAGCGTGTACCTGGCGACCCAGCGCTCCCTGGAGCGCAAGGTGGCGCTGAAGGTGATGGCGGCGGCGCTGGCGGCCGACCCGAGCTTCTGCGAACGTTTCCTGCGCGAGGGCAAGACCCTGGCGCGGCTGTCCCACCCGCACACGGTGACCATCCATGACATCGGCAATGTCGGTGAGCTGTACTACATGGCCATGGAATACCTGCCCAACGGCACGCTCAAGGAGCGCATCGCCGCCGGCCTGACGCCGGAGCAGGGCATTACGCTGATCCGCCAGATCGCCTCGGCGCTGGGCTATGCCCATGCCCAGGGGCTGGTGCACCGCGACGTCAAGCCGGCAAACATCCTGTTCCGCGCCGATGGCACGGCGGTGCTGTCGGACTTTGGCATTGCCAAGTCCCTGGACGACCGCACCCAATTCACCCAGGCCGGCTTTGCCGTGGGCACGCCGAGCTACATGAGCCCGGAGCAGGCGCGGGGCCAGGAGATCGATGGCCGTGCCGACCTCTACGCGCTGGGCGTGGTGCTGTATGAAATCCTCGTCGGCAAGCTGCCGTACAACGGCAACGACGCGCTGTCCACCGCGCTGGCGCACCTGACCGAACCCTTGCCGGAATTGCCGGTGCACCACGGGCGTTATCAGGGCGTGCTGCGCAAGCTGTTGGCCAAGGACCCGGCGGAGCGTTTCCCGGATGCGGCGGCGTTGCTGCAGGCGCTGGATAACCTGCCTGCGGAGTCGCCGGAGGCCACGCTGGTGCGGCCGTTGCCGATCCCGCTGAGTTTTGATCTGGCGGGCATGACCCCGGTCACCATCGACATCCCGACCGACAGACCCCAGCCGCAACCGGTGCGCCAGCCGGTGGTGACGCCGACCCAGCATAACGCCGTGTCCGAGCAGCGTCGTGGGCCGGTGCTGGCACTGGCCGCCGTGGCGGTGGCCGTCGCATTGGCCATTGGTGGCGGCAGTTACTGGTGGTTGAGCGGCAGTGATGAGCCGGCCAAGCCGCCGGCTGCCGTCGTGCCTCAGGCCAAGTCACCGGCGGCGGTCGCCGACGTGCCCCCGGCAACGCCCACTGCGGCCGCCGAAGTGGACGGCGGCCAACGGCCGTTGTTGATGGCCGGTAAGAAGACTTTGTTCCAGCGCGTGCTCAGCAAGCCCGGCGCCAAGCTGGCGAATGACGCCGGCAGCGCGCCTGGCAAGGCCCTGCCGGCGTTCTCCGTGCTGTATGTGTACCAGCGCAAAGACGTCGACGGCAGCCCGTGGGTGCGCGTCGGTGCCGCCACCGATGGCCGCAGCGACGGCTGGTTGCCGGCCGCCCAGGTCAGCGACTGGAAGCAAAGCCTCGTGCTCAAGTTCACCGAACGCTCCGGCCGGGCGCCGGTGATGTTCCTGCGCCAATCCGGCGAAGTGGAAAAGTTGCTCGCCGATCCAGCCGCTGCCAAAGGCGTGCTGGCCAAGGCGCAGAAGAACAGCGACGACAACGGCCAGGTCCTGGCCCTGGAGCCGGCCGCCAGCGCGGTGCCGCAGAACCAGTTCTACCTGTTGCCGATCTTCGACGCCAAGGAGAGCTTCGACGAAAACGGCCAGCCGGTGCAGTTGCTTAACGTCGCCTCCATCGACCCGGGCAGCAACGCTGCGGCCAAACCATCGACCCCGGTGGTCAACGCCAATGCCGACGCCTTCCGCACTGCCGTGGTGCTGGTGGTGGACACCACGGTTTCCATGCAGCCTTACATCGACCAGATCCGCGATGTGGTGCACGAGCTGCAAACCCGTATCGCCGAGCGTGGCGAGCTGGACAGTGTCAGCTTCGGCATGGTCGGTTTCCGCAGCAGCATCAAGAAAACCCCAGGCCTGGAATACGTGGCCAAGACCCTGATCAGCCTCGACCAGGGCCGCGACCCGCAACGCTTCCTCGACATGGCGCGCCAGGTCAAGGCGTCCACCGTGTCCAGCCACTCCTTCAACGAGGACGCGTTTGCCGGGGTGATGCAGGCCGTGGACGGCATGGACTGGTCCGGCTACGGCGGTCGTATCATCCTGCTGGTCACCGATGCCGGGGCGTTGCGCAAGAACGACCCGTTTGCCGCCACCCAGATGAACGAAGCCGAAGTGCGCCAGGCCGCACTGGGCAAGCAGATCAAGATCTACGCGCTGCACCTGCGCACCGACGCCGGCAAGAAAACCCACGCCGGCGCCGAGAGCCAATACCGCACCCTCACCGCGGACGCCAACCCGCAGATCGGCGACCTGTACACGCCGGTGCCGGGTGGCGATGTGCGCAAGCTGGGCGAGCGTGTCGACGAGATCGGCAGCGTGTTCGCCAACCTCGTGCACCAGGTGCGCAGCAATACGCCGCAAGCGGTGCCGCTGCTGAGTGCCGCGCCGAGCCTGGCGGACAAATCCGCCGCGGTCGGCTATGCCATGCACATGGACTTCCTCGGGCGCCGCAACGCCAGCCAGGCGCCGCAACTGGTCAGTGCCTGGACCGCCGACCGCGACCTGACCAATCCCGCGCTGCCGGCGTTCCAGGTGTGCGTGATGCTGACCAAATTGCAGCTCAACGACCTGCAACAGTCGCTGAAACTGATCGTCGATGCGGCGCGCAAGACCCAGACCTCGCCCAAGGATTTCTTCCAGGAAATCGCCAGCGCCTCGGCCTATATGAGCCGCGACCCCCAAGCCCTGCGCAAGGGCGGCAACCTGGCCGACGGCGGCATTCTCGGCGAATACCTGGAAGGCCTGCCGTACCGCAGCAAGTCGCTGAACATGACCCAGGACCTGTGGTTGTCGTTGAGCGTGGCCGAGCAGGAAGACTTTATCGACGAGCTGGATTCGAAAATCCGCCTCTACGAAACCTTCCACAATGACCTGGCCAACTGGGTCCGTTTCGGCGATGCCGAACCGGGTGATGCGTTGTACCGCGTGCCGTTGTCGACACTGCCGTAATGCTGAACTTGAGCGCGGTGCACAAAAGCCGGGGTGTCGGCAGCCAGCGTTACAGCCTGGTGATCCCGGCGCTGCACCTGCGTGCCGGCGAGCAATTGGCAATTGTCGGGCCGAGCGGGTGCGGCAAGAGCACCTTGCTGGATCTGTTGGCGCTGGTACTGGCGCCGGATCAGGTGGGCCGGTTCGAATTCAACCGGCAGGACATTGGTGGACTGTGGCGCGCCGATCAGCAATCCACCCTGGCCGGGCTGCGCAGCCAGCATTTGGGCTATGTGCTGCAAACCGGCGGGCTGCTGGGCTTTCTGGATGTGCGCAGCAATATCGCGCTGTCCCGGCAACTGCTGGGGTTGAAAGACGATGGCAGCGTGACGCGCCTGGCGGAACAGCTGGAGATCAGCGACCAGTTGGCCAAGAAGCCGGCTGCGTTGTCGGTGGGCCAGCGCCAGCGTGTGAGCTGCGCCCGCGCCCTGGCCCATGCACCGCAACTGGTGCTGGCCGATGAACCGACGGCGTCCCTTGACCCGCTGAATGCCGAGCGCGTAATGCAGGCCCTGCTGGCCCAGGCCCGCGAGCACCGCGCCGCCTGTGTGATCGCCACCCATGACGAACCCTTGGCCCGTGCCAGTGGCTTGCAGGTGCGGCGCATCAGTTGCCGTCGCGATACCGATGGCGGCGTCACCGCGACCCTTGGGGAGGCGTGCTGATGCGCATCCCTTTGGTGGCGTCCCTGGCCTTTCAGGATTACCGCAACGATGCCTGGCTGTCGGCCTGTTCGGTGTTGGCGCTGGTGGCGGTGATTGCGCCGTTGCTGGTGTTGTTCGGCCTGAAATTTGGACTGGTTAGCAGTTTGACCGAACGTTTGGAGACCGATCCGGCCACCCGTGAAATTATTCCGCTGGGCGGTGGTCGATTCAGCAGCGCATTTGTCGAACAGCTCGGCCAGCGCAGCGATGTGGCGTTCGCCTTACCGCGCACGCGGCAGATTGCGGCGACGGCGCAGGTGGGCACGCTGACCCTGGAAATGCTGCCGACCGCTGCGGGTGATCCGCTGCTGAACGGCCTGCCGATGCCCAGGGGCCTGGACCGGATCGTGCTGAGCCACACCGCTGCCGAGAAGCTTGCGGCGCGGCCTGGGGATTGGCTGGAGACCAGCTTTGCGCGGCAAGTGGCGGGGCGTGTAGAAGCCCAGCGCACGCGCTTGCAGGTACTGGCGGTGCTGCCGCTGGAAGCCTTCGCCCGGGATGGGTTGTTTGCCGATTTGAGATTGCTGGAAGCGGCGGAAGATTACCGCGATGGCCGTGCGGTACCGGCGTTGGGTTGGGCCGGTGACGAGGTGGGTGTGAGCGAGCAGCGGGTGTATCCGGCGTTTCGCTTGTATGCGCGCAGCCTGGCCGATGTGGAGCCGCTGCGGGTATTTTTCGCCGGGCAGAATCTGTTGGTATCGACCCAGGCACAGACGATCGCCCAGGTGCAGTCGCTGAGCCGCAACCTGTCGATCGTCTTCTGGATCATCGCCGGGCTGGCCTTGGCGGGCGCGTTTGCGGCGATCTTCGCCGGGGCGTTGGCCGCTGTGGCACGCAAGCGCCGGGAATTGTCGGTGTTGCGCCTGTTGGGGTTTTCCACCGGCGCGCTGTTGCTGTTTGTGGTGCTGCAGGCGCTGTACAGCGCAGGGTTTGCCGCTTTACTCAGCGTTGGGCTGTATGGCCTGGCCGAGGCCGCGTTGAACAAGTTATTCGTGCAGGTGCCGGGCGAACACGCCAGCCACCTGCTGGCGCGTCACTATGGCCTGGCCCTGGTTGCAGTCCTTGGCGTCAGCGCCGTGGCGGCAGCCTGTGGTGGTTGGCGAGTGGCGCGTATCCAGGCTTCTGAAGGAATCAGAGATGTATAAGTTACTGGGCGCCGTTGTGGCGCTGAGCCTGGCCTCGCTGGCCATGGCCGATGAAGCGAGCGACAAGCTCGACAACCCCAAGCCGTTGCCCGACGACGTCAGCCTGCCGCTGCCGTGCGAAGGCACTATGGTGTTCCGCTACGCCTACGTGCTGGCCCAAGGGACCTTGGATGACCGCGAGATCAGTCTCGGCTACCCCTTCGCCGAAGGCGAGGCGGGTTACCAGCAGTCATTTATCTCCGGCTACCGCCGCGACTTTATCAACGGCCAGTTCACCCTCAAGGACTTGCCGAAAGACTGGAGCAAAGTCATCGCGCCGTTGATGCCGAAGACCGACGCCAAGACCCCGCTCAAGCCCATGCTGTACTTCATCGGCAAGTACGAAGTGACCGCCCGCCAGTACGCCCAGGTGATGGCCCAGGCGCAATCCCTGGCCAGTGGCGAACCGGCACCGGCGTGCGATGCGCCCACCGGCATGGCCGGGCGTTTGCCCAAGGTGAAGCTGTCGCGCTTTGAGGCTGAGCGCTTCTCGGCGGTGTACAGCGCCTGGCTGATGAAATACCACCGCGATTTGCTGCCGGTGAGCGGTCGTGGGTCGTCGGCGGAAGACGGCGGCCTGGGTTTCGTGCGCCTGCCCACTGAAGTGGAGTGGGAGTTCGCCGCACGCGGTGGCCAGGCGGTGAGTCGCCAGGACTTGGAAGGGCGCCTGTTTCCACGCCGCACCGAAGGCAGTGAAAGCGATGGCCCGCTGGGTGATTACGCGGTGTTCAACCAGGTCGCCGGCGGTACTGGCCAGGCCGCACGCTTGATGCCTATCGGTACCAAGCTGCCCAACCCCATCGGCATGTTCGACGTGATCGGCAACGCCGCGGAAATGGTCCAGGAGTCCTTCCAGCTGGTGCACGCCGGTCGTCGTCAGGGCACCTACGGCGGCTTTGTGGTCAAGGGCGGCAACTACCTCGAAGGCGAGGGCACGCTGTTTACCGGCATGCGCCGCGAATACCCGCTGTTCGCCGCCGACGGCACCGAGCAAAGCAACGAGACCACGGGATTCCGCGTGGCAATCGGGGCGTTGTCGGCGCCGCGCTCGCGTTACAAGGAGTTGTTTGCGCAGTGGCAGAAAGAAGGCCGCCTGGCCTCGCTGACCGACGCCATCGACGACGCCCAGGACCCGACCAAGCGCCTGGACAGCATCATCGCCGCCAGCGTCGACCCCAAGCTGCAGGCCGAGTTGGGGCTGGTCAATGAAGAACTCAAGCGCAATGTCTCGCTGATCGCCCAGCAACGCGAAGAAGCGGCGGGCAACCTGATTCAGTCGGCCGCGCTGGTGGCCGAGACCATCAGCAACTACAACATCCGCCTGGCCAACCTGCAGAAGAGTCGCCAGCAGGCCCTGGACAACAAGGAAGAGGCCAGCGCGGCACTGTTTGCCACGGCTATCGAGAACGGACGCAGCGCCCTCGATGGCGCGGTGGCGATCTATATCGACAACCTGGCCACCGGCACGCGTTACACCGATGCGGTGATCCAGGCGCAGTTTCAACGGATCAAGGAAGAGTTGGATCGCAAGCCCGTGCTCGGCAAGAGCCTGGTGACGCGCGCAACACTGTTCGTTCGCCATGTCGGCAACTACCGCAAGCAACAGCGGGCCGACCCGGCGACGATCTTGAAGGAATTGCTCGCAGCGAGCGGTCAGCGCTGATCGCTGGCTGTATGGCGAGCTTGGAAGGGACTCAGGCGGCAGTGGCCGCACTGGGCAAGTCAAACTTAGAAGAGAACACAACCTATGCTTTTTTCCCGTAAGGCGGTTTCCAAGCGTCACTTGCTGCTGATCGCGGCCGGTTTCAGCACTGTGCTGACCGGCTGCGCCACGTCGCCGGCCTCCAAGGTCGCGTCGAGCACCAAGGTCGAGTACTACCCTAACTGCTACGAGCCGGTGCAGCACTTGCGCGCCACCGATTCGAACATGACCAAGTCGGTGGTGACCGGTGCGGCCATCGGCGCGGCCGGCGGTGCCCTGCTCGGCGCCCTGACCGGCGACAAGGAAAAACGTGGCCGTAACGCCGCCATCGGCGCAGCGGGCGGGGCCCTGGCCGGCGGCGCAGCGGGTTACTACACCGAGCGTCAGAAGCAGATCGCCGACGACAACCAGCGCATTGCCTCGTATGCGGCTGACGTGAACAAAAGCGCCTCCGACATCGACCGCAGCACCGCGTACGCCAGGGCGTCCCAGCAGTGCTACCAGAGCGCATTCACCAAGTTGGTGGCTGATCGCAAAGCCAAGACCGTCAACGACACCGAAGGCCGCAAGCGCCTGGCGGAAATCGTTTCGGGCCTGAAGGAATCCAATGACCTGATCGTGGCGGTCAACGGCAAAGCCGCCGAAGACCTGAACAACTACACCCAGGCCTACGAGAAAGACCTACAGCAGGTCGGCGTACAGCGTGCCGACGTGGTCACCGTGGCCAAGGCCGATGTAACGCCCGTTGTGACGCCGGGCAAGAAGAAAGGTACCGGCACCAAGCCACCGAAGAAGCCACCGCTTCCAACCGTACCAACAGAAGCCGTGAGCACCGAGAAAACCTTCCAGACCGCCCAGACCAAGCAGGATGAAAGCAAGAAGGTCGCCAGCGCCGGTAAAGCGCAGATCGAAGGCACTTGCCGCGATCCTAACCTGGTCGACTGGGCACCGGTGCCTTGCCCTAACGTTTAAGTAACATGCTGCTATAAGCGTCAAACGCCAGCCGATCTTCCGCTAATGCGCAAGATCGGTAGCGTTCTTTTTGCAATTGGTTAAACTGCTGCGGCCACTCAATAATTACACCGAGGCCGTGTGCATGAAATTTCGTCTTCTCCTGTGGGTGCTGGGCCTGATGATGGGCAAAGCCAGCCGCACCAATCCTGCCTTCCAGCAACAGCTGGGTGACAAAGACCTCGCGTTCCAGTTGCAGACCCTCGACGGCAAGGTTGCCCGTCACTTCATCGTCAAAGACCAACGCATCACCAGCCGCTCGGGCGTTCACCCGGCGCCGGCGTTCGCCATCGCGTTCAAGGATGCCGCCTACGGCTTCGCCACGATGCAGGCGAAGAACAAGCAACTGGCGTTCATGACGGGGATTCAGGACAAGTCGATCCAGATCAAGGGCAACCCGGCGCTGGTGATCTGGTTCCAGGGGTTGACCAAGTATTTGGGGCGTAAGCGCCGCTCCAAGCGATGAGCCACAAGCTGCAAGCTTGAAGCTGACTACTTGAAGCTTGCAGCTGCTGTTAAGCCTGGCTGAACTGTGAGGCCAATTCGCGCAGCAGCACCTCGGCATCCAGCACCTTGGCCACGACGTCATCCGCTTTGTCACGGCTCAAGCCCAAACGCTCAAGCAGTTCGTCCGGGATGGTCTCGTCCGGCCCGGACCCAATCCCCCGGCTGCGCAGCAGGCGCACGGCCAGGCACACCAGGTTCGGGTATTCGGCGTATTGCCCATCGTAGGTCGGGTCGTGCTGGAAGCGCAGGGCAGTGGACAGCTCGTCCGGCATGTCCCAGTAGCGCATCAGCCAGGCGCCGATCTGCTCGCGGCTGATGCCCAGCAGGTGTTGCTCCACATAGCTGTGGCACAGGTGCGGGTTGACCTCCAGGTGGCGGCAGATCAGCGAGAAGTGCGGCGGGAACACATGGGCCAGCAACAGGTAGCCGAAGTTGTGCAGCAGGCCGGCGAGGTAGGTCAGGCCGGCTTCCGGGCGCTGAGCGCGGGGCATGGCGCGGGTCAGGCCTTCGATCACGGCGGCGGTGTAGATGGACTGGTGCCAGTACGGTGTGGCCTGGTGCGGGTGGTCCTTGGGCAGGCTCAAGGTCTTGCCCAGGGCCAGGCCCAAGGCGAGGTTGATCACCAGATCAAAACCCAGCACGCGCACGATAGCGTCTTCCACCGAGCGGATCTTGCCCGGCGATGCGTAGTAAGGCGACGCAGCCCAGCTCACCACTTGGGCGGCCAGGGCCGGGTCGGTTTCGACCACGCCGGTGATGTCGTCGATGGTGGCATTGGGGTCGACGCGCAGCTTGATGATCTTCTGGGCGGTGTCGGCCAGCGGTGGAATCTCGATGGTCGCTTCCAGGCGTTGCTGGATGCGACGGGCGGTAAACGCCTGCATCGCCTGGGTGATTTCCTCACGGTCATCATTGGGACGGTCGAGGTTCGGGCGGATGTTGCTCAGCGGTTCACCGAACTGGGCGGCGCTGGCCTTGGTGAGCATGGTCTTGAACGCGTCGCTGGCGATTTCCAGCAGCAGCCCGGCTTCGCCCGAATGCACCAGCAGGCTCGGCTCGTCGAGCAGGCTGCCTTCGTACAGGCACGGCGAACTGGTGAGTGCCGGCAGGCCCGGCAGCAGGCTCAGGTCGTGCTTGCCCAGCATGCGCGCGACGCGGTCCGGCGACACGGCCGTAAGGCGGCGACCCGTGAGTTCGGTAAGGCGGTTGAGGTCCAGCAGCTGGTTCTGCGGGAACAGCACCATCAGGGCGCCCACCGCGTCTTCCAGCAAGACGGCCTGGACTTTTTGCGCAGGATTCAGGCCCGGATGTTCGGTGACTTCCGTGTAGCTGATGGCGAGTTTTGCGAGCAAAGCCCGAATGACCGGTGGGGCGGTCAGTGGGGCTGTGGCGTGGGCAACTTCTGACATGGCCTGATCCAATTTCTTACAGTCACCGAAGTATAACCAGCTTGATACACCTGTAGGTCGGATAAGTGCGTCAGGCGTCACACTTGGCCGTATTGCTGCCCATGGCGCAGCCAGCGATCCAGCAGCGGGCTGACGTGATCCGGCCAGCGCTCCAGCAACGCCTGCGCTGCATCGCGCACGGCGGGCAACAGGTCGGCGTCGCGCATCAGGTCGGCGACCTTGAACTGCAGCAGGCCGGTCTGGCGGGTGCCGAGCATTTCGCCGGGGCCGCGCAGTTCGAGGTCTTTCTCGGCGATGACAAAACCGTCGTTGGTCTCGCGCATGATGCCCAGGCGCTGGCGGCCGATCTGCGACAACGGAGGGTGGTAGAGCAGCACGCAGTGACTGGCGGCGCTGCCTCGGCCCACACGGCCGCGCAATTGGTGCAGTTGCGCCAGGCCCAGGCGCTCGGGGTTTTCGATGATCATCAGGCTGGCGTTGGGCACGTCCACGCCCACTTCAATCACGGTGGTAGCGACCAGCAGCTGCAGGTTACCGGCCTTGAATTCAGCCATCACCGCGGCCTTTTCCGCGGGCTTCATGCGCCCATGGATCAGCCCGACCTTGAGTTCGCCCAGGGCGCTGGTGAGGTCTTCATAGGTGGTCTCGGCGGCCTGGCAGGTCAGCTCCTCGGACTCTTCGATCAGTGTGCACACCCAGTACGCCTGGCGGCCTTCGGCACAGGCGCCGCGCACACGTTCGATCACTTCGACGCGCCGGGTGTCGGTGACCAGCACGGTGTTGACCGGTGTGCGGCCGGGGGGCAGTTCGTCGAGGATCGAAGTGTCGAGGTCGGCGTAGGCGCTCATGGCCAGGGTGCGCGGGATCGGGGTGGCGGTCATGATCAACTGGTGCGGGTTCATGCGCCCGCCCACGCCTTTCTGGCGCAGGGCCAGGCGCTGTTGCACGCCGAAGCGGTGCTGTTCGTCGATGATCACCAGGGCCAGGTTCTTGAACTGCACTTCGTCCTGGAACAGCGCATGGGTACCCACCACCATCGGTGCGCCGCCGGCGATCTGCTCCAGCGCGGCCGCGCGCGTCTTGCCCTTGAGCTTGCCGGCCAGCCACGCGACTTCCAGGCCCAGGGGCTCGAGCCAGCGCTTGAACGTGATGAAGTGCTGCTCGGCGAGGATCTCGGTGGGCGCCATCAGCGCCACCTGGTAACCGGCTTCCAGGGCTTGCAGGGCGGCGAGGGCGGCGACCACGGTCTTGCCCGCGCCCACGTCGCCCTGGATCAGGCGCAGCATCGGCTCGTGCTGGCTGAGGTCGTAGGCGATTTCATTGCCCACGCGCTGCTGGGCGCCGGTCGGCGCAAAGCCGAGGTTGGCCAGGTATTGCGCAGGCAAGCGCGTGGCCTTGGGCATGGCCGGCGCACGCAGGGAGCGCATGCTTTCGCGCAGGCGTTGCTGGGACAGTTGGTGAGTCAGCAGTTCTTCGAAGGCCAGGCGGTGCTGGGCCCAGTGATGACCGAGGGCCAGTTCGTCGACATCGGCGTCCGCAGGGGGGTGATGCAGGTAGCGGATCGCATCGGCCAGTGGCGCCAGTTGGTAGTCGCGGGCCAGTTCCAGGGGCAGCCAGTCGGGCAGGCTCTGCGGGCCAAGCATGCTCAGGGTCTGCATGCACAATTGGCGCAGGCGCTGTTGGGTCAGGCCTTCGGTGAGCGGGTAGATCGGCGTGAGGGTGGTGTCCACCGGCGGCGGTTCGTCACCGGTAATGGCGCGGTATTCCGGGTGGTAGATCTCCAGGCCGGAGGCGCCGGGGCGCGCTTCGCCGTAGCAGCGCACGCGGGTGCCGCGCTTGAGGCCTTCTTTCTGTGCGTTACTGAAATGGTAGAAGCGCAGGCTCAGGCCGCCGGTGCCATCCTGCAGGCGCACCACCAGACTGCGGCGCTTGCCCATCACCACGTCGGCACCGCTGACGGTGCCTTCGACCACCGCATCCTGCCCAGGACGCAGTTGGCCGATGGGCACCACGCGAGTGCGATCCTGATAGCGCAGGGGCAGGTGGAACAGCACGTCCTGGAGGTTTTCCAGGCCGACCTTGGCCAGCTTCTCGGCCATGGCCTCGCCGACACCCTTGAGTGCCGTCACCGACACCTGCGACAGCTCAGTCATACGTTTACTTAGCTCGCAGCAGGCGGCTTGGCCACCGAACACAGGCGGATCGAGTCGGCGAGGATCTCAATGGCTTTGGGCCGTGGGAAGCTGGCGCGCCAGGCAATCGCCACGGTACGGAACGGCACCGGTGGCGTGAGTGGGCGCACTTCGATCACGCCGGGGGCGTAGTGATGGCTGTCCACTGCCGACAGCGGCAGGATCGAGATGCCCAGGCCGGACGCGACCATATGCCGGATGGTTTCCAGGGAGCTGGATTCCACAGTGGTGTGCTTGGCGCCGTCGTTGCCTTTGGTCAGGGTCGGGCAGGCTTCCAGCACCTGGTCGCGGAAGCAGTGGCCTTCGCCGAGCAGCAGCAGGCTCTTGTCGTTGAGCAGGCCGGCGTCGATGGTGTCTTTTTGCGTCCACGGATGGGAGGCGGGCATCAGCACGTAGAACGGCTCGTCGTAGAGCGGCAGGGTCAACACATCCGCTTCGTTGAACGGCAGCGCGATGATGATCGCGTCCAGCTCGCCGTTGCGCAGTTTGTCGCGCAGCACGTGGGTAAAGTTTTCTTCGATATACAGCGGCATCTGCGGCGCGACGCGGTGCAGTTGCGGGATCAGGTGCGGGAACAGGTACGGGCCGACGGTATAGATGGCGCCGACTTTCAGCGGTGCGGTCAGCTGGTTCTTGCCGGCCTGGGCCAGTTCGCGAATGCTTTGCGCCTGTTCCAGCACCTTCTGGGCCTGGGCCACGATGCCTTCGCCCACCGGGGTGAGGCGCACGGCGCTTTTGCTGCGCTCGAAAATCAGCACACCGAGTTCGTCTTCAAGCTTCTTCACGCCCACCGACAGCGTCGGCTGGCTGACGTGGCAACGCTCGGCCGCGTGGCCAAAGTGTTGCTCTTGGGCGAGGGTGACGATGTAGCGTAATTCTGTAAGAGTCATAGCGGGCGTCCATGAGGTTGCGGGCCAAGCATACCGGCTGCAATCGATAGACGCACGTTATCAGAACTTTGCTGGGGATTGAGGGGGGAATGCGCGAGATTTTGCTGAGAGTGGCGAGGGGTGTCCCTCGCCACCATCATTTTCAGCGACGACGTTTCTCGATGTTGTACACGAACGGTGCAACGATCTCGATGCTGCCGCCCTTGAGCATGTCGGCCGGCGGCTTGGGCAGCGGCTGGGCACGACGGATCATGTCCAGGGTGGCGCGGTCCAGGTCGGCGTTGCCGGAACGGCCCACCAACTCGTAGGACAGCACGTTACCGTCGCCATCCACCACGAACTTCAGGCGGTTCAGGCCTTCCTTGCCACGGGCCTGGGCACCTGGCGGGTACTTCTTGTACTTCTGCAAGTGTGCCAGCAGCGTGCCTTCCCAGGATGCTTTGGCGGCGATCTGTTGCGGTGACGGGCCAGGTACGGGCTGGGCCGATTTTTCAGCCGGTGCCTTGGTGGGCGGAGCGTCGCTCGGCGGGTCCTCGGAGGGTTTCTCCTTGGGCGGCTCGATCTTTTTCTCCACCGGCTTGGGCGGCTGCGGTTTAGGTTTTGGCTTGACCGGCTTGGGCACCTGGATCGTTGGCTTGGGAGCCTCGGCCAGTTTCGGCAGGGGCAGCTCTTCCACCGGTGCAGGCGGTTGCGGCGGCGTTACCACTTTCGGCGGCGCCGGCGGCGGCGGTGCTGGCATCGGGGCCAGGTCGATGACCATGGCTGCCGGCGGCAACTGCACCGTGCGCGGCGCTGACCAGTGGAGCGCGATGGCAATCGCGACGGCATGCACGCCCAGCACGACGGCGAGGCTGGTGCCATAACGCGTCAGTTTGTGGCGCGTCGTGATCATTTCTTGGCTGCCGTCTCAAGTCCGACCAGGCCTACCTTGAGGTAGCCGGCTGCCCGCAGGGCATCCATCACGCTCATCAGGTCGCCGTAGTCCACGCCCTTGTCGGCCTGGAAGAAGATCGTCGTGTCCTTCTTGCCTTGGGTCTTGGCATCGAGCACCGGCCCCAGGGTTTCGGTCTTGACCTCTTCTTCGCCCAGGAACAGGCGTTGGTCCGCCTTGACGCTGAGGAAGATCGGTTTCTCCGGCCGCGGCGCAGGCTTGGCGCTGGAGGCGGGCAGGTCAACCTTGATGTCCACGGTGGCCAATGGAGCGGCCACCATGAAGATGATCAGCAGCACGAGCATCACGTCGATAAACGGCGTGACGTTGATTTCGTGGTTCTCGACGAGTTCGTCGTCGCCTTGATTCAAATGCAGGCCCATGGCCGATTACCCCACTTTCACCATGTGCGGTTGCGAGCTGCGCTCGGTAGGCAGGTGATCGAGGTCGCGGCTGACCAGCAGCAGGACTTCTGCCGACGCGTCCGATACCTGGGCCTTGTAGCCGGCAATCGAACGGGCGAAGACGTTGTAGATCACTACCGCAGGAATCGCGGCGACCAGGCCCAGGGCGGTTGCCAGCAGGGCTTCGGCGATGCCGGGGGCGACGACGGCGAGGTTGGTGGTCTGGGTTTTGGCGATGCCGATGAAGCTGTTCATGATGCCCCAGACGGTACCGAACAGGCCGACGAACGGCGCGGTGGAGCCGATGGTCGCGAGCACGCCGGTGCCGCTGCTCATGTTACGGCCGCAGGCTGCAACCAAGCGTTCCAGGCGGAACGCCACGCGCTCCTTGATGCCTTCTTTTTCACGGGTGTTGGCCGACAGGCGCATTTCTTCCAGTGCGTCGTGCACCAGGGTGTTGGCCAGGGTGCCTTTCTTGGTCGCGCTTTCGCTGGCTTCCTTGAGGGTGGTGGCCTTCTTCAGGTGGACGATTTCAGTGCGCAGACGGCGCTTGGCACCCAGCAGCTCGAAGCCTTTGGCGATCCAGATGGTCCAGGTAATGATCGACGCGATGGCCAGGCCGATCATCACGGCTTTCACCACCACGTCAGCATTCTGGTACATGCCCCATGGCGACAGGTCGTGGGCCATGCCCAGGGTGTTGTCTTCTTCCAGCACGACACCGGTTTCGTCGGCGGCGGCTGGGACTGCAGCCTGGGCCGGGTCGGTGGCCGCAGCGGGTGCGGTTGGAGCCGCAGCATTGTGCTCGGCGGCGGCCGGGGTAGCCGGGGCGGTGGCATCAGCGAATGCGGCGGTCGGCGCCAGCAGTACGCTGAACAGCATCGCAGCAATCGCACGCCAGGCGCGGGATGGGCTGTGAAGCGTGGTTGGCGAAGCGGGGGTTGTATTACGTGTCATGCTGGCCGGACCTGAGAGAAGAAAATGAGTGATCGTCCTTCCAGACCCAAAGGGGGCGAGGACAAATGGGCGGTTATTATTGCAAGTAATTCTTGTTAACAGAAGTAATACAGTAACTTTATTTGCCCTTTTTCTGGCCGCCGGTCTGCTGCGAGGGCTAATCTAGACCTTTAAGAACGGAGTTTTATGATGTCTGTGCCTTCTGTTGTGATTGCCGGATGTGGCGATGTGGGTAGTCGGCTGGCTAGCCAATTGCTGGCCTCGGAATGGGAGGTTCATGGCCTGCGGCGCGATATTTCGCGCCTGCCCGACGGGGTGATCGGCATTGCCGGCGACCTCTTCAACAAAGATTGCCCTGACACCTGGCCGATCGGCGGGGTGGATTACCTGGTGTACTGCGCCGCCGCCACCGACCACGATGAGGCCGGTTATCGCGCCGCTTACGTGCAAGGGTTGCAGCATGTGCTGGAGTGGCTGAAGGATTATGGCCAGGAGCCCAAGCACCTGCTGTTTGTATCCAGCAGCAGTGTGTACGGGCAGCAAAATGGCGAATGGGTCGACGAAACGTCCGAGACCCAGGCGAAAGGTTATTCCGGGCAGGTGATGCTGGAAGCCGAGCGCGTGGCGCTCAATAGCGGTATCCCGGCGAGCATCGTGCGCCTCACCGGCATCTATGGCCCGGGCCGTGAGTGGCTGCTGACCCAAGTGCGCCAAGGCTACCGTGTAGCCGTCGACCCGCCTCTCTATGGCAACCGGATTCACGCGGACGATGCGGCGGGCCTGCTCGCGTTTCTGCTGCGGCATGTAGAGCAGGGCGGTTCGCTGGATCAGGTTTACATCGGCGTCGACGATGCACCGGCGCCGCTGGCCGAGGTGGTGGCTTGGTTGCGAGACTATTTGGGCGTGACGGAATGGTCCGAGGATGCCAGTGTGCGGCGAGCGGGCAGCAAGCAGTGCAGCAATGCGCGTATCAAGGCGTTGGGCTGGGTGCCGACCTACCCGAGTTACCGCGAGGGGTATGCTGCGATCCTTGAAGGTAAGCGCTGAATGAGTGAGAAGTCCGAGTCGGGCTCCTTTTGGCTCACTGTTTTTCCAGCAACCACTGGCGCGGACCTGGCGTGAGATGAGGGATCTGGTCTGGTCGGGATAGGTTGATCGCTTGGAAAATCTCCAGCTGTCTACCGGAACGGACAAAAATCCATCCGTCCGAGGTCTCGTCGTTGCCCAGATAAAGGGTGTCATTACCGGCGCCTTGAGTGGCGCAATCGCCTCCCAGGCAAAGCTTGTATCGGTTGTGCCTTCCCAGCCCTGACACAGCGCCGTCGGTCGCGAACGTGACGAAGTTGCCTGTGCCTTGGCCTTCGAGGATTTTCCATCGGCCGGCCATATAGGCTGAATTCAATGCGAACCTGAAGGTTGTGCCCCATCTGGCGCCAGTAGTGGCTGGTTGGGCGGGGCGTTTGAACACCTGGCCTGGGCGTTGTGACTGGGGCTGCTGGATCAGTTGATTATTCGTCAACCGCAGTTCGTCGTAGCCGTGCCCGTCGTAGTCGACGGTCCATGTGCCCGGTGCTTTTGGCACCAATTGACCTTCGCCTGATTCGAAAGCGTTGCTCAACTGCGCCTTGCCGGCACGGGTGTCGATGTTCCACTCAAGATTCAAACCGTGCGCTTCAATGGCGCGCAACAGGGGCCGGCCTTGGGTCGCGGAGTCGATGGCGGCCTGGTTGATCCACAGTCCGTTGATGTCGACGGGTGGCGGCATCTGTTGGCAGCCGCTCAGCAGGATAAGGCTGAGGGCAACGGGCTTGTGCATAGAACAACCTGCCAATGGGTGAAAAAACAGGTGGCAGGCTAAAGAAAAAGGAGCCTGTGGGCCCCTTCGTTCTGTATCACTATTTTTCCAACAGCCACTGTCGCGGCCCGGGAGTGAACTGAGGCACTTCATCCGCTTGAGCGGTGTTGACCGCCTGGAAGATCTCCAACTGCTTGCCTTTGCGCATGAAGATCCACGGGTTGCCCACGCCGTTGAGCTGCAGCCACATGCTGTCGTAGCCGCCGCTCATGGAGGCACAGTCACCGGCCAGGCACAGATAGTACCGATCAACATTGGGCAAACCGGCGACCTTGCCGTCAGGCTGGAACTGGACAGTGGCACCGTTGCCGAAGCCGTCGGTGATCTTCCAGTCGCCGCCCATATAGGCTGCGTACAGGGCGCGTTCGAAGTTGGCACCCAGCGGCGCACCTTCCGGTGCAGGTTCCTTGGCGCGGGCAAAGAGCTGCTCGGGCTCGTTGTCGTTGGCCACTTGCAGCAGTTGCCTGCCTTTGCGCTTGAGTTCAGTGGCGGAGCTGCCGTAGAAGTCGACGCTCCAGGCGCCGGACTGTTCGCCGAGCAACTTGCCTTCGGCGACTTCAAAACCGTTGTAGTAACGTGCCTGCGAAGCCTTGGGGTTGACCTCCCATTCGAGGTTCGGGCCATAGCTTTGCAGCGCTTCACGCAAAGGGCCGCCCTTGGCTGCCGCATCGATGGCGACCTGGTTGATCCAGGTGCCGCTCACATCCTGGTTGGCAGGGTTGCTGGCGCAGCCGCCGAGCAACAGGGCGAGCAACGAAGAGGCTACAAGCGCTTTGCGCATCATGAAATCCTTTTAAAACGAAGTCGGCGCAGCCTGTGGAGGCTGCGCCGGGTGTTTTACTCGATGACCAGAATTGCGTCCATCTCAACCTGTGCGCCCTTTGGCAGGGCGGCAACACCAATGGCGGCGCGGGCTGGGTAAGGTTGTTCGAAGTACTTGCCCATGATCTCGTTGACCTTGGCGAAGTGGCTCAGGTCGGTGAGGAAGATGTTCAGCTTGACGATGTCCTTGAACGAGCCGCCGGCAGCTTCGGCCACGGACTTTAGGTTTTCGAAGACCTGTACGGTCTGGGCTTCGAAGCCTTCCACCAGTTCCATGGTCTTTGGGTCCAGCGGGATCTGGCCGGACATGTAGACGGTGTTGCCCGCCTTGATGGCCTGGGAGTAAGTACCGATGGCGGCTGGGGCCTTGTCGCTGGTGATAACGGTCTTGGTCATGAATGACTCCTTGTAATGGATGGGCTACGCACGCATGCGGGTGATGCGGATCACACCGGTCAAGGCGCGCAGTTTCTTGATCACGCGGGCCAGGTGCACGCGGTCATGCACGCTGACCACCAGCTGGACCACGCTGATGCGACCATCGCGCTCGTCCATGCTGATTTTCTCGATATTGCCGTCGGCCGCGTTGACGCTGCTGGCCAGCAGGGCGATCAGGCCGCGCTGGTGTTCCAGCTCCACGCGCAGTTCGACGTTGAATTCGCCGGTGACATCCTTGGCCCACGAGAGCTGGATGCATTTTTCCGGGTTGTGACGGATCTCGGTGATGTTGCGGCAGTTGTCGAGGTGAACAACCATGCCCTTGCCAGCCGACAGGTGGCCGACAATCGGGTCGCCAGGGATCGGCGTGCAGCATTTGGCGTAGCTGAGCACCAGGCCCTCTGTGCCGCGAATCGCCAGCGGGCCTTCGGGGCTTGGCAACTGTTCGCCTTCGCCCAGCAGGCGGCGTGCGACCACGTAGGCCATACGGTTGCCCAGGCCGATATCTTCCAGCAGGTCTTCGATGGTTTCCTGGCGGTACTCGTGGAGCATCGCTTGCACGCGCTCCTGCGCAATCTTGTCCAAGGCGCTGTCGAAGCCGTTGAGCACTTTGTTCAGCAGGCGTTCGCCCAGGCTGATGGACTCGGAGCGGCGCTGCAGTTTCAGCGCGTGGCGGATGTGTGTGCGGGCCTTGCCGGTGACCACGAAGTTGAGCCACGCCGGATTCGGGCGGGCTCCGGGTGCACTGACGATCTCGACCGTGGAGCCGCTTTGCAGCGGTTCGGACAGCGGCGCGAGACGGCGGTTGATCCGGCAGGCAATGCAGCTGTTGCCGACGTCGGTGTGCACCGCGTAGGCAAAGTCGACCGCAGTGGAGCCTTTGGGCAGCTCCATGATGCGGCCTTTGGGCGTGAATACGTAGACCTCGTCCGGGAACAGGTCGATCTTCACGCTTTCGATAAATTCCAGGGAGTTGCCGGCACGTTGCTGCATTTCCAGCACGCCCTTGACCCACTGGCGGGCGCGGGCATGGGTGCCTTTGGGCTGCTCGTCGCCGCTGGATTTGTACAGCCAATGGGCGGCGATGCCGTTGTTGGCCATCTCTTCCATTTCGCGGGTACGGATCTGGATCTCGATCGGCACCCCGTGCATACCGAACAGTGTGGTATGCAGCGATTGATAGCCGTTGGCCTTGGGAATGGCGATGTAGTCCTTGAAGCGCCCCGGCAGGGGTTTGTACAAATTATGTACAGCACCGAGGACGCGGTAGCAGGTATCGACCTTGTCCACGATGATGCGGAACGCGTACACGTCCATGATCTCGTTGAAGGCCCGGCGCTTGCCGCGCATCTTCTTGTAGATGCCATAGATGTGCTTCTGCCGGCCGCTGACCTCGCCCTCGATCTCGTCGATCGCCAGGCAATGGCTCAGGGATTCTTCGATCTTGTTGACGATTTCCTTGCGGTTGCCCCGGGCGCGCTTGACGGCCTGGTAGATGCGCGCCGAACGCATCGGGTGCATGGCCTTGAAGCCGAGGTCTTCGAACTCGATACGAATGGCGTGCATACCCAGCCGGTTGGCAATGGGCGCGTAGATTTCCAGGGTTTCCTTGGCGATGCGCCGGCGTTTTTCGCCGGACAGCACTTCCAGCGTGCGCATGTTGTGCAGCCGGTCGGCCAGCTTGACCAGGATCACCCGGATGTCCCGGGCCATGGCCATGGCCATTTTCTGGAAGTTTTCCGCCTGGGCTTCGGCCTTGGTCTCGAAGTTCATCTGGGTCAGTTTGCTGACCCCGTCGACCAGTTCGGCCACGGTTTCGCCAAATTGCGCACTGAGCGCTTCCTTGGCAATGCCGGTGTCTTCGATCACGTCATGCAGCATCGCGGCCATCAGGCTCTGATGGTCCATGTGCATGTCGGCCAGGATATTCGCCACCGCAAGAGGATGGGTGACGTACGCCTCACCGCTTCGGCGGCGTTGCCCGTCGTGGGCCTGTTCGGCGTAGAAATACGCTCGGCGGACCAGGTTGACCTGGTCGGGGCCGAGGTAGGCCGATAAGCGATCGGCGAGGGCGTCTATGCTCGGCAAAGTGTGAACTCCTGCCGAAGGCTGTGACCCCGCGCCGTGCTACGTCGACCAGGCATAGGCTTAGACGGCCTCGTTGGACTCGTCCTCGAACGCTGCAAACAACGGTTCGTCTTCAACGATTTCAGCGTTGGCGATGAACTCGTAGCTCATCAGGCCTTCAGCGATTTCACGCAGGGCTACAACGGTAGGCTTGTCGTTTTCCCACTGGACCAGGGGCTCTTTGCCGCCAGTGGCCAGTTGACGGGCACGCTTGGTAGAGAGCATGACCAGCTCAAAGCGGTTTGCCACGTGGTCTAGGCAGTCTTCAACGGTTACGCGGGCCATGATATTCCTCGGAGCGAATGCAAGATGCGCGCTGCCCGGTTGGGCGAGCGGACTGAGCAGTTTAAAAAATCACCAGCGTTTAGGGAAGCGCTGATTTTTCGCAGGCTCTCGCAAAACCGCTGCAAGCGCCAATGTAAAGCCCTTGCAGCGGTTTTGGGAAGGGCCAATCAGCCGAGCAGTTCGGCGAGTAATTTGCCGAAACGCTGCTGTTGACGCTTTTGCTGGAGCTGATTGGCGCGGAAAATCGCCTTCAGGTCATCCAGCGCGTGGGAAAAATCGTCGTTAATGATCAGGTAGTCGTAGTCGACATAGTGGCTCATTTCGCTGACAGCTTCCCGCATGCGGCCTTCGATGATCTCGTCGCTGTCCTGGCCACGGTTGGTCAGGCGCTGGTGCAAGGCTTCGAGCGACGGCGGCAGGATAAAGATCGAGCGTGCCTTGGGCATCAGCTGGCGCACTTGCTCGGCGCCCTGCCAGTCGATTTCCAGGATCAGGTCGTGGCCTTCGTCCAGGGTCTGCTGCAGGTGGCTCTGCGAGGTGCCGTAGAGGTTGCCGAACACCTCGGCGCGCTCGAGGAAGTCGCCATGCTCGATCATCTTGACGAACTCGGTGCGCTCGACGAAGTGATAGTGCACGCCGTTCACCTCGCCCGGACGCATGGCGCGGGTGGTGTGGGAGATCGAGATGCGAATCTGCTCGTCAGCGTCGGTCAGGGCCTTGACCAGGCTGCTCTTGCCCGCGCCCGAAGGGGCGGAAATGATGTACAGGGTGCCGGTGCTATGGGTCATGGAGGTTGCCTTACTCAATATTCTGTACTTGTTCGCGCATCTGCTCGATCAACACCTTGAGGTTGACCGCCGCCGTGGTGCTGCGCGGATCGAAAGCCTTGGAGCCCAGTGTATTGGCTTCGCGGTTGAGTTCCTGCATCAGGAAGTCCAGGCGCCGACCAGCGGCGCCGCCGGACTTGAGCACGCGGCGCACTTCGAGGATGTGGGTGCTCAGGCGATCCAGTTCTTCGGCGACATCGCTCTTCTGCGCGAGCAGCACCATTTCCTGCTCCAGGCGCACGGGGTCGAGGTCGGCCTTCATGTCGGTGAAGCGGTCGAGGACCTTCTGGCGTTGGGTGGCGAGCATCTGCGGTACCAGCTCGCGCAAGGTGACCACGTCTGCTTCGATCGACGTCAGGCGCTCGTTGATCAGTCGGGCCAGTTCGGCGCCTTCACGCTCGCGGCCAGCCTTGAGTTCCTTCAATCCCTGGGTGAACAGGGCGAGGGCTTCGGCGTTGAGGGCTTGCGGATCGGAGGCGTCGGCCACCAGCACACCGGGCCAGGCCAGTACTTCCAGAGGGTTCAGCGCGGCGGGCTGCTTGATCAGGCCGGCGACGGTTTCGGCCGCGGCGACCAGTTGCGCAGCGCGCTCGCGGTCTACCTGCAGCGGCTTGCCGGTGGTTTCTTCGGTAAAGCGCAGGGTGCATTCCAGCTTGCCGCGGGAGATGCCCTGGCGCAGTGCCTCACGCACGGCGCCTTCGAGGTCGCGGAAGGATTCCGGCAGGCGCAGGTGCGGCTCCAGGTAGCGGCTGTTGACCGAGCGCAGTTCCCAGCTCAGGGTGCCTTGGGCGCCGGCTTTTTCGACGCGGGCAAAGGCGGTCATGCTGTGCACCATGGAGGTACCTCGCGATGCAGTCCCGCGAAAGCGGGCTGATGGGTAAATTGAAGCCGACAGGCTGCGAAGGCGCGGGATTGTAGCGCAGTGGGGCGGGCGCGCCCAAACCCTGGGCATTCGTAAGCAGATTTTTAGCAGTGCCCCGAATCGGCTCGCGGCTCTATAATGCTCGGCAGTTTTTCGTCCTCAGTACAGGTATCCCCTATGAAACGTCCAAGTGGTCGCGTTGCCGATCAGCTCCGCTCGATCCGCATCACCCGCAACTACACCAAACACGCCGAGGGATCCGTACTGGTCGAGTTTGGCGATACCAAGGTTATCTGCACCGTCAGCGTTGAAAATGGCGTGCCGCGCTTCCTCAAGGGCCAGGGCCAGGGTTGGCTGACCGCCGAATATGGCATGCTGCCACGCGCCACCGGCGAGCGTAACCAGCGTGAAGCCAGCCGTGGCAAGCAAGGCGGCCGTACCCTGGAAATCCAGCGCCTGATCGGGCGCTCCCTGCGCGCGGCCCTGGATATGACCAAGCTGGGCGACGTGACTCTCTACGTCGACTGCGACGTGATCCAGGCCGATGGCGGTACGCGCACCGCCTCCATCACCGGCGCCATGGTGGCGCTGGTCGACGCGCTTAAAGTCATCAAGAAGCGCGGCGGCCTGAAAGGCGGCGACCCACTGAAGCAGATGATCGCCGCCGTATCGGTGGGCATGTACCAGGGCGAGCCGGTGCTGGACCTGGATTACCTGGAAGACTCGGCTGCCGAGACCGATCTGAACGTAGTGATGACCAGCACCGGTGGTTTCATCGAAGTGCAGGGCACCGCCGAAGGTGCGCCATTCCAGCCGGCCGAGCTGAACGCCATGCTGGCCCTGGCCCAGAAAGGCATGACTGAGATCTTCGAACTGCAGAACGCCGCACTGGCTGACTGAGTACGCCTCAAGGAGAAGCGCCATGAATGACAGCCAAATGCCGGTGCCTACGCCTTCCTACGAGGTGCGTCAGGGGGCAATGTTGTGCCATCTTGCTGCGTTCCTGGGGTTTGTATTCCCCTTCGGCAGCGTCGTGGGGCCGCTGATCCTGTGGCAGATGAAAAAAGAAGTGGATCCGTTCATTGACGACCAGGGCAAGGAGGCACTGAATTTCCAGATCACCGTAGCCATCGCCTGGATCATTTGCATCGTGCTGGCCTTCGCGGTCATTGGGTTTTTCCTGATGACGGCCTTGGTCATCGCAAGCGTGGTGCTGACGATCATCGGCGCAATCAAAGCCAACAAAGGGATCGCCTATCGCTATCCCTTGACCTGGCGCCTGGTCAAATAATCGACACCCACAAAAAAACCGACAGCGATGTCGGTTTTTTTGTGCCTGGATAAAGACCCTAGATGGTCAGTGTCCAGTCGTAGTCCACGATCAGCGGCGCGTGCTGCGAGAAGCGCGGCTGGCGCGGCAGGCGTGCACTGCGAACGAACCGGCGCAGACCCGGGGTCAGCAACTGGTAGTCGAAGCGCCAGCCCAGGTTGAGCATCTCAGCCTGTTCATTGTCTGGCCACCAGCTGTACTGGTCACCTTCGCGGCTGACTTCGCGCAGCGCATCCACATAGCCCATGTTGCCGACAATCTCGTCCATCCAGGCCCGTTCCGGCGCCAGGAAGCCCGGGGATTGCTGGCTGTCACGCCAGTTCTTGATATCCAGCTTCTGTTGCGCCACGTACAGCGAGCCACAGTAAATGTACTCGCGACGTTTGCGTCGCTGTTTATCCAGGTAACGGGCGAAATCGTCCATTAGCTTGAACTTCTGGTTCAAGTCTTCATCGCCGTTCTGCCCCGAAGGAAGCAGCAAGGTCGCGATGCTGACCTTGTCGAAATCGGCTTGCAGGTAGCGCCCGTAGCGGTCGGCTGTCTCGAAGCCGAGGCCGCTGATGACCGCCTTGGGTTGCAACCGCGAGTACAAAGCCACGCCACCTTGGGTGGGCACTTCGGCATCGCAGGCATAAAGGAAGTAGCCATCCAGTTGGAAGGCTGGGTCGTCCAGTTCAAAGGCGGAGGCGCGGGTGTCCTGCAGGCAGATGACGTCGGCATTCTGAGCTTGCAGCCAACTGAGCAAACCACGCTCGACTGCAGCCTGAATACCATTAACGTTCACACTGATGATCCGCATAAATGGCCCCAAAAATCGCGTGCGTGTATGATACACGCCGTCTACCTAATTAGCTAAATCCGTGGTATCTGAGGCTTTTTTCATGCAGGCGTATCAACGCGATTTCATTCGTTTTGCCATCGATCGCGGGGTTTTGCGCTTCGGTGAGTTCACCCTCAAGTCCGGGCGCACCAGCCCGTATTTCTTCAATGCAGGCTTGTTCAACTCGGGCTCGGCCCTGGCTCAGTTGGGGCGTTTCTACGCGGCAGCCATCGTTGAAAGCGGTATTTCCTTCGACGTGCTGTTTGGCCCGGCCTACAAGGGCATCCCCCTGGCCGCTGCAACAGCCGTGGCCCTGGCGGAACATCATGGGCGCGATCTGCCATGGTGCTTCAACCGCAAGGAAGCCAAGGCCCATGGCGAAGGCGGCAGCCTGGTGGGCGCGCCGCTTACCGGCGATGTATTGATCATCGATGACGTGATCACGGCCGGTACGGCTATCCGTGAAGTGATGCAGATCATCGCTTCCCAGGACGGCGCCAAGGCCGCCGGTGTGCTGATCGCGCTGAACCGCCAGGAGCGTGGCAACGGTGAGTTGTCGGCGATCCAGGAAGTGGAGCGTGATTTCGGCATTCCAGTGGTCAGCATCGTGTCGTTGAACCAGGTGCTGCAGTTCCTGGAAGACGACCCGCAGCTCAAGCAGCACTTGCCGGCAGTTAAGGCGTATCGCGAGCAGTTCGGCGTTCAGTAATCGCCACAATAAAAAGGCCCCGTTCCATTCAATTGATCGGGGCCTTTTTTCGGCTCGGGTTTCGGGGTGTTGCTACTCCCGCAGTCTCGAGGCGCGCAATAAAGCGTCAACCTGCCCGAAAGCGTCTTGTTGCCATTGCTCCGGTGTGCGATCTCCGAGTATTTGGCTGTCTTCGACGAATCGCCTTACGGCAGTTGGGCCATAGCCTTCGGCGATATCAAACTTTTCGCCGATGAACTGAAATCCCTGTTCTCCACTCCCGGTTCCCAGTACTGATCGACATTCTCCTGCAAGCGCTTGGATGCCACCGGGGAAATTACGGACGCAGTAGTAGATGTCATATGCGTCCTTCTGTTTGTGCCTTCCGTTCAGGGCGTATCCCTTCATCGCCAGCAGGGCGGGGATCGAGCACACCGCGACCTCGACACGATTTTTGCCACCCGTAGGCATGGAGCCTTCAATGGCAACCATTTGATAGAAGCGCATCGCCAAGTCGGCACCATCAGCGCGTTGAACTGCAAAGTCGTTGAGAATGGGAGGTTTGTTCTGGATGATTTCGGCGTCGCGCGGCATCAAGAAGTCCACGATCACATCTATCGCCGATCCACCGTCTTGCACGGGAACCTGGCGAACGAGCTGGAATCGCCGCAGTTCTCCTCTTTGTTCATACCCATTACCCATCAGTGCTTCAATCAACGTCGCGTATTCGCCATCACCGAGAGCCTCTGCGTCCAAGCTCAAATCGACATCGAGGGTTCCAACGTGCTGCATATCGTCGTTCGCCAGCAGGAGCCAAGGCACCGCTCCACCGATCACTGCAAACTTGCCTTTGAAGGAACCAAGGATCTGACCGATCTCGACTAATACCGCCTTCACGGCAGCTGTCGTTCTGTCGTCATAATCTGAGGCCGATTGAGGTTCTTGAGGGATTAACGAGACCATGTCAGTTTTTCCTGCCGTAGATATTCGGCGGCTTCCTTTCCGCGCTCTCCCGCAACCGATAGATCCAAATATGTCTGAACTGGGCTGGTGCACAGGGCGCCCGGTGCGGGTTCAACGGTGTCCAGTAGGAGTCCTTCGTCGTTGGGTAAAGTGATGACAACGTTCTCTCCCTTTGATGCAGGAACCAACTGTAGTGCTTTAACCAGTCTCTCTAGCCCTTCAATGTCGGCATAAAAGTAATTCGTGCTGATGCGAGCATAGGGTGCGAGCCATTGAGCGGCAGAAAAGGAGGAAAAAAGTGCGTGTCCGTCGCTCCTTTCTCCAATAGCGATGCGCGCGGCATTTTCCAATGCGCTGCCATGTAAGGTGGTATAGAAGCCCTTACGCTCTCCTGATGGAGGCTCGTATGCTTCGGTCCATGCATCCAGGAGCGCTTGAGGATCGGATAGACATACGCCGTCGTTTGTCGCTCTTGCCCATTCTCGATTCAGTAGTGCTGTGCGGACATTACTGACCTGTCCCAGGCTCACCCCGGCGGCTTCGCACAGTTCTACCACCCGCCAGGCTCGGCCCGGATCCCGAAGCATCGTGCGTATGATCTGCGCTGATTTCGGTTTGAAGAAAGACTTAAGCTCCCTGTGCTCCGAGAGCGGCTTGTCAGCTACTTGGTGATCAATGAATACACCATCGAACGAGATCCAGGCATTACCTTCCAGGTCCAGATATCCCACACCCTTTTCCCGACACAGTTGTCTTGCTACGGGTGAAAGATAGGGGGCTACCACAATAGGCGTCGCCTCTGGCCTTTGCTCGCTCACATAGTCGCGAAGCTGAAGTATGGCCGCGTTTATGAATCGGGGCTGGCCGTTTGCTTTTACCTCGCATACCAGGGGGCGTGATTTGCCCGATGCGTTAATCTCGATAATGAAGTCGGGAGTCCAGCCTTTGGAAGGAGGCATAGTTTTGAGGCTTTTAATCTCGAGAATCGGTACCTTGCTCAGGAGGCTTCGCAGCGCGTCTCTGGAGTGAATTTCGAGTTCTTTCATTAATTTAGCCCTTTTCAGCGAATGTTGAAAATAGCTATTACGGTGAAAAAAGTCGAGGCATTTCACCCTTTGTGATGTTTTCAGTGAGTGTTGAAATACCCATTAATACTGAAAGACTTCAGCGGCGTTTTCGTGATCATCGTTGTAGGCTGTGTTTCCATTGTGCATAAAAAACCGCAGATTCTACTTTGCCTGACGAATATTCCGTACATGGGTACGTATTGTCGTAGGCGCCGTAAGAAACTGCGGTTTTTTGGTGCTTTGTAAATCAGGGACGCTTGCGGTTACTGATCAGCGTGCCCACACCCGTATCGGTGAAGATTTCCAGCAGGATTGCATTCGGTACACGACCATCCAGGATCAGCGAGCTGCCGACGCCGCCTTGCACCGCTTCCAGCGCGCAACGGATCTTCGGCAGCATGCCGCCGTAGATGGTGCCGTCGGCGATCAGTTCGTCCACTTGTTGAGTGGTCAAACCGGTCAGCACCTTGCCTTCCTTGTCCATCAGGCCGGCAATGTTGGTCAGCAGCATCAGCTTTTCAGCCTTCAATGCTTCGGCCACCTTGCCCGCCACCAGGTCGGCGTTGATGTTGTAGGACTCACCGTTGGCACCCACGCCGATCGGCGCGATCACCGGGATGAAGTCGCCCTTGACCAGCAGGTTCAGCAGGTCGGTGTTGATGCCGATCACTTCGCCTACCTGGCCGATATCGATGATTTCCGGCTGGGTCATTTCCGGCGTCTGACGGGTAACGGTCAGTTTTTTCGCGCGGATCAGCTCGGCGTCCTTGCCGGTCAGGCCAATGGCGCTGCCGCCGTGGCGGTTGATCAGGTTGACGATGTCTTTGTTCACCTGGCCGCCGAGGACCATCTCCACCACGTCCATGGTCTGCGCGTCAGTGACGCGCATGCCATCGATGAAGTGACTCTCGATCGACAAGCGCTTGAGCAGGTCGCCGATCTGCGGGCCGCCGCCGTGGACCACCACGGGGTTGATTCCCACGGCTTTCATCAACACGATGTCGCGGGCAAAGCCGGTTTTCAGCTCGTCGCTTTCCATGGCATTGCCGCCGTACTTGATCACCAGCGTCTTGCCGACGTAGCGTCGAATATAAGGCAACGCTTCGGACAGGACCTTGGCGGTGTTGGCAGCGGCTTCGCGTTCGAGGGTCATTCAGGGCTCCGGTAAAAATCAGAACGGTAATTGGAGATCAGGGGCAACACGTTTCAACTGGGCGTGGAAAACGTCCTTGATGCGCTGCAACTCAGCCTCGGTATCCGCCTCGAAACGCAGCACCAGCACCGGTGTGGTGTTGGACGCGCGAACCAGGCCCCAGCCCTTGGCGTAATCGACTCGCACACCATCAATGGTGGTCAGGTGGGCGCCTTCACCCCATTGCGCATCGTGCAGTGCGT
This sequence comes from Pseudomonas sp. AM8, assembly GCF_036346475.1. Taxonomy (NCBI): domain Bacteria; kingdom Pseudomonadati; phylum Pseudomonadota; class Gammaproteobacteria; order Pseudomonadales; family Pseudomonadaceae; genus Pseudomonas; species Pseudomonas sp. AM8. The sequence goes on from NZ_JAOTNX010000006.1 coordinate 332,593, forward strand.
CAATGATGCTGAATTTGCTCTCCTCGGTCACATGGATATTGATCTCTGGCGTAGAAATATCATTCGGGAAGGTCTGAAACAGCGAATCGCAGGTGGATTTTTCCTTGCTGAGGATCTCCAGCAGACGGGCGGCGCTGTAAATGCCGTCGTCAAACCCGAACCAGCGCTCCTTGAAGAACACGTGGCCGCTCATTTCGCCGGCCAACAGCGCGCCGGTTTCCTTCATTTTCTTTTTGATCAACGAGTGACCGGTCTTCCACATTAGCGGACGGCCACCATATTCCTTGATCAGCGGGGTGAGGCGGCGGGTGCACTTCACGTCGAAAATGATCTCGGCACCCGGGTTGCGCGCCACCACATCGCGGGCGAACAGCATCAGCAGGCGGTCCGGGAATACGATCTCGCCGGTTTCGGTCACTACGCCTACACGGTCGCCGTCGCCGTCAAAGGCCAGGCCGACGTCAGCACCGGTTTCCTTGACCTTGGCGATCAGGTCCACCAGGTTTTCCGGTTTGCCTGGGTCCGGGTGGTGGTTGGGGAAGTTGCCATCGACTTCGCAGAACAGCGGGATCACTTCGCAGTTCAAGGCTTCGAGCAGCTGCGGGGCGATCACGCCGGCCGCGCCGTTGCCGCAGTCCACCACCACTTTGAGGCGGCGTGCGAGTTTGACGTCGCCGGTGATTTCATCAGAGTAGCGCTGCAGGATGTCAACTTTGGTGATGCTGCCTTTGCCGCTGGTCAGGTCGTTGGTCTTCAGGCGGGTGTGCAGGGCCTGGATCTGTTCGTTGGCCAGGGTGTCGCCGGCGATGACGATCTTGAAGCCGTTGTAGTCCGACGGGTTATGGCTGCCGGTCAGCATTACCCCGGATTTGCCGGCCAGTACATTGGCGGCGTAGTACAGCGCGGGAGTGGGCACCAGGCCCACATCGCTGACATGGCAGCCGCTGTCGGCCAAGCCCTGGATCAGTTGTTCCACCAGTTCCGGACCGGACAGGCGACCGTCACGACCGACCGAGACGTTCGGCTCGTCCTGGGCCAGGCTCTGGGAACCAATGGCGCGGCCAATCCAGTAGGCGGTTTCGGCGGTCAGGGTCTTGGGGACTACGCCACGAATGTCATAGGCGCGAAAGATGCTGTCGGGGAATGTCGGGGCTACTCGGGCTGCGGTACTCATCGCGGGGGAAACTCCATCTCAAGGGGGGCAAGGCTGGCCTTAATGTGGCTGACCGGCAGGCTCAAACTGAAGGGTATGACGGTGTTTTCGGCAGAGAGTTCGTGGTGCAAAAGTGCCATCGGAGCTTGGCCCCTGTCTTTATTCCTGCGTAATGCATTGATTTCAAATGGGAAATCTCGCTGATAAAGTCCGCGCATTCTTCATCCTGAAAAGCCTTGCGGGGGCATCGAGCCGGGCAAAAGCGCCCGGCCAGGTTCAGCGTAGTCAGTGACTGCCGGAATGCCCAAAACCGCCTGCGCCGCGTTGGGTTTCGTCGAAATCCTGCACCAGTTCGAAGCGCGCCTGCACCACCGGCACCAATACAAGCTGGGCAATGCGCTCGCCGACAACGATGTTGAACGCCGTCTGGCCACGATTCCAGCACGACACCATCAACTCGCCTTGGTAGTCCGAGTCGATCAGGCCTACCAGGTTACCCAGCACGATGCCGTGTTTGTGGCCCAGGCCGGAGCGCGGCAGGATCAGCGCCGCCAGGCCCGGGTCGCCGACATAGATCGACAGGCCGGTGGGAATCAGGACGGTCTGGCCCGGTTCAAGGACGGTGTCTTGCTTGAGCATGGCGCGCAGGTCCAGGCCGGCGGAACCTGGGGTGGCGTAGGCCGGCAGCGGGAATTCGGTGCCGATGCGGGGGTCGAGGATCTTGGCTTGCAAAGCGTGCATGGAAATTAAACCTGGTTCAGCCGTTGGGCGATAAAAGAGATCAGTTGGCGGGCAATCTTGCCTTTGCTGGTCTGGGCGAAAAGAGTGGCGTGCAGCTCGCGGTCGATTACGCTGCAGGCGTTTTCCTCGCTGTTGAAGCCGATGCTCGGGTTGGCGACATCATTGGCAACGATCAGGTCGAGGTTTTTGTCTTTCAGTTTGCGTGCGGCGTAGTCCAGCAGGTGCTCGGTCTCGGCGGCAAAGCCGACACTGAACGGGCGGTCCGGACGCGTGGCGATTGTGGCCAGGATGTCCGGGTTGCGCACCATTTGCAGGAGCAGCCCGTCACCGCTCGTAGGGTCTTTCTTGAGCTTTTGCGGGGCGACGACTTCAGGGCGGTAGTCTGCAACCGCTGCCGAAGCGATAAACAGGTCACAGGGAATGGCGGCCTCACAGGCGGCCAGCATGTCCCGGGCGCTGACTACGTCGATTCGCGTGACGCGATCGGGGGTCGGCAAGTGCACCGGACCGGTGATCAGGGTAACGCGTGCGCCTGCCTCGACCGCGGCTTCCGCCAAGGCAAAGCCCATTTTTCCTGAGCTATGGTTGGTGATGTAGCGTACCGGGTCGATGTTTTCCTGGGTCGGGCCGGCCGTAATCAGCACGTGCCGGCCGGTCAGGGCCAGGTGCTGGAAGCATTCGGCGGCGCACAATGCCAGGTCGGTGGCTTCGAGCATGCGGCCCATGCCGACATCGCCGCAGGCCTGGCTGCCGGAGGCCGGGCCGAACACCTTGAGGCCACGACTTTGCAGGAGCTGGGTGTTGGCCTGGGTCGCCGGGTCGCGCCACATGGCCTGATTCATGGCCGGGGCGATGGCGACGGTGGCGTCGGTGGCCAGTACCAGGGTGGTCAGCAGGTCATCGGCAATGCCTTGCGCCAGGCGCGCGATCAGGTCGGCGGTGGCTGGGGCGATCAGTACCAGGTCGGCCCACTTGGCAAGTTCGATATGACCCATGGCGGCTTCGGCTGCCGGGTCCAGCAGGTCCAGGTGAACCGGGTGTCCGGACAAGGCCTGCATGGTCAGCGGAGTAATGAACTCACTGCCGCCGCGGGTCATGACCACGCGCACTTCAGCACCCTGGTCGAGAAGCCTGCGGACCAGCTCTGCGCTCTTGTAGGCGGCAATGCCGCCGCCGACGCCGAGAACGATGCGTTTCCGATACAGACGCTGCATTGGTTTGCCTTTCCAGTTCAGTGAAGCCAGTTCAGTGACGCCTGCGATGCCCCCTCCCCAGGTGAAATCGCACGCAAAAAAGAGGGCCTACGATAACACAGCGCCCGCCCCGCAACAGCGGCGCACATGCACAGGGAGGTGGAATGAGTATTCGTGATTGGCCGGCGGCAGAGCGGCCGCGAGAGAAGCTTTTGGAGTGGGGTGCTGCGAGTCTGTCCGATGCTGAATTGCTGGCGATCTTCCTGCGCACCGGGGTAACCGGCAGGAGCGCGGTGGACCTGGCGCGCCATCTGCTGGCGCAATTTGGCGGTTTGCGCCCGCTGCTGGAAGCCAGCCAGGCGGTGTTCAGCCAGCAATTGGGCTTGGGGCCGGCGAAGTTTGCGCAGTTGCAGGCGGTGCTGGAAATGTCCCGACGCCATCTGGCCGAACGCCTGCGCAGCGATTCGGTGCTGGAAAGCCCGGTGGCCGTGCGCAATTACCTCAAGTCGCTGTTGCGCCATGAGCCCCATGAAGTTTTCGGCTGCCTGTTTCTCGATTCAAAGCATCGGGTGCTGGGGTTCGAAGTGTTGTCCGAGGGGACCATCGACGCTGCCGTGGTCTACCCGCGGCAAGTGGTCAAGCGCGCCCTGGCCTATAACGCGGCGGCGTTGATTTTGTGTCACAACCATCCCTCCGGGATCGCGGAGCCCAGCGCGGCTGATCGAAAATTGACCAAGCTGCTGCAAAAGGCCCTGGAAGTGGTGGATGTGCGGGTACTGGATCACATCATCGTGGGAGACGGTGATCCGTTGTCGATGGCGGAATATGGCTGGATGTAAGCCCGCCCCCTGGGGGCGGGCCTGGTTCTCAGGGCTTGACGCTGACCTTCGAGAAGTCCTGGCGCCCGAACGGGCTCACCTGGTAGCCCTCGACGCTCTTGCGCGCCAGGGCGAACGCCGTCGGGTGCGCCAGCGGCAACCACAGCGCCTGTTGCTGGATCTGCGCCTGGGCCTGCTGATACAGCTTGCTGCGCACACCTTGTTCGCTGGTGGTCTTGCCGGCGCTGATCAGCTTGTCCAGCGCCGGATCGCAATAGCGGGCGAAGTTGGTGCCGGATTTAACCGCTGCACAGGAAAACTGCGGGGTCAGGAAGTTATCCGGGTCGCCGTTGTCACCGGCCCAGCCCATGAACAGCAGGTCGTGTTCACCCGCTTTGGCGCGGCGAATCAGCTCGCCCCATTCGATCACGCGGATCTCGGCCTGGATGCCCACCTTGGCCAGGTCCGCCTGCAGCAGTTGCGCGCCGAGGTTCGGGTTAGGGTTCAGCAGGCTGCCGGTGGGGCGCGTCCAGAGGGTGGTCTTGAAGCCGTCCTTGAGGCCGGCACGGTCCAGCAAGGCCTTGGCCTTGGCGAGATCCTGTGGATACCCCGGCAAGTCCTTGGCGTAGCTCCAGGTATTGGGTGGGTAAGGGCCGTTTGCGGCTTCGGCGGTGCCTTCAAACACCGCCTTGAGGTAGCTGCCCTTGTCGAAGGCCAGGTTGATGGCCTGGCGCACCTCGGGCTTGTCCAGGGGCGGGTGCTGGCTGTTGATGGCCACGAACGCGGTCATGAACGCTGCGGTTTTTTCTACCTTGAGTGCGGGGTCCTTTTCGGCCTCGCCCACATCCAGGGGCTTGGGCGACAGGGCGATCTGGCATTCGTTGCGGTGCAGTTTCTGCAGGCGCACGTTGGCGTCCGGGGTAATGGCGAAGATCAAGTTATCCACAGCCGGTTTGCCGGCGAAATAGTCCGGGTTGGCCTTGTAGCGCACTACGGCATCTTTCTGGAAACGGCTGAAGATGAACGGCCCGGTGCCGATCGGCTGGCTGTTGAGCTTCTCCGGCGTGCCGGCCTTGAGCAGTTTGTCGGCGTATTCCGCCGGGTAGATCGAGGCAAAGCCCATGCTCAGGGCCGCGAGGAAGGTGGAGTCGGCGTGATCGAGGGTAAAGCGTACGGTCAGTGGATCGAGGGCATCGATCTTCTTGACCAGCGTTGGCAATTGCAGGGACTGGGCGTGGGGGAAGCCGCTCTGGGCGATCTTGTGCCACGGGTTGGCCGGGTCGAGCATGCGTTCGAAGCTGAAGCGCACGTCTTCGGCGGTCAGGGTGCGGCTTGGGGTGAAATACTCGGTGCGATGGAATTTCACGTCCGGGTGCAGCTTGAAGGTATAGGTCAGGCCATCCGGCGAGACGTCCCAGCTGTCCGCCAGGCTTGGTACCAGTTTGCCGCTGGCCGCGTCGTAGTCCACCAGGCGGTTCATCAGCACATCGGCCGAGGCGTTGGTGGTGGTCAGCGAGTTGTATTGCACCACATCGAACCCTTCGGGGCTGGCCTCGGTGCAGACGCTCAAGTTGCTGGCGGCAGAGGCCAGCGGCGCGATAAATAGAGGGGCTAGCAATAGCGGTAGGGCAGCGAGGCGCATGTTCGGTTTCCTTTGCAGATCGAAGGCCCATCTGCGAGTGCAGTCTGGAAAAGCCCTACCGTAGTGGTCTGGTTGAAAAATGACTAGCCCATTTTTGCCTGTGCTTTTGCCTCAAATGCTGTTTTGATGGCACCCCAGCGCGTTTCGCTGTGCGCTTTGCTGCGCGCGCGAGCGCTGTAAATCATTCTGTGCGACGAGCGGTCGGCTGTTACAGCGGCCCCTCCTGGCAACGGTTCGGACGTCTGTCGCCGAGATTTACGCCGGTAAAAATACACGGGCTGTTGTTGCACATGGGTCTTTCTGGTATAAAGCAGCGCTCTTTTCTAGGGGCCCGGTTCCTTCGCTTGTAGGTGTAGCCGGTAAGACCCTAAAGAAACGCGGCGCCTGGCGCCAAATGACTGAGAGATTAAGCGGCCAACCCATGCCGGGTTGGGCATGTGGTTTTAGAGGGCTGAGGCATGTCGAGAGTCTGTCAAGTTACCGGTAAGGGTCCGGTGACTGGGAATAACATTTCCCACGCAAATAACAAAACCCGTCGTCGTTTCCTGCCGAACCTGCAGCATCACCGCTTCTGGGTTGAAGAAGAGAAACGTTTTGTTCGCCTGCGTGTATCTGCCAAAGGCATGCGTATTATCGACAAGCGTGGCATCACTGTCGTGCTGGCCGAAATCCGCGCCGCTGGCAAGATCTAAGGAGCTCTATCATGCGTGAATTGATTCGAATGATCTCTAGCGCCGGTACTGGTCACTTCTACACTACCGACAAGAACAAGCGTACTACCCCGGACAAGCTCGAAAAGAAAATGTTCGACCCGCGCGTTCGCAAGCACGTGATCTACAAAGAAGGCAAAATCAAGTAATTGATTTTCCTCCTTGTGAAAAAAGCCCGTATCTCACGATACGGGCTTTTTTTTGCGTCGGATTTACTGATCAGGCCTTCTGCTCGAACACCACATAGATCTTGCGGCACGGCTCCAGCACTTCCCAGGTGCCGCTGAAGCCGGCGGGGATCACGAAGCGGTCGCCGGCACGCAAGGTCTTCGCATTGCCCTCGGCGTCGCGCAATACAGAGACGCCCTGCACGATCTCGCAATACTCATGCTCGCTGTAGTTGACCTGCCACTGCCCGACCTCACCTTCCCAGACACCGGCGTTCATCTGGCCGCACGGGCTGTTGTAATGGTTGTACACCGTTTGTTCGGGATCGCCCTTGAGGATTTTTTCCGCGGCAGGGCGGTAGCGGTCTGGGGCGGTGTTGGCCTGGCTGAAGTCGACGATGTCCTGGATGCTCATGTGCGTGTCCCGTCTGGCCTGCGGTTGGAGAACCCAAAGTCTATGTTTATTAAAATGAACATCGCAAGGGCGTTTACCGCGGTTATGTCAAATATATTGAAACATCCCTGGCCGCTGGTTTAGGGTGGCAGCTGCCTTTGAGCCGAACAGCTGGCTGGCGGGCAAGCATTCTTTGAGGCTGCCGGGGGACATCGCCTGGCCCTTGTATTCAATAAGAGGAGGACACTCGCATGACCACCCTGACCCGTGCCGACTGGGAACAACGCGCCAAGGATCTGAAGATCGAAGGCCGCGCCTACATCAATGGCGAATACACCGCTGCTGTTTCCGGCGACACCTTCGAATGCATCAGCCCGGTCGATGGCCGCCTGCTCACCAGCGTAGCCAGTTGTGACGCCGCCGACGCCCAGCGTGCTGTGGAAAACGCCCGCGCCACCTTCAGTTCCGGTGTCTGGTCGCGCCTGGCGCCGGCCAAACGCAAAGCCACCATGATCCGTTTCGCCGCGCTGCTCAAGGCCAATGCCGAAGAACTGGCGCTGCTCGAAACCCTGGACATGGGCAAGCCGATCAGTGACTCCCTGAACATTGACGTACCCGGCGCGGCAAATGCCCTGAGCTGGAGCGGCGAGGCAATCGACAAGATCTACGACGAAGTCGCAGCCACCCCGCACGATCAGTTGGGTCTGGTGACCCGCGAGCCGGTCGGCGTGGTGGGTGCCATCGTGCCGTGGAACTTCCCGCTGATGATGGCCTGCTGGAAACTCGGCCCGGCGCTGTCCACCGGTAACTCGGTGATCCTCAAGCCGTCCGAAAAATCCCCACTCACCGCCATCCGCATCGCGGCCCTGGCCGTTGAAGCCGGTATTCCGAAAGGCGTGTTCAACGTGCTGCCGGGCTACGGCCACACCGTCGGCAATGCGCTGGCGCTGCACATGGACGTCGACACACTGGTGTTCACCGGTTCGACCAAGATCGCCAAGCAACTGTTGATCCGCTCCGGCGAATCGAACATGAAGCGTGTATGGCTGGAAGCCGGCGGCAAGAGCCCGAACATCGTTTTTGCCGATGCTCCGAACCTGCAAGCCGCCGCCGAATCCGCTGCCAGCGCCATCGCCTTCAACCAGGGTGAAGTCTGCACTGCCGGTTCGCGCCTGCTGGTGGAACGTTCGATCAAGGACACCTTCCTGCCGCTGGTGATCGAGGCCCTCAAGGGCTGGAAACCCGGCAACCCGCTGGACCCGGCGACCAACGTCGGTGCCCTGGTGGACACCCAGCAGATGAACACCGTGCTGTCGTACATCGAAGCCGGCCACACTGACGGCGCCAAGTTGGTGGCGGGTGGCAAGCGCATCCTGGAAGAGACGGGCGGCACCTACGTCGAGCCGACGATTTTCGACGGTGTAACCAACGCCATGAGAATCGCCCAGGAAGAGATCTTCGGCCCGGTGCTGTCGGTGATCACCTTTGACGGCGCCGAGGAAGCGATCAAGATCGCCAACGACACCCAATACGGCCTCGCCGCTGCGGTGTGGACGTCGGACATTTCCAAGGCGCACCTCACCGCCAAGGCTCTGCGTGCCGGTAGCGTGTGGGTCAACCAATACGACGGCGGCGACATGACCGCACCGTTTGGCGGCTTCAAGCAGTCGGGTAATGGTCGCGACAAGTCGCTGCATGCGTTCGACAAGTACACCGAGCTGAAGGCGACCTGGATCAAGCTGTAAGCAACACCGCAGGCAAATGTGGGAGGGGGCTTGCCCCCGATAGCAGTGTGTCAGGCACTAACAGTGCTCAATGATCCACCGCAATCGGGAGCAAGCCCCCTCCCACACTGTTTTGTGTGAACCCATGATTATCCACAGGAGCGTGGCAATGCGTTGGGCGACCTATTTCGCCGTCCTGGCCTCGGTGCTCAGTGTCGGCCTGGCCCTGGGCGTCAGCATGCCGCTGGTCTCCCTGCGCCTTGAGGGCTGGGGCTACGGCAGTTTCGCTATTGGCGTTATGGCCGCCATGCCGGCCTTTGGCGTATTGCTCGGCGCCAAGGTCTCCAGCCGTCTGGCCGCCTGGCTCGGCACCGCGAATCTCATGCGTCTGTGCCTGTGGGCTGGCGCGGTGTCCATCGGTTTGCTGGCCATTCTGCCCAGCTACCCGATATGGCTGGCGTTGCGCCTGATGATCGGGGTGATCCTGACCATCGTGTTTATCCTCGGTGAAAGCTGGATCAACCAGTTGGTGGTGGAGCAGTGGCGTGGCCGGCTGGTGGCGCTGTATGGCTGCAGTTATGCCTTGAGCCAGCTCTCGGGCCCGTTGCTGCTGGGCCTGATCGGTACCGACCATGACTATGGTTTCTGGGTCGGCGTTGGCCTGCTGGTGGTGGCTCCGTTGGCATTGCTGGGTCGCTCTGGTGCGCCCAGTGCCGAATCGTTCAGCGTGACCTTCGCGGACCTGTGGCGCTTCTGCCTGAGCCTGCCGGCGATTGCCTGGGCGGTGGCGCTGTTCGCCGCGTTTGAGGCGATGATCCTGACGCTGCTGCCGGTGTATTGCCTGCAACAGGGCTTCACTGCCGAAATTGCCCTGGCGATGGTCAGCACGGTAGTGGTCGGTGACGCGCTGCTGCAACTGCCCATCGGTGCGCTGGCGGATTATCTGCCACGACGCACGCTGTTTTTGAGTTGCGCACTGCTGTTGCTGGCATCGAGCCTGGCGGTTCCGTTGCTGATGCACACGCTGCTGATCTGGCCAATATGGGTGCTGTTCGGCGCCAGTGCCGGCGGGTTGTTCACGTTGTCGCTGATCCTGATCGGCGAGCGTTATCGTGACGATGCGCTGGTGCGTGCCAATGCCCACATCGCGCAGTTATGGGGTATCGGTTGCCTGATCGGCCCGCTGGTGGCCGGCGCCGGCAGCCAATGGATCAGCGGGCACGCGCTGCCGTGGCTGATGGCGGCCGGGGCATTGGGCTTGGTGGTGCTGTTGCTGCGCCAAGGCGCATTCGGTGCTGCTCAGCCGGCTTGATCCTCGCTGTTCCTAGAGCATGCGTTCCAGGCCGACCGAGGTGGCGAACCAGGCATTGAACCGTCGCCACCAACTGCCCGGTTCACGGGTCAGGGTGTGCAGTTGGCCGTTGTCCTCGGTCACCCATACCACGTTGCCGTCCTGCAGTTTCGCCTCGTAGCTCAGGGCCGGCGCCATGCCTTGCAGGGCGAGATTGCGCACGTGTTCCGCCAGTTCGGGGCTGTCCACCAGCACGCCGACCTCGGTGTTCCACAGCACGGAGCGCGGGTCGAAATTGAAAGAGCCGACAAACGATTTTTGCCGATCAAAGATCATCGCCTTGCTGTGCAGGCTCGAGTCCGAGCCGCGGAACGTGCCTCGACGAAACAGGTGCGGGCCGCTGCCGCCGCCGTCACCCGGTTGGCGGCGTAGCTCGTAGAGTTTTACCCCGTGCTCCAGCAGCGCCTTGCGGTACGGTGCATAGCCGCCATGTACGGCAGGCACGTCGGTGGCTTCAAGAGAGTTGGTCAACAAGCTCACCGATACGCCCGCGTCGGCGCGCCCCGTCAGGTACACCAGCCCGGGCTGTCCCGGCACGAAGTACGCCGAGATCATCATCAGTTCATGGTTGACGCCTTCCAGCTCCGGGGCCAGTTGCGTGGTCAGCAGCAGGTGCGGGTCCGGGTCGGCCTTGGACAGCACCTTGCTGGGTGCGTCCCACAACGCCTGGTTCCAGGCCCAGATCAGTTCGCGGCGCCAGATGTCCATGCGCGGCTGGGTCTGGTAGGTGCGCAGGCGCGCGTACAGCGCGTGCTTCTGCTGGCGCGATTCGGCCAGCGACGCCTCCAGGCTCAGGCGCGCGGCGGCCAGGTCACCTTTGGAGGGCGTATTGGAGACGAAATCATCAATGGGTTTGCTCAGGGCGCTGTTCCAGTACTGATCGAAACTGTGCCCGAGTTGCTCGGCCACCGGCCCCACGCTGAGCATGTCGATATCGGTGAAGTTCAGGTTGGGCTCGGCGTCGAAATACTCATCCCCCAGGTTGCGCCCACCGACGATGGCCACGCTGTTGTCCGCCAGCCACAGCTTGTTGTGCATGCGCCGGTGTTGCAGCGACAGGTTGAACAGGCGGCCCATGGCGCGCGTCACACCGGTGCTGCGTCCCAGGTGCAGGGGGTTGAACAGGCGAATCTCGATCTTGGGGTGGGCGGCGAGGGTGGCGATGATCTGGTCGAGGCCGTCGCTGGTGGTGTCATCCAGCAGGATGCGCACGCGCACGCCACGGTCGGCGGCCTTGAGCAGTTCATCCACCAGCATCCGCGTGCTGATGCCGTCGTGGACGATGTAGTACTGCAGGTCAAGGCTGGTCTGGGCATTGCGGATCAGCTCGGCGCGGGCCATGAAGGCTTCGCTGCTGTTGGGCAGCAGGCGAAAACCTGAACGGCCCTGGTAAGGCGCGGCCTGGGCCTGGATCGAGCGGCCGAACGACGATTGGGCGGCCGGCAGGGCATCGCTGGGTATGCGCGGGGTACTCACCGTGGCGCAGCCGCTCAAGGCCAGGGCTCCCAGCAGGAAAAACGGTAAAAGCCGTCGAATCATCAAGGGAGTCGTGTCCAGGTCAGGGCGGTTGTCGACATATGACGGCGGTTTCTTGCGAAAGGTCAGTCCACCGTTTCGGCCAGCATCTTGATCGCGGCAGCGCCGACTTTGCGCACGGCCTCTTCAATCTGGGCGGTAGGCTTGGCAGCGTAGTTCATGCGCAGGCAGTTACGGTACTTGCCCGACGCGGAAAAGATGCTTCCCACAGCCACCTGTACGCCTTGTTCCACCAGTGCGCGGTTGAGCTTGAGGGTGTCGAAGCCTTCCGGCAGTTCTATCCACAGCATGAAGCTGCCTTGTGGGCGGCTGGCGCGGGTGCCGGCAGGGAAGTAGCGGCTGACCCAGTCGAGCATCAGGTCGCGATTACGCTGATATTGTGTGCGCATCCGTCGCAAATGCGGTTCGAAATGACCCCCTTTGAGAAACTCGGCAATTGCGATCTGCGGCTGCGTGGCGGTGGAGCCGGTGCTGATGTACTTCATGTGCAGTACCCGCTCCAGGTACCGGCCCGGAGCGACCCAACCAATGCGCAGGCCTGGCGCCAGGGTCTTGGAGAACGAACTGCACAGCAGCACACGACCGTCTTCGTCGAAGGATTTGATGGTGCGCGGGCGTGGGTAGCTGTAGGCCAGTTCGCCATACACATCGTCTTCGATGATCGCTACGTCAAAGCGCTGGGCCAGGGTCAGCAATGCGCGTTTGCGCGCTTCCGGCATGATGTAGCCCAGCGGGTTATTGCAGTTGGGGGTCAGTTGGATGACCTTGATCGGCCACTGTTCCAGTGCCAGTTCCAAGGCTTCGAGGCTGATGCCGGTGATCGGGTCGGTGGGGATTTCCAGGGCTTTCATGCCCAGGCCCTTGAGGGTCTGCATGGCCCCGTGGAAGCTGGGCGAGTCCACCGCGACGATATCGCCCGGCTCGCAGATGGCGTGGATGCTGGCGGACAGCGCCTCGTGGCAGCCGGTGGTAATCACGATGTCCTCGGCCGTCAGTTGGCAGCCGGAATCCAATGACAGCCGGGCGATTTGCTCGCGTAGTTCCATACAGCCGAGAATATTGTCGTAATACAGCCCCGGCAGATCCTGGCGCCGGCTGACGCGGGCCAGGCTGCGCAGCAGGGGTTTGAGGGTGGGTGACAATACGTCCGGCATGCCGCGGCCCATCTGTATGACGTCTTTGCGCGGAACGGCGCGAATCAGTTCCAGCACCAGATCCCACTGGGAGATTTCCACCGGGCGCTGGGCCGGGCGGCCGACCTCGGGCAGCGCTGGCAACTCCCGGCCCACAGGTACAAAGTACCCAGACTTGGGCTTGGGCATCGCCAGGCCATTGTCTTCCAGCAGCCGATACGCTTGCTGCACGGTGCTCAGGCTGACCCCGTGCTCCACACTCAAGGCGCGTACGGACGGCAGCCGATCTCCGGGGCGATAGAACCCCTGTTCGATGCGTGTGCCCAGTAATTCGGCGAGGTTGACGTAAAGCGTCATGGCGGTCGCTCCCAGGGGACCAGTACAGATAGGGGGAAAATACAGGATTCAGCCGCGCATAGGCAGTGTCTGTATGGATTTAATAAAGGTGGGTTGAATCTGTAATGGTTTTGTCTGCTCGCCCATTCTAGCCACTCATGGCAACAGGCAAATGAGGGGCAGCAAAATGAACGGCATGAGTGATGTGCGGCTGACGTTACACAGTCAGGAATTGCAGGCTGGGCAAGAGCGGGCGACGTCGCCGCGCGAGATCAGCCGCTGGAGCTTGTTCTGGCACCGCCGCCATACGCGCAAGGCCTTGCTGCACTTGACTCGCGAGCAATTGCGCGACGTTGGGTTGACCCTGGAGCAAGCCCGCCAGGAAGGCTTGAAACCCTTCTGGCGCGATTGATCAGACCAGCTCTTTGAGACGGTGCCAGAGCATTCCCAAGGCCAGCAGCGGCGAGCGCAGGTGCTTGCCGCCGGGGAAGGTGATGTGTGGCACCCGGGCGAACAGGTCGAAACGTCCCTGCTGCTGGCCGCTGATGGCTTCGGCCAGCAGTTTGCCCGCCAGGTGTGTGGCGTTGAGGCCGTGGCCTGCGTAGGCCTGGGCGTAATACACGTTGGGCTGATCCGCCAGGCGGCCGATCTGCGGCAGGCGGTTGGCGCCGATGCCGATCATGCCGCCCCATTGGTAATCGATCTTCACGTCGGCCAGCTGTGGGAACACCTGCAGCATCTTTGGCCGCATGTAGGCGCCGATGTCCTTGGGGTCGCGTCCGGAGTAGTGACAGGCGCCGCCGAATAACAGGCGACGGTCGGCGGACAGCCGGAAGTAATCCACCGTCACGCGCTGGTCACACACGGCCATGTTCTGCGGTAGCAGGTTGGCGGCTTGCGCCTGGCTCAACGGTTCGGTGGCGATGATGTAGCTGCCGGCGGGCAGCACCTTGCCGCTCAATTGCGGATTCAGTCCATTGAGATAGGCATTGCAAGCGAGTACCAGGGTCTTGCCGCGCACTGTGCCTTGGGCGGTGTGCACCTTGACCTCGGGGCCGTAGTCGATGCGCGTGACTTCTGACTGTTCGAACAACTGCACACCCCATTGCTGCGCGGCGGCGGCTTCGCCGAGAGCCAGGTTCAACGGGTGCAGGTGGCCGGAACCCATGTCGATCATGCCGCCCACATAGCGGTCGGAGCCGATGACGCTGCCCATGTCGCTCGCTTGCAGCAAGCGTACTTCGTGGCGATAGCCCAGGCTGCGCAGTTCTTCGGCGTCTTCGGCAAGGCCTTGCAGGTCGCGAGGCTTGTTGGCCAGGTCGCAGTAGCCCCAGGTCAGGTCGCAGGGGATCTGGTAGCGTTCGACACGTTCACGCACGATCTCCACGGCTTCCAGGCCCATCAGCTTCATCTGGCGCACGCCATCGGTGCCGATCACGTTGGTGAACTGCTCCAGGCCATGACCGACGCCGCGAATCAACTGGCCGCCATTGCGCCCGCTGGCGCCCCAGGCGATCTTGCGCGCCTCCAGCAGAACCACGCTGAAGCCGCGCTCAGCCAGCTCCAGGGCCGTGTTGAGCCCTGAGAAACCGCCGCCGATCACGCACACATCAGCGCCCACCTCGCCCGTCAACGCCGGGTAGTCGGGTTGCGGTACGCTGCTGGCGGCGTAGTAGGAAGCGGTGTGCCGGGCGCTGGCGGTCATGGGGAGCATCCCTGTTTGGAAAATTTGACGCAGGATACAGCGGTCGGACGAAGCTGTCTGCGCGGGGCGTTTTGCTTCAGAATCCACCTCTATTCGCCGTTCGGTACCTGTTTCGATGAGTTGCAACAGTCAGAAAATCAGCGCGCTGCGCCGTCAGATTCCTTCGTTCGAGTGCGTCCCCGGCTGCCACGACTGCTGTGGGCCGGTCACCACTTCGCCCGAGGAGATGTCGCGCCTGCCACGCAAGACCGCTGCCGAGCAGGACGCCGCAATGGACGAGCTGAACTGTGTGCACCTGGGCCCCCACGGCTGCACCGTGTATGACGAGCGGCCGCTGATCTGTCGGCTGTTCGGTACCACGAAGACCTTGCCATGCCCCAATGGGCGGGGGCCGGTGGAGCTGATTCATCCACGGGTGGAAAAGCAGATCCATGAATACATGGCGAGCACCCGGCAGGTGCTGGTTTAATCGGGAATAGGCAGGTTGAGGCTCTCCTTGACCTCTTCCATCACGATATAGCTCTTCGATTCCCGCACATGGGGCAACTTGAGCAGGATGTCGCCGAGCAATTTGCGGTACGAGGCCATCTCGGAAATCCGCGCTTTCACCAGGTAGTCGAAGTCCCCCGAGACCAGGTGGCATTCCAGCACATGGGGCAGTTTCAGCACGGCGCGGCGGAACTCTTCAAAGGTGTCGCCGGATTTGTAATCGAGGCTGATCTCGACAAATACCAGCAAACTTCCCTTCAAATGCTGGGGATTGAGCCGCGCGTTGTAACCCATGATGATCCCCTCGCGCTCCAGCCGTCGCACCCGCTCGGTACACGGCGTGGTGGAGAGCCCGACCTTTTCCCCCAGCTCGGTGAACGAAATTCGCCCATCGGTTTGCAGGATGCGCAGGATGTTGCGGTCGATCTTGTCCAGCTCCCGCTTGGTCTGGGTGTTGGTACGCATAGGGGATACGCCTCTGTAAAAAGGGTTTTTGCCGAGAATTGTCGCCAAATATAGGCATTTATATAGTGAAATGCACTGGCGATTGCTTTTTATACTGCGCCCATCATTGCTCGAATAACACACGTCAGCGGCCAAGCCCGCGATGAGGGTATAAAAATGCGCGTTCTGGTCTTGGGTAGCGGCGTCATTGGGGTGACCAGTGCCTACTATTTGGCGCGGGCTGGCTTTGAAGTGGTTGTGGTCGACCGTCAGCCGGCTGCTGCTATGGAAACCAGTTTCGCCAACGCCGGCCAGGTGTCCCCAGGCTACGCCTCGCCATGGGCTGCGCCGGGCGTGCCGCTCAAGGCCATCAAATGGTTGCTGCAACGCCACGCGCCGTTGGCGATCAAGGCCACGGCGGATATTGACCAATACCTGTGGATGGCGCAGATGCTGCGCAACTGCACCGCCAGCCGTTATGCGGTGAACAAGGAGCGCATGGTGCGCCTGTCCGAGTACAGCCGTGACTGCCTCGACGAATTACGTGCGCAAACCGGTATCGCCTACGAAGGCCGCAGCCTCGGGACTACCCAGTTGTTCCGTACCCAGGCCCAGTTGGATGGCGCCGCCAAGGACATTGCCGTTTTGAAAGAGTCCGGTGTGCCGTTCGAGCTGCTCGACCGCGCCGGTATCGCCCGTGTTGAGCCGGCCCTGGCCAGCGTCACCGATATTCTCGCCGGTGCCCTGCGCCTGCCCAACGACCAGACCGGCGACTGCCAGATGTTCACCACCCGCCTTGCCGAGATGTGCAAGCAGTTGGGTGTGGAGTTTCGCTTCGAACAGGACATCCAGCGCCTCGACTACGCCGGCGACCGCATCAACGGCGTATGGATCGACGGCAAGTTGGAAACCGCCGACCGCTACGTGCTGGCCCTCGGCAGCTACTCGCCGAAGCTGCTCAAGCCGCTGGGGATCAAGGCGCCGGTGTACCCGCTCAAGGGCTACTCGCTGACCGTGCCGATTACCAACTCGGCGATGGCGCCGACGTCGACCATTCTCGACGAGACCTACAAGGTCGCCATCACCCGTTTCGACAACCGCATCCGCGTCGGCGGCATGGCTGAAATAGCCGGTTTTGACCTGTCGCTTAACCCGCGTCGGCGTGAAACCCTGGAGATGATCGTCAACGACCTTTATCCTCAGGGCGGCGATCTGGCCGAAGCCACGTTCTGGACCGGCCTGCGCCCGACCACACCCGACGGCACGCCGATTGTCGGTGCCACGCCGTTCAAGAACCTGTTCCTCAACACCGGCCATGGCACTCTCGGTTGGACCATGGCGTGCGGCTCCGGTCGCCTGTTGGCCGACCTGATGGCGAAGAAAACGCCGCAGATCAGCGCCGAAGGCCTCGATATTTCCCGTTATGGCAACCACCAGGAGTCCGCAAAACATGTCAATCCAGCGCCAGCTCACCAATGAGCGCATGAGCCAGATCGTTGTTCACAGCGGTACCGTGTATCTGGCCGGGCAAGTCGGTGACGACATGAACGCCGGGATCGAACAGCAGACCCGTGAAACCCTGGCCAATATCGAACGTTTGCTGGACTTGGCCGGCACCGACAAAACCAAGCTGCTGTCGGTGACGATCTACCTGAAGGACATCGACGCCGATTTCGCCGGTATGAACGCGGTGTGGGACAAGTGGCTGCCCAAAGGCGTCGCCCCGGCCCGCGCCACGGTTGAAGCCAGGCTGTGCGAACCGGAAATCCTGGTAGAGCTGTCCGTCGTGGCCGCGCTGCCTTAAACAACGCTCCCTCTTCCGGTGCTGACGCTGTTGGTCGGCGCCGGTTTTTCTTCACTTTGCCGCCTAGAAGCCTGCCGCCATGCGTCCTGCCCGTGCCCTGATCGACCTCCAAGCCTTGCGCCACAACTACCAATTGGCCCGTGAAGTCACGGGGGCCAAGGCCCTCGCCGTGGTCAAGGCCGACGCCTACGGCCATGGTGCCGTACGCGTTGCCCAGGCGCTGGAAGCCGAGGCCGACGGGTTTGCCGTGGCGTGCATCGAGGAGGCGCTGGAGTTGCGCGCCGCTGGTATTCGCGCGCCAGTGCTGCTGCTGGAAGGCTTTTTCGAAGCCGACGAGTTGCCGCTGATCGTCGAGCATGATTTCTGGTGCGTGGTGCATTCGCTGTGGCAACTGGAGGCCATCGAACAGGCCCGGTTGAGCGCGCCGCTGACCATCTGGCTCAAGCTCGATTCGGGGATGCACCGCGTTGGCCTGCACCCCAAGGATTACCACGAGGCTTACCAGCGCCTGCTGGCCAGCGGCAAAGTCGCAAAGATTGTGTTGATGAGCCATTTTGCCCGTGCCGATGAACTCGATTGCGTCAGCAGCAACGAGCAAGTGGCGGTATTCGATGCGGCGCGCCAGGGCCTGGTGGCGGAGGTCAGCCTGCGCAACTCGCCGTCGGTCCTGGGCTGGCCGAGCGTATCCAGCGACTGGGTGCGTCCTGGCATTATGCTTTATGGCGCCACACCGTTTGGTGAGGACCAGGCCTTGGCCGCGCGTTTGCAGCCGGTGATGACCCTGGAATCGAAAGTGATCTGCGTGCGTGAACTGCCAGCCGGCGAGCCGGTAGGCTACGGCGCCCGGTTCATCACGCCCAAACCGATGCGTATCGGCGTGGTTGCCATGGGCTATGCCGACGGCTACCCGCGCCATGCGCCCACCGGCACGCCGGTGCTGGTGGCGGGGCAGCGCAGCCAATTGCTGGGTCGCGTGTCCATGGACATGCTGTGTATCGACCTGACGGACGTCCCTGAGGCGGGTCTTGGTTCCACGGTGGAGCTGTGGGGCAAAAATATCCTCGCCAGTGACGTCGCCGCCGCTGCCGAGACCATCCCGTACCAGATCTTCTGCAACCTGCGTCGTGTGCCAAGGCTCTATTCCGGCGCTTGAGCGACAGGGACGAACACAGCTCCCTGGGATTTAGGCCCAAGTGTTGTAAATACTGAACGCTGTCGCCATGATAACGCTCAATTACAACAACGCCTGAATCCTAGGAGGCTCCCGCATTGGACGTCGGTGAACGACTGCAATCCATCCGTAAGCTGAAGGGTCTTTCCCAGCGTGAGCTCGCCAAGCGCGCGGGTGTCACCAACAGCACCATTTCGATGATCGAAAAAAACAGCGTCAGCCCCTCGATCAGTTCCTTGCGCAAGGTGCTGGGCGGCATCCCCATGTCCATGGTCGAGTTCTTTTCCGAGGAGATCCTCCAGGAAATACCGACGCAGATCGTCTATAAAGCCAATGAGCTGATCGACATCTCCGACGGCGCCGTCACCATGAAGCTGGTGGGCCGTGCGCACCCGAGCCGGGCAATTGCGTTTCTCAATGAAATCTACCCGCCTGGCGCCGATACAGGCGAAGAAATGCTCACCCACGAGGGCGAGGAAACCGGGATTCTGGTGGAAGGCCGTCTGGAGTTGGTGGTCGGTCTTGAAACTTTTGTGCTCGAAGCCGGCGATAGCTACTACTTTGAAAGCACCAAGCCTCATCGTTTCCGTAATCCGTTCGATGTGCCGGCGCGACTAATCAGCGCAGCCACACCCGCGAACTTTTAACAAAAGAGGCGTCCTGCCAGCGTTGCAGAGGCTCCCGCAGCTGCATTCCGCGAGGTCTAATCTCCCTTTATTTAATAGGGTTGTTTCGGCCGGACGGGCTAACCGTTATACTTTCGCCGCCTGCGAAACCGTGGCCGCAGGCGTGAATAGCCACCATTGAGGGTGAACGCGTGAATCTAATTATGAAAATGCTGGCTGCACCAGCAACCGTACTGGCCCTATGGGCTGTGAGCGCACAAGCTGCGACCAATGATGACATTGCCAAGCGCCTGGAGCCCGTGGGCCAGGTCTGCGTCCAGGGCCAGGAATGCAAAGGCATGGAAGTCGCCGTGGCCGCAGGCGGCGGCGGCGGGGCGAAAACCCCTGACGAGATCATCGCCAAGCATTGCAACGCGTGCCATGGCACCGGCCTGCTGAACGCGCCGAAAATCGGCGACACCGCCGCCTGGAAAGAGCGCGCCGATCACCAGGGAGGCCTCGACGGCATCCTGGCCAAGGCGATCACCGGTATCAATGCCATGCCGCCAAAAGGCACCTGCGCAGATTGCTCGGATGACGACCTTAAAGGCGCGATTGAGAAAATGTCGGGATTGAAATAATAAATAGAAGGTTTATACGGAGGGGAAGGTCAATGAGTGAGCTACCCCTCGTATATTCGAAAGAGTGAATAATAGTAAGTCAAAGCAGAAAGGTCGCTAACAATCCGACAGCACCTAAAAGGAAACCTACTAGAGCCCCACGGCCTGGAAGTTCCTTTAGCATTGCGTAAATCACCAGCGGTTCCAGAACAAGCAGCAATGTCAGTGATGCTACTGTGACTACCCATATGTTTCCGGTTCCTTGGTAACCAAACCAATACGCAAATATCAGGCATATGCCAGCGACGCATATTAATATTATAGGCTTTACAAAAAGTTCAGGGTTTTGTATTGCCCTAGTGGAAAGTTTTGAGGCGTATATCTCGCTGTATATTGTTAGTATTTCGCCGAGTATCATGAGTACTATGGATAGGATTAAGTATTGGTTGCTTTTCATTTTTTAGCTCTTGTTATAATATCCAGTACTTCTTTCGCTGTAGATTCTGCAAAGTCGGTGCTGCCCAGTAGAAAGTGAGGGCCATCATGGTCGAGTAAAAATGTATTCTCGTATTGGCCACCTTCCAGCAGAATAAGATGTCTCAATGTGTTTTCAATTTTGTCAATGTCTGATAGGTGGTTTCGTCTTAGTAGTTTTACCGCGTTTGCAAAGTGCGTGGCCTCATCAGCGATTAGGTTGCTAATCCATGAATTAAATAGTGGGCTTCCAAATTCATTGTAGAAAGTGTCTTTTTTATAGGTTTTAACAGAGACGTACTCGTCGTAGGCGAATACGGTGAGCAAGTTTAACTCGTTTGAGAGCAATTGCTCAAATCGGTCAAAGTTGCTTGTTCTTGTTTTCAGTTTTTCTAAAATAGACTCTTCGCTCATATTGAATAAAAGTCGATTTAGCTCAAGGAAACCATCGGCATGGTTTTTTTCATCTGAAAACCAAAGATCTAGATATTGCACAAAATATGAGGATAGCTTTGGTCGCCTTTCATAAAGATAATGGTATAAATTTATCGAGTCATACTCTGCTAATAGATCGGCCCAGAAAAAATCTTTGTATTTTTCGTCTATGCCGGGGTTGATCCATCCGCTATTAGAGATCTCTTTGAAAATTGCCTTGGAACTCCAGTGCCGTTTATTAAGAAAAGTAGGTTTCATTTGTCGTATCCTCTAGTCAGATCAGTTGCGGTGTTAAGTTTTTTTATTATGGTTGGAATTATAGTTTTTTCGATATCTGTTCGGCTGATCGGATAGTCAAATGTGTTGTGGTCGAGCACAAAGGTTCCCGTGTAATGCTCTTTTTCGAAATCCAGCTCAAAAAGACTTTTTAGAATAGAAGGGGCCTCGAGGAGTCTGTGTGAGTACATTAGTTTGATTTTCTCTATGAATAGAAAAAAATGCTTGGATTCATCTTTCTTGGCTTTTCTGATCCATGTTGAAAGCTGTGGCGAATTAAAATGGTCATATTTTTTTATGCTGCGATGATAGACATGAGTGGTGATTATCTCGTCATAGGCAAGTAAAATTAATAGTTTCAATGGGTCGCTGATGAAAGAGTCTAGGCTGCTAAAGTCGGACTTTCGTGTTTCAACGCTCAAGGCAATTTCGTCAAGTGGCAAGCCTGTATAGGCTGAGTAAATTAAGGAGAACCCGTAGGCGTGATCAATTTCATCTTTGAGCCAAGGGTTTAGGGTGTCTTCTAGTTTTGTCATTAATTCTGGATTTTTAGCTTCTATACACCAATACAGTCGCCTTGCATCATATTCCGTGATTATTGAATCGAAGAATATAGCTTGCCATTCGGCCTTTTCTTCCTCGCTAAACTTTAGCGGTGGGAAGGAGAAGTCTTTGAGTATCTCAAAGGCATTGCTCGAATATTTTTTCATGTGATCGGTGTTTTCTACCAAAGCCATTATAAATTCCCCATTCGGATTTTTATTATGGAAAGTTAATTTCTGCTTATGAAATTTTTGAGTGATAGTGATCTGTCGGTATGGGAGGGCCTCCAATTTACCTGTTGCTTGACTATTGGCTCCCAATAGTCGGCAGTGAAGTCGTATATGTATTTCCAGTCCAAATTTTCAGACTCTACAATCCCCTCGCTTGGGGATTTTTCTGCCCACTTCATTCCCCCTATAATGCTGGACGCTACTTGAAGGCTTGTCGCATTATTGTATTTTGCTTGCTTTCTTGTTTTGCCAATTGATAAGTTTGAGCCAAGCCAGAACGCATCGTATTTGTTGCTGATAAGAAAGATGCCTAGTTCGTCCGCGCCAGATATGATTTCGTCTTTTAATATTGTTTTTTTAAAGTCATAATTTGTCTGGTGTTTGTCAAGAAGCATTATTGAAGCGAGTGTTTGATCGCAAGGTTCGTAAGCGTAATACACGGTTGGGCGGTACGTGGGGTTTTCGAGATCACCTAAGGTCAGGTATTCGGCAATTGAAAGTGCTTCGTTGTGAGTCAATAGAAAGGCGGAAAATTCTAAATAGTTAGGTGACCAGCTTTTTACTCTAACTTGATGTCCCGTCTCGCTCATTTCAATCGCGTAGCCGTTTTTTTTGGCTCCTAGGGGAAGCTCATTTTCATGGGTGCCCCAGCCTAGTTCTGCGGGCTGCCTGCACTCGGTAATTAGTCCGTCTGCAGACCATGTCGAGACAAAACCAAGAGGGTCGCGTGCTGTAGAGGTAGCCTGTGAGTCATGCTCGGAAATTTGTATAACTTGTATTTCAAGCTCTTTTGCCAGGCCTGCCCAATCTGCTTGGTGATTTGGCGCTGCCGATATATTGTTCAGGGCCGCCATCTCAAGAAGCGCTTTTTTTAAAAGTATTGAGATAAAACCTGGGTTTGCACCATGTGCCAAAATAGCCGTTGAGCCACTATTGCTTTGCTGGTGAGCCTTCATCGCTTCCCGTAACTCGAAGTTACTTGTGAGTGTTTTGTTATTTTTTGTTTCATAGCTCCAAGGTTCTATACATGTATCCAAGTAAAGTGAACCGTGCAGTTGTGCAAGACTCACGAGGGATAGACTCGATACAGACACCGCTAGATTAAGAAGAAAGACATTTTCATTAAGGTGTGGAGACAGCACATGGTCAAAATTTTTAGCAGTAATGTTCACGTTTTCCAAGCTTGCTAGAAATTCGTTGGCAATTTCTCTTTGAGAAGTTTGAAGGTTTTTTTCAAAAATAGTTACTGTTGCTTCAGCGTAATGTTTTGATAAAAGCGGCAGTAAGCCCTGAGCGATATTCCCAAAGCCTATGATGACTATATGATTTATTTTTTTCATGGGTTAGCCATATTTTTTATTGGTCATGAGGGTGGTGCAGCATTTTTATACTAGTCTGGGCGTTGGCTTTTTTTTGTTTCTTGGATCCTAAAATGATGTAGGGCTCGATTCTATAACTCGTAGGCTTTTTCTTTTGATTTGTTTATTGAGTAAACTTTTTCAGTCTCTTTTTTATTAGTAGTTTTTTAAATTGAGGGCTGTTCTTTGCAGCAAACACCCGCCACTCTCTGTCCAACCCCTAATCACGGAATGTTCAGGAGGGTCGGATGGTGCAGTTGTGTTCAATCGAGCAAGCAGTTGACGACGTACTGGCGCGCTTGCCGGCGCATATCCACATGGGCATGCCCTTGGGGCTGGGCAAACCCAACCTGTTCGTCAATGCGCTGTACCGGCGCATCGCCAAGCTGCCGGAGCGGGCGCTGACGATCTACACCGCGCTCAGCCTGGGCCGCCCACCGCTGGGCGACGGCTTGCAGAAGCGTTTTCTCGAACCCTTTATCGCGCGGGTGTTTGGTGATTATCCCGAACTGGATTTCCTCGCCGACCTGCGCAAAGACAGCCTGCCAAAAAACATCCACGTGCAGCAGTTCTTCATGCAGCCCGGCAGCCTGCTCCATAGCACCTCGGCCCAGCAGGACTACGTGAGCAGCAACTACAGCCACGCCGCCCGCGATATCAATGCCGCCGGCCTGAACCTGGTGGCGCAACTGGTGGCCAGCAGCAGCGAACACCCCGATCGGCTGAGCCTGAGCTGCAACCCCGATATCACCCTCGACCTGTTGCCGATGATCGCCAAGCGCCGCGACGCGGGTGAAACCGTCCTGATCGTCGGCCAGGTTCACACCGATTTGCCCTACATGCCCGGCGATTCCGAGTTGGGCATGGACGCGTTCGACTACCTGATTGACGCAAAGGACAGCACCACACTGTTCTCCACACCGAACATGCCGGTGGGGTTCCAGGACCATTTCATCGGCTTGCATGCCAGCACCCTGGTGCGCGACGGGGGCACCTTGCAGATCGGCATCGGCTCCATGGGGGATGCGCTGACCGCCGCGTTGCTGGCGCGCCAGGCAGACAATGAAGCCTATCGACTGCTGCTGACGGACATCGATGTGTACCAGTGGGCCCCGCTGATCAGCCGGGAAGGCGGTGTCGAGCCCTTCGCCCGTGGCCTCTACGGTTGCAGCGAAATGTTCGTCAACGGCCTGTTGGTGCTGGCGGATGCGGGGATTATCCGGCGCAAGGTCTATCCGGATGTGGCTACCCAGGAGCAAGCCAACGCCGGTTTGCTGGACGATGCGGCGCAGCCCGACGGCGTTTCGATCCACGGCGGTTTCTTCCTCGGGCCGCGCAGTTTTTACCAGCGCCTGCAGGAGATGACCCACGCCAAGCGCCTGGAATTCAACATGACCCGCATCAGCTACATTAACGAGCTGTACGGCCAGGAAGAACTCAAGCGCCTGCAGCGCCAGGATGCACGGTTTATCAACAGCGCGATCACGGTGACGTTGCTGGGCGCAGGCGTGGCCGACCAGTTGGAGGACGGTCGCGTGCTCAGCGGCGTGGGCGGGCAATACAACTTTGTGGCTCAGGGGCATGCGCTGGAGGGCGCGCGCTCGATCCTGATCCTGCGCAGTTGGCGTGAGTCGGCGGGTGAGGTCAGTTCCACTATCGTCTGGGAGTATGGGCATTGCACCATTCCTCGGCACCTGCGGGACATCGTCATCACTGAGTACGGCATTGCCGACCTGCGTGGGCAGACGGATGCCAAGGTGATCGAGGCGTTGCTCAACATCACCGACTCACGCTTCCAGGCCGACTTGATCGAGCAGGCGCAAAAGGCCGGCAAGTTGCCCAAGGATTTCCAGCTCGATCCGCGCTTCAGCGACAACACGCCGGAGCGGCTCCAGGGTATCCAGGCGCGGCATCGACGTTTGTTCCCGGAGTATCCGCTGGGCAGCGATTTCACGGACGAAGAGCGGGATCTGTTGCGCGCCTTGAACTGGCTCAAGAGCAAATTCAAGCTGACGGAGATTCTGGAGTTGGGCAAGGCGGCGCTGGATGCCCCGGAGCCCCAGGCGTTTCCCGAGCATCTGAAGCGGATGGGGTTGGATTCGCCGGAGGGTTTGAAGGAGGATCTCTATCAGCGTCTATTGCTCGCTGGCTTACAAGCAACCGCACACTAAAAACCAACACAGATCAAAATGTGGGAGGGGGCTTGCCCCGATAGCGGTGTATCAGTCCCAAATGTGTTGGCTGACCCGCTGCTATCGGGGGCAAGCCCCCTCCCACCTGTTTAACCGCGTGCAGGCAACGATTATTCGATGAAGGTGACGACGCCACCGGCCAGCGACTTCACCCGCGCCAGCGACTCAACCCGATAACCCTGCGCATCCAACTCCGCACGGCCACCCTGGAACGACTTCTCGATCACAATCCCCAAGCCGGCAACGGTCGCACCGGCCTGCTTGATGATCGAAATCAGCGCTTGGGATGCCTTGCCGTTGGCCAGGAAGTCATCGATCACCAGTACGCGGTCGCTGCTGGTCAGGTGGCGCGGCGAGATCGCCACGGTGCTTTCGACTTTCTTGGTGAAGGAATACACCGTCGCCGACAGCAGGTTTTCGGTCAGGGTCAGGGACTGCTGCTTGCGGGCGAAAATCACCGGCACGCCGAGGTTCAGGCCCGTCATGATCGCCGGTGCGATGCCCGACGCTTCAATGGTGACGATCTTGGTGATGCCCGAGTCCTTGAACCGCGCGGCGAATTCGTCGCCGATCAGTTTCATCAGGGCCGGGTCGATCTGGTGATTCAGAAAGGCGTCGACCTTGAGTACCTGATCGGAAAGCACGATGCCTTCTTCGCGAATTTTCTTGTGCAGTGCTTCCACGGAAAGCTTCCTCTAATGGCGGGTTGTGCGCCGAAAGTAGATTGAAAAGTAGTCGATTCTAGCGCTTTAACATCGCGCGTATATCCGCCAGGGCGGTGTTGCCGCGAACGGCCTTCACCTCGGTCGGGGTGTCGTCATTGCCCTCCCAGGCCAGGTCATCCGGCGGCAGCTCGTCCAGGAAACGGCTGGGGGCACAATCGATGATTTCGCCGTATTGCTTGCGCTTGGCGGCAAAGGTGAAGGCCAGTGTCTGACGTGCGCGGGTAATGCCCACGTAGGCCAGGCGCCGTTCTTCCTCAATAGTGTCGGCTTCGATGCTGGAGCGGTGCGGGAGGATTTCCTCTTCCATGCCCATGATGAACACGTAGGGAAATTCCAGGCCCTTGGACGCATGCAAGGTCATCATCTGTACACCTTCGGCGCCGTCTTCCTCTTCCTGCTGACGCTCGAGCATGTCGCGCAGCACCAGCTTGCCGATGGCGTCCTCGACAGTCATTTCGCCGTCTTCGTCTTTTTCCAGGGTGTTCTTCAACGCTTCGATCAGGAACCAGACGTTGCCCATGCGGTAATCCGCGGCCTTGTCGCTGGAACTGTTGGTGCGCAGCCAGTTTTCATAGTCGATGTCCATGACCATGCTGCGCAGGGCGCTGATCGGGTCTTCGCCGGCGCACTGCTCACGTACCTTGTCCATGAAGCGCTTGAAGCGCGACAGGCGATCGGTGAAGCGCGTGTCCAGGTGTTCGCCCAGGCCGATTTCATCGGTGGCGGCGTACATCGAGATCTTGCGTTCGGTGGCGTAGTTGCCGAGCTTTTCCAGGGTGGTGGAACCAATCTCGCGGCGCGGCACGTTGATCACGCGCAGGAAGGCGTTGTCGTCGTCCGGGTTCACGATCAGGCGGAAGTAGGCCATCAGGTCCTTCACTTCCTGGCGTCCGAAAAAGCTGTTGCCGCCTGACAGCCGATACGGGACCTGGTGGTGCTGCAATTTCAGCTCGATCAGCTTGGCCTGGTAGTTGCCGCGATACAGGATCGCGAAGTCGCTGTAGGGGCGGTCGGTGCGCAGGTGCAGGCTGAGGATTTCCACCGCCACGCGCTCGGCTTCGGCGTCTTCGTTGCGGCAGCGGATCACGCGGATCTCATCGCCGTGGCCCATCTCGCTCCACAGTTGTTTTTCAAACTCGTGGGGGTTGTTCGAGATCAGCACGTTGGCGCAACGCAGGATGCGGCTGGTGGAGCGGTAGTTCTGCTCCAGCATCACCACTTTCAGGGACGGGTAGTCGTCCTTGAGCAGCATCAGGTTTTCCGGGCGGGCGCCGCGCCAGGCGTAGATCGACTGGTCGTCGTCGCCCACCACGGTGAACTGGTTGCGCGTACCGATCAGCAACTTCACCAGCAGGTATTGGCTGGCGTTGGTGTCCTGGTATTCGTCCACCAGCAGGTAGCGCACCTTGTTCTGCCACTTTTCGAGGATGTCGGCGTGTTCCTGGAACAGCTTCACCGGCAGCAGGATCAGGTCGTCGAAGTCCACCGCGTTGAACGCCTTGAGCGTGCGCTGGTAGTGGGTGTAGACGATGGCGGCGGTCTGTTCCTTGGGGTTGCGCGCGTTTTCCAGGGCTTCGGGCGGCAGGATCAGGTCGTTTTTCCAGGCGCCGATCATGTTCTTGATCTCGTCGACGCCGTCGTCGCCTGCGTATTCCTTCTGCATGATGTCGGTCATCAGGGCCTTGACGTCGGTCTCGTCGAAGATCGAGAAGCCCGGCTTGTAGCCCAGCCGCACATGCTCCTTGCGGATGATGTTCAGGCCCAGGTTGTGGAAGGTACATACCGTGAGACCACGGCCTTCGCCACCCTTGAGCAGGGTGCCGACACGCTCTTTCATTTCCCGCGCTGCCTTGTTGGTAAAGGTCATGGCGACGATGTATTGGGCGCGGATGCCACAGTTCTGGATCAGGTGCGCGATCTTGCGGGTGATCACACTGGTCTTGCCGGAGCCTGCGCCGGCGAGCACCAATAGAGGGCCGCCGACGTAGTTCACGGCTTCTTGCTGCCGGGGATTGAGTCGGGACATACGGAATTCAGGGAGTCGTTGTTCAAAAGGGCGGGCATTTTAACAGGCTGGCAAGATTCTGCTGCCCTGGATCGACGGTGTGACGTACCACTCGATCTAAATTTGCCGGTTTTGCTACTTTGCCGCAGGATGTCTGGGTTTTTAAGACAATTGCTTACAGCCTGCGTATTTGATAACCACGATCATTGGTGATTATCAGGCCGCACGTCATAATGCCCGCCGCCAACGAATTTTTGCAGAGTCTAGGGAGCTAGCTTGTCTACGCCTGTCGAACCCTTGCGTTTGCTGCTACTGGCCGATACGCCTGAGTGGGCAGCGTTGTTGCGCGAGTGCCTGGCGCCGATGGGCGATGGGGCTGTGCTGATCAGCGCGCCAAACTGGGACTCGGTGAGTCGTCTGTTCGATGACGACGACAGCGCAGTGCTGTTGACCATGCCCAGCCTGCAACCCGGCCCTGGCCGTTGCAGCTTGCCGTGCGTGTTGTTGTTGGAGCAGGAGCCGCTGGTTCCGCCACTGGGCGTCAGTGACTGGCTGATCCGCAATGCGCTGGACGCCGACACGTTGCGTCGTTGCCTGCGCCATGTGCGTGAGCGGGGGGTGCTGGAAAACACCCTGCAACGCCTGGCCGAGCAGGACCCGCTCACCGGCATCGCCAACCGCCAGGGCTTCCAGACCCTGCTGGCCGCACGGTTGGCCGAGAACGAAGGTCGCGGCCTGGCCCTCGGTCACCTGGACCTCGATAATTTCCGCCATGCCAACGATGCCCTCGGCCACCAGGCCGGCGACCGCCTGATCCTGCAAGTGGTCTCGCGGCTCAAGAGCCAGCTGGAAGCCGGCGATCAACTGGCGCGCCTGGGCAGCGACGAATTCGCCCTGCTGATCGATACGCGCCGCGCGCCCCAGCGTGCGGAGTGGATGGCCGAGCGCATCACCGAAGCCATGGCCGAGCCGTATTGGGTGGATGGCGAAAGCCTGCTGATCGGCTGCAGCCTCGGCGTGGCCCATGCCCGCGCCCGTGCCGGCGCCGACCCGCTGATGTGGCACGCCCATATCGCCATGCAGCAAGCCAAGAGCACCCAGGGCTGTACCTTTCATATCTTCAACGAACGCATCAACCGCAACGCGCGCAGCCTGGCCGACCTGGAAAGCGAGCTGCGCCGCGCCTTGCGCCGTGATGAGCTGGAGCTGCATTACCAGCCGCGCCTCGACCTCGACGACGGGCATATCGTTGGCCTGGAAGCCCTGGTGCGCTGGCGCCACGGCGAGCGCGGCCTGTTGCCGCCGAGTGAATTCGTGCCCCTGGCCGAACAGAGCGGCCTGATTGTACCGTTGGGTTACTGGGTGATTTCCCGGGCCCTGCGTGACATGCAAGACCTGCGCGAACGCGGCCTGCCGCCGCTGCATATGGCGGTCAACCTGTCGTTTCGCCAGTTCCAGGACAGCCAGCTGCTTTCTACACTGAGCCGGCTGATCAGCGAGCGCGGCGTGGAAGCGCAATGGTTGGAGTTCGAACTGACCGAAACCGCCGTGATGCGCCGCAGTGACCTGGTCAAGCAGACCATGGACGCCCTTGGTCGCCTGGGTGTGCGGTTTTCCCTGGATGACTTCGGTACCGGTTTCTCGTCGTTTGTGCACCTCAACAGCCTGCCGATTGCCTTGTTGAAGATCGACAAAAGCTTTGTCGGCGGCATGGAGGAGCGCGAAGAGAACCGCAAACTGGTGCACGCGATGATCAACCTGGCGCACAACCTCAATCTGGAAGTGGTGGCCGAAGGTGTGGAAACCCCCGAGCAACTGGCGCTATTGCGGCTGTTCGGCTGCGACCAGGCCCAGGGTTACCTGATCAGCAAGCCGCTGCCGTTGCCGGAGCTGGTGGAATACCTGACCTTCGGCGACGGCAAGCACACCCGCGTGAGCGAGGGTCTCTAGTCGGCCTGTACCGCCTGAAAGCCGGTGTCGGCTTCGGGCGCCGGGCCTTCCCGGCGAATCATCCGCTTCATCTTCGCTTCAAACGCCCAGGTCAGGCTTATCGCGGCGCAGGCCAGTCCCAGTGCCAGGCCCCACCACACGCCGGTTGGCCCCCAGCCCAACGTGAAAGCCATCAGCCAGGCCGAGGGTGCGCCAATCAACCAGTAGCAGCCCGCACCGATCAGGAACGTGGTCTTGGCGTCCTTGAGCCCGCGAATGCAACCCATGGCGATGGTTTGCACGCCGTCGAACAGCTCGAACCACGCGGCGACGGCCAGCAGGCTCACGGCCAGGACGATCACGTCGTGGAACGCCGGGTTGTCGTGGTCGATCAGCAGTCCTATGAGCGGCTCGGAAAACAGCCACAGCACCGCCGCGAATCCCAGCATTATCGCCGCGCCAAAGCCTATGCCGACACGCCCGGCCATGCGTGCGTGCACCAACTGTCCGGCGCCATAATGCTGGCCGATGCGCATGGTCACCGCGTAGGACATCCCCGCCGGCACCATAAAGGCCACCGATACGATTTGCAGGGCGATCTGGTGCGCTGCCAACTGCGTGCTGCCCATGGTGCCCATGCACAGGGCTGCAAAGGCAAACAGCCCGACCTCCACCGCATAGGTGCCGCCGATCGGCAGGCCCAGGCGCCACAACTCGCGCAGATATTGGGTGTTGAGGTGCAGCAGCCCTGTACTCAGCGGGTAGGCGGCATAGGCCCGGTTGCTGCGGATGTACCACATCAACGCCAGCGCCATGCTGTTGGCGACAATCGCCGTGACCAGGCCGATGCCCATCAAGCCGAGCTTGGGCAGGCCGAACATGCCTTCGATCAGTGCGTGGTTGAGCAGGTAGTTGACCACCGTACCGCCGAGGCTGATCACCATCACCGGAGTGGCTTTGCCGATGGCGCTGGTAAAGCCGCGCAGGGCCATGAAGCTCAGGTAGCCGGGCAGGGCAAACGGCAGCATGGTCAGAAATTGCCCGGCCGAATGTACGTTGGTCTCGGTCTGGCCGAACATCAGCAGCACCGGCTTGAGGTTCCACAGCAGCAGGGCCGCCGCCAGGGCCATCAGCCAGGCCAGCCACAGCCCGGCCTGGGTCAGGCGGGTGGCACCTTCGATATCGCCCGCGCCGTGGCGGATCGCAACCAAGGTGCCCACGGCGGCAATCACGCCGATACAGAAAATCGCGACGAACGAATAGCTTGCGGCACCCAGGCCGCCACCGGCCAGGGCTTCGGGGCTCAGGCGCGCCATCATCAGGGTGTCGGTCAACACCATCAGCATGTGCGCCAACTGCGAGGCAATCAACGGCCCTGACAGCCGCAGAATGGCCCAGAGTTCGGTACGTGCCGGATGCTGCATGATCATCACGCTCAAAAAGTCAGAGGGTTGGGGAAGGGCTGATTCTCGGCGCTCTCAGCCCATTGCACAAAGGGATAAATGCGATCGTTTGCATGATTAAAACTCATGCTTGATTGATTCTGGTAGGGTTTCAGTATTGCGCTGTCGGAGCTTTCCTCATGTCTCGTCGTCTTCCTCCTCTTTATGCCTTGCGCGCGTTTGAAGCGGCCTCCCGACACAGCTCTTTCACCCGCGCGGCCGAGGAGTTGTCGATCACCCAAAGTGCGGTGAGCCGACATATCCGCACGCTTGAAGAGCATTTCGCCTGCCGGCTGTTCCAGCGCAATGGCCGCACCTTGCAGCTCACTGAAGCGGCGCGTCTGTTGTTGCCCGGTGTGCGCGAAGGGTTCGCGGCGCTGGAGCGCGCCTGCCATACCTTGAATGCCGAAGATGACATCCTGCGCATGAAGGCCCCCTCCACATTGACCATGCGCTGGCTGCTGGCGCGACTCAGCCGCTTCCGGGCGCTGCAGCCGGGCAATGAGGTGCAACTGACCAGCGCCTGGATGAGCGTGGACGAGGTGGACTTCAACCAGGAGCCGTTCGATTGCGCGGTGTTATTGAGCTACGGGCATTTTCCAGCGGATTGGGAAGCCAGCTATCTGTTCCCCGAGCTGTTGATACCGGTGGGTGCACCGAACCTGTTGAACGACGGTCCTTGGGACGTGACCCGCCTAGCCGGCGCCGAGTTACTGCACCCCACACCCGACCGCCGGGACTGGCGCAATTGGCTGGAGCGCATGGGGCTATCGTCCCAGGTGTCGCTCAAAGGCGGGCAGGTGTTCGATACCTTGGAGCTGGGCATGATCGCCGCCGCCCGCGGTTATGGCGTGTCGATGGGCGACCTGCTGATGGTGGCCGAGGATGTGGCGCAGGGACGCTTGAGCTTGCCGTGGCCGACTGCGGTAGCGAGTGGGGAAAATTACTATTTGGTGTGGCCGAAAACCCGTCCAGGGGGTGAGCGCTTGCGGCGTCTGGCGGATTTCCTCCAGAGCGAGGTGCAGGCCATGGTTTTACCCGACGTCGAACGGCTCAATTGAGGGGTTTTGACTCAGCGACGCAACCGTTTGCGTGATACCCCTGCGCTTCGCTCAAGTATTGCAAAACGCCGCCGAAGTAGGTGTGTTGGAACCATCGTGCACCAACGTTTCCCACCAGATAATTTGCCGAGCAGCGCTATGAGATCAGGATGATCCTGGCCTCGGCCAGGAGCTGTCATGTCTCAACCTCGCGCCCGGATTGCCTCCCAGTTAGGTCTCGCGTTAGCCGTGATTTTGGCTGTCGTCATCAGCGGCAGTACTGTTTTCGCCTTGCGTTCCCTCGATTCCGCCAACCTCGATACCCGCGAGGAGCACCTGGCCAGCGAGGCGCGCTTGCTTGCCGACCAACTCAATACCTTCCACAGCACGTTGCGCGAGAGCACCCAGCGTTTGAGCGGGCTGTTTGAAAAACGTTTCGGTGCCGGGTTGAGCGTGCATGTGGACCAACCCGTGAGCGTGGCCGGTGTTCAGACGCCCAGCCTGTACCTGGGCAACGAGGTGTTGAACAACAACTTTGATGAGGTGGACGAGTTCAAGCAAATGTCTGGCGGCGTGGCCACCGTATTTGTGCGCAGTGGCGACGACTTCATCCGTATCAGCACGTCCCTGACCAAGCAGGATGGCAACCGCGCCATCGGCACCGTCCTCGACCGTCAGGGCCCGGCCTACCAGCGCGTTGTGGGTGGGCAGACCTACATCGGCAGGGCGGTGTTGTTCGATCGTTCCTACATGACCCAGTACAGCCCGGTGCGTGACAGCGGCGGTAAGGTTATCGCCGTGCTGTTCATCGGTTTTGACTACACCGATGCGCAGAATGCCCAATTCGAAAACCTCAAGCGCTTCCGAATTGGCCAGACCGGCTCCCTTGCACTGCTGGATGAGCAAAAGCACTGGCTAGTGGCACCCGCCGGCGTGCAGGCGTTGGATCAATCGGTGCCGGTGATGCTGGACCTGGCCAAGACCCCGGGCAAAGGTCGCTTCTGGAGCGACAAGAACGAAGATTTCTATAGCGTTTCGGTACCGTTCGAAGGCGGCCCGTGGGCCGTGGTTGCGAGCATGCCGAAAGCTGAAATCCGCGCGGTGACCTGGGCCGTGGGGATTCGCCTGGTGATCGGCAGCGTGCTGGCGATGTTGCTGGCGGTGGGCGCCACGGTCTGGCTGCTGCGCAGCAAGCTGCAACCGCTGAGTGACTTGGTACACCAGGCCGAAGCCTTGGGTGCGGGCGACTTGAGCGCACGCCTCAACGTATCCAGCCATGACGAAATCGGCCAACTGGCGCGCAGCTTCAATCAGATGGGTGAAGCGCTGTCGACGATGGTTTCCCATATCCGCAAGGCGGCCGAGGAGGTCAATAGTCGGGCCCAGGCGTTGTCCGGTCTGTCCGGTGGGGCCTATGACGGCATGGAGCAGCAGTCCGGCGAAATCACCAGCATGGCCGGCGCGGTGGAAGAGTTCAGTGCCACCTCGCTGAACATTGCCGACAACATGGGCAACACCGAGCGCCTGGCCCAAGAAAATGCCCAGCAAACCCGCATTGGTCGCAATTCGATGCAGGAGGCGTCGTCGTCGCTGGAACATATCGCGACCGCGCTGAACAGCACGGCCACAGTGATCAATACCCTGGGCCAGCGCTCCCAGGAAATCGGCGGCATCGTCGGTGTGATCACGTCCATCGCCGAACAGACCAACCTGTTGGCGCTCAACGCGGCCATCGAGGCTGCACGCGCCGGTGAACAGGGCCGTGGGTTTGCCGTGGTGGCTGATGAAGTACGCAACCTGGCATCGCGCACCCGCGAAGCCACCGATGAAATTTCCGGGATGATCCAGAGCATCCAGCGGGAAACCGGTAACGCCATCAGCACTATGGAACACGGCAACACGCTGATGCAGGAAGGCTTGTCGCGCAACGCCGACGTAGCCTCGGCCCTGGCGCGCATTGATGAGCAGAGCCGCTCGGCCGGCCAGCAATTCGCCGCGATCACCACCGCCACCCAAGAGCAGAGCAGCACCGCGACCTTGCTCAGCAGCAACTTGCAGAGCATCGCGCTGGCTAACAGCGAGCAGCGTGAGGTGGTGTCGAACCTGGCGATTACTGCCAAGGAACTGGAGACGCTGGCGGCGAGCCTGCGCCATGAGGTGGATCGCTTTCGCTGAGCCACCGTTTTCCAAGATGTGGGAGGCTTGCCCCTCCCACATTTGGCGCTGCGCCAAGCTTAAGTGATCGCCGCCGGGCGGTATTGCAGGGCCTCTTTCAGGTGGTCGCGGGTGATGGTCTCTACCTGATCCAGATCCGCCAGGGTGCGCGCCACCTTGAGCAGTCGATGGGCCGCGCGCAGCGATAGGGTCAGTCGTTCACAGGCCGTTTCCAGCCAGTTTTCATCCACCTTCGTGAGCTTGCAGTGCTCGCGCAGCCCCGGCAGATCAAGAAAGGCATTCGCACAGCCCTGGCGCTTTTGCTGATGCTCGCGAGCCTGGGCGACCCGCGCTGAGGCATGGGCGGTATCCTCGCCCGCCTGTTGGATCGGGTTCAGTGCCGTCGTTTCCCTCGCCACGGTCAGGTGCAAGTCAATCCGGTCCAGCAGCGGCCCCGAGAGCTTGTTGCGATACCGCTGAATCTGCTCCGGTGTACAGCGACAGCGCCCGCTAGGTTCACCCATATAGCCGCAAGGGCAGGGATTCATCGCCGCCACCAGTTGAAAGCGTGCCGGGAAACTTACGCGGTCGCGGGCGCGGGAAATCACGATATGCCCCGACTCCAGCGGTTCGCGCAAAACCTCCAGCACCTTGCGATCAAACTCCGGCAGCTCATCGAGGAACAGCACGCCATGGTGAGCCAGGGTGATTTCCCCAGGCTGTGGTTTCGAGCCGCCGCCCACCAGCGCCGGCCCTGACGCAGAGTGGTGTGGCTGGCGAAACGGCCGGTGTGGCCAATGGCTCAGCGGCGCGAGGCTGACGACGGACTGGATCGCCGCCACCTCAAGAGCTTCCTGTTCGCTCAAGGGGGGCAACAGGCCGGGCAGGCGACTGGCGAGCAAGGTCTTGCCGGTGCCCGGTGGGCCGCTGAACAACAGGTTATGCGCACCCGCTGCGGCGATCAGCAGGGCGCGCTTTGCCGACAGTTGGCCCTGCACTTCGCTTAAGTCTGGGTAGGGTTTGTTCAGGTACAGCAAACCATCGGACTTGTAGGGCTCAATCGGCACGTGCCCATTGAGGTGCGCCACCACTTGCAACAAGTGGTCTACCGCAATCACCTTCAACCCCGACGCCAGGCACGCCTCCTCGGCATTCGCCCGAGGCACTATCACGGTGCGCCCGGCCTTGCGCGCCGCCAAAGCCGCCGGTAGCACGCCTTTCACCGCACGCACTTCACCGGACAACGCCAACTCACCC
The DNA here is from genome assembly GCF_036346475.1 of Pseudomonas sp. AM8. Lineage (NCBI taxonomy): Bacteria > Pseudomonadati > Pseudomonadota > Gammaproteobacteria > Pseudomonadales > Pseudomonadaceae > Pseudomonas > Pseudomonas sp. AM8. The sequence continues at coordinate 368,389 of NZ_JAOTNX010000006.1, forward strand.
AGGCATTCAATGTCATCGAGCATCAACGCTGGCACCTGCACGCTGGCGGCGAGGATCCCCAGGGCAATCGCCAGGTCAAAACGCCCGCCGTCCTTGGGCAGGTCGGCGGGCGCGAGGTTGAGGGTGATGCGGCGCGCGGGGTATTGCAGGGCCGAGTTGAGGATGGCGCTGCGCACGCGGTCTTTGCTTTCCTTGACGGCGGTTTCGGGCAAACCCACCAGTGTGAGGGACGGTAAGCCATTGGCCATATGCACTTCGACGGTGACGGCAGGGGCTTCGACGCCGATCTGGGCGCGGCTGTGGACGATGGCGAGGGACATGCTCGTTCCTTGAAATGGGCGGCCGCTTCCTGCGGTTTTTCAAGGGTAGACGAGGTAGGGAAGAGCGAGGCGGGGAGGTTTTACAGAACGTATCCAGAGCAAAAGGTAGAGCGAATGTGGGAGGGGGCTTGCTCCCGATAGCGGGGGGCAGTCAGCATTGATACCGGCTGATACACCGCCATCGGGAGCAAGCCCCCTCCCACACTGATCGCATTTATTCGGCTGGAGGGGTCAACCGCGCTTCCAGTTCTGCGACTTTCGCTTCCAGGCTCTCCAGCCGCGCACGGGTGCGGGCGAGCACCACCATCTGGCTATCAAACTCTTCCCGGCTCACCAGGTCGAGCTTGCTGAAACCGCTTTGCAGCAAGGCCTTGAACTGGCTTTCGATTTCATTGCGGGGCAGCGGGGTGTCGCCGCTGAACAGGCGAGAGGCGTGGCCGCTCAGGGCGTCGAGGAGGTCTTTGGGCGCGAGCATGGGAAATATTCCGGAAAACTGTTGGCGGGCAGTGTATCACGCAGCGTCTATAGTCTTTTTCACGGCCTGGGTCGCACGCTTTTCGCGCATCAGGCTGGGCGGCTATGCACCGTTTTCGTGCGCATTGCAGGCGCCGGATGGCCCCGTTGGTGGGCCTAGGTGAGCAAAGGACTGATTTCAGTGATTTTTACGGAGCTGGCAAGGTTTCTGCTTAGACGATCATGACCCATGCACTGATGCAGTCGCTGTGACGAATGCAGTGCGCCGACGGATCAGGGGTACAGGTTTCGTCACCAGTGGTTCGCTGGCGTCGCAATGGCAACTGCCCTTGCGACGATGCGTTACAAAGCCAGGCACTGCGCTTAGACTTGAGACGGGTTTGTTTTCCTGGGGCAAGTCCACCAATTCGGGAGAGAGTTTTCATGAAGCTAGTCACTGCCATCATCAAGCCGTTCAAGTTGGACGATGTACGCGAGTCGTTGTCCGAGATCGGCGTGCAGGGCATTACCGTTACTGAGGTCAAGGGCTTCGGTCGGCAGAAGGGTCACACCGAGCTGTATCGCGGCGCGGAATATGTAGTGGATTTCCTGCCGAAGGTGAAGATTGATGTCGCCATTGACGACAAGGATCTTGACCGGGTTATCGAGGCGATAACCAAGGCCGCCAACACCGGCAAGATCGGTGACGGCAAGATCTTCGTGGTCAATCTGGAACAGGCTATTCGCATCCGTACCGGCGAAACCGATACCGACGCAATCTAAGCCGCCAAACCCCAACGCCCCAGGAGAAAACAATATGACTCTGCGTAAATTCGCAGGGCTCGGAGCCCTGTTGTCCATCGTAATGCCAAGCCTGGCCATGGCGGCAGACGAAGTGGCTGCTCCAGTCCTCAACTCCGGTGACACCGCCTGGATGCTCACATCCACCGCGCTGGTGCTGTTCATGACCATTCCAGGCCTGGCGCTGTTCTACGGCGGCATGGTGCGCTCCAAAAATATTCTGTCGGTGATGATGCAGTGCTTCGCCATCACCGGCCTGATCAGCATCCTGTGGGTTGTCTACGGCTACAGCATCGCGTTCGATACCACCGGTATGGAACAGGGTGTGGTCAACTTCAACTCCTTCTTCGGCGGCATGGGCAAGGCGTTCCTGGCGGGTGTGACCCCGGCCAGCATCACCGGGCCGGCTGCGCTGTTCCCGGAAGCCGTGTTCATCACCTTCCAGATGACCTTCGCCATCATCACCCCGGCGCTGATCGTCGGTGCGTTCGCCGAACGCATGAAGTTCTCCGCCATGCTGATCTTCATGGCTATCTGGTTCACTCTGGTCTATGCGCCAATCGCCCACATGGTGTGGAGCGGCAACGGTGGCCTGCTGTGGGACTGGGGCGTGCTGGACTTCGCCGGCGGCACTGTGGTGCACATCAATGCCGGTGTCGCTGGCCTGGTGGCGTGCATCGTGCTCGGCAAGCGTAAAGGCTTCCCGACCACTCCAATGGCGCCTCACAACCTGGGTTACACCCTGGTGGGTGCGGCCATGCTGTGGGTCGGCTGGTTCGGCTTCAACGCCGGCTCTGCGGCTGCGGCCAACGGCACCGCCGGCATGGCGATGCTGGTGACTCAGATTGCTACCGCTGCTGCAGCCCTGGGCTGGATGTTCGCCGAGTGGATTACTCACGGTAAGCCAAGCGCACTGGGCATCGCCTCGGGTGTAGTGGCTGGCCTGGTCGCCGTTACACCGGCCGCCGGCACTGTTGGTCCGATGGGCGCCCTGGTGATCGGCCTGGTGGCCGGTGTGATCTGCTTCTTCTGCGCCACCAGCCTCAAGCGCAAGCTGGGCTACGACGACTCCCTGGACGCATTCGGCGTGCACGGTATCGGCGGTATCGTCGGTGCGATCCTCACCGGTGTGTTTGCAGCCCCTGCATTGGGCGGCTTCGGCACCGTGACTGACATCGCAGCTCAAGTCTGGATCCAGTGCAAAGGTGTCGGCTTCACCGTGATCTATACCGCCATCGTCACCTTCATCATCCTCAAGGTGCTGGACGCGGTCATGGGCCTGCGGGTTACCGAAGAGGAAGAGGCTGTCGGCCTCGACCTGGCGCAACACAACGAACGCGGCTACAACCTGTAAGTACGCGAAAAAAAGATGCCCGGCTTGCCGGGCATTTTTTTGCCTGGCGTTTGTCAGTCATAACAAGCTGTGCCGGTTTTTGCGCAGAGTTTGTCATGCACTTTCCAGCGTGCGAATGTCTTACAGGCACGTAGGCGTATTCGGCACTTTGTTTTTTCCCAGAGCGCGCTAGAATGCGCGCCGATGGGCGGAGAACTGTATGTGGCAACAGACCCTGATTACCCTGCGGGCCAAGCCCCGGGGCTTTCACCTGGTGACTGACGAGTTGCTTGCCGGCTTGCCTGAACTGAAGGCCTGCCGCGTGGGCCTGTTGCACCTGTGGCTGCAGCACACCTCGGCCTCGTTGACGGTCAACGAGAATGCCGATCCGGCGGTTCGTCGTGACTTCGAGCGTTTTTTCAACTCGCTGGTGCCGCAAGGTTACGCCGGGTTCGAACACAACGACGAAGGTCCGGATGATCTGCCGGCGCACTTCAAGGCCAGTCTCCTGGGCTGCCAGCTGAGTTTGCCGGTCAAGGCCGGCCGCTTGGCGATGGGGACCTGGCAAGGTGTTTATCTGGGCGAGCACCGTGATCATGGCGGTGCTCGTAAAGTCCTCGCCACCTTGCACGGTGATGGGGCATAAGCCACTGGTTATCCGGTGGATGTGATTTTTTTCCGGCAACCTCGACAGAGGGCGAAGCTGGGCTATAACTAATCTGCTTTTCGCAAGTCATGAGGTAGAACATGAGCGACGATGATCTGGAAAACGACGAACTCGAAGTAGGTGACGAAGACGACACCGAAGAAGGTCTTGAAGCGGCGGCGGAAGACGTTGCTGAGGACGACGGTGGTGATGACGCTCCTGTTCCAGCTGCCAAGGGCAAAGCCAAGGCTGCTGTTTCGGTAGATGAATTGCCGAGCGTTGAGGCCAAGAACAAAGAGCGCGATGCCCTGGCCCGTGCGATGGAAGAGTTTCTTGCCAAAGGCGGCAAAGTGGTCGAAGTCGAGCCCAATGTGGTTGCTGACCCGCCCAAGAAGCCGGATAACAAGTACGGCAGCCGACCTATCTAAGGTCAGCCACCTGCTTGTAAGAAAAAGCCCGCCGTCGCTGCGGGTTTTTTCATGCCTGTAATAACCGGCTACAGGTTACCCCCAATCAAGTGTGGGAGGGGGCTTGCTCCCGATTACAGTAGGTCAGTCAATACATCTGGAGACTGATACACCGCTATCGGGAGCAAGCCCCCTCCCACATTTTTCTCACCCGTGTTACTGCCAACTGCGAAGTAACTCCGGCAACTCCGTCAGGCTGCGAATCTGTGCATCCGGGAGTTTATCCCCTTCCCACACCTTGCCCGACGGGTTGAACCACACTGCCCGCAGCCCCGCCTGCTGAGCCCCGGCAATGTCGTCCCCGGGGTGGTCGCCAACATGCACCGCCGCACTGGCATCTACTCCGCCGCGCTGCAGCGCTTCCTGGAACAGCCGCGCATCCGGCTTGGCGATGCCAATATCTTCAGCGCGTAGCGCAAAGTGAAAGTAGTCCGCCAGGCCAACACGCTGCACATCGGCATTGCCATTGGTGATCACACCCAGCAGAAAGTGCTGGCGCAGCGCTTGCAGCATCGGCTCGGCCTCAGGGAAAGGCGTGAGCTGATGGCGGGCGTGAATGAACGCTTCGAAACACACATCGGCCATTTCCGTGGCCTCAGGCTGTGGATAACCGGCCTCTTCAAACGCATGTATCAACACCCGATGGCGCAGGATACTGATGCGGTGTTTGAGTTCGGGATGCCGTTGCAGCACCTGTTGGCGCAGGCTGGCGAAATGCTCCAGGGGCAGGTCGCCCACCTTGGCGGCATGGGTGGCCAGCCATTCGCGCATCGACGCTTCGGCGCTGATGATGACGGGTACGTTGTCCCAGAGCGTGTCGTCCAGGTCGAAGGTGATCAGCTTGATGTTCATGAGTCGCCGTCCTTGATGCGTTTGGCCCGTGGATGGGCGCTGTCGTAGACCGTTGCCAGGTGCTGGAAGTCCAGATGGGTATAGATCTGCGTGGTCTTGATGTCGGAATGGCCAAGCAGTTCCTGCACGGCGCGCAGGTCCTGGGACGATTCCAGCATATGGCTGGCAAAGGAGTGCCGCAGCATATGTGGATGCAGGTTCTGCCCCAGCTCGCGCTCGCCGGCAGCCTTGACCCGTACCTGGATGGCGCGCGGCCCCAGGCGCCGCCCTTGCTGGCTGATAAACACCGCGTCGTCCACCGGGTTGGCCAGGGCGCGCAGCGGCAGCCACAGTTGCAGGGCTTCGCGGGCTTTCCTGCCTACCGGCAGCACCCGAGTCTTGCTGCCTTTGCCGAGCACTTGCACCAGGCCGTCGGCCAGGTCCAGTTGATCGAGGTTCAGGCCCGTCAGCTCCGATAGGCGCAGGCCTGAAGAGTAGAACAGTTCGAGGATCGCCTGGTCGCGATGGGCGAGGAAATCATCCTCCACGGCGCCATCGAGCAATTGCAGGGCACGGTCGGTGTCCAGGGTCTTGGGCAGGCGTCGTTCGCCTTTCGGCGGGGACAGGCCGCTGGCCGGGTCGTGGTCGCAGAGGCCTTCGCGATTGAGGTAGTGATACAGGCCACGCACCGCCGACAGCAGGCGCGACAGACTGCGCGAGGACTGGCCCGCCTGGTGCAGCCGTGCGATCAGGCTGCGCAGGCCCTGGATATCCAGGGTCTTCCAGCTGGTGACCTGCTGTTTTTCGCAATACGCCAGGACCTTGTTCAAGTCCCGTCGGTAAGCCTCCAGGGTATGGGGTGACACCTGGCGCTCGTTACGCAGGTGAGCGCAGTAAGCGTCCAGTTGCCGTTCCATGGCTAGCGCACCGCGCGCAGGGCGGTGGTGTGGCGCGGAAGGACGCGGCCCAGTACTTCGGCGATATAGGTGAGGAACAAAGTGCCCACCGAGCTCTTGTAGTGCGCGGGATCGCGGCTGGCGATGGCCAGGACGCCGTGCAGGCCTTGATGGCTGAGAGCGACGACGGCGGTAGAGCCGATCTGCTTGCGTTGTTCGGCGCCGAACAGGAAGTCCAGCTCGTGCTCGCGCAGCGTGCCGCTGATGGTCTTGCCTTCGGAAAGCAGGCCGCCGATCGCGGTTTGCGCGTCGCCGCCACTGACCCAGCGACCCACCGGCATCGGGTTGTCGCTGAACAGGATCAGGCTGACAAACGGCACCTGGAAGTCCTGGCGCAGGCTGTCTTCCACGGCAATCACCGTTTCTTCCAGGCTGCCGGCGTCCATCAGGGTAAGAATCAGGCGGCGGGTTTTCTCGAACAGACGGTCGTTGTCGCGGGCGACATCCATCAGGTGCGAGAGCTTGTGGCGCATTTCGATATTGCGCTCGCGCAGGATCTTCATCTGTCGCTCCACCAACGACACGGTGTCGCCGCGCTGGTGGGGGATGCGCAGGGCCGGGAGCAGTTCTTCGTGTTCGACGAAGAAGTCCGGATTAGCCTCAAGGTACGCCGCGACGGCAGCGGCCTCCAGACTTTCGCTCGGGGTAGTTGCTTGTGCGGGTACTTGAGGCTTATCGGTCATTGGCTTGGCTCACTCATAGACGGACCTGTCCTTCGTATACGCGCGAGGCCGGCCCGGTCATCATCACCGGGTGGCCAGGGCCTGCCCACTCGATGGACAGGCGTCCACCGGGCAGGTCGATCAACAGGGGCGAATCCATCCACCCCTGGCTGATCGCGGCCACGGCAGCGGCGCAAGCACCGGTACCGCAGGCCTGGGTTTCGCCGGCGCCGCGTTCCCACACGCGCAATTGCGCGCGGGAACGGTCGATCACCTGCAGGAAACCCACATTGACCCGCGCCGGAAAGCGCGGGTGGTGTTCGATCTTCGGCCCCAGTTCATGCACGGGGGCAGTGTTGATGTCGTTGACCCGTAGCACCGCATGGGGGTTGCCCATGGACACGGCAGCGATGTCGACGGTCTGGCCGTCAACGTCCAGCGGGTAGCTGGCGGCCTGCTCGGTCGCCTGGAACGGAATATCCGCCGGCACCAGGCGCGGCGCGCCCATGTTGACGCTGATCTGGCCGTCGCTGCGGATATCCAGCTCGATCACGCCGCTCTTGGTCTCGACGCGAATCTGCCGCTTGGCGGTCAGGCGCTTGTCCAGCACAAAGCGTGCAAAGCAGCGCGCACCGTTGCCGCACTGTTCCACTTCGGAGCCGTCGGAGTTGAAGATCCGATAACGGAAATCCACCTCCGGGTTGCTTGGCGCCTCGACGATCAGCAATTGGTCGAAGCCAATCCCGGTATGCCGGTCGCCCCACTGTTTAGCGTGCTTGGGCAGGATGTGCGCGTGCTGGCTGACCAGGTCGAGGACCATGAAATCATTGCCCAGCCCGTGCATCTTGGTAAAACGCAGCAGCATGGCTTACTCCGGCAGCAGGCTTTCGCCAGCATACAACTCGGCTACCGTCTCGCGGCGACGCACTTCCAACGCTTGATCACCGTCCACCAACACCTCGGCGGTACGTCCGCGGGTGTTGTAGTTGGAACTCATGACAAACCCGTAGGCACCGGCCGAATGCACGGCCAGCAGGTCGCCTTCTTCCAGGGCCAGTTGACGATCCTTGGCCAGGAAGTCGCCGGTCTCGCAGATCGGGCCGACGATGTCATAGGCGCGTGCTTCGCTGTTGCGAGGCGTCACCGCGGTGACATTCATCCAGGCCTGGTACAGCGCCGGGCGGATCAGGTCGTTCATCGCCGCATCGACGATGGCGAAGTCCTTGTGCTCGGTGTGCTTGAGGTACTCGACCTGGGTCAGCAGCACGCCGGCGTTGGCGACGATATAGCGGCCCGGCTCGAACATCAGCGTCAGGTCGCGGCCTTCGATGCGCTCGCGCACGGCCTGGATATAGTCGGCGATCGCCGGTGGCTCTTCATCGCGATAACGCACGCCCACGCCACCACCGAGGTCGATGTGGTGCAGGTAGATGCCGCATTCGCCCAGGCGGTCGATCAATGCCAGCAGGCGGTCGAGGGCATCCAGGAACGGCGGCAGTGTGGTCAGTTGCGAGCCGATATGGCAGTCGACACCCAGCACTTCCAGGTTCGGCAGCTGGGCGGCACGGATGTACACGTCTTCGGCGTCGGCAATGGCGATGCCGAACTTGTTCTCTTTGAGACCGGTGGAAATGTACGGGTGGGTGCCGGCATCGACGTCCGGGTTGACGCGCAGTGAGATCGGCGCACGAACACCCATCTCGGCGGCGACGACTTGCAGGCGTTCCAGCTCGTCGGTGGACTCTACGTTGAAGCAATGTACGCCGACTTCCAGGGCCCGGCGCATGTCTTCGCGGCTCTTGCCTACGCCGGAGAACACGATCTTGTCAGCCTGGCCGCCGGCGGCCAGGACCCGTTCCAGCTCGCCACGGGAGACGATGTCGAAACCGGCGCCCAGACGCGCCAGGACATTCAGTACACCCAGGTTGGAGTTGGCCTTGACGGCGTAGCACACCAGGTGCGGTACGCCATCGAGAGGGTCGGTGAACGAGCGGTATTGGGCTTCGATATGCGCACGGGAGTACACGTAGGTCGGGGTACCAAAGCGCTGGGCAATCGCGGACAACGCCACGCCTTCCGCGAACAGCTCGCCGTCCCGGTAGTTAAAAGCGTCCATGGAGCTCCCTTATTCGTAGGTGTCGTGCTTATGCGCTTTGGAGGGCTTTTGCGACGATTGCGCCTGTTCATTCGGGTCTTTGCTGTCATCGGGCAGGTACAGCGGGCCTTTTTGACCACAGGCACTAACGAGGCAAGCGACCGCGACGAGCGCAGCAAGGGAAGAGATCAGGCGCTTCATGGCGAAATCCTTGAATATGCATTAATTGCGCCCGAGTATACCGACCACCCGCCAGCTTGCCTATGCGCTGAAATACCCGTCCGGCGGGGGTTTGCCGAGATGGTCGGGAAGCGGACTACGCTGGTTGAGGATATTTCACACCGTCAATCGTGTTGAAATCGGTATCCTTTGCAATCGGCGGGGCTCGCCCGTATCGTGCGGCGCTTGAGCAAAACCAGACACTTTCGAGGTTGCCACAATGAGTTTGACCGAAGCCCGTTTTCACGACCTGGTGGATGCCACCCAAGAGAAGCTGGAAGATATTTTCGACGACAGCGACCTGGATGTGGATCTGGAAAACTCGGCCGGTGTGCTGACCGTCAAGTTCGAGAGTGGCCAGCAACTGATCTTCAGCCGCCAGGAGCCGCTGCGTCAGCTGTGGCTGGCGGCGCGCTCCGGTGGCGTCCACTTCGACTACGACGAAGAAAGCGGCAAATGGCAGTGTGACAAGAGTGAAGAGTTGCTGGGCGAGATGCTCGCGCGCCTGGTCCACGAATATACCGGCGCCGAGCTGGATTTCGACGAGATCTGACCGTGACCCAGCCTGCGCCTGTACGCCCGCCCAAGCCGCTGTTCAGTAATGTCAGCCCGGCGGTGCCGTCACCTTGTATCAGTTTGTGTCGCCTGGACGAGCAAAAAGTCTGCCTCGGCTGCTTCCGCCATGTGGAAGACATCCGTGAATGGCGCTCCGCCGATGATCAGCGGCGCCGAGTGATCGTGGCCCAGGCCGAGCAACGCAAGGCCGCGCCTTGAGCCCGTCTTGTTTATTTACGGTGCTGTGGTAGTGTCCGGATACGCCTCAACTCATCGAGGCCCGTGAGAACCCCGCCTTTTCCTGGCGGGGTTTTGCTTTTTTGTGCAGAAAAAAGGAGTCTGCCTGAATCATGACCGCACCTTCCATCATCCTCACCCGTCTTGATGTGCAGCGTCTTGAGCAATTGATCGACCGTATGGACGAGACGCAGCCGGGCGTTATTGCACTGCAAGCCGAACTCGACCGCGCCGAAGAAGTGGTTGGCCACGATGAAGTGCCTGCAACGGTCGTGACCATGAACTCCAGTGTGCATTGCCGTGAGCAAGGCAGCGGCAAGGACTACCACCTGACCCTGGTCTACCCGAAAGATGCGAATGCCGATGAAGGCAAGATTTCGGTCCTGGCCCCGGTGGGCAGTGCCTTGCTTGGCCTGCAGGTAGGGCAGCACATCGATTGGCCGGCACCGGGCGGCAAGACCCTCAAGCTTGAGCTGCTCAGTGTTGATGGTCAGCCTAAGGATGGCGGCGCCTTCCCTCTCTAGACCTGGCTCAGCGCCTCATTCAGCGCGAGCTCCAGCTCGGCCTTGTAGCGCAGGTACAAATTGCTTGGGCTTTGCACATCACCGAGCAGCCCCGACAGGTCGAGGTCGGTGATGTAGCAGCGGTAGCGCTCGGTTTCCCGGCGTTGCCCGACGATTTCCTGGGCGACCACTGCAAACAGTTGGTCGCCAAACTCCAGCTCGGAAAACTCCCGCTGATTGCAGTACAGGGTTATGCCCACCTGGCCCGGCGCCGCCTTGCCGATAATCGCCTGCACGTCATAAAACGGTTTGTTCGCGGGGTTCTGCGGGGCTGGCCGCGGCTCCACCCCACGCGCGCGCGTGCTGCCTGACGGCAGCAGTTGGTAGTACAAGATTTGCACCTCACCCAACGGTTGTTGCGTGTCCAGGGGCGACAGTGCTTCCCGGCGATAGATGATCGACTGCAAAAAGCGCTGCAACGGCGCCAACAGGCTCTGCTCATCATGAAACGGCAAGCGTTGCTGCCAGAGCGCGTTGAATTCATCCAGCACATACAGCTCGGCGAAGCCTTCGTTGACCCGGTAGAACACCTGCACGCAATCGGCCATGCCCATGGGCAGCAACAGCGCCAGGTCGTGGTCTTCCAGGGCCATGGCATCCAGGTGCAACGGGCTGTAGCTGGCCAATTCTTCGCTGAGGTAGGCGACCAGCGCATCCTGGGTCGCCAGTGATACGTGGGTGGCCTGGCCGGGCATCAACTCCATCACGTGATAGTGCTGCTGTACCTGGAGCAAGTAGCGGTGATTGCCCTGACCCAGCAGCAGGTTCTGTGCGGTGTCGAAGATTTCTTCCACTCGCTGGGCAATGAACTGCGCGCGGTTGTGACAGAAGCAGCGCACCCGCAGCCGAGGCAGATGATCCGACGGCAGTTGATTGAGGTAGTCGCGCAGGCAATCGAGCAGGGCATGGGGGCCGTCGTAGCGGCTGACCATCACCTCGTTCCAGCTGTTGAGCGTGACCTGATCGAGGGTCAGTACCAGGTTGTCTCGCACACCGGCATAGCTCAGGGAGTCGGTGCGCTCGGTGGTCATCAGGATATTCAGGTCGCGATGATGCTTGAGCGGGTCGACGCCGACGTTGATCAGCAGCAACACTTCCTCGGGCACCGCCGAGCGCAGCAGGCGCGCTTCATCAACGCTGGCCAGGGGCAGGGCGATAGCCTGCTGCAGGCTGCCCAGCAGGTTGAACAGCTCGAATTCGGTCATGTCGCTGGTGCCGGGGTGCAGCGCCAGGCGCGTGCTGCTGTCGATGACGCCGTTGCGGTGGCACCAGGTGAGCATTTCCAACAGGTCGCGGCTGCGCTTGATCGGCGCGAAGTGCTCCCATTCCAGGGCTGTGAGATTACCGTTGTACAGGCCCCAGTGGTGCTGGCCGGGCTCCTTGCGGTTGGGCGATTGCACCAGGGTCAGGGTGTCTTCGGCCAGGTCCGGGGCGATGCCGGGGTTGATGAATTCAACCTTGCCGGCCTTGCGTTCAAAGGCGGCATACAGGCGCCGTCCCAGCACATTGAGGTCGCGCTTGTTGATCAGGCTGACCGTCTGTTCGGTCCGGGCGAACTGGGTCAGGAAGCGATAGCTGTAGTTCAGCTCGCTGACCAGGGCACGGCGCTCGGAGGCCACCTGGCGTACTTTCCACTGGCTGCGGCTGTCCAGCAGCGCCAGTTGGCGTTGGTCCCAGCCCCACTCGTGGGCCAGGCGCTCCAGCAACAGCCGCTGCCAACTGGTGCTGCGCTGACCGGCGCTGAGCTTGCGGTTGACCTTCAGGTACAGGGCGCGACGCACCAGCTCCAGGCGCTCCGGCTCGTTGCGTGCCTTGAGATATTCCTCGATACGGCGGTACACCACGATGTACGGGTCCAGCTCATCCAGGTCCATCTGGTTGGCGAACACCGCGCGCTTGAAGCGCAGGCTCAGGCAGTGCACGTTCGGGTGCTCGCTGGCGTAGACCTCGGTCAATAGCAGCTTGAGCACCGACTTGTAGGGCGACTCGATGCCCTTGAACAGTTGCCACAGCCCGGCACCGATGAATTCACCGGGAGGGATACGCGCCAGGTGGCCGAGGTCGAGGGTTTCATCGGCGCGGATAAAACGCTTGGAGATCAGTGTGTGGGTGAATTCCGCATAGCGGGTCTCTTCATACACCGGCACCAGCCACCAGATCGGCGTACGCCCGGCCAGCCAGATGGCTGTGCGGTAAAACTCGTCCAGCAACAGGTAATGCTGGGTCGTGCCGCAGTCGTCGGAGCTGAGTTGGGTGTCGCGCTCGCCGAGTACAAAGCGCGTCGGCTCAATCAGGAAGAAGTGCGCTTCTGCGCCCATGCCCAGGGCCCAGGCTTCCAGCAGTTGGCATTTTTTACGCAGCTCCGCGAGCTCGTTTTCGCCCAGGTCGGGTGCGTGGCACACCCACACATCCATGTCGCTCTGGTCGGCCTGGGCGAGGGTGCCGAGGCTGCCCATCAGGAACAGACCGTGGATCGGTTTGGGTTGATTGACTGGACGCGGCTTATAAGAGAACGAGCGGGTCAGGCGCTGGGCTTCCGTGAGTGCCTGGGCGTCGGGCTCGAAGTTCGACAGCCCGGCCGGCGTACTGCCCGATACATACCCCGGCAACAGTGGGTGATTGACGTGAAAAAACAGCGGCAGCAGGGTCAGCACGCTTTGCTGGCGCGGCGTCAGCCCTTCGACGGCACGAGCCATGCGACCTTCATTGAGGGCCATGAAGCGCGCACGCAATTGGGCCAGCACCTTGCGGTCGATGCCTTCGTCCAGGTCAGGGCGGATTTCATGGGTGCGGGTCATGTCGAACTCGGTGGCTCGCAGGGCCCGACGCGGGCGGCCATGTAGGAGTTTACAGCCAGTCGCGTAGGAGGTTTAGAGGGAAATGGTTTTTGACGTCAAAAAGCGGGCCGTTGCACAACAGTGCCCTCGGAGTCCGCAAGAGCCGGACTCCATGGGCGGTATACGGATCAGGCGGCTTCTTTGGTGTTGGCGGTGCTCAGGATGGTCAGCAGGGTTTGGGCCTGCTCTGCAGCGTCCCGGCCAAGGCTGGTCAGGTAGCCTCCGTCCGGTTGATCGATAAGTCCTTTCGCATGGAGGCGCTTGGCAGCGGCGATGGCAGAGGGAGCGGCGGTCTGATGGACTTTCAGACCTTCCTTGGTGCTGTCCAAGGGGAAGAGTACAAGGATTTCCAGTTCGGCAACCAACTCAGGGGTATACGACATAAGGACTCCAGACTTTCTAAAATTTATTAGAGGCTAGCAGGCCATAAGGTGAACGCACTTTGCCGAACTGTCCAGCGTGTTGCGGTGTGCCGGGATTATTCCTTTTCGGGCGGCAGCTCAGGCAGTGCCCGCAGCGCTGTTTCATACCATTCGGTATTGAATGCGCGGTCATCATCCAGCATCGCGTCGATCTCGAAAGCCAACACATGAGCCATGAGATTCAGGATCTCTTCACGTTCATAGCCCACCAGGGTCAGTTTATTGAAAGTGGCCTTGGCTGCGGGCGGATTGTCGCTTTCGATCTGGTTTTCGATCGCTTCGATCAAGGTGTTTTCGGTGAACTCTTCTTCGTCGCTGTCGATATCGGTCGGCTCGCTCATGGCAGGCTCCTCAAGGAAAGGGCGCCAGTCTACCCCCATTCAGGCAGGTGATGCTGCTGGTCAGGACCGGCCCTGGGATCTATAACTCCTGCAGCCAACCCCGCACACGGCCTGGAGGCTTTGCGATGCTCAAGCTTTACGGATTCTCGGTCAGCAACTACTACAACATGGTGAAACTGGCACTGCTGGAGAAAGGCCTGGCTTTTGAGGAGGTGCCCTTTTATGCCGGGCAAACCCCTGAAGCCCTGGCGGTCAGCCCGCGTGGCAAGGTGCCGGTGCTGGGCGTGAAGCAGGGGTTTATCAACGAAACCAGTGTGATCCTCGAATACATCGAGCACTCCCAGGAAGGCCCGTCGCTGTTGCCGGCCGACCCGTTCCAGCGTGCCCAAGTGCTGGCGTTGTGCAGGGAAATCGAGCTGTACATCGAATTGCCCGCCCGCGCGTGTTTTGCCGAGGCGTTTTTCGGTATGCCGGTGCCGGAGGCGATCAAGGCGAAATCCAGGGCTGAGTTGCTGCTGGGGATCGGCTCTTTAGGCCGTCACGGCAAGTTCGCGCCTTTTGTGGCGGGGGAGGGCTTTACGATTGCGGATCTGTATTTCATGTACAGCGTGAACCTCGCCTGTGCGGTGGGCGAGAAGCTGTTTGGCCTGGACCTGTTGGCTGAATTGCCGGCGGCCAGAGCGTTGCTGGAGCGACTGCATGCCATGCCTAATGCGCAGAAGGTGGCGGCGGACAGGGAGGCCGCGATGCCGGCGTTCATGGCGATGGTTGCGGCCAAAAAATGATCAAATGTGGGAGGGGGTTGCCCCCTCCCACCTTTTTCAGCGGCTGGCGAGCAGGGCCTGGCCGCGAGCGACTGCAGCCTTCACCTGTGCCGGCGCGGTACCGCCCACGTGGTTACGGGCATTCACCGAGCCTTCCAGGGTCAACACGGCAAACACGTCCTGTTCGATCTGGTCACTGAACTGGCGCAGCTCTTCCAGGCTCATTTCCGCCAGGTCCTTGCCGGTGTCGACGCCGTATTTCACCGCATGGCCAACGATCTCGTGACAGTCGCGGAACGGCAGGCCACGGCGTACCAGGTAGTCCGCCAGGTCAGTCGCCGTGGAGAAACCGCGCAGGGCCGCTTCACGCATGATCGCGTGCTTGGGCTTGATCGCCGGGATCATGTCGGCAAACGCGCGCAGCGAGTCGCGCAGGGTGTCGGCGGCATCGAACAGCGGTTCCTTGTCTTCCTGGTTGTCCTTGTTGTAGGCCAAAGGCTGGCCTTTCATCAGGGTCAGCAGGCCCATCAGTGCGCCGAATACACGGCCGCTCTTGCCACGCACCAGTTCGGGCACGTCGGGGTTTTTCTTTTGCGGCATGATCGAGCTGCCGGTGCAGAAGCGATCCGGCAGGTCGATGAACTGGAATTGCGCACTGGTCCACAGCACCAGCTCTTCGGAGAAACGCGACAGGTGCATCATCGCGATGCTGGCGGCGGCGCAGAATTCGATGGCGAAGTCGCGGTCGGACACGCCGTCCAGGGAATTGCCGCCGACGGCGTCGAAACCCAGCAGTTGTGCGGTGTACTCACGGTCGATCGGGTAGGTGGTGCCGGCCAGGGCTGCGCTGCCGAGCGGCATGCGGTTGGCGCGCTTGCGGCAATCCACCAGGCGCTCGTAGTCGCGGCTGAGCATCTCGAACCAGGCCAGCAGGTGGTGGCCGAAGGTCACGGGTTGTGCGGTTTGCAGGTGGGTGAAGCCAGGCATGATGGTGTCCGCCTCACGCTCGGCCTGCTCCAGCAAGCCTTTCTGCAAGCGGGTGATTTCGGCCAGGATCAGGTCGATTTCATCGCGCAGCCACAGGCGGATGTCGGTGGCCACCTGGTCGTTACGGCTACGACCGGTGTGCAGTTTCTTGCCGGTCACACCGATACGGTCGGTGAGACGGGCCTCGATGTTCATGTGCACGTCTTCCAGGTCGACACGCCAGTCGAACGTACCGGCTTCGATCTCACCACGGATGGTGGTCAGGCCATCGATGATGCTGTCGCGCTCGGCGTCGGTCAGCACGCCGACCTTGGCCAGCATTGTCGCGTGGGCTATGGAGCCCATGATGTCGTGGCGGTACAGGCGCTGGTCAAAGGTGACGGAGGCGGTGAAGCGGGCGACGAAGGCGTCGACGGGTTCACTGAAGCGGCCGCCCCAGGACTGGTTGGTCTTGTCGGTGCTCATGGGTTCGCTCGTGGTCTGCTTATTAAGAGGCATGAAAGTGTGCCGGCGATAATAACAGGGTTGCCCTTGGAGGCGGTGCCGCGGGTCGTCGGCATTTTTATTTGTGCAAAGGATGGCTAAGTGCCTTGCCGCCGACCGCGTCCGGGACGAGACTGGAGACAGGTGCTTATTGATACGATATTTGACGATTGAGCAATATCGTCTCGGCGAGCGTCTACAGTTGGACTGATAGTGTGTGAATGCACCAAAGTCGGGTAATGCGGTCAGAGCCTGACTATCCATTTAAAAGGGGGGTATTCGGATTGTGTATCAGCAAACCCTACGACGATGCCCGAAGGCAGCAGGTCTTGGGCGCTATTGAACAGGTCCGGGTAAATATGGGTGCCGCTGTCAGGGCACTTTTTGCCGCTCGCGCTAGTCTTAGCGTGGATCGCTGTGACGCAAGTCACCGCACCTGTCTACGCTATCCTTGTGCGAGACTCACGCAGGAATCCAGCGCTATATGAATGTCCTGATCGTTGATGACGAACCCCAAGCCCGCGAGCGACTGAGCCGTTTGGTCAGTGAACTCGAGGGTTATACAGTCCTTGAACCGAGTGCCACCAGCGGCGAGGAGGCGTTGACGTTGATCGACAGCCTCAAGCCGGACGTGGTGTTGCTCGATATCCGCATGCCGGGCCTCGATGGCCTGCAAGTTGCTGCCCGCCTGAGTGAGCGCGAATCGCCACCTGCCGTGGTGTTGTGTGCCGCGCAAGAAGAGTTTGCCGCGCAGACACTGGAAGCCAGTGGTGTCAGCTTCGTAGTCAAGCCAGTGACTGCCGAGGCCTTGCTCAGGGCCCTGAAGAAAGCCGAACGTCCCAATCGCGCCCAACTCGCTGCCCTGACCCAGCCAGCCGCCCAAAGCGGCAACGGGCCGCGCAGCCATATCAGCGCCCGCACACGCAAAGGCATCGAGTTGATCCCCTTGGACCAGGTGGTCTACTTCATTGCCGATCACAAGTACGTGACCCTGCGGCATGAGGCTGGCGAAGTGTTGCTCGATGAGCCGCTCAAGGCCCTTGAGGATGAATTCGGTGACCGCTTCGTGCGAATCCACCGGAACGCGCTGGTGGCCCGTGAGCGAATCGAGCGCCTGCAGCGCACGCCCCTCGGGCACTTTCAGTTATTCCTCAAAGGGCTTAACGGGGATGCGTTGATCGTCAGCCGGCGCCATGTCGCCGGCGTGCGCAAGATGATGCAGCAGCTTTAGCCCGAGGGTTTTGGCAAGCCTGCATTCATTATCCCGGTGCGACGTGGCCAGGGAGGCCCCGCACTTGCTGATTCAAATCAAAGCGTATTTGCCTGAGCTGTTATTATCTGCCGTATCTATTCAGTACGGATTGATCCATGTCCTCTCGCGAAATCCGCATCGCCACCCGTAAAAGCGCCCTGGCCTTGTGGCAGGCCGAATACGTCAAAGCACGCCTTGAGCAGGCCCATCCCGGCCTCAAGGTGACCCTGGTGCCCATGGTCAGTCGCGGCGACAAGCTGCTCGACTCGCCGCTGTCGAAGATCGGCGGCAAGGGCCTGTTCGTCAAGGAACTGGAAACCGCGCTGCTGGAAAACGAAGCCGACATCGCTGTGCACTCAATGAAAGACGTGCCCATGGACTTCCCAGAAGGCCTGGGCCTGTTTTGCATCTGTGAGCGTGAAGACCCGCGTGACGCCTTCGTTTCCAATACCTTTGCGTCTTTGGATGACCTGCCCCTGGGCAGCATTGTCGGTACCTCCAGCCTGCGTCGCCAGGCACAGCTGTTGACCCGTCGTCCGGACCTGCAGATTCGCTTCCTGCGCGGCAACGTCAACACCCGCCTGGCCAAGCTCGATGCCGGTGAGTATGACGCGATCATCCTCGCCGCCGCCGGCCTGATCCGTTTGGGCTTCGAAGACCGCATCACCTCGGCCATCAGCGTCGAAGACAGCCTGCCTGCTGGCGGGCAAGGCGCCGTGGGCATCGAATGCCGCACTGCCGACCGTGAAATTCACGCGTTGCTCAACCCCCTGGATCACTACGAGACCGAAGTGCGTGTCACGGCCGAACGCGCCCTGAACAAGCACCTCAACGGTGGCTGCCAGGTGCCGATCGCCTGCTACGCCGTGCTCGAAGGTGAAAACCTGTGGCTGCGTGGCCTGGTTGGGGATCCGGATGGGGGCACTCTGCTGACTGCTGAAATCCGTGGTCCGCAGCGTGACGCCATCGCCCTGGGTGTCCAGGTGGCTGAAGAGCTGCTGGACAAGGGCGCTGGCGCCATTCTGCAAAAAGTCTACGGCGAGGCCGGCCCGCAGTGACCGGTTGGCGCGTGCTGCTGACACGGCCTGCCGAGGAGTCGGCGGCCCTGGCGGCGGCGTTGTCCGAAGCCGATATCTTCAGCAGCAGCTTGCCTTTGCTGGACATCGAACCGTTACCCGTTACCCCCGAACAACAGGCCGTCTTCGGTGATCTTGGCCGCTACTGTGCAGTGATCGTGGTGAGCAAACCGGCCGCGCGGCTTGCCGTGCAGCAGTTGGATCAAGCCTGGCCGCAACTGCCGTGGTTCAGCGTCGGTGCGGCCACCGCGCAGGTCCTGGCTGATCACGGCCTTCCCGTTCACTATCCCCAAACCGGCGACGACAGCGAGGCCTTGCTTCAATTGCCTGCGTTGCGCGAGGCTATCGCACGGCCCGGTGCGCGGGTGTTGATCCTGCGCGGCGAGGGGGGGCGGGAGCTGCTGGCTGAGCGTTTGCGCGAGCAAGGTGCTAGTGTCGACTACTTGGAGTTGTATCGTCGTTTCCTTCCGGCCTACGACACCGGTGTACTGACCCGGCACATCCAGTTGGAACGCTTGAACGGCCTGGTGGTCAGCAGTGGGCAGGGTTTTTTGCACCTGCAGGCCCTGGCCGGATCCGATTGGCCACAGGTGGCGCAGCTGCCGTTGTTCGTGCCCAGCCCGCGAGTCGCCGAGATGGCGCGGGCCGCTGGCGCAGAAAAAGTTGTGGATTGTCGCGGCGCGAGTGCCGCGGCTTTGTTAGTGGCGTTACGGAGTCATGCCGTTCCCACTCTCTGATACGCAAAGGACGGATACGTGAGCGAAACAGCCTTGCCTAAAGATGAAACCCAACCCGCACTTGATGCGCCGGTTGAGTCACCGGTCACCGCGCCGCGCCGCGGCAATGGCCTGGCAGTTGTCGCCCTGCTGCTTGGCGCTGCGGGTGTTGCCGCCGGCGGTTGGGGTCTCTGGCAGGTTCGTGCCCTGCAAGCCAGCAGCCAGCACCAACTGGGTCAAGTGCAGACCCTGGATGACCAATCCCAGGCCCTCAAGCAAAGCCAGCAACAACTGGCTGCACGCCTGGCGCAACTGCCGGGTGCGGATGAGCTTGAGGAGCGCCGTCGGCTGGTGGCCCAGTTGCAGGGTGACCAGCAGCGCTTGAGCCAGCGCCTGGAAACCGTGCTGGGTGCCAGCCGCAAGGATTGGCGCCTGGCTGAGGCCGAGCACCTGATTCGCCTGGCGAGTTTGCGCTTGTCTGCCTTGCAAGACATCAACAGCGCCCAGGCCCTCGTCCAGGGCGCCGACGAGATTCTTCGCGAGCAAAGCGATCCGGGCTCCTACGCTGCCCGCGAGCAGCTGGCCAAGAGCCTTGCCGCGTTGCGCAGTACTGAGCAGCCGGATCGCACCGGGCTGTATCTGCAATTGGCGGCCTTGCGTGATCAGGTCGTGCAACTGGCGGCCATTGCCCCTGAGTATCAACTGACCGAGCCCGCATCCCAGGGGCGTCCGAGCACCGATACGGACAGCCGTTGGAGCCAGTGGTGGGAGCAGATTTCCCGTTACTTCCGCATCGACTTCAACCCCGACGACAACATTCGTCCACTGCTCGCCGGTCAAGGCCTGAACCAGGTACGCCTGGCCCTCAGCCTGGCCCTGGAGCAAGCACAATGGGCGGCGCTCAATGGTGAATCGGCGGTGTACAGCCGCTCCCTGGGTGAGGCTCGCAGCGTGTTGCAGGACAACTTCAACCAGGACAACCCGCAGAGCAAGGCGATGCTGGCGCGTATCGCCGAGCTTGAGCCCAAGGCTGTCTCGGTGGTGACCCCGGACCTGGCGGCGAGCCTGGCTGCGGTGCAGGCGTACCTCGAACGTCGTCATCTGTCTGCTGACGAAGCCAAGGCGGCATCCACGCCGGCGGCCACGTCGGCGAAGCAGGAGTAGAGCCGATGAAGCGTTTCTATGTGATCCTGGTGCTGGCGATTGCAATCGCCCTGGCACTGGCCGTGGGCATTTCGAAACATACCGGCTACGTGCTGATTACCTATCCTCATGTGCTGCACTACGAGTCGAGCCTATGGGCTACCGTGGTGGCGGTGTTTGTCTTCGCCCTGGCTATCTACTTGATCCGCGTATTGCTGAGCCTGGTCACCACCTCGGGTGGCGTGGTCAACCCGTGGTCACGACGTAACCGCAGTCGCCGCGTGCAGATCGCCATTGAACAGGGCCAGATGGACCTCGCCGAAGGCCGTTGGGCCAGTGCCGAACGTCACCTGCACCGTGCCGCCGAAGCCGAGCGCCAGCCATTGCTGTACTACCTGGGCGCGGCCCGGGCGGCGAATGAGCAGGGCCGTTATGAAGAGTCGGACGGTTTGCTCGAGCGCGCCCTGGAGCGTCAGCCCCAGGCCGAGCTGGCGGTTGCCTTGAGCCATGCGCAGTTGCAATTGGACCGTGGCGATACTGACGGCGCGCTCACCACCTTGCAGGCCATGCACGAGCGTCATCCCCACAACGGCCAAGTGTTGCGCCAATTGCAGCGTCTGCACCAGCAGCGTGGCGACTGGTCGTCGGTAATCCGCCTGTTGCCGGAGCTGCGCAAGGATAAGGTACTGCCCGCCGGCGAATTGGCCGAATTGGAGCGGCGTGCCTGGGGGGAGAACCTGAGCCTGGCGGCCCAGCGCGAAGAGCAGGGCGAAGCCGGCCTGCAGTCTCTTGAGCGGGCCTGGCAACAGCTCACTTCCGCCCAGCGCCAGGAGCCGCAACTGGTCCTGGCCTATGCCGAGCAACTGCGTCAATTGGGCGCCGATGCCAAGGCGGAGGAGGCGTTGCGCGGTGCCATCAAGCGCGGCTACGACAGCCACCTGATTCGTCTCTACGGCCTGCTGCGCGGCAGTGATCCTGCCCGGCAATTGAAGTTTGCCGAGGGCTGGCTAAAGGACCACCCGGGCGATGCCAGCCTGTTGTTGACATTGGGTCGTCTGTGCCTGCAAAACAGCCTGTGGGGCAAGGCGCGTGATTACCTGGAAAGCAGCCTGCAGGTGCAACGTAATCCCGAGGCCTGTGCCGAACTGGCGCGGCTGTTGGCGCAGTTGGGCGACACCGAGCGCAGCAACCAGTTGTTCCAGGAAGGCCTGGGCTTATTGGATAACCGCTTGCTGGCGTCTCCGCTGCCAGTTCCTGCCCGAGTTTGATGCAGGAAGAAGTCTAGGGTTGGCTCAGATATTTCTGATGACCAGCCCTTCAATGCTGCGCATATGCCGGCCCTGAGGGGCTTTGAAGCAAACTCCTACGTTCATGCGCTTCAAGTCTTCCATTCTCTGACGGGATGTCCCTACGTTCTCACGGAATCGTCTGCTCTGGCGCGTATTGAAAGGGGTCAGGCCTTTCCTCTAACGTAACGACCTATCTCTCGCGATGCGGATAAAGCATGTCTTTGGCCCCTTCACGCTCCTTGTTTTTCCTTGCGTTCATGGCGGGTGCGCTGACGTTGGGTGCGTCCTTCTATCTTGAGTTCGGTGCCTCGTTACGCCCTTGTTTCCTGTGCCAGATGCAACGGGCCTTTCTGGCTGCCTTCACGCTGATCAATCTGGTCGCCGCTATCCACAACCCCAGGCGTTCCACTTTTTACTTGTACGGGTTTACGAGCATGGTCTGTGCGTTGCTGGGTGCCATCACCGCCGTACGCCAGGTGCTGCTGCAAAATGCCGCAGCGGATCAGGCCGCCGATTGCTGGCCCAGTCTCAGTCACATGCTCGAGAACCTGTCGCTGTGGCAGGCGTTGCAATTGACGGTCGAAGGCACGGTCGATTGTATGGAAATAAGCTGGACGCTATTTGACCTGAGCCTTCCCGAGTGGAGCCTGTTGTTCTTCCTGGGCATGTTGATCCTCGGTGTCATGCAATTTTCCCGACTGTTCTTGAGCCGTCCGTTGCGCTCAGCGGGCCGCTGATCGGAGGCCGCAGTTTGTAGGACGGGATTAAACACTTGTATGAACTTTCTCTCCTGCGTACCTTGAAGCCATAGTCATGGGGGCATAATCTGGCCCGCACGCGTTATTGAAACCGTTTGTCAGACGCGGCCTTGTCCCGCTGCTGTTTTATCCTTGAAGTGTTGCGCGGGCATCAGGCGGCAGCGCCCCTATAGGGAAGAGAGATCATCATGCTGGAAAGTTGTCAGAATGCTCAGGAACGCTGGGGTGGGGTGCACAAGCTGATCGACAGCTGGTTGAAGGCACGTCACGAACTGGTTCGGGCCTTTGATGCTCTTGGCGCCAAGCCTGAGGCACTGGCTGAGAATCGCAAGCCGTTGCAGGAGTTCTGTGAAGTGTTGGTGGACTATGTGTCTGCTGGCCATTTCGGTGTCTACGAGCAGTTGACCAAAGAGGCGGAAGCCTTCGATGATAAGCGTGGTCTGGAACTGGCCGAGACCCTTTACCCGCGTATCGATGTCATCACTGAGAAACTGCTGGCGTTCACCGACCTGTGTGATGCCGGCCAGTGCGTTGCTGAGAAATTTAAGGAGTTGGGTGGCCTGCTCCATGAGCGTTTCGAACTGGAAGATTGCCTGATCGAAGTGCTCCACAACGCCCATAAGGAAGAAGCTGTCCCCCAGGCCTGACCTTTGCGGGCGAGATAAGAACGGTGCGCATGGCGCACCGTTTTTTATTGGCTCAATGACGGGTGCCGAGTAATTCGATCTCGAATACCAGTGGCGTATACGGCGGGATCAGCTCGCCGGCACCGTCACCTCCATAAGCTTGGGCCGACGGGATCACGAGGCGCCATTTGGCCCCGACCGGCATCTGCTGCAACGCGCTGCTCCAACCGCTGATCACACTGTCCAGGCGAAACCACTGGGGTTGTGTGCTCTGATCGAAGACCGTGCCATCGGGCAATCGTCCAACGTAGTTCACCTGGACCTGATCATTCGCGCCAGGCTTGTTACCCGTGCCGGGTGTCAGTTCCGTGAGCAGGATGCCATCGGCCAACTCGCGCACCCCTTTCACGGCTTTTTCCTTGGTTAAAAACTGCTGCTCGGCGGCGAGCGCCTTTTCGCTTTTAGGCGCTTGGGCGTCGGCTTCGGCCTGCGCTTCGTGCTCGGCAAGAATCTGTTCGATGCGCGTGTTATCCAACGCCAGCGGCTTGCCTTGATAGGCTTGCTTGAGGCCGTCGATCAAGGCCTGGATCTGCAGGTCCGGGACTTCCTGGCGCAGGCGCTCACCGAGGCTGGCGCCCAGGCTGTAGGCGAGGTCGTGCTGGTCTTGGGGCGTGGTTTTTGACGGTGATTGCTCGCTCGCATTGGCCGTGGAAATCGCCAGGCCCAGCACAAGGAAAAGGTAACGCGACATGGGCATTCTCCTGCCGAAAGTGCGACGGATTATGCCAGTGCGAGTGCGTAAAAAGTGCCGCGTGTTTTCGTTATATCGATAAGAATTTTCGCACGTTGCAACGCAACGCAAACGATACTGTCAACATGCCCTAGCGGCGGTAAGAGCAGAGGGCTAGTATGAGCCGCACCCACGTCAGCCAGGAGGTAAACCATGTCGGCCAAACAGAAGCCTGTAAATACCCCGTTGCATTTACTCCAACAATTGTCGGGCAGCTTGCTCGAACATCTGGAAAGCGCATGTTCCCAAGCGTTGGCCGATGCAGAAAAACTGCTCGCCAAGCTGGAAAAACAACGCGGTAAAGCGCAAGAAAAGCTGCACAAATCCCGCACCAAACTGCAAGACGCCGCCACTGCCGGCAAGGCCAAGGCACAAGCCAAAGCCAAAGACGCGGTAAAAGAACTCGAAGACCTGCTGGATGCTCTCAAGGATCGTCAAGCTGAAACCCGCACCTACATTTCCCAACTCAAAAAAGATGCTCAAGAAAGCCTGAAACTGGCCCAGGGCGTTGGTCGTGTGAAGGAAGCCGTAGCTAAAGTGCTGGGTGCCCGTGCTCCGGCTAAAGCGCCAGCCAAGCCAGCGGCTAAAACCGCTGTTGCAAAACCAGCCGTGAAGCCAGCGACCAAAACTGCTGCTGCAAAGCCAGCCGTGAAGCCAGCGACCAAAACTGCTGCTGCAAAGCCAGCCGCGAAGCCAGTTGCTAAAACCGCTGCTGCGAAACCAGCCGCGAAGCCAGTT